>NZ_JAMYQL010000001.1:0-586322 GCF_040320865.1 Mesorhizobium sp. M0598 | reverse complement strand
CACGCTTCTGTCCTCGAATGGCATCCCGAACCCCCTCGCGCAAAAGCGCAAAACTGTTCGCGATGTCCTCGCACATCTGTTCGCGATGTCTCCGGTCCAAACACCCCAAGGGGAGAAGGGGAGACGCTACGAGCGGGATCGTTTCACGTGAAACAATCCCCCTATTCCTGGGCCCGTGTTTCACGTGAATCACCCCGGTGTGGCCCTTCCCCTATGTTTCACGTGAGTCATTTGCCGATACAGAACTGCGAAAAAATCACATCGAGCATGTCCTCGACATCGACTGACCCAACGATTCGTCCGAGCCAATCCGCCGCCAGGCGCAGCTCCTCGGCCCGTAGCTCCTGCCCGCGATCACCACTGGCCACTGCTGCGAGCAGGAAGCGTTTCGTCTCATTGAGCAGCTCGACGTGCCTCAGCCGCGACGGCAGGATATCGCCGGCCTTGCCGATCTGGACTGCGGCACGACGCCCGATTTCGTCCAGCAATTCGGCCAGACCCGTGCCGTCCCGCGTCGAGATAGCGATATCATAGTGCGCCGCGGGCGAGGGCGATTTGCCGCCCAACAGGTCAATTTTTGTTCCGACCTTCAGCGCCTGAATGTCGCTCCTCAGCACACCGATCGCGATTGGCTCCGCCAGATCCTCCAGCAGCAACAGCAGATCGGCACTGTGCGCCTTGGTCCTGGCTTTCTCGATGCCGATCGCCTCTATCTTGCCGGGCGCCTCGCGCAGACCGGCGGTGTCGGTTACCCTGACCCGCACCCCTTGCAGGTCCAGTACCACCTCGAGCAGGTCGCGGGTCGTGCCCGGCTCGTCGGTGACGATGGCCGCTTCGCGCCGCGCCAAGGCGTTGAACAGGCTGGACTTGCCGGCATTCGGCGCGCCGAGGATTACCACTTCGAACCCATCGCGAATGATTTCGGCAGCGCGGAAGCCGGCGACGTGGCGCTCTATTTCCCCGATCATCGCCCGGACATCGGACCAGACTGTATCGGCGACCGAGCCCGGCACGTCATCCTCGTCGGCAAAGTCGATCTCGGCCTCGATCATCGCGCGGGCGTGGATCAGCCGTCGGCGCCAGCCCAGATAGAGTTCGCTCTGCACGCCTTGGGCGTTGTGAACGGCAAAGCGCCGCTGCGCTTCGGTCTCGGCGTTGATGAGATCGGCCAGCGCCTCGGTTTCGACCAGATCGAGCTTGCCGTTGAGAAAGGCGCGGCGGGTGAATTCGCCAGGCTCGGCATGCCTGACGCCGTCGAAGGAGGCGATCGTTTCCAGTATCCTCGCCACAACGGCGCGCCCGCCATGCACATGGAACTCTGCAACGTCCTCGCCGGTAAAACTGTCGGGGCCGGCAAAGATGACGACCAGGCCGCTGTCCAGCACCGATCCGTCGGGCGCCCGGAACTTGCGATAGGTGGCAACGCGGTTTGGCACCTTCGATCCCGCAATCGTTTCGACAGCGAATCGACTCTGCGGCCCCGAAATCCGGATCACCGCAATTCCGGCCGGCAGGCGCCCGCTCGACAGCGCCACGATGGAGTCTTTTGAAATCATTTGCCCGCTCTGCCGAAGCGCCCTAGCTATTCCTGTTCAATCCGCCATCGAGTAGCGCCGTGACATTGCCTGCACAAAACCTGCTTGCCGAAGAGGCCAGCCCCTATCTGCAGCAGCACAGCGGCAATCCAGTGCACTGGCGGCCATGGTCGCCCGCCGCTCTGGCCGAAGCAAAGGTGCTGCAGCGTCCGATCCTGCTCTCTGTCGGCTACGCCGCGTGCCATTGGTGCCACGTCATGGCGCATGAGAGCTTCGAGAACGACGACGTCGCCGCCGTCATGAACCGTCTCTTCGTCAATATCAAGGTCGACCGCGAGGAGCGCCCCGACATCGACCAGATCTACATGGCGGCGCTGTCCTCGATGGGCGAGCAGGGCGGCTGGCCGCTGACCATGTTCCTGACCCCGGACGGCAAGCCGTTCTGGGGCGGCACCTACTTTCCGCGCGAAGCCCGCTACGGCCGGCCGGGTTTCGTCCAGGTGCTGGAGGCGGTTGACAAGGCTTGGCGGGAGAAGAAAGAAAACGTTAACCAGAGTGCCGACGGCCTGACCACGCATGTCGAGACGCGGCTGGCGGGCAGCCATGGCAAGGCCGTGCTCGACCGCGGCATGCTGGCGAACCTCGCCAATGGCATTGACGGCATGATCGACCGCGATTTGGGCGGTCTGCGCGGCGCGCCGAAATTCCCCAACGCGCCGTTCATGCAGAGCCTCTGGCTGTCCTGGCTGCGCGACGGCACCGCATCGCACCGCGACGCCGTTCTCCTCAGCCTCGAAAAGATGGTGGCCGGCGGCATCTATGACCATATTGGCGGCGGACTCAGCCGCTACTCGACCGACGCCGAATGGCTGGTCCCGCATTTCGAAAAAATGCTCTACGACAATGCCCAGCTCATCCGCTTGTGCAATTGGGCCTATGCGTCGACCGGCAAGGAATTGTTCCGGCTGCGAATCGAAGAGACGATTGCCTGGCTGTTGCGCGAAATGCGAGTCGAGGGCGATGCCTTTGCCGCCAGCCTTGATGCCGATAGCGAGGGCGAGGAGGGGTTGTTCTACACCTGGAGCAGGGATGAGCTCGAAGCAGCCCTTGGCGACGATTCAGCATTGTTTTTCAAATACTTCACGCTTGCCGGTCCGCATGGTTGGGAAGGCAAGCCGATCATTTGCCAGACTGATGCTCAACAGGCGCAGAGCGTCGTCGATCGTGACCTTCTGTTTCCGCTCAAGCAAAGGCTGCTGGCAGCGAGGGAACAGCGCGTGCGGCCCGGGCGTGACGGCAAGGCCCTGACCGACTGGAACGGCTTGATGATCGCAGCCCTTGCCGAGGCCGGACGGTCGCTTGGCCGATCCGACTGGATCGAAGCGGCGGCAGCGGCCTTTGCCGCAATTGCGGCTGCCGGACGTGACGGCCGCCCGCCGCATTCGATGCTCGGCGCAAAGAAGCTGTTTCCGGCTCTGTCGAGCGACTATGCCGCCATGGCCAACGCCGCCATCTCACTGTTCGAGGCGACCGGCAATCCCGACTATATCGATCGCGCCGGGAACTTCATTGAGCAACTCGATCTTTGGCACCGGGACAGCGACAAGACCGGCTACTATCTGACCGCGTCAGACAGCGCGGATGTGCCGATCCGCATCCGCGGCGATGTCGACGAAGCCATTCCTTCCGCTGCCGGCCAGATCATCGAAGCCCTGGTCCGATTGTCGTCGCTTTCGGGCGATCTCGATCTCTGGGAAAAAGCCTGGACAGTCGCAGAGCACGCGGGCGGGCGGGCGGAGCACCAGGGCTATGGCCAGGCGGGTATAGTCAATGCCTGTGCCTTGACGCTTGAACCGCTGAAGCTGGTGATCGTGGATAGACCGGAGAATCCAAGGCTTGTTCCGGTTGCGAATCGAAATCCAGACCCGCGCCGGGTGGACATCGTCGTGCCTGTTGGCTCGGCGACAAATCTGCCGGCGTTGCCAGGCGGCGTCCTGCCGCCAACGGCCGAGCCCGGCGCCTGGCTCTGCACGGGGCAGGTCTGCCTGCCGCTGGTAACCGACGCTGAGGAACTCGAGCGGCAGTTGCGCCGTCGATAGGTCGAGGTGCACAGAACCGGAACGCCGGCGGGACAGCGCCCCCCTCTGTCCTGCCGGACATCTCCCCCACAAGGAGGGAGATTGGCCGTCATCACTGATTTCGCCAACCACCAACCTTGTAAAAGGGACGCCGTCGGCGAAGCTGCCGATCTCCCCCCAAGTGGGGGAGATGTCCGGCAGGACAGAGGGGGGCGCGAAGGATCGCCGCGCCTTTGCCCCCTTTACGTATTCATCGAATCGAAGAAATCCGCGTTGGTCTTGGTCTGCTTGAGCTTGTCGATAAGGAACTCGATGGCGTCGGTCGTTCCCATCGGCGCCAGGATGCGTCGCAGCACGAAGATCTTCTGCAGGTCCTGGCGCGGAACCAGCAGGTCTTCCTTGCGGGTGCCGGATTTGAGGATGTCCATGGCCGGATAGATGCGCTTGTCCGCCACCTTGCGGTCGAGCACGATTTCCGAATTGCCGGTGCCCTTGAACTCTTCGAAGATGACCTCGTCCATGCGGCTGCCGGTATCGATCAGCGCCGTGGCGATGATGGTCAGCGAGCCGCCTTCCTCGATATTGCGGGCAGCACCGAAGAAGCGCTTCGGCCGTTGCAGCGCATTGGCGTCGACACCGCCGGTCAGCACCTTGCCGGACGACGGCACGACGGTGTTGTAGGCGCGGCCGAGGCGGGTGATCGAGTCCAGCAGGATGACCACGTCACGGCCGTGCTCGACCAGGCGCTTGGCCTTTTCGATGACCATTTCGGCGACCTGGACGTGGCGCACCGCCGGCTCGTCGAAGGTCGAGGACACCACCTCGCCCTTCACCGAGCGCTGCATGTCGGTGACTTCCTCCGGCCGCTCGTCGATCAGAAGCACGATCAAATAGCATTCCGGATGGTTGGTGGTGATCGAATGGGCGATGTTCTGCAGCAGCACCGTCTTGCCGGTGCGCGGCTGCGCCACGATCAACGCGCGCTGGCCCTTGCCGAGCGGCGCCACCAGGTCGATGACGCGCGCCGAAATATCCTTGGAGGTCGGAACCTCCATCTCCATCTTCAGCCGCGAGGTCGGATAAAGCGGCGTCAGATTGTCGAAATGGATCTTGTGGCGGATTTTTTCCGGGTCGTCGAAATTGATCGTGTTGACCTTGAGCAGCGCGAAATAGCGCTCGCCCTCTTTCGGGCTGCGGATCGGGCCTTCGACCGTATCGCCGGTCTTCAGCGAGAACCGCCGGATCTGCGACGGTGAAATATAGATGTCGTCGGGACCTGGCAAATAGTTGGCATTGGCGGAGCGCAGGAAGCCAAAACCGTCCTGCAGCACTTCGACGACGCCGTCACCGATGATCTCGATATCCTGGGTCGCCAGCCTCTTCAGGATCGCGAACATCAGCTCCTGCTTGCGCATGACGCTGGCATTCTCGACTTCGAGCGATTCCGCATAAGCGATCAGCTCTGGCGGTTTCTTGTTCTTGAACTCTGTGAGTTTCATTTCTTGCATCATTAGACGGACTCTGAGTAAGCTTTGGGAAAAATATCGGCGGGATGCGACAAATGCCGGGCGCGGCCGAAGCGATAAATGGGCGGCGCATGACGGGAAGGAAGACCCGTCTTTTATCGTCGGTCGGTTGAAAGAGCAAGCCGCCTTTTGCGGGCAACCGAAGACGTCAGAACGGTTTCACGATAACCAGGACGACGATGACGATCATCAGCAATGTAGGGATCTCATTGACGATCCGCCAGTGCCTTGCCGATTTTTCATTGCGGTCTTCGGCAAATTTCCGGACGGCGCCGGCGAGATAGCCATGCACGGCCGACAGGCCAACCACCGCGGCGATCTTGGCATGCAGCCAGCCGCCTTGAAAACCAAAGCCTTTCCAGGCAAGCCACAGGCCGAATGCCCAGGTGATCACCATTGCCGGATTGATGATGCCGCGCAGCAGGCGGCGCTCCATCACCTTGAAAGTCTCCGACTGGACGGAGCCTTTTTCGGCATCGGCATGATAGACCAGCAAGCGCGGCAAATAGAGCATGCCAGCCATCCAGGAGATGACGGCAATCACATGGATCGCCTTCGCCCAGGGATAGAAATCATCGGGCCCGAACAGCAACAGCAGCCCGGCCAGCACCAGGAAAATGGCGATCGCGATTGCCGCGCGGCGCATCGCGCCCTTACCGGTGTTGGTGCCGTTCGCATTGTCCGCGTCCATCATCGTTACGATGCGCTCCGCACCAGCTTGACCATCCGCTCGACATGAGCGAGCGGCGTCTCGGGCGTGATGCCGTGGCCGAGATTGAAGATCAGCGGCCCGTCGCCCAGCGCCTTCAGGATCGCCCCCACGCCGTCGTCAAGCGCCTTGCCGCCGGCTACAAGCCTCAGCGGATCGAGATTGCCCTGCACGGCGCCGTCACGCTGCAATTCCTTCGCGCTCGACAATGGCACGGTCCAGTCGATGCCCAGCCCGGTCACGCCGGTCTTCTGGCGATAGCTTCGATAGTGATCTCCCGCGCCCTTGGGAAAGCCGATGATCGGAACATTGGGATGGGCAGCCTTCACTTGCCGGACGATCGAGGCCACTGGCTCGACGCAGAACAACTCGAAAGACGCTTCGTCGAGTACGCCTGACCACGAATCGAAGATCTGCACCACGTCGGCGCCGGCCTCGATCTGGCGGATCAGATAGGCAGCCGAATGATCAGCGAGCACCTTCAGCAGCCTAAGAAAGGCCGCCGGCTCGCGATAGGCGAACAGCCTGGCCGGCGCCTGGTCGGGCGTACCGTGGCCGGCAATCATGTAGGTCGCCACCGTCCACGGCGCACCGCAGAAGCCGATCAGCGTCGTTTCATCAGGCAGTCTGGCGCGCAACCGCCGCACCGTCTCGTAGACCGGCTCGAGATTCACGTGAAACGTTTCGCCGTCGAGAGCCGCAATTTCCGCAGCCGTGATCGGCGTCAGCAGCGGGCCGCGTCCTTCCTCGAAGCGCACGTCGCGGCCAAGCGCATGCGGCACGACAAGAATATCGGAAAACAGGATCGATGCATCGAAGCCGAAGCGTTCGATCGGCTGCAGCGTCACTTCGACGGCGAGATCCGGGTCGTAGCAAAGATCGAGGAAGGATCCGGCCCGTCTCCTCGTCTCCCGGTATTCCGGCAGATAGCGGCCGGCCTGGCGCATCATCCAGAGCGGCGGCGGAAACGCCGCTTTGCCTCTCAACACGTCCAGCACGATCCGGTCTTGAGGCATTGAGCGCTCGCCTTTCCAGGCTTCCCTATAATTAAATATTCTATTTTTAGGAATCTTATGATTCTAAGAGTCTGTTGGTTGTGGTGGTTGTCTCCTGTCCCGCTTTGCCCTCGAAAAGACCAGCCAGCATATTGTCGCGCGCTTCTCCAGCGGGATTGCAGGACTTTGTGGAAAACCGCGAATTTACGACTGAAGTCAATGCGTTGCCGCCAGGCCAGGGAAATTGCCCCTGTGGATGAAGCGAAGGCAAGAAGCTCCGTCCCCGGACTTGTCCCCAACCGCCCGGAGAAGCCGACAGCACATCGAATTGTGGACAAACCGCCATCTGATACAGTCGCTTTGCGGTGGCCGAGTTTTCCGCCCGGCTTATCCACATCGGCCCACAGCCTGGAATGTATCCTGTGAACAAACCGCAGAGCTTCTTTCATCTTCACCTGATTTCCGACGCCACCGGCGAAACGCTGCTGGCCGCCGGCCGCGCGGCTTCCGCGCAATACAAGGACGCGCGCGCCATCGAACATATCTATCCGCTCATCCGCACCGAAAAGCAGGTGACGAAGGTGTTCGAGGACATCGAGGAGGAGCCGGGCATCATCCTCTACACGGTGGTCGACCAGAAGCTTGCCCGCGGTATCGACGAGCGCTGCGCGGCCATGGGCCTGCCTTGCGTCTCGGTGCTGGAGCCGGTGCTGACGGTGTTCCAGTCCTATCTCGGCACGCCTGCCGGCCGCCGCGTCGGCGCCCAGCATGTGCTGGACGCTGAATATTTTCGCCGCATCGACGCGCTCAATTTCACCATGGAACATGATGACGGCCAGCTGCCAGCCAATATGGACGATGCCGACATCGTGCTTGTCGGCATTTCCCGCACCTCGAAGACGCCGACCAGCATCTATCTCGCCAATCGCGGCATCAAGACCGCCAACATTCCGATTGTGCTCGGCGTGCCGGTGCCCGAAACCCTGGTCAATGCCAGGAGGCCGCTGATCGTCGGCCTGGTCGCCACCGCCGAACGCATATCGCAAGTCCGGCAGAACCGCATTCTCGGCACCAGCGCCTATGAGCCGACCGACTATGTCGACCGTGCCGCGATCGCGGAAGAGCTCACCTATGCCCGCCAGATATGCACGCGGCATGGCTGGCCGATGATCGACGTCAGCCGCCGTTCGATCGAGGAGACGGCGGCGGCCATCGTTGCCCTGCGCGGCAAGACGCGGTAGGTCGTGTGATATTCAGGTGATGCCGGCCTGCAAACGGCGGTTTCCTGCGCTTCCGGTGCTCACGTACGAAAAGTACGCTCCGCTCCGGTTCTCGGAAGCCACCGTTTTCGGCTCGGCCTGACCTGAATCTCGACACACCCTAGTGTCAGGAACCGGGTGAAAAAAAAAATGGCAAAAAAAATCATCCTTGCCTCGGGCAGCCCGTTCCGCAAGGCGCTGCTCGTCAATGCCGGCGTCACTGTCGAAGCGGTTTCGGCTTCTGTCGATGAGCGCGCGCTGGAGGCGCCGCTGCAGAATAGTGGCGTGTCGCCGGAGGACGTCGCCCTGGTGCTCGCCGAAGCCAAGGCCACCGACGTCAGCGAGCGCAAGCCCGGCGCCCTGGTGCTCGGCTGCGACCAGACGCTGTCGCTCGGCGACGAGCTGTTCCATAAGCCGGCCGACATGGAAGGAGCGCGCCGTCATCTGCTGGCGCTGTCGGGCAAGACGCATCATCTCAACAGCGCCGTCGTGTTCGGCCGTGACGGCCAGGTTCTGTGGCGGCATGTCGGCATCGCCAGCCTGACCATGCGCAAGCTCGATCCGGCCTTCATCGGCCGCCATCTTGCGCGCGTCGGCGCCAAGGCGTTGTCCAGCGTCGGCGCTTACCAGATCGAAGGCGAAGGCATCCAGCTGTTCGAAAAAATCGAAGGCGACTATTTTACTATTGTCGGCCTGCCACTTTTGCCGGTGCTGGCCAAGCTGCGTGAGTTCGGGGCGATCGATGGCTGAGGCCACGAAAAAGGCGTTTGTCACGGGCCACCCGATCGCGCATTCCAGGTCTCCGAAGATCCACGGCCACTGGCTGGCGAAATACGGCATCGGCGGCGTCTACGAGGCCATCGACGTTGCACCAGAGGCGTTTGCCGAATTCCTGCAGACGCTGCAGGCACAAGGCTATCGCGGCGGCAACGTCACCATCCCGCACAAGGAAGCCGCCTTCGCTTTGGCCAAGCGGCGTGACGCCGACGCCGAACAAATCGGTGCGGTCAATACGCTGTGGTTCGAGAATGGCGAATTGTGGGGCGGCAACACCGATGCCCATGGCTTTGCCGCCAATCTGGACGAATATGCACCGGGCTGGGCGGCCAACGGCCCCGCCGTGGTGCTCGGCGCCGGTGGCGCCGCTCGCGCGGTCATCCATGCGCTGAAGCAGCGCGGCGTCAGCGACATCCGCATCGTCAATCGGACGCTTGCGAGGGCGCAGGAGCTGCGCGACCGCTTCGGTGCCGGCGTCTCCGCCCATGGCTTGGCGGCGACCGGCGAATTGCTCGAAGATGCCGGCCTGCTGGTCAACACGTCAGCGCTCGGCATGCATGGCAATGAAGGCCTGTCCGCGGATCCGGGCAGACTGCCGGACCGCGCCATCGTCACCGACATCGTCTACGTGCCGCTGGAGACGCCGCTGCTTGCCACCGCCAAAGCGCGCGGCCTGAGAACCGTCGATGGGCTCGGCATGCTGCTGCACCAGGCGGTGCCCGGCTTCGAGCGCTGGTTCGGCATCAGGCCAGAAGTCACCGCCGAACTGCGGCAAATAATTATTGCCGATATCGGCGCGATAAAATGATCGTGCTCGGCCTCACCGGATCGATCGGCATGGGCAAATCGACCGCGGCCAAGATGTTCGCCGAAGCCGGCGTGCCGGTCCATGATTCCGACGAGGCGGTGCATCGCCTTTATGCCGGCAAGGCCGCGCCCTTGGTCGAGGCGGCCTTTCCCGGCACCACCCGATCTGGTGCGGTCGACCGCGCGGCACTGGCGGAGCGGGTGCTCGGCGACGCCGCCGCGCTGAAACGGCTGGAAGCGATCATCCATCCGCTGGTCCGTGCCGACGCCGATGCCTTCCTGGCTGAACATCGTGCCGCCGGCGCGCCGCTTGCCGTGCTCGATATACCGCTGCTGTTCGAGACCGGCGGCCGCAACCGCGTCGACAAGGTCGTGGTCGTCACCGCGCCGCCCGAAGTCCAGCGCGCCCGCGTGCTGGCGCGGCCGGGCATGAACGAGGAGAAACTGGCGTCGATCCTGGCCAGGCAGGTTTCCGACGCCGAAAAGCGCCGGCGCGCCGACTTTGTCATCGACACCGGTCAGGGCTTTGACGCCGCTCGCGCGGCCGTCAAGGCCATCATCGCCGAACTAGTCGTGGATAAGGCAGGCAGGCCTGGTTAAGAGGCTTGCAGACCCACATTACTTGTTGCCATTTTGTTCCGGGTGTGATTCGGCTAGAATGATGCCGGAACCAGTGGACTGATTCGATGCGTGAGATCATCTTCGATACGGAAACCACCGGCCTCGACACGCGCGAGGACCGCGTCATCGAGCTTGGCGGCGTCGAGTTGGTCAACCGCTTCCCGACCGGCCGAACCTTCCACAAATACATCAACCCGCAAGGCCGCCAGATCCATCACGAGGCGCAGGCCGTGCACGGCATCAGCGCCGCCGATCTTCAGGGCAAGCCGACTTTCATGGAGATCGCCGAGGAGTTTCTGGCCTTCATCGACGGCGCCAAGCTGGTCGCGCACAATGCCGGCTTCGACATCGGCTTCCTCAACCTCGAATTCGGCCGGCTTGGCCATCCGGCCATCGATCCGGGACGGATCGTCGACACGCTGGCGCTGGCGCGCCGCAAGCATCCGATGGGGCCCAATTCGCTCGATGCGCTCTGCCGCCGCTACGGCATCGACAACGGCCGCCGCACCAAGCACGGCGCGCTGCTCGATTCGGAATTGCTGGCCGAGGTCTATATCGAGCTCATCGGCGGCAAGCAGGCAAGCCTTATCCTCGACAGCATCCTGACTCCGGCGGGCGGCAGGCAGAATGTCGACGACATCGATATTTCGATCGGTGTGCGGCCGATCGCCTTGCCGTCGCGCCTGACCGACGCCGAGCGCACCGCGCACGCGGGCATGGTTGGCACATTGGGCGAAAAGGCGCTGTGGCTGCGCGTCACCCCGGAAGCGAGTTCCGCGGCATAGTGGTTTTGACAGGTTGCGGCCATCGGCAGCGAACGTCGATAGTTCCGTTCAGTGGCAAATCGCAAAACCTTGGAGATCGGCCGAAACTTCCCCAACTTCGTCATCCCAGGGCGGAGCAAGGAGCAAAGCGACGCGGCGCAGACCCTGGGATCCATGCCGTTACCACGCGGCAGTGCGCCTGCGGACCAGAACCGAACTACCACCCCGTTCCGCGAAAAAGCTCGAACCACTCTGGATTGGTCTTCTCGATCAGCTCGATCTTCCACTGGCGCGGCCAGCGCTTCAGCGACTTCTCGCGCTGAATGGCGTCACGAATGTCGAAATGTTCCTCGTACCAGACCAGGCGCTGCACGTCGTAGCGGCCGGTGAAGCGCGAACCTTGGCCGGATTTGTGCTCCGGCATGCGGCGGCCGAGATCGTTGGTAACGCCGACATAGATCGTGCCGCGCTTCTGGCTCGCGGTCATGTAGACATAGCCGGTCATGGTTGAAGGTAGCTGGCGCCAATGCCGACACAAGTGCCGTTCTGAACCGCTGCATTCTTCGACTGAGGTAACGGCATGGATCCCAGGGTCTGCGCCGCGTCGCTTCGCTCCTTGCTCCGCCCTGGGATGACGAAGCGAGAGGTGTTTCGGCTAGTCTCGAAGATATTCGACTTGCCGCTGAAGAGAACCATCGACGCTTGCGTCCGATTGGCCTTCAGCCTGTCGGGCGGGACATCATTATAAAAAACCCGGCTTCGCGCCGGGTTTTTCCAAATGCTGCGAGCTAACCAGCCTCAGCTCACCTTGACCTTGGCGGCGGCAGCCTGGTCCTCGGCCAGCTTCTGCTGGAACATCTGCGCGAAATCGATCGGGTCTAGCATCAGCGGCGGGAAGCCGCCGTTGCGTGTTGCCTCGGCGATGATCTGCCGGGCGAACGGGAACAGCAGCCGCGGGCATTCGATGAACAGGATCGGCAGCATGTGCTCCTGCGGGAAGCCGCTGATGGAGAAGACGCCGCCATAGACCAGCTCGACGTTGAACAGCACTTCCTGGTCGAACGACGCTTTTGCGTTCAGCGTCAAATTGACGTCGAACTGCTTGTCCGAAAGCGGGTTGGCGTTGACGTTGACATTGATGGCGATGCCCGGAGCCTTGTCGCGGCCGCGCAACGAGTTCGGTGCGCCGGGGCTTTCGAAGGACAGGTCCTTCACATATTGCGCAAGCACGTTGAGCGAAGGCTGCGCCGCATTTCCATTACCGTTGGCTGCGCCGGTCGGCGCGTCGTCGTTGCTGGCCATAAGCTGTGGTCCTTTTGCCTGGGCAGCGTTGCTGACCGGATTGAAATTCGGGCGTTCGCTATCATGGCCGGCCCGACAAGACAAGTTTGCAAAAGACGCCGGTTGCCTTGCAGCTACTCGTCCTTGAGGCGGCGCCAGGGAGAACCCGGTCCGCGCGTATGGTCGTCGGCCCGCGAATAGTCGCCGTCGTCGAGATCGATGGTCTTGCCGCGTTGCCTTGCCCGCAAACCACTGCTGAAATCGGTTGCCAGCACGATGCGGCCTTTCAGCATCCGCCAGGCAAGATCGCGCACCGGCGGCAGGAACAGCAGAAGGCCGAAAATATCCGAGATGAAGCCGGGGATGATCAAAAGGATCGCTGCCAGCACGATCATGGCGCCATGCGCAAGCTGGCCGCTCGGATCACGCCCGGCATCCATTTCGGCACGGACCCTGGCCATCACGCCCAAACCCTGGTGCCGCAGCAGCAGGGCGCCGGCGACACTCGAGGCCAGCACCAAGCCGACTGTCGCCAGCGCGCCGACCTGGCGGCCGACAATAACGAAACCGGCTATCTCCAGCAGCGGAAGCGCGAGAATGAACAGGGGAAGCAGCGAGATACGCAAATCTTGACCGATCGTTTTCGATGTTTTGCCGGCCGGCGAGCAATCGCCGCTGGCACCAGAGCTGTTAGATAGGTATGGCTGCCTTTGATTTGAATGATTGCGCCATGCGTTCTATATGCTTTGGATACTGAACGCTATGTGATCGCGGCCCTTGCTTGGCCGCTGGTCCGGCCAAAGCAGGGATTGATTGGCGCAAGATATGGGCTTCTTCGACTTCGGCACGATTTTCTTTCTGATTGCGGCGGTGGTGATCTTCTTCCAGCTGCGCAACGTGCTTGGCCGACGCACGGGCAACGAGCGCCCACCCTTCGATCCATATACGGCAGCGCGCAAAAACGACAAGGATGCCGCCCAGAAACCCGAGAACGTGGTCTCGCTGCCGCGCAAACGCCTGGCGGGAGAGCCGGCGGCCGACACCTATGTGGCGATCGATGCCTTTGCCAAGCCGGACACCGATCTCAACCGGGGCCTGCGGGCGATCAAGGACAATGATCCGACCTTCGATCCGAAGACCTTCGTCGACGGCGCCAAGATGGCTTATGAGATGATCGTCATGGCCTACGCCGATGGCGACCGCAAAACCTTGAAGAACCTTTTGTCGCGCGAGGTCTATGACGGCTTCGTCGCGGCCATCGGCGACCGTGAGGCGAAAGCCGAAAAGATCCAGTCCTCCTTCGTCGGCATCGACAAGGCCGACATCGTTTCGGCCGAGATGAAGGGCAGCGAGGCGCACATCACGCTGCGCATCGTCAGCGAGCTGATTTCGGCGACCCGCGACAAGGCCGGCGCCGTCATCGACGGCGATCCCGAAACCGTCGCCGAGGTCAAGGATGTCTGGACCTTCGCTCGTGACGCGCGCTCGCGCGATCCGAACTGGAAGCTCGTCGCCACCGAAGAAGAAGACTGAACTGGACGGCGGCGGAGGCTGTCGTGTCGCTTTCTCGAGCCTTCAGCGAAAAATCCTTTGGCGAATTGCCGGGCTGGGGCGAGGACGACCATCTCCCGGCCTTTGACGCCTTTCGCCGGTCGGCCTTTCATATCCTGACCAAATCCTACCGCTCCGGCGCGCTCGGCGTCGATTACAATGGCTTTGCCGACGCCTATGCCGAAGCGCGCACCGTTTCGCCGGCGAATCGGTTGCAGGCCCGAAGCTTTTTCGAGCGCCATTTCGTTCCGGCCCGTATCGATGCCGAAGATGGTGGTCCCGGCCTGGTCACCGGCTTTTATGAGCCGGAGGTCGAAGCCTCGCCGGTACGAACGGAGCAGTTTCCGGTGCCATTGCTGGCCCGCCCGCCCGACCTTGTCAACGTCGACGACGGCAATCGTCCTTCCGGCATGGATCCTTATCTCGCCTTCGCACGTGCGGCGCCGAACGGCCCGGTCGAATATTTCGACCGCGGCGAGATCGAATGCGGCGCGCTTGCCGGAAAAAGGCTGGAAATCGCCTGGCTCGCCGATAAGGTCGACGCCTTCTTCATCCACGTGCAGGGTGCGGCGCGGCTCAAGATGACCGACGGCAGGCTTCGCCGCATCACCTATGCCGCCAAATCCGGCCAGCGCTTTACCGGACCGGGCAAGATCTTGAGCGAGGAAGGCGAGATCCCGCTGGAGAAAGTGACGATGCAGTCGATCCGTGCCTGGTTCAAGGCGCATCCGGAACGCGTCGACGAGATCCTTTGGCGCAACCGCTCCTACATCTTCTTCCGCGAGATGGGCGTCGACGACCCAGAGCTCGGCCCGATCGCTGCCGCCAAGGTGGCGCTGACACCCGGCCGCTCGATCGCCGTCGACCGGCTGCTGCACACGTTCGGCACGCCCTTCCATATCGATGCACCGTCGCTGACCGTCTTCGACGGAAAACCGTTCCGGCGGCTGATGATCGCGCAGGACACCGGCTCGGCGATCACCGGGCCGGCCCGCGGTGATCTGTTTGCCGGGTCGGGCGATGCGGCCGGCGAGATCGCCGGCGTTATCCGCAACGCCGCAGATTTTTATGCGCTGATCCCCCGGTCGCTGGTTTCAGGAGCAGGCCGATGACCCGGCGCATCGACAGGCTGAGCGAGGACGACCGGGTGCTGTGGAACCTGGTGGCGCGTACGGCAAAGCCGCTGAAGGGCAAAACCGCCGTCGAAATTCCGCACGTTGGGCCGGAGATCGACGAGACCAGGCAGGCGCCGCCGCCGGCACAGGTCGCGGGCAATGCTGCCACGGCCGCAAAGCAGAAGGCGCAGCATGTCTCCCACGCACTCGACGAACCGACGCTGGACAAGCTGTCGAAGGGCCGGCTGCCGATCGAAGGCCGCGTCGACCTGCATGGCCTGACCCAGGACGAAGCCTATTCGCTGCTGTTTTCCTTCCTGTGCCGGGCGCATGCCGGCGGCATCCGCTACGTCCTTGTAATCACCGGCAAGGGTTCCTCGTCGGGCGGCGATGGCGTCTTGCGGCGCGCCGTGCCGTCATGGCTGTCGACACCCGCCTTCCGGCCCCTCGTCTCCAGCCACGACCATGCCGCCCGCAAACATGGCGGCTCGGGTGCGCTCTATATCCGCTTGCGGCGGGCGCGCTCATGAGGACACGCCCATGAGGGACGCACCTATGAGGATACACCCATGAAGGTGCGCTTGTGACCCCATTCGGCGAAAAGCTTCGCGTGCTGCGAAACGAGCGCGGCGTCAGCCAGAAGGACATGGCCAAGGCGATCGGCGTCAGCGCAGCCTATCTCTCGGCGCTCGAACACGGCCGCCGCGGCGCGCCGAGCTGGACGCTGATCCAGAAGATCATCGGCTATTTCAACATCATCTGGGACGAGGCCGAGGAACTGGCGCGGTTGGCCGAAACCTCGCATCCGCGCGTCAAGCTCGACACGTCGGGTCTTAGCCCTGCGGCGACCGAGCTTGCCAATCTCCTGGCCGACAACATCGAAAAGCTCGACGAAGCCGAGCTTCGCCGCATCATTGCGTCGATCCGCGCCGCGCTGGCACAGCCGAAATGAGTTGCCTTGTTACTGGACCGAGCCGACCAGAACCTGCTGGCCGCCGCGGATCGAGACCCAGCGGCCGGTATTGTCGATCGCCTGCCGCTTGAGGAAACGATAGCCGGTCTGGTCCCAGGAACGGACCTGGTCGGTCAGATTGTCGAGGATGTAGTCGCCCTTGTCGGTGCGCACCGTCAGCACGGCGTGCCCTTCGCCATCCGGCTTGCGCACGACGGTCATCAGCAGATCGGCAAACGAGACGCCAAGCCGGTTCAGCTCACGGCGCTTTTCCAGGACATAGTCCTCGCAATCGCCGACGCCCTTGTCGGGATAGGCCCAGACCTCGTCCTTGCCGTAGATGTCGAAGTCGCTCTCCGGCTTGACGGCGGCGTTGACCTTTGCCGTGACGCTGAGCAGCTTGCGCCACAGCGAGCCGGTCAGGCTGGCGGGCGACAGATCCTTCGGGCGGATCGAGCATTCGGACGCGTAGCTCTTGCAGAAATCATAATGGCCGATCGGCTGCGAGGTCGGGCCACCTGTTATCATCGGGCTGGCTGCCGAGGCCGAACCGGCCCAACCTGCCGCCACAGTAAGTCCGGCCAGCGCGCACAGGCGCAGCGTTCTCGCCATCGGTGAGGAAATCATTGTCCCCGCTTGTCCCTTGTTGTTAACGAAACGTTAAGGGGTATTTACAGTCCGTGTCAATTATGAGGATGGATTGATTTTTGCGGCATGGTTACTCGCGTGGCGCCAACGCGACTATTGTGCAACAGGTCGACGGCCGCGCGGCCCCGCCAGCCGATGATTTTGGCATTGACCGACCTGATGCGGATTGACGGGGCATCATCACTGGTCGCCTATTTCTTGCCGGTCCTGACCAGCTTCGGTTTCACCGCAACACGGTTCTGACGGCCGTAGCTGGTAATGAAATCGACGATGCGCGGCACAATTTCGGAGCGGAAGCGCGAGCCGTTGAACACCCCATAATGGCCGACCGCCGGCTGCATGTAATGGGCGTGCCTGTCAGCCGGGATGTTGATGCACAGGTCGTGCGCAGCCTTGGTCTGGCCAAGGCCGGAGATGTCGTCGTTCTCGCCCTCGACCGTGAACAGGGCGACATTGCGGATCGCCGAAGGGTCGACCGCCACGCTGCGATGCGTCATTTTGCCCTTGGGCAAGGCCTGGCGGACAAACACGGTGTCGACGGTCTGCAGGTAGAATTCCGCCGTCAGATCCATCACCGCCAGATATTCGTCGTAGAAGTCGCGGTGCTTCTCGGCATTGTCACCGTCATGCTTCACCAGGTGCATGAAGAAGTCCTTGTGGGCGATGATGTGGCGGTCGAGGTTCATGCTCATGAACCCCGAAAGCTGCAGGAAGCCGGGATAGACCTCGCGGCCGAAGCCCGGCACCGGCCAGGGCGCGCGCATGATGACGTTGTCGCGGAACCAGTCGATGCCCTTTTCCTGCGCCAGCAGATTGACCGCCGTCGGATTGCGGCGCGTGTCGATCGGCCCGCCCATCAGCGTCATCGTCGAGGGCACGAACGGATCACCCTTGGCTTCCATCAGTGCCGCCGCCGCCAGCACCGGCACCGAAGGCTGGCACACCGCCATCACATGGGTGTCGGGGCCCAGCGCATGCAGCATGTCGACGATGTAGTCGATATAGTCGTCAAGATCGAAGCTGCCGTCGGCCAGCGGCACCATGCGGGCGTCGACCCAGTCGGTGATGTGCACGTCGGCATAGGGCAGCATCGCCTCCACCGTGCCGCGCAGCAGCGTCGCGTAGTGGCCCGACATCGGCGCGACGATCAACAGCTTCGGATCCGGCCGGCGCCCAGCCGGAACCGCCCGCTCGAAACGAACCAGGTTGCAGAACGGCCGCGACCAGACTGTATGTTCGCTGACCTCGACGGTTTTCCAGTCGACCACGGTCTTGGTCAGGCCGAATTGCGGCTTGCCGTAGCGGCGCGTCGTGCGTTCGAACAGTTCGGCCGTTGCCGCAACCGAGCGGCCCCAGGACGTGTGTGAAACCGGATTGAGCGGATTGGAGTAGAACAGGCGCATCGCATCGGCATAGAGGCGGGCCGGCTGCAAAGCTGCGTGGTTCAGTTCGTAGAGCTGGTAGAACATCGAGAACCCCGCTGCCGACTGCGATCGAAGGGCCGACGAGCAGCGCCGAGCCTTGAATGCCTTGCGGGGAAGTTAGCAACAATCTGCTGCGATGCAATACGTCAACTTGCGTGATTTATGCTCGTTCTTTCGTCCAAGGCGTTGAGAATCCGCCTGGAACGGCAACAGCCGGCTCAATGTGCACCTGCGAAGGCCTGGCAAGCAGCACGGCTATTGGGGACGAGCGTCGGAGGCGGTGTCCGGCCGTGGCGGCCGTTAGACCCGTGCCATGCAGACAGCGGTGTGACCCGAGCTGATGAAGCCAAGCTGGCTGGCGGCGCCCTTCGACAGATCGAGCATCCGGCCCCTGATAAACGGGCCGCGGTCGTTTATACGCACGACGACGCTGCGGCCATTGTTGCGGTTGGTCACCTTCAGCTTGGTGCCGAACGGCAGGCTGCGATGCGCTGCGGTCAGCGCCGACGGGTTCATGCGTTCGCCGGAAGCGGTTCTGGAATGCAGTGAGTACCAGGAGGCACGGCCGCACTGAGCGGCGGCGCTGGCACTGGATGCGCCGACCATCAGGCCAGCCGCGATAGTGGCCGCGACAAGCGCGGTCCGGTTGCTTTTGTTCATGTGTTGGGGACTGGCTCCGTTGACAGACCCGCAGCGGTTAGGGGCGAATGAGGCAGCAAATGCGGCAATGATCTGTCGGTTCCATGACAATGTTACACGTTTGGAGTCGGTGCGAAACAATTTGTCAGAGATTTCCCGCAGAGCGGCACAGCTTCCTTGATGATCTTTGCTCCGATCGCCGCATGTGTTGCGCAAGATCAGAGGTTAGCATCTAAGTAGAAGATGACGTGATCGGGCCGCTTCTTTTCGCTCTTCCACCGGTACGAGGGCACGGCTGGCGATCGACTTTGAAAAGGAGTTTGCAACGATGAGATTGATCAAAAATCTGCTGGCCTTGATTGTGCTCGCCATCGGCGTGCTGTGGTCATTGCAAGGCATCGGTTGGGTCCAGGGCAGCTTCATGACCGGCCAGTCGCAATGGCTCTATGCCGGCATCGTGACGGTGCTGGTCGGCCTGGGCGGCCTGGCCTGGGCGAACCGCTCGCGTGGTTGAGCAGGCGTCCATGCTCAAGCTCCCTTCAGAGCAGCACACAGCGGACCGTGGCAGCCCGGTCACCGCGACCAGTATTGCCAGCCCCAGTAGAAACTTTCGTCGCGCGGTGGCAGGCGGTTGCGCTCGGCATCCAGCTGGACCGGCGTCGGCGTTTTGCGTTCGCCGTCAGGCGGCTGTTTGTCTCCGGCCTTGATCAGGCGGAGCCAATGGCCGAAATGCGCAAACAGTACAGCGGTGGAATGGGGCATCGTCACGTCTCCGGTCCGGTTACTCCCGCCCCGCCCACGGGACGAGCACCCGCTCGATCCTGCGGATGATGAATTCGAGCACGAAGGCAATGGCCGCGATCACCAGTATGCCCATCACCACCACGTCGGTGACGAGGAACTGGGCAGCGGACTGGATCATGAATCCGAGCCCGCGCGTCGCTGCCACCAGTTCGGCGGCAACCAGCGTCGACCAGCCGGCGCCGAGCGCGATGCGCAGACCGGTCAGGATCGAGGGCAGCGCGCTGGGCAGGATGACGTGCCTGATCACCTGGCGCTGCGTGGCGCCAAGCGAGCGCGCTGCATTGATGCGCTCCTGCGAGACGCCGCGAACACCCGATGCCGTCGACAGCGCAACCGGCGCCAGCATGGCAAGGGCAATCACCAGGATCTTGGACGGCTCGCCAATGCCGAACCAGATAATGATCAGCGGCAGATAGGCGAGCGGCGGGATCGGCCGCAGGAATTCGAGCAGCGGATCGAAGATGCCGCGCCCGATCGTGCTGATGCCGATAGCCAGGCCGATGGGAACGCCGATGACAAGGGCGATGATCAACGCCGCAAACACCCGCCACACGCTGGCGGCGATATGCTGGAGCAGCGTCGCGTCGACAAAGCCGTCACGGGCGACGACGGCAAATTTGTTCCAGACTGCCACGGGCGACGGCAGGAAAACCGGCGACACCAATTGCAGGCGGGCCGATACCGTCCACGCCGCCAGCATCATCAGAATGGTGATCGCGCTAACCACGCGGGCCGAAACGCGGCTGCGTCTCGGCCGCGGCCGCGACCATGGCACCGACAGCGCGTCGCCTCCGTCGTCGACCTTGGAGCGCTGCGGCCGCTCGGTATAGGAGGTAATGGTCATGCTGCCTCCCCTTCGAAGATCGCGTCGGTCAGCTCGCCGCGCGCCGCGGCGAAGGCGGGATCGGCCTTGATGCTGCGAATGGCCTCGCCGGCTGCATAGCGCCGGCTGAAGCCGGTCTCGAAGCTCCACACCACCCGGCCAGGGCCGGGAGCGAGCACAATGATACGGGTTGCCAGCACCAGGGCTTCCTCGATGCCGTGCGTGACCATCAGCACGCCGACCTGGCTTGCCGTCCACAGATCGAGCAGCGTTGTCTGCATGCGTTCGCGTGTCAGCGCATCGAGCGCGCCCAGCGGCTCGTCGAGCAGCAGGAATTGCGGCTCGGCCGCCAGCGCCCGGGCCAGGCCGACCCGCTGGCGCATGCCGCCGGAAAGCTCCCAGATGCGCTTGTCGCCGGCGCCGTCGAGCTTCACCAGCGCCAGAAGCTTGTCGGCGCGCCGCGCCCGTTCAGCCGCCCTGACACCGCGCAGCCTGAGCGCAAAGGCGACATTTTCCCGCGCGGTCAGCCACGGAAACAGCGCGTCGTTCTGGAACACGACGGCGCGCTCAGAGCTTGGCGCCGTGATCGGCCTGCCGCCAATCGTGGCGCGTCCGCGCACAGGCTGGACCAGGCCCGCAGCGACATTGAGCAACGACGTCTTGCCGCAGCCGGAGCGGCCGACCAGGACGACGAAGTCATCCTTGGCGATCTCAATCGACACATTTTCGACCGCTGGCGCCGGCTGACCGTCATAGTGGACCGAGACCTTGTCGAGCACGAGATGCGTCATGGGAACCTCGCCGATATTCCGAATCTGTCTGCCCCGAAGCCGCTCCTCGCAAGCGGTTCGGGGCAGGGAGCACGCGGCGTCAGGGAAGGAGAACCGCGCGCATTGCCGTCAGTTCGAGGCAAGCGCTTCGCTGACATATTTCGACGACACGTATTTCGAATAATCCGGCAGCACGGCGTCGATCTTGCCCTGCTCCTTGAGGAAGGCCGATGTCGCCTCGACTGCCTTGACCGTGCCGCCGCCGAGGAACTTGTCCGAGGCTTGCTCCTCGAGCGTCGGGAAGACATAGCCCCTCAATAGTTGCGGCACGTCCTCCAGCTTGGCCCCGGTGATCGTGGCGATCTTCGCCGCTTGCGGCGACGTCACCGACCAGACGTCCGGCTTGGCCAGGAACTCGGCATAGGCCGCGCCCGTCACTTTGACGAAGTCGCGCACCGCTTCCGGGTTCCTTTCGGCGAAGTCGGTGCGCACGATCCAGGCGTCGAAGGTCGGCGCGCCCCAGGCGGCGACCTGGGAGGAATCCAGCACGACCTTGCCCGTCGTCTTGATCTGGCCGAGTGCCGGATCCCAGACATAGGCGGCGTCGATGTCGCCGCGCGCCCATGCCGCCGCGATCTCCGGTGGCCGCAGATTGAGAATATCGACCGACTTCGGGTCGACACCCTCATGCTTCAGCGCGGCAAGCAGGCTGTAATGCGTCGTCGAAACGAAGGGCACCGCCACCTTTTTGCCGGCAAGGTCGGCGGCCTTCTCGATGCCGGCGCCGTTGCGGGCGACAAGGGCCTCGGATTCGCCGATCAGCCCGACAACGAAGATTGTCTGGATTGGAAGCTCGCGGCTCGCCGCCGCCGCCAGCGGGCTCGAGCCGACATAACCGATGTCGACCGAACCGGAAGCGATGGCGGCGATCACGTCGGCGCCGGAATCGAATTTCCGCCAGTCGATTGCCGCCTTGGTCGCGCTCTCATAGGCGCCGTCGGCCTGCGGCACCTTCGAGGGTTCGACGACCGTCTGGTAGCCGATAGTGATCTTGAGGTCCTGCGCATCGGCTGGGCCGAGAAAGGCCGCACCAGCCAAGGCCGCCGAGGACAAGAGAACGATACGTCGCGAAATGGTGGACATGAAAGGCTCCTTGGAAACGAGAAAAACCCGGATTGCGTTTCATAGTCATCTAACTCTATCGTTCTTGTAGAGTTAAATCCTTCCAATCGGTTCGGTCTTGTTAGAAAAAGTCATCTGGTTATGGCAGTTGCACATTCGCACGCTTCTGGGTGACGGGACGGCCCGGGTGAGAACCATCGTCCTTGCCCGGCGAACCTCTTCCACGTCGTCCATGCGCGCAACAAGGATTTCCCGTTTTCGCCCTTGCATCGGCAAACCCGTGCTGTGAATAGCCAAGAAATTAGAAACAAGTTCCCTGTGTTCGCGGTTAAGTCTAGTATCCTTATCGACATTGAAGGATTGGAGAGGACGATGAGCGACGCCACCCTCCTTATTGCCGCGCGCGGCATGCTTTGGCCTTCAAATTCAGGGGCAGAAGCTGCTGTCGGTATTCTCGCCGATGGGGACATTCCTGCCGCCGGCCAGTTTGGCGGTGCGCCATTGGCGGCGGCTTCTGTGCTTCCAAGAGCACAAGCCCCGGCCAAAATGGCCATTGCGGCGTGAAAACGAAGCAAAATCAACGTTTCTCGGCTTGTATATCATGTCACTAGAATTTATCTGTAGTGACAGCTTGGACGCGGCGGGGAGGCACGCCAGGCGTTTCGCAACCGGTGGCCTTGCGCCGTCGCATGACAGAGAAACGTTCGGGTTATGCTCACGAAAAAAGGTAAATACGGCCTCAAAGCGCTCGTCCATCTGGCGCGCCTGCCGGTTGGACAGCTCGCCTTCGTCAACGACATCGCCACAGGAAACAATATTCCGAAGAAGTTCCTCGATGCGATCCTTGGCGAATTGCGCAATGCCGGTTTCGTTCAGAGCCGCAAGGGCAAGGAGGGCGGCTACCGGCTGGCACGCCCGGCGGACGAGATCAAGGTCGGCCACGTCGTGCGCGTGCTCGACGGACCGCTTGCCCCCATTCCTTGCGCCAGCCGCACCCAGTATCAGCGCTGCGAAGACTGCAACGAGGCGACATGCCAAGTCCGACACCTGATGCTGGAGGTCCGGCAGGCCATCGCCGAGGTGCTGGACCAGCGCAGCCTCGCCGAAATGCGCGACATCGCCGGCGACGAGGATTTTTCGGCGGCGTTGAAAATCCAAGCCTGAACCAATCTCTCCTGAGCCGGCGACGATCGCCAGGACAGCTGGTGTGCGCATGACCGTGCGCGCTACGCCAAGTTCGATCATCATTGTCGGCGGCGGTGCCAGCGGCGTCGTGCTTGCCGCGCATCTGCTGAAGTCGCCCAATCCCGATCTACGTGTCAGCTTGATCGAAAAACGCCCTCATTTTGGGCAAGGCATGGCCTATTCAACGCTGCTGTCGGCGCATGTGCTGAATGTCAGCGCGTCGGGCATGAGCGCCTATGCCGATGATCCCGGCAATTTCTCGCGCTGGCTGCTTGAACGCGGCCTGGCAACGCCGGAACAGGCGCCGGTCTATGCGCCGCGCAGCGTCTACGCCCGCTATCTCAAGGAGTTGCTCGACGAGCTCGAGGCGCGTGAGCAGCAGACGGGCCGGCTGCGCCTGATCCGCGAGGAGAGCCTGTCGATCTCGCCGACCGCGTCAGGTGTCGAAGTGGCGCTGGCCAACGGCACCAGCGTGGTTGCGCATCTTGCCGTGCTCGCCACCGGCCACGACGAAGAGCCGGGGGCGGGGCAGGGGCATGCGATCAGGATGGGATCCGAGGCGGATACTGCGCTCGATCCCGAAGCCCGAGTCCTGGTGCTGGGCACCGGCTTGAGCATGGTGGATGCCTTCCTGTCGCTTGAGCAGCGCGGCCACCGCGGCGCGATCGTCGCGGTGTCGCGGCGCGGCCTGCTGCCTTCGCCGCATCGCAAGGGCAATCCGATCAAGCTCGACGTTGCCGACATTCCGCTCGGCACCCAGCTTTCCTATTTCGTCGGCTGGTTCCGCGACCTGATCCGGGAAAACCAGAAGGCCGGCATCGACTGGCGCGACGTCGTCGACGGTCTGAGACCCTTCAACCAGAAGATCTGGCAGAACTGGCCGTCCTCGGCCAAGCGCCGCTTCGTCGAGCACACCAAGGCCTGGTGGGACATCCACCGCCACCGCATGGCGCCTGAAGTCTACGCCCGCGTTGCCGAGGCGGTGCAAGCGGGCCGCATCCGCCTTGTCGCCGGGCGCGTCGTCGAGATCGCAGCCGGCGACGGCTTCAGCGTACAGGTCCAGTCGCGCCACACGCAGCAGCTCGAAAGGTTCGACGTCACCCGCATCTATGATTGCACAGGCATCGCCAGGGACATCTCGACCACCTCGAACAGCGTGGTGCGGTCGCTGGTCGAGCGTGGGCTGGCACGGCCGGATCCGCTGCGCCTCGGCCTCGACGTGACCGCGAACTGCGAGGTCATCGCCGGCGACGGCACGGTATCCGCCAAGATCCTCGCCGTCGGGCCACTGACGCGCGGCACCTTCTTCGAAATCGACGCCATTCCCGATATTCGCGTGCAGTGCGCGCGGCTGAGCAAGCGCTTGCTCGGATGAGGCCGCCTCTGTCTTGACGCGATCTCGGACGCAGGACACCTGCCGCCGGGTGAAAAGATCTCGGCCACATAGCCGCGTTCGGTGAAGGCGAACCAAGGGTGCGGGAGCTCGCTCCACCAGAAGCCGACCGTCCAGCCCGTGGTGGTCGAGACAGCCGGGTTGGCGATGACGCCACACGTTTCGGCTGTCTCGCATTGACCGGATTGGTGTCGCGGGCGCTCATCTTCGTTCTCCTCCATGGATTTTGTAGCCGGCCAGGCCGTGAGCCGCGACCCTGGCCAGATGACCGGGCAAATTCTGCTTCCGTTGTCACCGTGCCTTGCCTAGCATTGGCGCATGACCCAACGGGGAAGACTGTACGGCTGTCCGGTCGAGTTCGCGCTCGACGCGCTCGGCGGCAAATGGAAGACGGTGATCCTGGCGCGGATCAAGGAACAGCCGATGCGCTATTCCGACCTGCGCCGGCTGATCCCCTCACTCTCCGACAAGATGCTGACGCAGCGCCTGGCCGAGCTTGTCGAGATCGGCTTCGTCACGCTCGAGACGTCGCCGGACGGCAAGGGGCGCTATGCCTTGACCGGGCGCGGTGAAGATCTCGCCGCCGCGCTCCAGGCGCTCTACGACTGGGGCAGCGTGCACGGCCGCGCCGAGGGCGTGCGTTTTCGCACCGACAGCGCAGCCACCACCTAGATCAATTCCGGGAAAAGCGCGAAGCGGTTTTCCGTCCGCAATGTGTGAAGACAAAGCGATGGAGCGGTTCGGCGTTGCCGTGAAACGGTGGGTCGCGCCGGCAAGCCGATTGCCCTCAACCCGCGCCGGCAAGCGCGCGGCAGAAGCTTGCGACATCGGTGACGACGGCTTCGCCGAGGAAGCGTAGCGTCGCCATCGAGCGGTCGCGCGCTTCGCGGTTGCCGAAGCCACAGGCGTCCTCGATTACCACGGCGACAAAGCCATTGTCGGTCGCCTGGCGAACGGTCGGCTCGATGCCGATCTCCATGGCGATGCCTGCGAGCGCTATCGTGCGCACGCCGCAATCGCGCAAGGCAAAGCCGAGCGCGGTGGAATCGAAGGCCGACATCGTGAGCTTGTCGAACACCGCCTCGTCCGCGCGGGGTTCCAGCTCGGGCACGATCCGCGTCGCTTCGGCGTCGCGCGGGAACCACGGCTCGACCGTGTCGGGGCTGTCGCGCCGCTGCCAGGCCATGGCGGTGCGCAGCTGCGTCGCGCCCATCCATTTGCGCGGCAGCGACAGATGGCGCGTGAACGCCACCCGCATTCCGGCCCCGCGCGCCGCTTCCAGCACCGTGCCGGTACGCTCGACGATGGTGGCGGCGCCGGCCACTTGGCGGCAGATGCCGACCTGCATGTCGTAGACCACCAGCGCCGTGCGGCGCGGATCGCACCACTCAGGCAGGCTGGCCGGGATTTCGATCCCGTCGCTCGACCGGATCATGCTGCAGTCCGGTCCCATGGTTTGGCGATATCGACCGTCGGATCGAACAGGAATTCCAGCGGCAATGGCGCGTCGAAGGCGATGAAGTGCCATTCCAGCAGCCCGGCCTTGGACAGCGGGAAGTCCTCGGTGTATCGCCTCGCTTCCGCGACGCTGTCGAGCTCGAAGACGATGATGACGCCGCCAATATCGCCGCGCGCATAATTCTCGCGCACGATCCCCGCCTTCCAGAGCCGCCAGACATTCGACACTTCGTCGCGCAGATAAGGCCGCAAATCGTCGAGCGTGACGCCGGGCTTGAAATTGTCATAGGCAAGAATCTTCATCGGCCATTCCTTGCATTGCTGTTCGCCCAACGCCGGGTAGCATGGCGGAATCGGCGGCGGCAACGAACGAGATGGTGCGTTTAGTCCCAGGCAGGTTCTGCAAATCTTTTGCCCTGCCTGCAGGCCGGCGAAGCTTTCTCGAAATTCCATTCCCCTGCTGGCGGCCGGATTGGCACGATCTATCTTCTTTCCAACTGCAAACGGCTGGAAAAGACGGTAGGTTGCCGTCTTCCAGGGCGGTTGCTCATTCTGGCAACGGAGCATCTGACATGAGCAAGCACAAGATCGTGGCACCGGACGATGCATCGTCCCGCCTGCGCCCGCCCTATGCCTCGGTTCTCGACCTGATCGGGCAGACACCGGTCGTCGAGCTGACCAAATTCGACATCGGCAAGTGCCGGCTGTTCATCAAGCTCGAAAGCCAGAATCCCGGCGGCTCGATCAAGGACCGCATAGCGCTGTCGATGATTGCCGCCGCCGAAAAACAGGGCAGACTGAAGCGCGGCGGCACCATCGTGGAGGCGACTGCCGGCAATACCGGTCTTGGCCTCGCCCAGGTAGGCATCCCCAAGGGCTACCGCATCATCCTCGTCGTGCCCGACAAGATGTCGCGCGAAAAAATCCAGCATCTGCGGGCGCTCGGCGCGGAAGTGCGCATGACGCGTTCCGATGTCGGCAAGGGCCATGCCGAATATTATCAGGACATGGCCGAAAAGATCGCCGCCGAGTTGCCCGGCGCCTTCTACGCCAACCAGTTTGCCAACCCGGCCAATCCGCTGGCCCACGAAACCACGACCGGGCCGGAAATCTTTCAACAGCTCGGAGGCGATGTCGATGCGGTGGTCGTCGGCGTCGGCTCCGGCGGCACGCTGACCGGGCTCGGCCGTTATTTTGCGAAAGTCTCGCCGAAGACCGAGATGATTTTGGCCGATCCGGTCGGCTCGGTGCTGGCACCGTTGATCAAGACCGGCAAGATGGTAGAGGCCGGAAGCTGGACCGTCGAAGGCATCGGCGAGGATTTCGTGCCGCCCAATGCCGATCTGTCGCTGGTCAGGAAGGCCTATTCCATCCCCGACAAGCAGAGCATGCTTGCGGTGCGCGACCTGCTTTCGAAGGAAGGCATTCTCGCCGGCTCGTCGTCCGGTACGCTGCTTTCGGCAGCGCTTCGCTATTGCCGCGAGCAGACGGTGCCGAAGCGCGTCGTCACCTTCGTCTGCGACAGCGGCAACAAGTACCTGTCGAAAGTCTTCGACGATTTCTGGCTGGTCGAGCAGGGCCTGGCCGAGCAGGAGCAGCATGGCGATCTGCGCGACCTGGTCATGCGCACGCTCCGCACCGGCGATGTCGTGTCCGTCGGCCCGGACGAAAGCCTGCTCAACGCCTATGGCCTCATGCGCCGATCGGATGTCTCGCAGCTGCCGGTGCTGGACGAGGGCAAGCTCGTCGGCATCATCGACGAAAGCGATATCCTCGCCAAGGTCGAAGGCCCCTATGACAGCCGCTGGGACCGCTTCAAGGCCCCGGTCAGTACGGCTATGACCTCTACCCTGCACACGCTGCAAGCCAGCCAGACGCTGGACGCGTTGCTGCCGGTCTTCGATCGCAACGAGGTCGCCATCGTCTTCGACGGCGACGAATTCATCGGCCTGATAACACGCATCGACCTGATCAACCATCTGAGGCGCGCCCGATGACCGTCAAAGCCACCGTATCGGGCAAAAACCGCCTCGCCTTTTCGACGCGCACCATCCATGGCGGCCAGAGCCACGACCCGACGACGGGCGCGGTGATGGTACCGATCTATGCCACGTCGACCTACGGTCAGCAGAGCCCGGGCGTGCACAAGGGCTTTGAATATGCCCGCAGCCAGAACCCGACCCGCTTCGCCTTCGAGCGCGCGGTGGCCGACCTCGAAAGCGGCACAGCCGCCTTCGCCTTCGCTTCGGGGCTGGCGGCGATCGCAACCATTTTCGAATTGCTCGATTCAGGCGCGCATATCGTCGCGACCGACGACATCTATGGCGGCACGTTCCGGCTGCTGGAACGGGTGCGCAAGCGCTCGGCCAATTTGCAGGTCGACTTCGTCGACTTCACCGACCTTGCCGCGGTCGAGGCGGCGATCCGCCCGGAAACCAAAATGCTCTGGGTCGAGACGCCGACCAACCCGCTGCTGCGTGTCGTCGACCTCGAAGGCGTCGCAGCACTTGCTAGGCGCAAAGGCGTGCTCTCAGTCGCCGACAACACTTTCTGCAGCCCCTATCTGCAGCGGCCGCTGGAGCTCGGCATCGACATCGTGGTCCATTCGACGACGAAATACCTCAACGGCCATTCCGACATGGTCGGCGGCGTCGCCGTGGTCGGCGACAACAAGGATCTCGCCGACCGGCTGAAATTCCTGCAGAACGCCATCGGCGCCATTTCAGGGCCGTTCGACAGTTTCCTGGCGCTGCGCGGCTTGAAGACGCTGGCGCTGAGGATGGAGCGTCATTCGTCGAACGGCCAGAAGATCGCGCACTGGCTGGAAAGCCGTCCCGACATCCGCCGTGTCATCTATCCCGGCCTGCCCAGCCACCCGCAGCACGCCATCGCCAGGCGGCAGATGCACGCCTTCGGCGGCATGATCACGGTCGAGCTCGACCGCGACCTCGCCGGCACCAAACGCTTCCTCGAACATACGCAACTGTTCACGCTGGCCGAAAGCCTCGGCGGCGTCGAAAGCCTGATCGAGCACCCGGCGCTGATGACGCACGGCTCGATCCCGGCGAAAAAACGCGCCGAGATCGGGATTTCGGATTCGCTGGTAAGGCTGTCGGCCGGGATCGAGGACGGCGATGATCTGATTGCGGATCTGGATCGGGCGCTGGCCAGTTGAGCCGGATAGCGAGACGTCGGCGGGACGGCGCCCCCTCTGCCCTACCGGGAATCTCCCCACGAGGGGGGAGATTGGCCATTATCTTGCGCTTTCGCCAATCTCCAACGCTGAAACGGACGGGACGGCGAAGGGGAGACGTCCGGCAGGACAGAGGGGGGCGTGAGGGATCGCCGACAAGCGGCAATTGTTCTGCGTCGCACCCCCAAGCTTGCACGCTATTCCGTTGACCCAGGGCGCATCTGCCTGAATTGTAGCGTCCCGATCCTTTTGGCTCCATAAGCTATGAACAACCGACAACGCAACCAACCGACGGCAAGCGACACCCCCCTAACCTTTGCCATCCTGGTCTTCCCAGGCTTTCCGATGATGGCGTTCAGCTCGGTGATCGAGCCGCTCCGCGCCGCCAACGTGCTGGCCAAGCGGGACTGCTATCGCTGGATCATCGTCGGCGCCGCCGAAGGCCCGGTGGAGGCCTCGAACGGCGTCGTCATCCAGCCCGGCTTTGCCGCCCATGACGCGCCGAAGGTCGATCGCGTCGTCGTCTGCTCGGGCGGCGATGCCGATCATCTCGTCGCGCACGATGCGGTGAGCTGGATCCGCAGGAGCCTGCGCGACGGCGCCCATATCGGTGCGGTGGCGGATGCCGCCTTCTTCCTGGCTCGGGCCGGCCTGCTCGACGGTCATGCCTGCACCTTGCACTGGACCAGCCAGGCTGCCTTCACCGAAGCGTTTCCGGATATCGAGCTGAGGCGCGATCTCTATGTCATCGACCGCAAGCGCTTCACTTCGGCCGGTGGCGTCGGCAGCCTCGACATGATGCTGGAGATCATCACCAGCGATTATGGCGCCGAACTGGCCGCCGGCGTCGCCGAATGGTTTGTGCACAGCCCGCTACGCTCCAGCGTCGACCGCAAGCTGATGCCGCTCAGGCTGCGGACCGGCGTGCAGAACGAACTGGTGCTGTCGGCCATCGCCATCATGGAGGATGCGGTGGAGGAGCGGCTCGGCATGGCGGAACTGGCGGGGCGACTTGGTGTCTCCTCCGATAAGCTCGAACGCAATTTCCGCTCCGAACTCAGTATCTCGCCCAACGGCTATTACCGCCGCCTGCGGCTGAAGCGTGCCGCCGACCTCTTGGCGCATTCGACGCTGATGGTGCGCGACGTCGCGCTGGCCTGCGGTTTCGCCTCGATGTCGAGCTTTGCGCGGGCGTTCCGGGAGGAGCATGGCCATGCGCCGAAGGTGATGCGGAGGCAGTAGTCCCTTGCGAGACGTTGGCGGGACAGCGCCCCTCTCTGCCCTGCCGGGCATCTCCCCCACAAGGGGGAGATTGACAGCTTCGATGCTCCGCTCCTCCTGCGACGGTGGAAATTCACGAAAGCGGCGATGACGAGCCGATCTCCCCCCTCGAGGGGGGAGATGTCCGGCAGGACAGGGGGGGGCGCCGTAGAACGCTACGGAACGACTTCAAGCGGTATTTCGCACAACATCTGCGGTATCCCGCACAGCCTCTGAACGACGCATGGCTCATCTTCCCCGCTTCCAGGAGGCACCCATGAGCATCGTCGTTTTTGACCCCGACAGCACCGAGGATGTCGACTTCAAGGACCGCATGCGCCATCCGGCGGCGGCGGATCCGGCCGGCGGCATGTGGCTGTCGGACACCGAGCCGTCCTTCATCGACGCCGACGCGCTGCGCAAGGGCCGGCTGGCCAGGCTGCGCGCCTGGATGCGCGAGGCCGGCTATGGCGGCGTCGTTTTGTTCGACCCCTACAACCAGCGCTACGCCACCGGCTCGCGCAACATGTTCGGCTATTTCCTGCGCAACTCGACGCGCTACTTCTTCATCCCCACCGAAGGGCCGATCGTGTTGTTCGAATATCCGCAGAGCTACCATGTCTCGATGGTGCTCGACACGATCGACGAGGCGCGTCCGTCCAAGCTGGTCTGGTCATCGGTGTCAGGCCGCGACGACGAGACCGCCGGCCCGTTCGCCGATGAGATCGCCGAATTGCTCAAGGCGCATGGCGGCGGCTCGATGAAGCTCGGCCTTGACCGCTGCAGCCATCTGCAGGCACTGGCGCTGGAAAAGCGCGGCTGCGAGGTGCGGGATTGCCAGGGCGAGATTTTGGCGGTGCGCGCGGTCAAGACGCCCGAGGAAGTAAAATGCCTGCAGGTGTCGATGGCTGGTGCCGAGGCTGCGGTCTATGCGGTGCGCGAGGCGATCAAGCCTGGCGTTTCCGAAAACGAGCTGTTCGCCATCATGTATGGTGAGGTGATCCGGCAAGGCGGCGAGTTCGTCGAGACCCGGCTGCTGACCTCGGGCCAGCGCACCAATCCGTGGTTCAACGAGGCGAGCGGCCGCAAGATCAGGCCGGGCGAACTCTTGGCGCTCGATACCGATACGATCGGCTGCTACGGCTATTATTCGGACTTTTCGCGCACCTTCCGTTGCGGACCGGGCAAGCCGACGGATTATCAGAAGTCGCTCTACCGCATGGCGCACGACCAGGTTCAGCACAATATCGGGGTCGTCAAGCCGGGCATGGCGTTTCGCGAGATTGCCGAAAGGGCCTGGAAGATACCGGACCGCTTCGTCGACCAGCGTTATACCTCGGTCATGCACGGCGTCGGCATGCATGGCGAAACACCGTTCATAGCGCACGCCATGGACTACGAGACCTATGGCCGCGACGGGGTCATCGTGCCCGGCATGGTGGTCAGTGTCGAAAGCTATATCGGCGAGAAGGGCGGCCGCGAGGGCGTCAAGCTGGAAGACGAGATCCTGATCACCGAGACCGGCACCGAGCTCCTGTCGCGCTTCCCCTATGAGGATGATTTCCTTGACAGGCATGTTTGAGTGTTGACAGGCAGTTTTGCATGAAAAGCCCGATCTCGATCAAGCGCGGCAAGGTGGCGGCGGTGTTCATCGATCTCCAGGAGGAGCATCGGCGGGACAAGCGCTATCTGGTCGAAGGCTATGGCGACATCCTCGCCAACGTCCAGCGGCTGCAGGAGGCGGCGCGGGCCAACAATGTGCCCCTTTACCACTGGGCCTATATCGTCGATCTCGCCACGGCGCGGCCGTTCCACCCGGTCGAGGCCAGCGGCAAGTCGGCGTTTTCCGACAAGGACGATCCGCTGACTGCGATCTGCGCGGAAGTGGGCCCGGCGACAGGCGAGATGATGCTGGTCAAGACCGATGCCAGCGCCTTCCGCGCGGGGCCTGCCGCCGAGCGGCTGAAGGCCGACGGCATCGAGTGGCTGGTCGTTGCCGGCGTCTGGACCGAGGCCTGCATCGATGCCACCGTCAAGGATGCGGTGGCGCTCGGGTTTCGAGTGCTGCTGGTCAAGGATGCCTGCGGCAGCGGCAGCACGGCGATGCACCAGACGGCCATCCTCAACCTTGCCAACCGGCTCTATGGCGGTGCCGTCACCACCACCGACGGCGCCTGCCGGCTGCTGGCAGGCGAGACGGTTGAAGCCTGGCAGGTCGAGGGCTCGGTGCCGCTGCGCTTCAGCTATGAAAATGCTGCCCGGCTCTACGCCGAGCTCTGAGCGGGATCGCGCAGCGATGATCACCGAAGCCGAGCGACCCGGAACGAGAGGGCGCGGAAAATACCAAACGCTGCTCGATCCGGAGCTGTGGGCCTATATCGATCGGGTCAACGAGTGGTATCCGCCCGAAATCGTCTACATGCCGATCGACAGGCAGCGAGCGGTCTATGATGCCATGTGCCGGGCGTTTCGCGAGCCCTATCCACCCGGCGTCAAGGCCAGCGACAGCGCGGTTCCTGCCGGCGACCGTGCGATCCCGGTCCGGCGTTACCAGATGGCGGGCACGGCGCCGCAAGCGATGGTTGTCTATTATCACGGCGGCGGCTTCGTCCTTGGCGGGCTCGACAGCCATGACGACATCTGCGCCGAGATATGCGCCGGCACCGGCTTTGCCGTGCTGTCCGCCGATTACCGGCTGGCGCCCGAGCATCTGCATCCGGCCGCCTTCGACGATGCGCTGGCCGTATTCGAATGGGCCGCGGCAACGGCCGGCCTGCCGATCGTCCTCTGCGGCGAAAGCGCCGGCGGCAACCTGGCCGCAGCAGTGGCGCAGGCGACACGCCGCCATCCTCGCCATGCGATCGGCCAGGTGCTGATCTATCCCGAGTTGGGCGGCCCGGAACCAGTTGGCAAAGAGAGCGCCGGCTCCTGTGTCGAGCACGCCGAAGCGCCGCTGCTGACGTTGCGCGACATCGAGTTCTATCGCCAGATCCGGTCGGCGAAGGGACAGTCGCAGGACGACCCGACCTTTTCGCCGCTCAGCGACACCGACTTCTCCGGGCTGCCGCCGACGGTCATCGTCACCGCGCAATGCGACCCGCTGTCCTCGGAAGGCGAGGCCTATCGCGGCCGCATCCTGGCCGGCGGCGGTCGCGCCTGGTGGCATGAGGAGCCGCGCCTCGTGCATAGCTTTCTACGCGCCCGCAAGACCGTACCGCGAGCCGGCGAAGCCTTCGGGCGCATCATTGCGGCCATCGCCGCGCTCGGCAAAGGCGACTGGCCTTACTGAGGTTGCGAAGGCCCCCTCATCCGGCCGCTTCGCGTCCACCTTCTCCCCGCTGGGGAGAAGAGGCTGGCATTAACGCTGGCGACCTCCTCTCCCCCCGGGGGAGAGGTCGGATTGCCCCCAATTGCTCTTCGTAATTCGGTTGGCAATCCGGGTGAGGGGGACCTTCCGTTTGCGGAACAGCGCACAAGAACTGCGGAAGTCCGAACACTCCCCCACGGGAGCTCGCCCTATCATCCCCGAGGCAATGGCGCTCTGGCGATCGCATCCGTCCCCGGGTTTGGCGATCGGCAGAGGTGCCCAACAACAGGGGAATGACGACGATGAAATTCATGCTGACCGACCGAAAACTGCATCCGCAGGCCGGACCCGTCGCTGACGGCTTCAAGAACGGCCAGATGAACCGGCGCGAATATCTCGCCACCATGGCTGCGCTCGGCGTCAGCGCTGCCGGCGCGCTGGCGCTGGGCGGGCTTGCGCCGTCACCGGCGAGGGCCGAGGAGGCGAAGCGCGGCGGCATCTTGCGTGTCGCCATGAACGTCAAGGGCTGGAAGGATCCGCGCACCTTCGACGGCGTCGAGATGTCCAACGTCGCCCGCCAGTGCAACGAATATTTGGTGCGCTGGAAGCGCGACTTCACCTTCGAGCCATGGCTGCTCGAGAGCTGGGAAACCAGCGACGACGCCCGCGTGCTGACGCTGCATGTCCGCAAGGGCATCACCTGGTCGAACGGCGACACCTTCAACGCCGACGACGTGATCCACAATCTGACGCGCTGGTGCGATGCGTCCGTCGCCGGCAATTCGGTCGCCGCGCGCATGGGCGCACTGGTCAACGCCGATACCAAGAAGCCCGTCGACGGCGGCATCGAGCGCGTCGACGACGTCACCGTGCGGCTCAATTTGCCGAAGCCCGACATTTCGCTGATCGCCGGCATGGCCGACTACCCGGCGCTGATCATGCACCGCAGCTATGAAGGCGACGGCGATCCGCTGAAGGCATTGGCGATCACCACCGGGCCTTGCGAACTCGTGGCATGGGACGCCGAGGTCGGCGCCGAAGTCCGCCGCAAAGACAAGCCATGGTGGAAGGGCGAGTTCTACCTCGACGGCATCAAATGGGTGGACTACGGCTCCGACCCCAATGCGATGCTGTCGGCCTTCGAATCGGGCGAGATCGACACCGACCACGAAACCGCCTCCGACACGGTTGCGCAGACCGACTCCATGGGCCTGAGCAATTCGGAAATCGCCACCGGCTCGACCATCGTCGCGCGGTTCAATATCGGCAATCCGCCCTATGACGACATCAAGGTGCGCCGCGCCGCCCAGCTCGCCGTCGACAACGCCGCCGTGCTGAAGATCGGCATGGACAACCGCGGCAAGCCTGCCGAGAACCATCATGTCGGGCCGATGCATCCCGAATATGCCGATATCGGCCCGGCCGTCCGCAACATTGATCAAGCCAAGGCCCTGCTCGCCGAGGCCGGCAAGGCCGACCACGAATACGAACTCATCTCGGTCGACGTCGACTGGCAGAAGAGCACCGGCGACGCCATCGCCGCGCAGATGCGCGAGGCCGGGCTGAAGATCAAGCGCACCGTGCTGCCGGCCGCGACCTTCTGGAACGACTGGAGCAAATATCCTTTCTCCTGCACGGAGTGGCTCGGCCGGCCGCTCGGCGTCCAGGTGCTGGCGCTCGCTTATAAGTCTGGCGCCGCATGGAACGAGAGCGCCTACGCCGATCCGGAATTCGACAGTCTGCTCGACAAGGCGCTGGCGATGCCCGATCCCGGCGCCCGCAAGGAGCTCATGGCCAAGATCGAACAGAATCTGCGCGATTCCGGCGTCATCATCCAGCCCTACTGGCGCTCGGTCTACCGCACCTACCGCAAGGGTGTGCATGGCTGCGAGCAGCACCAGTCGCTCGAGCAGCATTTCGAGAAGGTTTGGCTCGAGGCGTAGCCTTGCAGACGACCAATTGTCGGGGCCAGCGCCGCTCCTTCTTCCTTCTCCCCTTGTGGGAGAAGGTGGATTGGCGCGCAGCGCCAAGACGGTTGAGGGGTGCGGACGGAGTGCCGTCAGTATCAAGCTGGAACACCCCTCATCCACCTTCTCCCACAAGGGGAGAAGGAAGAGCCACGCCACGCCTTGAAATCTCCAGTCCAAGCCGCACGGTCTCCCGCACCAGCAGGTCCAGATCGTCGCGCCGGGTGCGGTGGTTGTTGATCGCCACCCTGAGGCTATGCTGGCCATGCACCGTCGTGTCGGAAATGGCGGCGATGCCTTCTTCCTGCAGCCTCAGCATGATCTCGGTATTGAGCGCTTTCAGGCGCTCCCCGCCCAGTCCGTCCGCGCGATAGCGAAAACAAACGATGTTGATGTTCGCTGGCGCCGCCAGTGCGAGTGCCGGTTCGGCCTTGATCAGCGCGCCGAGATAATGCCCTTGCGCGATGTTCTGGTCGATCAGCCGGCCGAACTTTTCGATGCCGTGCTCTCGCAACGCCATCCACACCTTCAGAGCGCGAAAGCCGCGCGTCGTCTGCAGGCCGTAATCGTGCAGCCATTGGCCGGAGGCCAGGCCGCGCGGCGTCGATTCCAGATATTCCGGCGTCACCGCGAACGTGCCGCGATGCACGGAGGCATCCCGGATCAGCGCGCAGCCGACCTCGAATGGCGCGTGCAGCCATTTATGCGGATCGAGCGCGATCGAGTGGGCGTGCTCGATGCCGGCAACGCGATGCGAATTGTCCGGCGCAATCGCAAGCAAGGCGCCGATGCAGCCATCGACGTGAAACCACAGATCCTCTTTTGCCGCCAGGTCAGCCAGCGCTTGCAGATCGTCGATTGCGCCGGTGTTCACCGTGCCGGCCGTACCGATTACGCAGGCCGGCTTGAAGCCGCCGTCGCGGTCCTCGGCGATCGCCGCCCGCAACGCAGCGATGTCGATCCGCAGCCCGGCATCGCTCGGGATGCGACGCAGCGCCCGGTTGCCGAGGCCGAGCACTTCCATCGCCTTGCGGTGACAGGAGTGAAGCTGGTCGGAGCCGTAGAAACGCAGCGGCTTGTCGATGCCGGCAACGCCGTGCTCGCGTATGTCGATGCCGGCCTTGGCGTTGCGCGCCACGGTCAGCCCGATGATGTTGGCCATCGAGCCGCCGCTGACCAGCGTGCCGCTGGCCGATTGCGGAAAGCCCATCATCTGCTTGCACCAGTCGACGACCTGGTTGTCCATCAGCGCGGCGGCATGGTTGCCGCCGCCGAGGTTGGAGCCCTGGATCGCCGCCAGGAAATCGCCGAGCGCGCCGGTGAAATTGCTCGAGCCCATATACCAGGACCAGAAGCGCGGATGGACGTTGCCCATCGGATAGGGCATCAAACTCCTGGTTACTTGGCCATACACCTCGGCTAGCGGCGCCGGCGAACGCGGCAGCGGCGATGTGAAGAAGGTCCTCACATCAACCGGCATCTCCTGCCACACCGGACGCTCTCTGACATCGCGCAGGTAAGCGACGGCATCGTCGACGATCCGATGCGACAGGGCCTGCACGTCGGCCCAGTTCGAGGGGTCAAGCGTTTCCTCGGTGGCCGTGACGGCCAGTCCAGGTTTCGTGTCCATGCAGGCCGCTCCCGATGTGCCGCCGTCACGCCGGAAACTGGCAGCCGGGCGTCGACTGCGAAAGCGCAGTCTCCTCGGCATCCATCTCCGCCTCGATGCCGTCGAACAGCGGTGTCGTCATGTAGCGTTCGCCGGTGTCGGGCAGCATGCACAGGATCACCGAGCCGGGTGCCGCCTTTTCCGCGATCTGCCGCGCCACCGCGAAGGTCGCTCCGCCGGAGATGCCGGTGAAAATCCCTTCCTTCTGCGCCAGCGCCTTGGCCCATTTCATGCCCTCGGGCCCGGCAATCGGCACCACCTCGTCATAGAGGCTTGCGTCTATCGCCTCCTGCAGCACGTCCGGAATGAAGTCGGGCGTCCAGCCCTGGATCGGATGCGGCTCGAACGCCGGATGGCTGGCGGCAGGCGCGCCGCCGGTGCCGCGCTGCTGCGGCTTGCCGCTGCCGATAAGCTGCGCATTGGCCGGTTCGGCGAGCACGATCCGGGTCTCCGGCCGCTCGCGGCGCAGCACGCGTCCGACACCGGCGACGGTGCCGCCCGTGCCGTAGCCGGTGACGAAGCAGTCGAGCCGCGAGCCGGCGAAATCGTTGATGATCTCGCGCGCCGTCGTCGCTTCGTGAATGGCGGCGTTGGCCTTGGTTTCGAACTGGCGGGCCAGGAACCAGCCATTGGCTTCGGCGAGCTCCACCGCCTTCTTGTACATGCCGAAACCCTTCTGGGCGCGCGGCGTCAGCACCACCTTGGCGCCCAGCATGCGCATCAGCTTGCGGCGTTCGATGGAAAAGCTGTCGGCCATCGTCACCACCAGCGGATAGCCCTTCTGGGCGCAGACCATGGCAAGGCCGATGCCGGTGTTGCCGCTGGTCGCCTCGACCACGGTCTGGCCAGGCTTTAGAGCGCCGCTGCGCTCGCCTTCCTCGATGATGTTGAGCGCCAGCCGGTCCTTCACCGAGGCGGCGGGATTGAAGAACTCGGCCTTCACGTAGATCGTGGCATGGTCCGGTCCGAGATTATTGATGCGGATCACCGGCGTATCGCCGACCGTGTCGAGAATGCTGTCGAACAGACGGCCGCGCCCGGCGGTGGTTCTGATTTTCTGTTGATGCAACATGTCGATCTCCTCGCCTTGTCGTTGTCTCTTGTCGTCACGGGCCGGTTACAGACCGGTGGCTTGGGCGGCGAGGTTTCGAGACCTTGCCGCGCTACATTTGCCTCCGGCAATGCCAGCATCCGGAGCGGGAATTCGCTGCCGGATGCACCGTGTCGCGTTTGGTGATAAAACAAAGGCCGACTGGCCAGCGTGGGAGCAGGCGTGGAAACTTACGTGGAATCCGCCCGATCGAGCCTCCACGGCGAGGTGGCCGGCTTTTCCGTGCGTCTGCTCGGACCGCTGACGATCGCACGCAACGGCATCATCATCCAGCTCCCAAAATCGCGCAAGCTGTGTGCGCTGCTCGCCTATCTGGCGCTGGCGCCGCATCCGGTCGGCCGCAGCCGCCTCTGCGAGCTTTTGTGGGATGTGCCGAACGACCCGCGCGGCGAGCTTCGCTGGTGCCTGAGCAAGCTTAGAGGCATCCTCGATGAACCGCATCATCGCAGAGTCGAGACACCAGGCGACACGATCGCGCTTGATCTGAGAGGTGCTTCCGTCGACGCTGTCGACATAGCCTCGGCCGCCGCCAAGGGCGTTGAGACGCTCGGTCTAGAGCGGCTGCAGGCTCTTTCCGGAATGTTCGCCGGCGACTTTCTCGATGGGCTGGAGATCGACCGCAGCCCGCATTTCAACAGCTGGCTGATCGCCCAGCGCCGCCGCTTCGGCTCTTGGCACGCCGCAATCCTGGAACATCTCGTCAACAAGCTTCCGGTGGATGCCGACAGAATGTCTTCGCATCTGGACAAATGGCTGGAACTCGCTCCGTTCGACGGGCGCGCGCATGTGGCTCTTCTGAAAGGGCTGGCGCAGCGCGGCCAGTTTGACGCCTGCGAGGAACATCTCGCTTCCGCAGCGCAGCTGTTTGCTTCGGAGGATCTGGATTTCGGACCCGTTCGTGAGGCATGGCGCACGATCCGCAACGAACGACCTGCCGCTACGCTCTGGGCGCGACCGTCACTCGTACCCGCGGCCCCTCACGCGTCAATTGTGCTTCCCAATTCCGACACTGCTGCATCGCAGAAGGCTTCGCTTGCGGTGATGCCGTTTGCCGAAGAGACGGCTGACGGCGGCCCACGCGGAAGCATCGCCGATGGCCTGACCCACGATATCATCACCCGCCTGGCCAAGCTCAGGGATTTCTTCGTCATCGCGCGCGGTTCGGTGTTTGCGCTCGCCGAAAAAAACATTGGGCCGGAGGATGCCGGCCGTCGGCTCAATGTCGATTATGTCGCCACCGGCACGGTACGCAGCCAGGCCGGCCGCGTCACCGTCGCGGTCGAGCTGGTCGAAGTGCGCACGGCCAGGATCGTCTGGGCCGAGACGTTCGAGCGCAAGCCGAACGACATCTTTGCCGTGCTCGACGACATCGGCAACAGCATCGTCTCGTCGATCTCGGCCGAGATCGAGACGGTCGAGCGCAACCGCGCCATGTTGAAGGCGCCCAATTCGCTGAACGCCTGGGAAGCCTACCACCGCGGTCTCTGGCACATGTATCGCTTCACCCGCGCTGAAAACGAGCAGGCCCGGCATTTCTTCGACATAGCCTTGAAGCTCGATCCGACGTTCGCCCGCGCCTATGCCGGCCTCTCCTTCACCCATTGGCAAAATGCCTTCCAGCGCTGGGGCGACCGCGATCACGAAAGCGCCCTGGCCTTCGAGGCAGCCGGCCAGAGCCTGCTCGTCGACGATCACAATCCGGCCGCTCACTGGGCCATGGGGCGGGCGCTGTGGCTGCGCGGCGAGCAGGACGGCTCCCTCATCGAGCTGGAACGCGCCGTAGACCTCAGTCCGAATTTCGCGCTCGGCCACTATGCGCTATCTTTCGTCCATTCGCAGTCCGGCGACCCGCAGGCTGCGATCGGCTCATCCGACCATTCCAGGCATCTGAGCCCCTTCGATCCGCTGCTGTTCGGTATGTTGGGCGCCAGGGCGATGTCGCATGTCCGGCTCGGCCAGTTCGACGAAGCCGCCGAATGGGCGCTGAAAGCAGCCGCGCGTCCCAACGCCCACGCCATCATCCTGGCGATTGCCGCGCATTGCCTTGCGCTGGCGGGGCGGCTGGACGAGGCACGAAGTTTCGCCGCTGCGCTGCGCAAGATGCTGCCGAACTACTGCGCCGACGATTTCATCGGCACGTTCCGCTTCGAGCCGGACGCCGAGGCGCTGTTCCGGCAAGGCGCCAAGCGGATCGGGCTGGGGTGAGGCAGGCGCGCGGTTTGCCAGGCTCTCCAAACCGCTCATCGCGGCTGGCGCCCCAAACATCGTCATGTCTGCAGCCAGGGCGCATCGTCAGGTTGGTTGCGAATTCGTCGACCAGAGCGGATCAGACGGGCTCAACCGATTTGACGTTGCCGTCGGTATCCACGAGGCAGCTTGTCTTTTTGCCACTGGCATCGAGTTCGACCTGATAGGTCTTGGAATCGAGCTTGCTCGATGAAACCGGAAGTATCTTCGTGCTGTCGACACCGCTCGCCTTGGCGACCGCATTGGCGCAAAGCAGTTGAAGGTCCGCCGGGGCCGTCTCGACCTTGGTCCTGGACATCTGGTCCTGAGGCGGCGGCGGTGGCGTGCTGACACAAGCGCTAACGGCTCCAGCCAGGAATCCGATTGCTGTCCCCCGGATCGAAGTTCTCACTGCATTTTTTCCCGACATTGCTTGTCCCTCTCCGAATGCCGCTTCATACACCTTTGTAGAGGGCGGCCCCCTGCATGAGAACGATGACCTTGGCCCCAACCTTGACGCGGGACGCGAGATCGACGATGTCGTCGTTCCTCATACGGATGCACCCCGACGACACGTCGAGCCCGATCGTCCAAGGCTCCGGGGTGCCGTGTATCCGGTAGATCGTGTCCTGGTCGCGTTCATAGAGATAGAGCGCCCTCGCGCCGAGCGGGTTGTCGGGCCCTCCCTTCATGCCTCCGGCGTATTTCACAGCCTTCGGATCGCGAGCGACCATTTCGGCCGGAGGTGTCCAGGTCGGCCACTCCGCCATGCGGCCGACGCGCACGATGCCGGCCCAGCCAAACCCTTCCCGGCCCACGCCGATACCATAGCGCATCGCCTGCTGACCCGGCTGCACAAGATAGAGAAAGTGCTGGTTGCCATCGATGATGATTGTGCCTGGCACTTCCGCGGTGCGGAATTTGACCATCTGCGGACGAAATGCCTCGGGCACCTCATTATGCGCGGCATAGTATTTGCGCGCCTTGGTGCGATCGTAGTCCACCCATTTGTGGCTTTTCGGGTCGAAAACCTGTGTTCCCGCAGCCAGCGCCGCCACCGCGACAAGACCGAACGCCGCGGCGACGACTGCCGTGAGGGAGCGCCGCCGGACGGTGCCGCGTTCCGCGAACATAGGATTTCCGCTCATGGATTTGCCCACCCGTGCACCCGTGCGCCTTGTGCGGCAACCCATTGTTTGGCGTATTCGTAAGGATCCTGACGCTCTACCTGGAGCGCATAACTCATCTTGGTGATTTCCTCGGGCTTCAGCTCGACCCGTTCAAGGAACGCCACCACCTTCGGATATTTTTTGCGCAGCGAGGTGGCGTAGGCGATATGGAAATGTGCGGTATCCCATGATACCGGCGCGCTGGACCTCGAGACCCAGAGCGGGTCCTCTGACGGCAGTACGATCTTCCACTTTGCCGGATCAAAGGGCGGCTCGGTAAGCCGGACAATGTCGTGCAGCTCAAAGACGTAGTGCGGCGCGTAGCAGGCAAACACCATTGGATGATCCGTGGCGACCGCGGCATCGACAGCCGCCATTCCGGCATCCTCGGGCGTCTCCAGCAAGGTCATCGTCTTGGCATAACCATAGCTGTTGGCGCGGACGCGCTCGATAGCGGTCGAGGACCAACCCTCAGCGCCGATCCAGAGTTCGCCACGTCCGTCGCCATCAGTATCCAACGCGGCGGTTTTCTTCGTATCGCTGAGGTCGGAAACGTCGTGAATTCCAAATTTGTCGGCTGCCTCACGCGTCGCGCAAATGCCTTGCCAGGCCGGCACTCCAATGGGGCTGATGGCCACCGTGCCGGCCCCATCCACATACTTCTTCACCAGATTGTCCAGATTGGGCAGCCAGATTTCGGGATGAATATCCACCTCACCCGAATTGAGACCGGCAAAGGCAATCAGCGTCCCCATCTCGCGCACGTCGGCATCGAGCCCGAAATTTTCCTTCAGGCTGACCTTGAGGATATTTGCCGTCGCCTGGCCCGACGGCCAGTTCGGCATTGCAATGACGAGATCAGCCGCGTGGACCGGGATGTTTAGCGCCAGCATCGTCAATGCCGCCAGCGACACTTTCCGCAGGCACTGCCGAAATCGGTTGTGCATCTCTTCCCCCTCGCTTCGGTGCTGAAATGAACCGCGACGGGAACAATCTGTCGCGGCAAGCACCTGGTTGTGACACCAGCCCCATCTTCTGACGGGCAACTGCTGAAGGTGCAGCAGTGCATTCGCCAAAGAGCGCCTTCACGTGCCGTGCCGCCCCTGCACGCTACCCGATGACAATCCGACTGGGAAGATGCTCACAACGCGGCCGCGGCGCCCCACTGCGCCCCTATTTGGCACGCCGCAGCGTTGAAAAGTCGGGCAAAGGGGCGCGTTTCTTTCGGCCCTCGCAACGGTTGGCTGGGTTCGAAAAAATACCACAATAGATCGCAATTAGGGCGATCGTATAAGATGTGGTATCGTCGCGCCTTTTTTGTAGAGATGGCGCAAAATTCACAACAACATAGAATATTACTTGTACTAACTCGGCTTAATGAGAACCAAACTAAGGAAGCATTCCGAAATCTTGCTACTGATCACATTTCAGTATCTGCTAAGATAGCCCGTGCCGATTCCGAATTATTAAGCATTTGCAAAATTCAATCCTGCGATATTGGGATTTGTCCTTGTCATAGGCTGACCCGGATGCATTTCTTGGAAGCACAGCCGCGTCAGCGGATCGTTGAAACATGCTTGGGCGGACGGGGCACTAAGCATGGAGAGGAATATTGACACTCGCTAATGCGGCGGCCCCCGCTGGGAGCGTTCGCTCCCACGTAGGAGATTACGGCAACCGTCGGCTAAGTCGTCGAATGCATCGCCCACAGCCTGGCTCTCGTTTGATGGCCAGCGAAGCTTTGCCCTCCTCCGATTGGCGCCAGCCTTCGCGGCAAAAGCGGGGATCGCCGCCTGCAATGGCCTTCCGCTATGGACGATGTCCGCCGCCAGCCAGTCGGAGGAATGAATCATGAAACTCGTAATCTGTGCGGCCTTGGCCACTGCTTTGATGGCGATCGTCGGTTGTACCACCGACGACTACGATGGTTGTCGCGGAAAGGGCTGCCTGGTTGATCGGTCCCATAAAGGGAGCCGGAAGATAGACGACCGGCCGCAGTTCGACAGGAACGGCAATCCCAACTTCGATACCAGGGGCCGTTACATCGGCTGCCATGGGCTCGGATGTAAAGTCGACGATCCTGATGACGGGGATCAAAGTATCGACGACAGACCGCAGTACGACAGAGAAGGCAATCCCAACTTCGATACGCAAGGCAACTACCAAGGCTGCCGCGGCATCGGCTGCGAGGTCGATACACCGGACGATGACAATTCATCAGACGACGACGATTCCGATTAATGGCCCCTGCAGCGAACAACGAAGAGGATAGCCACTCATGTCTGAATTGAACGGTCTCATCCGTCGACGTGTCAAAATCGTCATGGTCGGCCTTGCGGGGTTGGGAATGGCGCTGACGTCCGCTTTCGCTGCGAATAACGCCTGTGACGGTATAAAGGTCGAAGTGACGAAGGCGCGCAAGCAGGAATATGCCCCTCTCGTCGTCTCGGCGATGACCAATAAGTTCAAGCCCGCTCAGGCAAAGTTCTTCTCGATCATGGAGAGCGGCAGCTGGAGCGCCGCCTACGTCTCCACGCCGGTGAGCGACGACGGCGTGATGTTCTTCCAGACAGTCGACGGAAAGAAGCAGTTTCGCGACGTGTGGGGCGGCTATGCCGAGCCGTCGGAAAAACCTGAACTGGTATCCTGGGCGAAGAAGCTCGGAGCGCCGCAAGACCTGGCAAAGTGTTTTGCCGAGACAGTTACGGAACGACGGTGATGATCGCTGGCGATTGCCACCGAAGCGAATGATGAGCGGGAGCACTCCAAGGCGCGGCCATCCAGAATAGGTTCCGATCATCGGCTGGAGGATGTGGAAAATGCAAACCTTTCGAAAATCCAGACGGAGGACAATCGATGAAAACCGCGATACTGACTGCTGCGTTGGCTCTGGCCATGCCGGCTTTCGCCTTCGCTGAGGGCGCCGATGCCGCGTTCAAGAAATCCGACAAGAAGCTCAACGAACTCTATCGGCAGATCGAAACCCGACTGAAGGACAACGCGGAAACGAGGAAGCTTCTCGTTCAAGCGCAGCAGGATTGGGTCAAATTTCGCGACGCGGAGTGCAGTTTCCAGACTGCTGGATCGGCCGGAGGAAGCGTAATGCCGATGCTCATCGCGCAATGCATGGACGGCCTGACGCAATCCCGTGTCAAAGCCTTCGAGGGTTACCTGAATTGCAAGGAAGGCGATCTGAGTTGCCCCGTTCCGGCCGCGAACTGACACCTCCCATAGCTGATTTGATCACGATGAAGCCGGCGGCGAGCGTGACGTCGCCGCCAGACATGAAAGGATGCGAGGGGCATCATCATTGCGTGGAGGACTTGAAGGAGGTGGATTGTGAAACGCTATAGATCAGTGCCCGCAGTAACGATTGCAGCATCTGCGCTGTTGGCATGTGCTGTGCCGGCGACAGCCCAGGGCGACCTCGGCTTCGACGTCAATGTCACGCTGTCTAAAAAAGCAGCCGCCAAGCTCGCGGTTGAAAAGGAGGGGATCGTCGTCTTCGCCTCTTATTACGGCGACCCGAAGCGGAGCGCCGCGAAGCATGCCAACGAAGTCGGCCAGATCGATCTCACACCGCAGGACGAAGAGGTTGAGATAGCGGGCACGGGTGGCCGCGCCCGCATCAGCGGCGCCAGGTCGACACGAAGCGTCTCGACTGGCTTGCCGATCCTCCCGAGGTGAACGTCAACGTTGCCTCGGCGCGCAAGAGCAGCCCGGACAATCTGCTCGGCTGCGATTTCATCGACAGTCCACTCAGCAATGTCCAAAGGGTGCCCGTGACGCTTCATTGCGGATTGATCGAAGAAAATGTGGACACGAAGTTGAGGCCATAAGGCTTACAAAATCATGCCGCCTCGTGACCGGCGTCAACGCAGGTTATCGGCGGCATTACCTGCTTTGCTCAAGGGAGGTGAAGATTCTCATGCGTCCATTGTTCGCAATCTGTTTCTGCCTGACCATCATGTCCTTGTCTGCCGCCGCCTATGCCGAGCGCCGTTGTGGCTGGTACTCCAACCCGACACCCGGCAACCTCGTCCTGACCGACAGTGACGGGGATTGGTGGATCCAGATGCAGGGACGCCCGGATCCCAAAGACATCGACAATGTGCCGGCCTTTGACGAGCGGCAATTCGTCGAGACCAATGTGCCTGGTTCGGGTCACGGCTACGGATGTGCGTGCATGACCGTCGTGACCAACGCCAAGCAACAGAAGATCACCAGGGTGATCTCGGGCCAAATCCTTCCGCTGCTGCGCTGTCGCAACGACAGATCGCTGCCTAACCCCACGGATAATTGTTAGATATCTTGTGGATGCCATGGCTGACGGTAGGGCAGCCTAGAGCATTGGATCAAGGAAAAGCCCGGCAAACCGGGCTTTTTCTTGGGTCTCTGAAACCGCATCAATCGGCTCGAAACGGGAATTTGGTGCCCAGAAGAGGACTCGAACCTCCACTCCTTGCGGAACACGGACCTGAACCGTGCGCGTCTACCAATTCCGCCATCTGGGCTGGTGCGCGCTCATTAAGCGGGCGAGGGATGAGTGTCAACGCGCTTTTTTGAAAGCCGCATTCCTTCTCCGCCTCAGCCCTCCAGCACTTCCTTCGATGCCACCGTCGAATCGGCGTTGAGCGTGTATATGACCGGCACACCGGTGCCGAGCTCGAGCTTGACGATCTCCTCGCCCGATTTGCCGTCCAGCGCCATGATCAGCGCGCGCAGCGAATTGCCGTGCGCCGCCACCAGCACGGTGCCGCCGCGCAGCACATGCGGTTGCAGATCGTGCAGGTAATAGGGCCAGACGCGCGCGCCGGTGTCCTTCAGGCTTTCACCGCCGGGCGGCGCCACGTCATAGGAGCGGCGCCAGACATGCACCTGCTCCTCGCCCCATTTCTTGCGCGCATCATCCTTGTTGAGGCCGGAGAGATCGCCATAGTCGCGCTCGTTCAGCGCCTGGTCGCGAATGGTCTCGAGATCGCTCTGGCCAACGGCGTCGAGAATATGCTGGCAGGTCTTCTGCGCCCGGATCAGCGACGACGTGAAGGCGATGTCGAACTTCATGCCGCGCGCCCTGAGCTTGGCACCGGCCGCCTTGGCTTCGGCATGGCCCAGTTCGGTCAGGTCGACGTCGCGCCAGCCGGTAAATAGGTTCTTCAGGTTCCATTCGCTCTGGCCGTGGCGCACGAGCACGAGAGTTCTCGACATATTTGCTCCTTCAAATCTTGTGGATCAGCCAAATCTTGTGGATCAGCCAAATCTGTGGATCAGCCAAATCTGTGGATCAGCTTGTCAGGCCGAGCACGTCCCGCATCGAATAGAGGCCCGGCTTGCGGCCGCGCGCCCACAGGGCTGCCTTGACCGCGCCGCGGGCAAAGATCGCCCGGTCCTCGGCATGATGGGCAAGCGTGATGCGCTCGCCGGTACCGGCCAGCACCACACTGTGGTCGCCGACCACCGAGCCGCCACGCAAGCTGGCGAAACCGATCGAGCCTGCCTTGCGCACGCCGGTATGGCCGTCGCGCACGCGAACATCGTTGCCGGCAAGTGCTACGCCGCGCCCGGCAGCGGCGGCCTCGCCGAGCAGCAGCGCCGTGCCCGACGGCGCATCGACCTTGTGCCGGTGGTGCATTTCCAGGATCTCGATGTCGAAATCGTCGGCATCGAGCGCGCGCGCCGCCTGCTCCACCAGCACCGCCAGCAGATTGACGCCGAGGCTCATATTGCCTGACTTGACCACCGTCGCGTGGCGCGCCGCCGCCGCGATCCTGGCATTGTCTTCAGCCGAGCAGCCGGTGGTGCCGATGATATGGGCGATGCGCGCCTGCGCCGCGTAGCCGGCGAATTCGACGGTCGCCGCCGGCGTGGTGAAATCGAGCACGCCGTCGGCCTTGGCGAAGGCCGGCAGCGGATCGTCGCCGATCGCCACCTCGAGCCTGCCGACGCCGGCCAGCTCGCCGGCATCCTTGCCGATATGGGGCGAACCGGCCCGCTCGATGGCGCCGGCGACACGGGCGCCCGGTATCGTGTGGATGGCGCGGATCAGCGCCTGGCCCATGCGGCCGGCCGCGCCCACCACCACCAGGCCCATTTCACTAACGGTCGGCGTGTCACTCATGAATGTCTCCCGGCCGCCTTTTTCGCGCGACCATTTTCCGCCGCACTCTGGATTGGCTCGCCGTCATCGACAAGCCCCAGCCCTTTCCTGCCTTGCACCCGGTGGAACCGGGCATAGACGCTGTGCGGGTCGGCCATCAACGAGGCATGCGTGCCCTGTTCGACCAGCCGGCCCTGCTCCAGCACGATGATATGATCGGCATTGACCACCGTCGACAGCCGGTGCGCGATGACAATGGTGGTGCGCCCTTCCATGACATGGGTCAGCGCTTCCTGGACGCGGGCCTCGGCCTCGTTGTCGAGCGCCGAGGTCGCTTCATCGAGCAGCAGGATCGGCGCCTGCCGAACGATAGCGCGTGCAATCGATACGCGCTGGCGCTGGCCGCCCGACAGCGTCACGCCGTTCTCGCCGACCGGCGTGTCGTAGCCTTGCGGCTGCTGGCGGATGAAATCGTGTGCCGCGGCCTGTTGGGCGGCGCGTTCAATCTCTGCGTCGGTGGCGCTCAGCCTGCCGTACCGGATGTTGTCGCGGATGGTGCCTTCGAACAGATAGGGCTGCTGCGAGACATAGGCGATCGAGCCGCGCAGCGAATGCTTGGTGACCTTTGAAATGTCCTGGCCGTCGATTTCGATGCTGCCCGACTCGACATCGTGGAAGCGCTGCAGCAGCGCAACCAGCGTCGTCTTGCCGGCGCCCGAGGCTCCGACGATGGCGGTCACCTTGCCGGCGGCGGCGACAAAGCTCAGATCCTGCAGGACCGGCGCCCCTTCGACATAGCGGAAGGACACGTTGTTGAAGCGCACTTCGCCAGAGGTGAATTTCGCCTCGGCGGCTCCTGGCACGTCACCCTGCTGCGGCTCGAGGTCGAGAAGCTCGTAGATCATGCGCGCATTGACCAGCGACTTTTCCATACCGACCTGCATGCGCGCCAGCCGCCTGGCCGGATCATAGGCGAGCAGCAGGGCGGTGAGGAAGGCAACGACGGCGCCCGGCGGCTGGCCGCCGACGGTCGCCCGGTAGCCGGAATAGGCGATGACGCCGGCGACGGCGAAGCCGGCCAGCATGTCGGAGATCGGCGTCAGCCGTTCCGAGACGCGGGCGATCTTGTTTGCCCGCTGCTCGGCGCCGGCGACGAGGCCGCCGATGCGGCGCGACAGCTCGTCTTCCAAGGTGAAGGCCTTGACGATAGCGATGCCTTGCGTCGCTTCCTGCATGGCGCCGATCAGCCGCGAGTTGATCTGCACCGATTCACGCGTGATGCGACGCACCCGACGCATCAGATAGGTCACACTGTAGATCAAGGGCGGCCCGATCAGCAGCGACATCGCCGAGAGCACCGGGTCCTGCCAGATCATGACGCCGACCAGCGCGACAAGCGACACGGCATCGCGCGCCAGCGATGTCAGCGTCATCGACAGGAGATCGCGGATGCCGTTGACGTTCTCGTTGATCTGCGCGGCGAGCCGGCCCGAGCGGGTGTCGTTGAAGAAGCCGACGCCGAGCTTCATTAGATGGTCGAAGATGCGGCGCTGGTAGCGCGCCACCAGATTGTTGCCGATCTTGGCCAGCGTCACTGCCTGGCCGTAGCTGGCCAGCCCGCGCAGCATGAAGGCGGCCAGGATCGACATGCTGATCAGCGCGATAAGATCGCCGCGCTGCTTATAGAAGATCTGGTCGACGACATCCTTCATGATCCAGGCGGTGAAGGCGGTCGTCGCCGCGATCGTCACCAGGCACAGCACGGCAAGAACATAATACCAGCGATAATCGCGGCTGTTTTCGGCGATGATGCGGCGGATCACCGCCACGATCTCGCTGGGACGGACTTTCCCTTTGGTTGGTGCTGGAAGTGTCAAGTTGGAGCGCTTTGTGGTTTCGGTTCGGCCGGGCTGCAATTCGGCAACCTCTTAACGCCCCGATGGCGGCTTGCCTATGGCCGGGGACGGCGAAACTTCGTCGCGGCGCAGCTTGTGTCCTAGACCCGCCAGCGCCGCCCCGCCGTCTGCACGCCGAACAGCGACGGATTTCTGGCATAGGCGGCCAGCCCTAAAAGCGCCGCCAGCGGATGGGTGATGACATAGACCGGCATGCTGCGCATCAGGGCGCTGTGCGGCGCCTTGTCCTCGAAGGCGGCGCGGAAATTGCCGGTGCGCAGTGCCGGCAGGATTTTTTGCGCGATGCCGCCGGTGAGAAACACGCCGCCGCGGCTCATGAACACTAGAGCGAGATCGCCGGCGGTGCGCCCCAGGCAAGTGACGAAGATCGACAGCGCCTCTTCGGCCACCGGATCGTTCTTTGCCAGCGCCGCGGCGGTGACCTCGGCAGGCGTTGTAAAGGGCGACGGCTTGCCGTCCGCCTTGGCCACCGCCCGGTAGGCATTGACCAGGCCGCGTCCGGACAGGATCTGTTCGCCGGAGATGCGGCCCTCGAGCTTCTCGATATGCGGAAACACCTGGAAATCGCGCGGCGAGCGCGGGCCGATATCCATATGGCCGCCCTCGCCGGGTACCGGTATCCAGTGATGCAGCGCATAAACCAGCCCGGCGACACCGAGCCCGGTTCCCGGGCCGAGCACCACCCGCCCGGAATTCGGTTCCGGCTCGTCGCCGCCGATCTTTTCCATATGCTCTTCGCCGAGCGCGACGACAGCCAGCGCCTGTGCCTCGAAGTCGTTGAGCACCACGACGTCGCTGAGACCGAGACTGGCGAACATCTGTTTAGGCTTGACGATCCATGGGCAATTGGTAAGCGGGATCTCGTCGCTTTCGACAGGACCGGCTACCGCCAGCACAGCTGAATTCGGCCGGACCAACGAGCGGTCGAGCACGGCCGACTGGATCGCCTCGTCTATCGTATTGAAGTTGGCGGTCTGGACGATCGTCGGCTCGCCGGCCTCGGAATTCGCGTCGAGCACAATCGAGAAGCGCGCATTGGTGCCGCCTATGTCGCCGATCAGGATCGGAAATCGCAACAAAGTGTCGTCGTCGCTTACGCCTGGCATGCTCTCGTCCGTTCCCGACGCGTATCGCCGTTCTCTCTCGTTGACTAGCGCATGACCGCAAAAAGGGAAATCGGTTTCGAAATGGAGATGCACGGATGCAGACAGCGAACATGCTGCCCGCATCAGTGCCCCGGTCGTGGCCGCGGCAGCGGAATGCCGATCTCGGGGGTCGCCACAAAGGCGTTCGCCGAGGCCGGAAGCGCTGCCACGCCGGCTGCGACCGTCGGCGGCGGCGAAGGTTCTGCCGCGATCGGTACGCCGTCGCCATAGTAGGTGACTGCTTCGGCCGAGGCCGGAGCCGGCGCGTCGAGCACGAACTGGCATTGTCTGGGCAGGTTCGCCATCGTCATCACGTCGCGTGCCTTCGGCTTGTCCGGGTTCTTGTTGGGGCGCCACGGCCCCTCGGTGAACCACCAGGCCAGCGCCTGGTCGCAGCCATCGCCCGGCGCCGTCGCTTCCTGCGCCTTGCAGTCGGGTGATCCAGCCTGGCAGCCGATGCGAATGTGGAAGTGGTAGTCGTGGCCCCAGAACGGCCTGACCTTGCGCAACCAGCCGCGGTCGCCTTTGACCGTGTCGCAGAGCTTCTTCTTGATCCCTGGATTGACCAGGATGCGCTCGACTTCGGGATAGCTCGCGGCGCGCTTCAACAGCCGCGTATGCATCGGCGTCCACACGCCGTCCTTCACCAAGTGGGTTTTTTCATCGACCATCAAGGTAGCGCTGATGTTTTCGCGCTCTTCGGCCGAGAGCTTGCGGTCGGGCATCGGCGTCAGCCAGATGTCGGCGTCGAGGCCGATCTGGTGGGAGGCATGGCCGGTCAGCATCGGCCCGCCGCGCGGCTGCGAAATGTCGCCGATCAATAGGCCCGGCCAGCCGTCGGCGGCAGCGTCGCGCGACAATTTCTCGATCAGCGCGATCATTGCGGGATGACCCCAGCGGCGGTTGCGCGACGGCCGCATCACCTCCCAGTGCCGGCCATCCATGGGCAGGGCGACGCCGCCGGAAAAACAGCCTTTGGAGTAGAAGCCGATCGATTGCGCTGCTGCGACCACCGGCAGCCTTTTGGCGCCAAACAGGTCTTTTGCCCGTTCCTCGGCGCCCGCCGTCTGCGTTGCCAGCGCTGTCAAGCTGGCGACGGCCAGTGCTGCCGAAAGCAGCAGTGTTTTGCTGGGCAAGGCGAGCTTTAACGTCTTTCCCAAGCTGGACCCCTCCGCGATTTGAACCGCATCATACCACGCCCCGCGCAACGTATCGATCATGACCGTTTCATCGGGCTGCGCGCCTCGCCGTCGCGCCAGTCGCCGCTCGCCCACATGGCATCGAGCGCCGAGCGATAGTCGGGAAAGCGAAAGCCATAACCGGCCGCCTTGATCGCCGCGTTGGCGACACGCTTGTTCTCGCCGTAGAAGGATCGCGCCATGGGCGAAAGTTGGGCGGTCGCGAACGGAATTTCGGGCGGCGGCTCTATGCCCATCAACTTGGCGGCATAGGCGACGACGTCCTGCGGCGGCGCCGGCAGGTCATCGGTGACGTTGAAGATGCCGCCGCGATTGCCTTCGGCGAGATGCCAGAGCGCGCCGGCAATGTCGTCGCAATGGATGCGGTTGAACACCTGGCCCGGCTTGACCAACCGCCGGGCGGTGCCGTTTTCCAGATTGACCAGGGCGTTGCGGCCTGGCCCATAAATGCCGGAAAGTCGCAGGATCGCCACCGGCCGGTGGATGTCATGGCCCATTTGTAGCCAATCCTGCTCGGCTGCGGCACGCATCACCGACCGCTTCGACAACGGCCGGCATTCGGCGGCCTCATCCACCCAATTGCCGCCATGGTCGCCATAGACGCCGACGGTCGAGAGATAGGCGATCCATTCGAGCTCCGGCATGTTGGCCGTGATCACCTCGCGAGCCGCACCCAGCACCGGGTCGCCGGCCTCGTCCGGCGCGACCGCGACGACGAGATGGGTTGTCTTCCCAAGCGCATCGCCGATTTCGGAGGTCAGCGTGCCATCGAAACGCAGCGGCACGATACCGGTTTGCCGCAGCGCCGCGAATTTTTCCAGCGACCGTGTTGTACCGAAGATCGCCGTGTCGGCATCCTTGTTGGCGCGGGCAAAGGCCTTGCCCGAATAACCGGCGCCGAAGATGAAAATCTGTTGTTTGGTCATGTATGTGCCTCGATCGGCTTTGGCAGGGCCAGAAGCCATTCGCCTCTCACCGCCTCGTCATCTTCTGCTTGCAATGCGGCGGCTGCACGCTCGGCAAACTCCCGACTCGGCACCAGCCGCGACAGCGCCCATACAGCCGCCCCGCGAACCAGGGGCGAGGCGTCGTCGAGCAGCGCGCGAACGGCGCCGGCCAGCGACAAGTCCTGGGAATTGCCGGCCGCTATCAGCACGTTGCGGATAAAACGGTCGCGGCCGATGCGCTTGATCGGCGAGCCCGAAAAAAGCGTGCGAAAGGCAATGTGGTCGAGACGCAGCAGCTCGGCGAGCGGCGGTTCGCGCAAGTCCGCGCGGGCGGCAAGCTTTGCCTCCGAAGCGGCTTGGGCGAACTTGTTCCACGGGCAGGCGGCCAGGCAGTCGTCGCAGCCATAGATGCGATTGCCGATCTTTTCCCGGAACTCATGCGGGATCGGTCCTTTGTTCTCGATGGTGAGGTATGAAATGCAGCGCCGCGCATCGAGCCGGTAAGGCGCCGGAAAGGCGTCCGTCGGGCAAACGTCGAGACAGGCGCGGCAGGAGCCGCAATGGTCGTCCTCAGGCGCGTCCGGCACCAGTTCGGCCGTCGTGAAGATGGTGCCGAGGAACAGCCAGGAGCCATGCGTTCGGCTGACCAGGTTGGTGTGCTTGCCTTGCCAGCCGAGGCCGGCCGCCTCGGCCAGCGGCTTTTCCATAACCGGCGCGGTGTCGACAAAAACTTTCACGTCCCCGCCGGCGCGCGCCACGATCTTGCCGGCGATCTCCTTCAGCCGGCCTTTCATCACGTCATGATAGTCGCGGTTCTGCGCATAGGCCGAGATCGCGCCGCGGTCGCGCTTTGCCAGGATGTCGCGTGGGTCGTGGTCGGGGCCGTAATTCATCGCCAGCACGATGATCGAGCGGACCTCTGGCCAAAGCGTCGTCGGTTTGCCTCGCCGCTCGAGCGTTTCGGCAATCCAGCCCATCGAGCCGTGAAAGCCGTCGGCAACGAATTCGGCCAGCCGTTCCGGCGCCTGCGGAATCGCATCGGGCGTGGTGACGGCAACGGCGTCGAAGCCGGCATTCCGCGCCTCGCGGTCGATCAGCGCGCGCAGCTTTGCCGTATCAGAAATCGAGGTCCGCATAATGTGACACCGGCGACAGGCCGCGCACCCGGTCGGACAGAAGCGGCCGGAACGAAGGCCGTGATTTCACCCTTGTATACCATTCGCGCGCGGCGCTGTGTTCGCGCCAGTCGATCTCGCCGAGATAGTCGAGCACCGACAGTGCTGCCGCCGCCGCGAGATCGGCATAGGTGACCTTGTTGCCGGCCAGCCAATGACGGGTGCCGGCCAGCCAGTTGGTGTATTTCATGTGCTGGCGGATATTGGCGCGGGCGGCGCGGATCGCCGCCGAATCGGGCGATCCGCCGCCTGCCGTTTCCGGCATGACCGGCTTCAGAACGCGTTCGCGCACCAGATGCCGGGTAACCTCGCTTTCCGCCTTGTTGAGGTACCAGTCGGTCAGCCGGCGGATTTCGGCGCGCTCCATCGGATCCTCGGCGAATAGCCGCTTGTCGCGCTTGAGTACGCCGCGCGTCTCGTCGAGATATTCGGCAATGACCACTGCGCCGACGATCGGCACGTCGCCTTCGGCGAGCAGGATCGGCAGCGTGCCGGCCGGGTTCAGCGCCAGGAACTCCTTGCGCCGCGTCCACGGCTTCTCTTCGATCAGCGCCAGTTCCTCGCCATACTCGCCAAAGGCGAGGCGAACGAAGCGGCAGCTGGCGAACATCGGATGGTGGAAAAGCGTCAGCATGGTCCCGCGATAATAGAGCGCACTGGCAAATCGCCGGCTGCGCCGGTAAGTCTTGGCCGCCCGATTCAGCGGGCTGTCAGGGTGCTGCGACCTATAGGGGGAGTTCCGCGCCATGACAAGCAAGCCCTTTTCTCAAGCCCTCACTCCAACGCCGAGGTTGCCATGGAAAGCCAGACCGTCGTCGAAGCGCTGCTGCTCGGCCTGCTCGAGGGCCTGACCGAGTTCATTCCGGTATCGTCGACCGGTCACATCCTTCTTGCCGGCCATTTCCTCGGCTTTCATTCGACCGGCAAGGCCTTCGAGATCCTGATCCAGCTCGGCGCCATATTGGCGATCCTCAGCGTTTATTTCCGCCGTCTCTGGAAGATGCTGCTCGAGCTGTCCTACGATCGGCTGACGCGGCATTTCGTCCTTGGCATTCTCATCGCGTTCCTGCCGGCGGCCATTATCGGCGCACTGGCGCATGACTTCATCAAGACGGTGCTGTTCGAATCGCCGCGGCTGATCTGCATCATGCTGATCATCGGCGGTGTCATCCTGCTGCTGGTCGATCGCATGAAGCCGAAGCCGTATTACCATGATGTCGAGCGGTTTCCGACCAGGCTTTATCTGCAGATCGGGCTGTTTCAGTGCTTGTCGCTAATCCCCGGAACGTCACGCTCGGGCTCGACCATCGTCGGCGCGCTGCTGCTCGGCGTCGACAAGCGGGCGGCGGCGGAATTCTCTTTCTTCCTTGCCATCCCGACGATGGTCGGCGCCTTCGCCTTCGACCTGTTCAAGAACCGCAATGTGCTAAGCAGCGCCGACTTGCCCATCATCGCCGTCGGCTTCGTTGCCGCCTTCGTCACCGCGCTAATCGTCGTGCGCTTCCTGCTCGACTACGTCTCGCGCCACGGCTATGCGCTGTTCGGCTGGTGGCGGCTGGTCGTCGGCATCGTCGGCCTGGCGGGGCTGGCAATCTGGGGGTGAGCCGGCACGGATAGCGCAATCCCAGCCGGAACTCTATTCTTGCCCGAAGCCGAGCCATACGATCTTGTGGACGTATGGTTGGCAGGGGGAATGCATGAGCGAAGTTCTTGACGCCCTCGTTATTGGCGCCGGTCCGGCGGGACTCGGCGTCAGTTACTTCTTGAAACGGCAGGACCGCGACCACCGTGTGCTCGATCGAGGCCGGATCGGCGAGACGTGGCGAACGCAGCGGTGGAACTCGTTTCGACTGAATTCGCCGACCATTCGCTCCATCTTACCCGGTGATTCCTATGAGGGGCCCGAGCCGTGGGGCGCGATAAGCCACCACGAATTTGTCGCGTATCTCGAAGGCTATGCCGAGCGGCACCGTCTGCCGGTAAGCACCCACACTCCAGTGCAAGAGCTGACGAGAGACGACGGGATCTTTCGCATCACAACGACGGACGGGGCATTTCTGGCGCGCAACGTGGTGATCGCCACCGGCGACCAGAACCGGCAGGTCCGGCCAGCAGGGTCGGCGGATTTGCCAACCGCAATTCGCCAAGTCGATTCCTCGGCTTATCGCAACCCGGCCGAGTTCGAGAGTGGCGCGGTGCTGGTGGTCGGCAGCGGCCAGTCGGGCGGCCAGATCGCCGAGGATCTGGCGTTGGCAGGACGTGTGGTCTTTTTGGCGACCAGCCGCAACGGCCGTTGGGTGCGGCGCTACCGCAGGGGCAACATACTTAAATGGCTGACGCTGTCCGGTTTTCTCGACGTTCCGCGCAAGGAACTCGTCCTCCCCTCCGGCAAGCTGCAGGCCCGCGCGCTGGTCGGCGCGACCCATACGATCAGCCTGCAATCGCTGAGCGCGCAGGGCGTGGTGCTGCTCGGCCGCTTCAGGGGTGTGGAGAACGGCAACCTCGTCTTCGGCGACGAGCTCGACGACCATATGCGATTTGCCGACGAAGTCTCCGCGAATGCCAAGCGCCTGGTTGACGAGTACATCGAGCGCGCCGGCCTCGATGCGCCACTGGCCGAGGATGATCCAGCCGAGACGATTGAACCGCGCTTGCCCGATCCTCCGATCCGCTCCCTCAACTGGACGGCGAGCGGCATCAGATCAGTGATCTGGTGCACCGGCTTCACCGGCGATTTCTCATGGGTTCGGCTTCCCGGCGCGCTCGATGCAGCCGGCCAGCCCGTCCACGAGGATGGCGTCGGCGCTGTTCCAGGTCTCTTTTTCGCCGGCCTCGATTTCGGATCGACGCGGAAGTCGGGCACCATACCGGCCATTCCAGAGGAGGCGGCCGCCGTCGTGGAGCGACTTGTCCAAGCGGGAGCCGACTTGCCACGGAACGGCGTCTAAACGAGCCGTCGAACGCGGGTTCTTGAACGTGCAAGAACATGACAGCTCTGGCGCGATCAAGACGACGCACGCTGCCTTTTGTCGAAGCGCACCGACAATTTTCCGTAGTCCATTGGTGCGACAGCCAGAAATCGCGGGCACCTTCGATACGGCGCCCCGATTCGCGGCCGACTGCATCCATTGCCTCCATCAGCGTGCGGCGGCCTTGACCTTGGCTGGTCGTCGACGTGCTGACAGCACTGGCCATATGGGACGAGCCGGCGCAGTCGTTCGGAATGGTCGACCTGGAGACGCCAAAGGAGGTGCGTCAAGGCGCGCGATCGGTCAGCGCGTTCGCACCTTCCTCCGCGGCGCAATGTGCGCAGCAGTAGATGATGTCATCCTGTTCGACGCCATGTCCGATGATCCGGCATCCGCAATGCGGACACGTCGGAGCAAGTTTCTGGACCGCGCATTCGAAGCTGTCGAACGTGTAGGTCTCGTCGGCCATCGTCACGTTGAAAGCCTTGTCGTAGTCATTCCCGCATTGATCGCATCTGGCCATAGTTCTTTTCCTTCTTTCACTGGCTTCAAGCTCGACCAACCTGTCGCGCGGCGATAGGTTCCCGCCAGGATCAGGGGGCCGTCCTAAGCCGGAGACGAGAGCGAGCCTACGCGACGGCGCTGTTCGATCACGCGGATCACCTCGTCAATATCCCGCGGCTCGATGTCGAGTTCCTTCAGGCCAGGCGCGTCGATTGCTGCCACATTGTCCTGACGCATAAGATCGATCTGGTTGCGCGTTATGGGGGCAGCCGGGAGGAGTTCCGCGACGCCAGCCAAGGCGTTCCATACCGCAAACGGCACCGGCATCAGCTTGACGTGCGTATCGAGCTGTCGGGCGATCTCCCGAAGCAGTTCCTTATAGGTATAGATACGCGGGCCACCGAATTCGAATATGGATGAACCCTGGGTTCGCCCGTCGATCAGCCGGCTCACTGCTTCTGCGACGTCTGCCACATAGACCGGCTGAAGCCGTGTGCCACCATCGCCGAACAGCGGATAGACCGGCAGGAGGCGTATCATCCTCACAATGGTCGTGAGGAAAGCGTCGTCAGGTCCTGTCATGACGGCGGGACGCACAATGAAAGCGCCGGGAAATGCACTTTCCACGGCACCTTCTCCGCGCCCACGCGCCCTTATGTAATTCGAATCCGATTGAGGATCGGAGCCGATCCCTGAAATCTGGACGAACTGGTCGATCGCGCGGTCGCGCGACGCGGCAGCGAGATCGGCCGCGGCTTTCACATGCACGCGTTCAAAGGTCTGGACGCCGTGCTCGACGTAAAGACTGACAGCATTCACGACCGCCTGTGATCCGGTAATGGCCGACCCGATCGAGGACGCATCCAAAATATCCGCCTCGACTGCTTCGGGCATCCTTGTAATCGAGGAAAAGACCAGGGGCACGCGAGCCGGATGGCGAGATGCGGCGCGCACCGTGAAACCTCTTTCCAGGAGCCGCTTCACAATCCTGCGCCCGAGAAAACCAGTTCCGCCGAACACGGTGACGATCCGTTCCGGGTTGAGATCGTCGGGATCCATTTGCCTCGCCATCCCTTTGTCCTCGCATAGCTGCCACGAGGACTGCCCTGGCCGGCATTTGAACAGCCCGTCGAACATCAGGACGATTGAGGAACAACGCAGGAACGCTTTTGTTCCAGTCAGCGCTGGGCGGATGCTTGACAGATCGGCAAACCATGATCTGAACCGCAGGCGCAGCAAAACGGCCCCACTTCGAGAATGGCCTAGTTTCGCCCGTAAAACACATTCTCGACATGCACCGGCCAGCGCCACGGCAGTACCGCCACCATGTCGAAGCGCACCGATAATTTTCCGTAGTCGGATTGGCGCGACAGCCAGAAATCGGCGGCGCCTTCGATGCGGCGCTCCGATTCACGGCCGACTGCTTCCATTGCCTCCATCAGCGTGCGGCGCGCCTTGACCTCGACGATCAGCACCAGATCGCCGCGCCGCGCGATCAGGTCTATTTCGCCGAACCTGGTGCGGTGGCGGCGGGCCAGAATCCGGTAGCCTTTCAGCATCAGCGCCGCCGCCGCCAGCCATTCGCCGTGATGGCCGCGCCGGTAGGCCTTTTGCCGGCTGGCGCTCGGCCGTTCAGCCATCGCCGTCTCCGCCGGCCCCGTCTCTTCCGGCATTCTTGAGGTCGAGCAGCCGACGATAGAGCGCCTGCTTCTGGCTACCCGTCATCTTGGCGGCTTCCGCCGCTGCCTTGGAGGCCGGCATTTCGGCGGCGAGCGAAAGCAGAAGCCGGTCGATGTCGGCCGGTTCATCAGCGACCGCATCGGCCGGACCGACGCAGATGACGATTTCGCCTTTCGGCGTGTCGGCTGCCGCGTAGTGGCTGGCAAGCGACTGCAAGGTGCCGGTCCGCATTTCCTCGAAGGTCTTGGTCAGCTCGCGGCCGATCGCCGCCTTGCGGGCACCGCCCAGCACCTCGACCATGGCACTGAGCGTCTCGGCCAGCCGGCGTGGCGATTCGAAGAAGATCAGCGTTGCCGGCACCGCCTTCAGCGCTTCCAGCCGCGTCAGCCGCTGCCCGGTCTTCACCGGCAGGAAGCCGGCAAACAGAAAGGCGTCCGAAGGCAGGCCGGATGCCGTCAAAGCGGCAAGTGGCGCCGACGGTCCGGGGATCGGCACGACACGAATGCCGCGTTCCAGCGCCTCACCGACCAGCCGGTAGCCGGGGTCGGAGATGAGCGGCGTGCCGGCATCCGAGCTCAGCGCTACGCTTTGGCCGGCCAGCAGCGCCGCGATCAGCTTCGGTCCGGCCTCGCCGGCATTGTGCTCGTGGTAGGCGGTGGTGCGGCGGCGGATGCCGTAGCGGTCGAGCAGCACGCGGCTGACACGTGTGTCCTCGCAAGCGACGATATCGGCGGCGGCGAGCGTTTCCAGCGCGCGCAGCGTGATGTCGGCGAGATTGCCGATAGGCGTCGCCACCAGGTAGAGCGCCGGCTCGAGCGGCCGGGCGGCGATTTCGGTCTGCCCGACCACATAACTGCGTTTGGCCGATTCGCCGGTCACCTGCACAACTCCGTTCGACCCTGTTTGGCACGGCTCACGCTTGGTTGCAAAAGCCTGGGTTGCAAAGGCCCTGGTTCCAAAAGGGATGCCGACGTGAACCAGCCGCCATGCCTTCGCCATAGTAGGGAACGAAACCGTTGCCGGCGAATTTTGCACCTGATCTCGGGAGGAGCAGGATGAACAGCCTGACGATACAGGACGTTTTCGAACCCTACTATGCCGGCCGCAAACGCTTCGCCGCGCCAAGCGACAAGAGCCTGCCTGCCGAAGCCGCAGATGGCAGAGCCAAGAAGCCGCTTGCACGCCAGCGAACGGCAGAGAGCAAGCCCGCAAACGAAACCGACCGCACGATGGAGCACTGACCGGACGATGCCCAATCGCTTCGACATTTTCATCACCCGCCTCGAAACAAAAAGCGCCCGCGATGGCGCAGCGTCACATTCCACAGACGACCAGCACCACGCCTCACGCGACAAAAGCGAGATCAAGCCGGCCCGTTCCGGAGAGACCAGCGAAAAAGATCGCGCCAAACACCGCCACAAGCACGAGGCTTGACCCCGCAAACCTTAGCGATCGGTCGAGACAGTTCTCGAAGCGCGGTTGCGAATGCTCCGCGATGTATCATTCAACCCAGATACTTCGAGACACGCGCCTCCAGCAGGCCCACCAGAGCCGGGTCCATGAATGCATAGTCGTCGGGAATATCGAGGCAGATTACTCGAGCCTTTTTCAGGCTTGTCTTGAATTTCTGCTGCAGTTTGGCGCGGTGCGTTTTTTCCATCACGAAGATGATGTCGGCCCAGGCGACGAGTTCATGCGTCAACGGAATGTCGGCATCGTGATTAGTGCCGGCCGAAGCGACCTCGATGTCCCGCCGCTTGGAAAACACCTGCTCCGCCGTCGGGCTGCGCAAGCGATTCTGGCTGCAGATGAAGAGAACGTTCTTCAACGTGCTATCTGGCCAAATCCGCCACGACCGCATCGAGCACGATCATGCCGGCCGGCGTGGCGCGCAGGCGGGCATTGCCGATCGGCGCCACCAGGCCTTCGTCCTGCAGCACCGACAGCCGTGCCGTCGACAGGCCACGCCCTGAAAATGCCTCGTAGCGGGAAAGGTCGATGCCCTCCGCCAGCCTCAGCCCCATCAGCAGGAACTCGTCGGCCTCTTCCGACCGCGTCAGGACCTCGCCGCCGGTAACGCCATGACCCTTGGCCTCGACCAGATTGGCCCAGGTCTCCGGCATTTTCTCGGCGATCGTCACCACGCGGCGGCCATTTTCGACGAACCGGCCATGCGCGCCGGGACCGACGCCGACATATTCGCCATAGCGCCAGTAGGTGAGATTGTGCCGGCTTTCGGCGCCGGGCCTGGCGTGGTTGGAAATCTCGTAGGCCGGCAGTCCGCGCGCGGTGGTGATCTCCTGCGTTAACGCGTAGAGATCGGCGGCAAGCTCATTGTCTGGAATGATGAATTTCCTTGCCGCATGCAGTGCATGGAACGGCGTGCCTTCCTCGATGGTCAGCTGATAGAGCGACAGATGGTCTGCGGCGTGGCCGATCGCCTGCTCGAGCTCCGCCTGCCACGCTTCCGGCGTCTGACCGGGCCGCGCGTAGATCAGGTCGAACGACAGCCGTGGGAAAATCTCGCGCGCTAGGCCGATCGCATGCAGGGCCTCATCGACATTGTGCAAACGGCCGAGGAAGCGCAGATCCTTGTCGTTCAGCGCCTGCACGCCAAGCGATACCCGGTTGACGCCGGCCGCGCGATAGCCGCGAAAGCGCTCGGCCTCGACGGAGGAGGGATTGGCCTCCAGTGTCACCTCGATGCCGTCAGGCACCGTCCAGTTCTTCGCCACTGCATCCAGCACCGCCGCCACGGTCTGCGGTTTCATCAGCGATGGCGTGCCGCCGCCAAGAAAGATACTGGTCACCTCGCGCGGCCCGGTGCGGCCGCGCATCGTCGCCAGCTCGGTCTCGAAGGCGCGGGCAAAACGCTCCTGGTCGACTGGCTGGTGGCGGACATGGCTGTTGAAGTCGCAATAGGGGCATTTGGCCGCGCAGAATGGCCAGTGGACATAGACGCCGAAACCCGGGCTGCGGTCGAGCAGCATGGTCATGCGCCGGCCAATCGGGCTTGCGCGAATTTCTGGAAGGCGCGGGCACGGTGCGACAATGCGGTTGGCTGGCCGGGCTTCCAGCCATGCTTTTCCTCCGCGCTCATCTCGCCGAAGGTCTTTTCGAACCCATCGGGCAAGAACACCGGATCGTAGCCGAAGCCGAGCTCGCCGCGCGGCGGCCATACCAGCGTGCCCTCGACCTCACCGCGAAAATATTCCGCCTGGCCATCGGGGAAGGCCAGGCAGATGACCGCGACAAAGCGGCCCTTGCGCTGGGCAGGCGTGATCGCGCCAACTTCCTGCAAGGCCACTTCCGTGCGCTGCATGGCCATGCCGAAGTCGCGGGAGCCGTCCGGCGTCTCGGCCCAGTTGGCGGTGTAGACGCCGGGTGCGCCGTCGAGCGCATCGACACACAGGCCGGAATCGTCCGACAGCGCCGGCAATCCAGTGGCCTTGGCGGCGGCCAAGGCTTTTATGAGGGCGTTCTGCTCGAAAGTGGTGCCGGTCTCGTCTGGCTCCGGCAAGCCGTATTCCTTTGCGGACTTCGCTTCTATGCCGAATGGCGCCATCAGATCGGCGAATTCCCGCAATTTACCGATGTTATGGCTGGCGACGACGATCTTATGCCCGTCAAGCGAATGAACAGTTGGCGAATGCATCAGATGCCCCAGATTCTTGGCTCGGCGAATTCGATCGAATTGCCCGACGGGTCGCGAATATAGATCGAGCGGCCGCCCTGCGGCCATTCGAACTCGCTTTCGATGGCGATTTTCTTCGCCTCAAGATGCGCTTTCCAGCGTGGGATTTCATCCGCGCTTGCGGCGAAGCAAAGATGGCCCTGGCCGACCGCGCCATGCGGCGGTACTTTGAGCTTGGCGTCGGCCGGCGGCGGCACTTTGGTCGCCTCGGCATTGAACATAAGCAGCACGCTGTCGCCGCAGCGGAAGAAGAGATGCCTGCCATCGACCTTGCCGAGCAGATCGAGCCCGAGCACGCCCGAATAGAACCGTTCCGCGGCAGCAAGGTCCGTCACGTAGAGTGCTGATTCCAGGATTGCAGAAGGAGTCACAGGATCGCCAATCTCATCAATATTGACCGCAGCTAAGCCACCGCCATTTGCTGCAAGCTGACCAGGCGCTGAATACCTTTCTTGGCGAGCCCCATCAGCGCCGCGAACTGCTCTTCCGAGAACGGCTCGCCCTCGGCCGTGCCTTGGATCTCGACGATGCCGCCCTTGCCGGTCATGACGAAATTGGCGTCGGTGCCGGCCGAGGAATCCTCGATATAGTCGAGGTCGATGACCGGCTGGCCATCATGGATGCCGCAGGAGATCGCCGCAACGTGATCCTTCAGCACCTTGCCCAGGCTCGCCATCTGGCGGGTTTCCATCCAGCGCAGGCAGTCGTAGAGCGCCACCCAGCCGCCGGTGATCGAAGCGGTGCGCGTGCCGCCGTCGGCCTGGATCACGTCGCAGTCGACGGTGATCTGCTGCTCGCCGAGCGCCTGCAGATCGACCACGGCGCGCAGGGAGCGGCCGATCAGCCGCTGGATTTCCAGCGTGCGGCCGCCTTGTTTGCCGGCCGAAGCCTCGCGGCGCATGCGCTCGCCGGTCGAACGCGGCAGCATGCCGTATTCCGCCGTCACCCAGCCCTTGCCGGAGTTGCGCATCCAGCCCGGCACCTTTTCCTCCAGACTGGCCGTACACAGCACATGCGTGTCGCCGAACTTCACCAGGCACGAGCCTTCCGCATGCTTGGAGACGCCGCGCTCGAAGGAGATGGGGCGCATTTCGTCGAATTGGCGTTTGGAAGGGCGCATTCAGGCTTCTTTCTTTCTTCGGAATCTTGGCCGGGGGAATCTTGGCCGGCTTGTAGCCGCACGGGGCGTGAGGCGCAAAGGAAAATGGACCGGTTGCGCCGACACCGCGGAAGTCTATATCTTCGGGGCGGAGGTTTTTGGCTCGAAATGACAAAGGCAGTCGATCCCGGTTTGCAGCCGCACGTGCTCCCGTCGCACGCGCTGCAATCGCCCGCGCTTCAATCGCTCGACATGCGTTCGCGCGACATCTTCCGGCGCATCGTCGATTCCTATTTGAGGGATGGCGAGCCGGTCGGTTCGCGCAGCCTGTCGCGCATCCTGCCGTCGTCGCTGTCGCCGGCCACCATCCGCAACGTGATGAGCGACCTTGAGCATCTCGGCCTGATCTATGCGCCGCACATTTCGGCTGGCCGGCTGCCGACCCAGGCAGGCCTGCGCTTCTTCGTCGATGCTTTCATGGAACTTGGTGACCTCTCCGACGAGGAGCGCCGCACCATCGAGGCCCAGGTGCGCGCCTCCGGCTCGGGCGCGACGCTGGAGCATATGCTGACCGAGGCCAGCCAGATGCTGTCCGGCATGTCGCGCGGCGCCGGCCTCGTGCTCGCCGCCAAGAATGAGGTGGCGCTTAAGCACATCGAATTCATCCAGCTCGAGCCGACCAAGGCGCTGGCCGTGCTGGTCTCGCAGAACGGCGACGTCGAAAATCGCGTCATCGATCTGCCCGCCGGCATCACCATCTCGCAATTGCACGAAGCCTCCAACTTCCTCAACGCCCATATCCGCGGCCGCACCCTGGCCGAGGCGCGGGTCGAGATCGCCCGCATCAAGGAAGAGACCAGGGCAGCCCTCGACACGCTGTCGCAGGATCTGGTCGAGAAGGGCCTGGCGGTCTGGGCAGGCGCTGAAAGCGGCGTGCCTGGGCGGCTTATCGTGCGCGGCCGCGCCAATCTCCTGGAAAACGTCACTGCCCAGGCCGACATAGAATTGCTGCGGCATCTGTTTGAGGATCTGGAGACGCAGGATGGGCTGATCCAGCTTCTCGACCTCGCCGAGGCAGGCCCAGGCGTGCGCATATTCATCGGTTCGGAAAACAAGCTGTTTTCGCTGTCTGGCTCCTCGCTGGTGGTGGCACCCTATCGCGACAAGGACGCGCGCGTCGTCGGTGCGCTCGGCGTCATCGGGCCGACGCGGCTGAATTATGCGCGCATAGTACCGATGGTCGACTATACCGCGCAGCTGATTTCGCGCATGCTGAGCTAGGAGCCGCCGCGGGCCTGCCGCAAGGAGGAGAAAAGAATGGCGCTGGAATCGTTCAAGGCCCAGATCAGTCTGCTGCTCGAAGAAATGATCAACCAGCCAGAGGATCAGCACGAGGTGCAAGAGCAGTTGCGCGAGAAGCTGCAAGAGATGCGGGCGATGGGTCTGCCGCTGCCGGCCGATCTGGTCGCGCTGGAAAAGCGCCTCGATGACGACTTTTACGCCTCTGGCAACTGAACGGGTTCGGCTTCAAATCCTCGTGTGCTGGACGGCCGCTTGGAACGATCAATACCTGATGCCGTTTGCACTGTTCGAGGCGAATCCCGGAGGACGTTGATGATCCGATCTGGCGGCTTTGCGGCCGTTGCCGCTGCCCTCCTTGTTGCGACACCGGCAGCCGCCCAGCAGGCGGACCAGAATGTGCTCAAAGGCGAAGCCGCGTTTGGCGATTGGCACGCCGACAGGCCTGGCGTCCGACGCCTGATTGGGCCGCGAGACATGCCGGCAGCCGACCCCGGCCAATCCGCTTCGAACGGCGCCGGCGTGGCGGAACGGCCCGAAAGCGCCAAGCCAGAATTGCCGTCGGGCTTTTCGGCTGAAATGATCGCATCAGGCATCGTCAATCCACGTGTCGTGCGCGTCGCTCCGAATGGCGACCTGTTTGTTGCCAACAGCCATGCCGAACAAATACGCGTCTATCGTCTCGCCGAGGGCAGCGCCAAGCCCATCGAGAAAGCGATCTTCGCCAAGGGGCTCAATTATCCCTACGGCATCGCCTTCTATCCGCCAGGAGACAAACCGCAATGGGTTTATGTCGCGAACAGCGACAGCATCGTCCGCTTCCCCTATCGCGATGGCGACCTGAAGACATCCGGCAAACCAGAAACCATTGTCGCCCAAATCCCGTCGGGTGGTCACACGACCCGCGACATCGCCTTCTCGCAGGACGGCAAAACGCTTTATTTGTCGGTTGGCTCCGCCTCGAACGTCGCCGAGGATATAGGCAAGGAGCCGGATAGCGGCCTCGACGCCTGGGCCAAATCAAAGCCGCTCGGGGCGGTCTGGGGCTCCGAGGACGGCCGTGCCGATGTGCTCGCCTTTGACCCGGATGGGAAAAATCCCCGAACTGTCGCCACCGGCCTGCGCAACTGTACGGGCATGACCGTGCAGCCCGCCACCGGCGCATTGTGGTGCGTCGTCAATGAGCGCGACGAACTCGGCGACAATGTGCCGTTCGAATTTGCAACAGCGGTCAAGGACGGCGGATTCTATGGTTGGCCTTGGTACTACATCGGCAATAACGAGGATCCGCGCCATCAGGGCGAGCGGCCAGACCTCGCCGGCAAGGCCACTGTCCCCGATGTATTGATGCAGGCGCATTCGGCGCCGATGAATATAGCCTTCTACGACGGCAAGAACTTCCCGGCGGATTACCAGGGTGACGCCTTCGTCGCCATGCATGGTTCGTGGAACCGTGGCGCCAGGACCGGCTACAAGGTGGTGAGGCTCAAATTCAGGGATGGCAAGCCGACAGGCGAATATGAGGACTTCATGACCGGCTTCGTCATCTCGAACGATGCCGTCTGGGGCCGCCCGGTCGGTGTCGCGATGGCCAAGGACGGCTCGCTGATCGTCACCGAGGACGGCAACGGCACCATCTGGCGCATTACCTACGAAGACGGCCGCTCCTGAACGGCGGCGTCGCCTGCTGCGCTGGCGCAATCGAATCCGGGCCGAGGGAATTCACCCAACTTCAACATTGTGCGACAAGCGCGAATCATGACACTCACCGGGTTTCTCGCCTATAGTGCTGCCCTCGGCATCGCCGCGGCCATCCCCGGCCCCGGCGTCACCGCGCTCGTTGCGCGTGCGCTGGGTTCCGGCTTCCGCTCGTCGCTGGCCATGTCGTTCGGGCTGATGCTCGGCGACCTGACCTATCTCACTGCCGTAGTGCTCGGCCTGGCTTTCGTCGCACAAACTTTCGGCATGGTCTTCCTGGCCATCAAATGGCTGGGCGTCGCCTACCTCGCCTTTCTTGGCTGGCGTTTCTGGACGAGCGGCATCACGCCGGAGACGGTGGAGGCGAAGAAAGGCAAGGGCGGCTTGGCATCCAGCTTTGTAGCCGGCCTTGCCGTCACGCTCGGCAATCCGAAGACGATGATCTTCTATCTTGCCATCACCCCGACCATCGTCGATCTGAAGACGATCACGCTGGCCGATTACGGCATCCTCGTCGCGCTCACCATCGTCGTCCTGCTCGTGGTGCTGGTGCCCTATCTGGCGCTGGCGGCCAAGGCGCGCTGGTTCCTGAAGTCGCCGCGGGCGCTGAGGGTACTCAACCGCACCGCCGCGGGCTTCATGGTCGGTGCGGCGGCGGCAATTGCCGCCCGCCAATAGATCTCTTTCGCCAATCCGCCCAAGGATTGCCACGCCTTGCAAGGGCGGAGGTATTCAGCACGAACTTCACTCGGATATTTTTCGATCGACAGCCTATCTTGCGCGGCGGATGGCTCTATCCTATGCCCGCGCGACTTCTTGCCGCTTGACCTCTGGGAGGAAATCAATGAACAAGTCCGCCACCCCCACACACGTGCCCGGCCGCGGCCGCATCTACAATTCGATCACCGAGACGATCGGCGACACGCCGCTGGTGCGGCTTGATAAATTCGCCAGGGAGAAGGGCGTCGTCGCCAATCTGCTGGCCAAGCTCGAATTCTTCAACCCGATCGCCTCGGTCAAGGACCGCATCGGCGTGTCGATGATCGAGGCATTGGAGGCTTCGGGCAGGATTACGCCCGGCAAGACCACCCTGATCGAGCCGACCTCGGGCAATACCGGCATCGCGCTCGCCTTTGCCGCCGCTGCCAAGGGCTACAAGCTGATCCTGACCATGCCGGAAACCATGTCCGTCGAACGCCGCAAGATGCTGGCTCTGCTCGGTGCCGAACTGGTGCTGACCGAAGGGCCGAAAGGCATGAAGGGCGCCATCGCCAAGGCGGACGAGCTGGCGGCAACGCTGCCCGACGCTGTCATTCCGCAGCAATTCGAAAACCCGGCCAATCCGGAAATCCATCGCCGCACCACGGCCGAGGAAATCTGGAACGACACCCATGGGGAAGTCGATATCTTCGTTGCCGGCATCGGGACCGGCGGCACCATCACCGGCGTCGGCCAGGTGCTGAAGAAGCGTAAGCCCTCGGTGCATGTCGTCGCCGTCGAACCGGAAGCCTCGCCGGTGCTGTCGGGCGGCCAGCCAGGCCCGCACAAGATCCAGGGCATTGGCGCCGGCTTCGCGCCAAAAATCCTCGACACGACGATCTATGACGAAATCGTCAAGGTCTCGAACGAGGATTCGGTTGCCAATGCACGGCTCGTCGCTCGGCTCGAAGGTGTGCCGGTCGGCATCTCGTCGGGTGCCGCCCTGCAAGCGGCGATCGTCGTCGGCTCGCGGGCCGAGAACAAGGGCAAGAACCTCGTCGTCGTCATCCCCTCTTTCGCCGAGCGCTATCTCTCGACGATCCTGTTCGAGGGATTGGGCGCTTAGACACGAGCGTTTATGACCGGTCAGTAGCGATCCTTCGCGATGCCCTCCGACATCAAATACTCTGTATCACGCGTCGGCGTGGACCGCTGAAAAACCACCTGTGGCGGGCGTCGTTCGCTTGAGCGGCGGGTCCCTTCCGTATCAAATCGTCGCTGCCCGGCAGGTGGAGGACTTCATGTACAAGCTCTATACGCGTGCCAATACCGGCGGCTTTGTCATCGAGGCGGCGCTCGCTTTGGCGGGCGTGCCTTTCGACCAGATCGACGTTCCGAAGGGCCGACCCGACCAGGCCTTTTTAGATATCAGCCCCTTGAACCAGGTGCCGGTCCTGATCTTGCCGGACGGACGCTCGATGACCGAATCGGCGGCGATCTGCATCCTGCTGGCCGAGCGCCACCCGGAAGCAGGACTGGCGCCCGCAGCAAGTTCGGCTGACCGTGCCGACTTCCTGCGCTGGATGTTTTTCATGTCCTCCGTCATCTATTCGGCTGACCTGCGGTTCTTCTACGCTCATCGCTACACGACCGATCCCCGCGGCGTAGACGCTGTCAAACAGGCGGCGGTCTCGGAAATGGATCGCAGCTTCGCCATTCTCGATGCCGCCCTCGCAGGCCATGACTGGCTGGCCGGCGACCGGCTCTCGCTGGCCGACATCTATCTCGTCATGTTGGTGGCCTGGCATCCGGAGGTCGCGAAGGTTCCAACCGCTTGGCCGAATATCGAACGCCTGTGGGCCAATTTGCGGGAACATCGGGTGATGAAGAGGCTGAACGCCTCCCATGACATGTGGCCCGCGTAACCAGTCCGCCTTGCCTCAGTGTCTTTCCACGCGGTCGAGACCTGCCCGTCGGTCCTGCAGAAACCGGCGCACGGCCGGGTCGCGTTCGAGGCCGATAGCCCGGTCATAGGCCTCGCTCGCTTGCGGAACTTTGCCGAGCCTGGCCAGCAGGCCCGCGCGGGCGGCCCAGTAAGGTTGATAGTCATACAGCCGCTTGTCGTCGCCAAGCTCATCAAGTGCACTCAATCCTGCCGAAGCGCCTTCGGCCTCGGCAATGGCCACCGCGCGGTTGATCGAAACCACCGGCGAGCCGGCAATCACCGACAGCGCGTCATAGAGCTCCTTGATCGCGACCCAGTCGGTACAACCGGTCAGCCGTCGTGTCGTATGGGCGGACTGCACGGCGGCCTCGAGTTGGTAGCGGCCGACAACGCTCTTGGCCGCGGCGTGCCTGAGCAGCGTCTCCGCTTCATCGATCATTGTATTGTCCCACAGTACAAGATCCTGCTCGGCCAGCGGTACATAATCGCCCGCCGCGTTGCGCCGCGCTGCACGCCGCGCCTCGGCGAACAGCATCAGCGCCAGCAGGCCGAGCGCTTCCGGTTCGTCTGGCATTAACGTGGCCAGCAGACGGCCGAGCCAGATGCCTTCGGTCGCGAGATTACGGCGCAGCGTTTCGGTGCCGGCCGGGTCGGACCAGCCTTCGGCAAACGCCGCGTAGATCGCTTCCAGAACGGTGCCCAGCCGCTCGCCGAGTTCGGCCCTCTCCGGGACGCGGAACGGAATGCCGGTCTCGCGGATGCGGGTCTTGGCGCGCACCAGGCGCTGGCTCATCGTGGCTGGCGAGACAAGAAAAGCCGAGGCGATGGTCGCTGCGTCGAAGCCAAGGACGGTCTGCAGGATCAGCGGCGCTCGTACGCCGGCCTCGATAGCCGGATGGGCGCAGGCAAACATCAGCCTGAGCCGCTCGTCCGGCAGGTCTTCGTCGGCCATGCGTGCCTCCATCTCCTCGGCGATCAGCCTGAGGTGGTCGCGGCCCGCCTCGCTGGTCAGGCGCCGCCGGATTGCGTCGACGAGGCGCCTGCGCGCCACCGCCAGCAGCCAGGCTTCCGGCTTGTCGGGCACGCCCGCCTGTGGCCAACGCTCGAGCGCCGCTGCAAAGGCATCGGCCAAGGCGTCCTCGGCACCGGCCACGTCGCGCGTGCGCGCGGCGAGATAGGCGACCAGTTTGCCGTAGCTTTGCCGGGCGGCCGCTTCCGCCGCCGCCCGCGCCATCTCCGGGCGACCGTCTATCACATGGTCATTTCTCAGATAAGTACTCCGTCATTTCCCAGATCGGTCGCACCTCGACCGTGCCGGTGCTGGCGCCCGGGCAGCGCGCCGCCCAGGCAATGGCCGCGTCGACGTCCTCCGCTTCGATCATATAGAAGCCGGCAAGCTGCTCCTTGGTGTCGGCATAGGGGCCGTCGAGCACGTTGGTCTTGCCATTGGCCATCCGTACCGAAGTAGCGGATTGCGTCGGCTTCAACCGGTCACCGCCAAGCCAGGCGCCCGATTTCTTCAGCGCTTCGGTGTAGGCGACATAGGCGCTCGACATCTGTGTCACCGCGTCTGCCGGCGCGGCAGCCATCCCGGCCTCGTTTCCGTAGATCAAAAGCATATATCGCATGGTCTTCTCCCGTGGTTTGAAGGCCGCATCGTTGCGAGCCGGACGTATGTCGCGCAGCCCTGCCCGATTTCGACAAGCGCTGGAAAAATCTTCGGCCGCGATGCGACATCGCGCAAGCGCCGATGTGTTGCGGCATTGCTTAGCCGTTCGTCTAATCACTGCTATTGCGGGTTGGCATTTCCCGCCCGCCGTCTAAACTTGCCTCGCTTCGCGCCGCAGAGGACGGCACGGCGGCGAATTTTCAGGGAGGAAATCGCATGCTCAATTTCAGGACGAAATTTATTGCGGCCGGTGTGCTGGCGCTGTCGCTTGGCCTTGGCGCGGTATCGGTCAAGGCGCAGGAATTCATCAACGTGCTGACCGGCGGCACGTCGGGCGTCTACTATCCGCTCGGCGTCGCGCTGTCGGAAATCTATGGCAAGGGCATCGAAGGCGCGCGCACCCAGGTACAGGCGACGAAGGCGTCGGTCGAAAATCTCAATCTCTTGCAACAGGGCAAGGGCGAGATTGCTTTCGCGCTGGGCGATTCCGTAAAGCTGGCCGCTGAAGGCAATACCGAAGCCGGCTTCCCAGGCAAGCTCGACAAGCTGCGCGGCATTGCCGCCATCTATCCCAACTACATCCAGATCGTCGCCAGCAAGGAATCCGGCATCAAGACGCTTGCCGACCTCAAGGGCAAGAGCCTGTCGGTCGGCGCGCCGGCCTCGGGCACCGAGCTCAACGCCCGCACGATATTCGCTGCAGCCGGGCTGAAATACGAAGACCTCGGGCGGATCGAATATCTGCCCTTCGCCGAATCGGTGGAGCTGATCAAGAACCGCCAACTTGACGCCACGCTGCAATCGGCTGGCCTTGGGGTCGCGTCGATCCGTGACCTCGCCACCTCGGTGCCGGTCAACATCGTTGCCGTGCCGGCGGAGGACGTCGCCAAGATCGGCTCGCCCTATCTTTCCGTGGTCATCCCCAAGGGCACCTACGAGGGCCAGACCGAGGATGTTGCGACCGCCGCCGTCGGCAATTTCCTGATCACCAGCGCCGATGTCTCCGACGAGACCGCCTATCAGATGACGAAACTGCTGTTCGAGCATCTCGACCAGCTCACCGCTGCCCACGCAGCCGCCAAGGCGATCGGCCCGGCCAAGGCACTCGACGGCATGCCGGTGCCGCTGCATCCGGGCGCCGAGAGGTATTACAAGGAAAAGGGATTGGTGAAGTAAGGAGCCATCCCTCCCCTTTGAGGAGAAGGTGAACGGCTGCCGAAGGCGAATGGACGGGTAGGGTCGGTTGAGGCCGCGCACTGCCGCACCGACCCCACCCGCCTCGCTTCGCTCGGCACCCTCCCCTCGAGGAGGGGACCGCCCCGCCAGGAACCGCTAATGACCGTAACCCCGACCGTTCTTTCCCCCACAGCGGAAGCTCCTGTCGAAGGATTGCCGCCTGGCTTCGGCGAAGGCATCGCCGGCAAGGCGGCTTTTTTTATCGCCATCGCCTTCTCCATCTTCCAAATCTACATCGCCGCCTATGGCAGCCTGCCGAGCCAGGTCATACGCGCCATGCATGTCGGCTTCCTGCTGCTGCTCGGCTTTGCCCTAATCGCCAATCTGCGCGCCAAAAGCGTCCCGGCGAAAGCAGTGTTCTGGACGCTCGGCCTGCTTGGTTTCGCCACCGGTCTGTACAATTGGGTGTTCTATGCCGACCTCATCCGCCGCTCAGGCTTTCTCACCACGCCTGACCTGATCGTCGGCGCGGTGCTGGTCGTGCTGGTCTTCGAGGCGGCGCGGCGGTTAATGGGGCTGCCGCTCGCCGTCATTGCCTTCATCTTTCTCGCCTACGCATTTGCCGGCAATCATCTGCCGCCGCCGTTCATCCATCGCGGTTATGATTTCGCCCAGCTCGTCGACACTTTCGCCTACGGTACCGAAGGCATCTACGGCACGCCGATCTATGTCTCGGCCGCCTACATCTTCATCTTCGTCGTCTTCGCCGCCTTTCTCGAACGAGCCGGCATGATCGCGCTGTTCAACGATTTTGCGCTTGGCCTGGTCGGCTCATGGCGCGGCGGCCCGGCGCAGGTCTGCGTGTTGTCCTCGGCGCTGATGGGCACCATTTCCGGCTCCGGTGTTGCCAATGTGGTGGCCAGCGGCCAGTTCACCATCCCGCTGATGAAGCGCTTCGGCTTCCGCTCGGCCTTCGCTGGCGCCGTCGAGGCGACCTCGTCGATGGGCGGCCAGATCATGCCGCCGGTGATGGGAGCGGTTGCCTTCATAATGGCCGAGACGCTGAACATCCCCTATGCCGCGGTGGTCAAGGCGGCGATTATCCCGGCGCTGCTCTATTTCGGCGCCTGTTTCTGGCAGGTGCACCTGGAGGCCGGCAAGGCCGGCCTGCACGGCATGGCCAAGGCCGACCTGCCCAATCCCTGGGATGCAGTGAAACAACACTGGCCGCTGGTACTGCCGCTCGCAGCCCTGATCTACCTGCTGTTTGCCGGCTACACACCGGTCTTCGCCGGCACCATGGGCCTGGCGCTGACCATTGTGCTTATCCTCGGCACGCCGCTGGCGGCATCGATCGGGCCGCTCGCCTTCCGTGTCGTCTTCTGGCTGGCGCTCGGGCTTGCCGCGGCTTCCTTCATGAAATTCGGCGTCAACATCCTCAGCCTGGTCATTGCCGTGCTGGTCGCCGCCTGCCTCACCTTCAAGGGCGGGCGCGAGACGCTGCGCATATGCGTGGATTCCCTTGCCGAAGGAGCAAAGAACGCGCTGCCGGTCGGCATTGCCTGCGCCATTGTCGGCATCGTCATCGGCACGTTGACGCTTACCGGCATCGCCTCGACCTTCATCGGCTGGATCATCTCGATCGGCGAGAACAATCTGTTCCTGTCGCTGCTTTTGACCATGCTCACCTGCCTGGTGCTCGGCATGGGCATACCGACCATTCCCAACTACATCATCACTTCGTCGCTGGCCGGGCCAGCGCTGCTGTCGCTCGGCGTGCCGTTGGTGGTCAGCCATATGTTCGTCTTCTATTTCGGCATCATGGCCGATCTCACCCCGCCTGTGGCGCTGGCCGCCTTCGCCGCCGCGCCCATGGCCAAGGAAAGCGGCCTCAAGATCGGCATCCAGGCCACCAAGCTTGCCATTGCCGGCTTCGTTGTGCCGTTCATGGCGGTCTATACCCCGGCGCTGATGCTGCAGGACCCCGGCCCGATCGCCGCCCAGTTCGGCTATCCCGTCGAGGTCGCCTATATCGTCATCAAAGCCTGCATGGGTATCGTCCTGTGGGGCGCCGCGGCCGTCGGATTTCTCGCCCGGCGCATGGCGTGGTGGGAACGCCTCGTCGCCTTCGCCGCCGGCGTGCTGCTGGTTGCGGCGCTGCCGCTCACCGACGAGGCGGGCTGGGCGCTGTCCCTTGCCTGGATCGGCTGGCACTGCTGGCGCGCGCGGCAGGCTTCGCTGGCTAATTCAGCATGAGCCTCTGCATCGTCGCGGCCGGCAAGACGGTGACGCTCGCGGTCGCTGCCTTCACGCTCTCCTGGGTGCATTCGGTGGAGAAGACCCAGTGGCAGGAAGACTGGAAGGTGCTGCCGTCCGGCCTGCAGCTGGTCGAGGCCCGCATCAAGGGATCGGGCGCCGGGATGGAGCCGCCGCAAGGCTCGGTGCTGAGAAACGGCTGGTGGGTCTATGCGCCCAAGGTCGGGCTACAGCGGCGCCTCGCGCTCGCCGCCTCGGGCGCCACGGGTCAGGGCTGGACGCTGTGCACGGCGCAGGACTGTCGCGAACTGGCCAAGCTGGCAGGCGGCACGATCTCGCTGGAGCCGTGCGGGCCGGAGGGCTCCAGCCAGCCGCGGTAGCGGGCGATCATGCCGGCAAGCGGATGCGAGATCTCGACATGGAAGCGGAAGCGGCCATCCTTCACCGTTTCGTAGGAAGTCGAGCGTGGACCGAGCCACATCGGAAGCGGCAGGCCAAAAAAACTCCAGCGGCGCAAGACCAGCGCCAGCCGGCCGTCTTCGGCAACCAGCGCCATCGCGAAGGTCAGCGGGCCGAAGCGTTCGCACAGCAAGCGCTGCGATCGACCCCGGCCTGCGGACTGTAGGCTCGAAAAACTGTGCTTGCCGAATGTCCGGGTCCAGGTCTCGCCTTCCTTGTCGGTGTCGAAGCGGACATGAACCGGGATGTCCTCGCTTGCCCCGGGGAAGCCGACCGTCCAGGCCATTAGCCGGCCAAGAACATTGCGCCCGCGTTCGACGCGCGCGCGGCCTGCGGCCGTGATCGTACGGTCATGCATTGACCGAATTGCCTCGGGAAGGCCTTGCCAGGCGGCACCGAGCAGCTCGGCATAAAGCGGCTTGTCCTCGTCCGCCGCCCCGTTCCTGAAGCCGGTGTAGATTGTCCGCCCGGCGAACAGGGCTTCATAATCCCGGAGCTCCAAATCGCGCACCCCCGCCCGTGCGCCCGGCGCGGGCTGATGTCCGGCCAGCGCTTTGCGGGCCAGTGCTTCGACCGCCATCGACGGGATCAGCGGCCCGTCATTGCCCTCGGCCAAGAGATGCCACGAGCGCTTGACGATGGCGCCCGCCCGGTCCGATCCCTCCACCTCGACGAACATGCCGCCGCGATGCTCGCCCCAGCGCAGCCGGTTCGTTGCCTGATGCATCAGCGGCGCCAGTGGCGAAAGCGAACCGATCAATCCGGCGCGCACCAGCCAGGCGAGGCCGATCAGGGCGCGGTGCAGCACCTCGGGTACCGGCCCGGCTCCCATCCAGATGGTCCTCGCCTCCGGCCAAAGCGCGGCCAAGGCGCGCAGGTCCGGAACGTCGACCAGAGAAAACAGCGTGTTTCGAAGCGGCAGCCGGCCCGGCGGCGCGATAGTGTAGCGCAGCTGCTCGGTAAACGGACGGCCTTGTTCGGGACGGCCATTGCGAACAAGCCGCACCGGCCGACCGGCATAACCGGCGATAGCCCGGATGACGTTCCCGCCGACGCCGGCAAAGGGCGAAGGCGCGATGCCGCCGCGAATGCCGTCGACCCGCGTCAGGTCCGAAGACAGGCGACGCACCACCGCCGCCGTCAGCACCGGAAAGCTCGAGACGCCGGACAGCACGAAGACGCCGGCGTTTCGCGCCGCCTCGTCGAACGCAGAGACACCGGCGACGAAATCCGAGCCGTCGGCTAGATCGAGATAGTTGATGCGCCGGGCGATGCAGGCCTCGATCAGGCGATAGCGTCCCTCGCCATAGGCCTGGAACGGACCGCTCGCGTCGACTACAATATCAGGCTCAAATGCAGCGAGTTGCGCGGCGAGATCGCCGTCACGGTCGAACAGTGCCGGCACCAGCTGGGCTGCTGTCGGGGCGCGCTTCTTGCAATACGCGTCAGCCTTGGCGAGCGAGCGCCCGGCGACAAAGAGGATCAGATGCGGCTCGCCCTCCAAAAGCTCGACGGTGCGACCGCCAAAGGTGCCATAGCCGCCGACGACAAGAACCTTCATCCGCAGTTCCCCCAAAATGCCCCGCCCGCTCCCGGCCACGGCAACGAACCTAGCCGATCAATCTTGCCCTCACCTCGGCGGAAGGGATTTCGCAATTGTCCTTCTTGCCGAACAGGGCGTAGCGGTTCATTGCGATGCGGTCGTAGAGCCAGTCGCGAAGCGGGCGCGGCAACAGCAGCAGGATCCGCGCCGCCCGCCACGGCCAGCCGAGTTCGGCCATGACGGCAACGAAACTGTCCAGGCGGGTGAAAGCCGCGCCATCGACGATGACGAGATTGGTCTCGTAGCGATCCGTCCGCAGCCCGTATTTCTTGAACAGCATCTCGCCGAAGGGCGACTGCGCCGTTACGAAATGGAAGCGGCCCTTGCGGTCGAGCTTCACCACCATGCGCACAAAGCCCGAGCACAACACGCAAATACCGTCGAACACGATCAACGGGCGACTTGATTCGAATTCTGGCGGCTCAGGAGAATGGTTCGGCTTGACGGTCACGTGACGCCCGGCAGCTGGTGTCAGGCGACACTAGGCCTGCCGGCGGCTGGATCAAAGCCCGGAATGCTAGAGGCTTGGCGTTGTCGCACGCCGTCTGTCGGTCAGCGCAGGGCGCTCGGCGCGATAGGTCGTTGACCGATTGTCGGCGTCGGGCCGGCAGATACGGCTGTCGTGACGGCTCTCCATGCTCATCATCAGCGCACGCTGATCCCAAGCGTGTTGCCACGGCGCGCGCAGGCGGGGCCTGGGCCGCGCATATAATAGCGCTCAGGCCGATAGGTCGGCGCGACGAATTCGCGGATGGCGGCGGCATAGCCGGCGATTTGATTCCAGAAGCTCATTTTACTCGGTCCCTGTCCCGTTTCGGATGTCCCTTCCGAATTGCGGGGATCATAGCGTCCAGGCGTGAATAGTCGGTGAACGTGATGTTAATCTCTGGTCGAAAATGCCTTTGTTCATGGCTGGAATGCGGCTGATTCGCGGTGTTTCCATGCAGTCCGTCGGCATTTCGTCCAGTGTGACTTTTGCATCACATATGTTTCGCCTGAATGTCGCAGAGGCGCGGTTTTGTTTCAGGTTTTGCCGGACCGCGAAATTTCCGTGCACGCGGCCGGAAAACCAGGAACCGGCCCGTCAGCCGCACGTTGATTTCCCAGTGCCGGGACGAACCGGCGCCGCAGGCTGTGGTGCTCGGGTGGGCCGCAGCCAAAAAAATCCGAAACTGCAAGAGCAATGGAAAGGCAAAGGCCATGGGTTTCTTTTCGAAGGATATCAAAACCCTCGACGACCTCTTCGTGCACACGCTGCGCGACATCTATTACGCTGAAAAACAGATCGAGAAATCGCTGCCGAAGATGATCGACAAGGCGAGTGATGCGCAGCTGAAAGCCGGCTTTGAGAAACATCTCGCTCAGACCAAGGGTCATATCCAGCGTGTCGAGCAGGTGTTCGAACTGCACGGCGTGAAGGCCAAGCAGGTCGACTGCCCGGCCATCGACGGCATTCTCGAAGAAGCCGACGACGTCAGCGGCGACATCGCCGACAAGGAGGTCCTCGACGCTGCGCTGATCGCCTCCGCCCAGGCGGTCGAGCATTATGAGATGACCCGTTACGGCACCCTGATTGCTTGGGCCAAGCAACTGGGCCGCAGCGACTGCGCCAATGTGTTGGCCAACAACCTCAAGGAGGAGCAGGCAACCGACCGCAAGCTTACCGAAATAGCGGAAAGCAAGGTCAACCTGCAAGCCGCCGAGTAGGGCAGTGAGAACAAGGCAAGGCTGGGTTGAAAGCCCGGACTTGCCGTTTGCGCCGCCGGAACCGGAACGGACTTTGCCCGTTCTCGGTTGAACATTGTCGCGCAGGGAGTTTGTCATGGCGCCGCGCCCGGCCTGGAGAGGGTATCTCAAGCTTTCGCTGGTCACTTGCGCCGTCGAACTGACCAATGTCGTCACCCAGGCCGAGAAAGTCTCGTTCCGCGTGCTCAACCGCAAGACCGGCAATACCGTCAAGCGCGTCTATGTCGATTCGGCAAGCGGCAAGCCGCTCGATGAAGGCGACGAGATCAAGGGCTACGAGATCGGCGACGGCGACTTCGTCCAAATCGAGGAGGAGGAGATCGAAGCCGTGCAGATCGAATCCTCGCATACGATGAGCCTCGATGGTTTCATCGAAAAATCCTCGATCCAGCAGATCTATCTCGATGCGCCCTATTATGTGACGCCTGCGGACGAGGTCTCGGAAGAGGCCTTCGCCGTCATCCGCGACGCCATGGCCGCCAAGAAGACGGCGGGGCTAGCCCGCATTGTGCTCTATCGCCGCGAACGTCCGGTGGTCATTGAGCCGTTGGGCAAGGGTCTGCTGCTGACGACCCTGCGCTATGGCGATACGGTTCGCAGGCCCGAGATGGTGTTCGGCGACATCAAGCCGGTGAAGACCGACGCCGAGATGATCAGGCTGGCCGAACACATCGTCGATGACAAACAGGCGAAGTTCGATCCTTCCGAATTCGAGGACAAATACGAAAACGCCCTGATCGAGCTGGTCCGCGCCAAGAAGGCCGGCAAGAAGGCACCGAAGACCAAGGCGGAACCACGGCCATCCAATGTCGTCAACCTCTTCGATGCGCTGAAGAAGAGCCTTTCGTCGGAAGCCGGTGCGCCGGCAAAGACCGGACGCCCGGCAAAAGGCGCCAAGTCCAAAGCCGCCCGGCGCAAATCTGCTTAGGATCCGCCCATGGCCAGCCTCGAGCAGTATCACGCCAAGCGCAATTTCAAGAAGACGGCCGAACCAGCCGGCAAGGTTTCGCGCGGCAAGAAAGCCGTGCCGGGTGGCATCTTCGTCATCCACAAGCATGCCGCCACCAGGCTTCACTACGACCTTCGTCTCGAGCACGGCGGCGTGCTGTGGAGCTGGGCGGTGACGCGAGGCCCGAGCCTCGACCCGCACGAAAAGCGGCTCGCCGTGCATGTCGAGGATCACCCGATCGACTATGCGCCGTTTGAAGGCACCATCCCGAAGGACCAATATGGTGGCGGCTCGGTCATTGTCTGGGATGAGGGAACTTGGGTCCCCGATGGCGACCCGGCAAAGGCGATGAAGAAAGGCCATATCAGTTTCGAACTGCATGGCCACAAATTGCATGGCGCATGGCATCTGGTGCGGCTGAAGCCGCGTCCGGGCGAAAAGCGTGACAACTGGTTGCTGATCAAATCCGACGATGCCGCCGCGCGTCCGGGCGAGGACATTTTGCAGGAGGCGCCGCAATCGGTGAAATCCGGCCTGACCATCGAGGAGGTCGGCCAAGGCAAGACCGCCGACGGCAAGAAGCCAAGCGTCTGGCAGTCCGACAGGCCGGCTACCGGCAAGAAGGCAGTCGCGGCAAGGCGGCTCGAATTCATCGAACCGGCGCTCGCAACGCTGGAGCGGGACGCGCCGCCCGGCAAGGACTGGCTGCATGAGGTGAAGTTCGACGGCTATCGCATGCAGGCGCAGCTTGCCGGTACCGAGGTGCGGCTTTTGACACGCACCGGCCTCGACTGGACCGACAAATTCGGTGGCGCGATTGTCGCCGCACTTGGCGGCCTGAAATGCACCGACGCGATCATCGACGGCGAAATCGTCGTGCTGGCGGATAACGGCGTCTCGTCATTCTCGCTGCTGCAGCAGGATCTGTCGGCGGGCCGTACGGATCGTTTCATCTACTATGTCTTCGACCTGTTGCGTCTCAACGGTGAGGATATCCGTTCCGAGCCGCTGGTCGAGCGCAAGGAAAGGCTGCGCACCTTGCTTCCCGGACAGGTCGAGGATCAGGCCGTGCGCTTCAGCGACCACTTTGCCGAGCCCGGCAAGATCATGCTGGAGCATGCTTGCCGGCTGGGGCTCGAAGGCGTCGTCTCCAAGCGTGCCGATGCGCCCTACCGCAGCGGTCGTGTTCCCTCGTGGGTTAAGTCGAAATGCACGGCGCGCCAGGAATTCGTCATCGGCGGCTATATGCCGTCGGACAAGACCGGGCGCGGCCTGCGCTCGCTGCTGGTCGGCTATCACGAGGGCGGCAAGCTGCGCTATGCCGGCCGCGTCGGCACCGGCTTCACGGCCAAAAGCACCAACGAGCTGAAGAAGAGGCTTGATGCGCTAAAGACGACGACCTCGCCCTTCGACAGGGCGGTGCCAAGGGGCAAGGGGCTGGTCTGGGTCAAGCCCGAACTTGTCGGCGAGGTGGAGTTTCGCAGTTGGACGTCGGACCGTATAATACGCCACGCGTCGTTCCAGGGACTGCGCGAGGACAAGCCGGCGGAGGAAGTCGTGCAGGAGAAACCGAAAGCACACTCAGCGCCGGCAGAGCAGCCCAAGGCAAAGCCCGCCAAACCCGCCGGGACGGCGAAAACGTCGGTTACGCTGTCTCGCCCGGACAAGCTTCTGTGGCCGCAGGAGAAGGTATCGAAGCAGGATCTGGTCGATCATTATGCGCTTGTCTGGCCGCGCATGAAGCAGTTCATCGTCAATCGGCCGCTCAGCTTGGTGCGGGCGCCGGACGGCGTCGGCGGCCCACGCTTTTTCCAGAAGCATGCCTCAGCGGGCATGAGTGAAAAAATAGCCGTGATGAAGGATCCGACGGACGGCGAGGAAATCCTGTTCATCCGCGATTTCGACGGTGTCGTGGCCCTGGTGCAGCTCGGCGTCGTCGAGATCCACATCTGGGGCTCGACCACGGACGAACTGGAAAAACCCGACCAGATCATCTTCGATCTCGATCCCGACGAGGGTGTCGACGTGAAGGCGGTGTGTGCCGCGGCGCTCGATATCCGCAGCCGGCTCGACGAACTGTCCCTGCCGAATTTCGTCAAGACCTCGGGCGGCAAGGGCTATCATGTCGTCGTGCCGCTGAAGCCGTCGGCGGATTGGGACGAGGTCAAAGGCTTCGCCCATGAGTTCGCCCGAGCGCTCGAACAGGCCGCGCCCGACCGCTACACGGCGACGCTGTCGAAGAGGGCGCGCACCGGCAAGATTTTCGTCGATTATCTGCGCAACGGCCGCGGCGCCACCACGGTTGCGCCTTATTCGTCGCGCGCCAAAAAAGGCGCCACGATATCGATGCCAGTGACCTGGGGGGAAATTGAGGCCGGATTGCCGCCGAACGCCTTTCCGATCGGCGACAAGACGACGCTGAAGCGGCTCGGGCAAGCCGATCCCTGGGCGGATTTTTTCAAGCAGGCAAAGCCGCTCAAGCGCGGCTAGAGTATCCGTGTTGGTCAAGGGAGAGATGGTGTCCAGGTCCGATTGTCCCTGAGTAGTGCGTTTGCGAGGATGATGAGCTTTCGCATGATGGCTGTGATGGCGAGTTTTGAGGCTTTGCCGTCGGCCGTGAGCTGGTGGTATTTTGCCTTTAGATCGGGATTGAAGCGCATGGCGACGAGGGCGGGCATGTAGAGTGCCTGTCGGACATTGGCTCGCCCGCCGCGGATGAAGGCGCGGCCGATCCAGTTGCCGGACTGTCGTGCGACGGGAGCGAGGCCTGCGAGGGAAGCAGCCTGACCCTGACCGAGCGTGCCGAGTTCGGGCATTTCGATGAGAAGCGCGAAGGCGGTGATTGCCGAGACGCCCGGGATCGAGACGAGGATAGCGAAGCGACGGGAGAGATCGGGATCGGACTGGATGAGCGCCGTGATCTCCTTTTCGACAGCAGCCATTTGACGTTCGATCTGCCTGAGCTGCTGGGCATTGTGGCGCTTGAGGATGGGAAGGGTTAGCGCCTTGGCCCTGTTCCTCGCCGCCGTCCGGTTCTTCACCAGCGCCTCGCGCGCCATGTGCAGGTCCTTGAGGTCATTGAGGATCGGGCTGCGCACCGGTCGTGCTTCGAGGTCGAGAAGAGCGCCCATGCGCGCCAGCATGGCGGCGTCCAGCCGGTCGGTCTTGGCGATCCTGCCGGTGGCCTCGGCGAAGCGCCGGGCTTGGCGTGGGTTGACCTTGACCAGCGCAAGGCCAGCCGCCGCCAGCTTCCGCTCAAAGGCCCGGTGATATGGACCTGTCGGCTCATAGACGATGCGTACGCCGGGCGGGTCCAACCGGCTCGGGCTCAACCAGCTCATGAACGCCTTGTGGCCGCGGCTGTCGTTGGCAAAACGCCGGCTCGCGCCGTCGCTCAGCCTGTGGGCGTCGAGATGGTCTTTCGAAATGTCGATCCCGATGGTATCGTTGGTCATCTTTCACTTGTCCTGTGCTTGTCGTTCGGAGCCGAACTCCGGGTATCCGTTCAGGCCTCAAGGGAAAGACGAGGGCGATCCGACTCTAGCTCGACCCGTCAAACGGTCAGCAATTCCACCGATCCGACCCTCGCCGCTGAGGGAGGGCGGCTACCCTCTCTCAGCGTTCCTTTCTGACCCATTCGGCAGCGAAAGTCATAAGACAAGCAATTTCAGGAAAGTGTGAAACGGTTTTCCGTCCGGAATTGCGTCAAAACAAAAAGATAGAGTGGTTCGGCGTTCCCGTGAAACGCCGAACGCGCATCGAAGCGCGCCGTCAGGCGAGAAACGTCGTCTCGAAGGCCTGCTTGCCTACCGGTGAAAAGATCACGGCACGGCTGTCCTTCTCGCGCCGTGCCCATTTCTCGGCGAGGACCTTGTCGAGAATGGCGGCGCCCAGCGCGCCGGCAAGATGCGAACGCCGCACGCTCCAGTCGAGGCAGGCGCGGCACACCGGTCGCCGCGCTTTGGTATGGATGTCGATGCCGATCGCGGCGAAATGCGAGGCGGCCGACGGCCCAAGCTGGATCACCTCGTCGTCGCGCAGGAGCACTTGTCGAGCCACAAGACGGTCCAGCATCGCCACCGCCTGCTCGCCGGCGAGGTGATCGTAGCAGACCCGCGCCACGCGCATGGCCGCGTCGCGAGGGCCGGGTCGCACCCTCTGCGGTCCGACCGCAGCGGCAACGCCGGTGATGGCTTCGATCATTCCCGCCACCTGCGGGCCGGCGAGGCCGTAATAGCGGTGCCGCCCCTGGCTCGCCAGTGTCAGCAGCCCGCCTTCCATCAGCTTCGACAGATGCGAGCTCGCTGTCGGAAGCGACACCCCGGCTTCGAGTGCCAGTTCGCTCGCCGTCAGTGCCGTGCCGCCCATCAGTGCGGACAGCATGTTTGCCCGCGCCGGATCGCCCACCAGGCTGGCAATGCGGGCTATGTCAGGTCCTTCGCGCATAGTTCGTTCCTCATCGAAGCATCCTCGTCAGGTAACCACTATTCTCGACCTGGATCAAGGAGACGACGATGACAAGAACCATTCTCGGCGCCGCGCCCGCCGGCCGTTTCGGCCGCCGGCCGTTCCCGTTCATTGTCTTGCGCCGCTTGCGGCTGCGGCTCCTGAAGCGGTGGTACGACCGTCATTTGCAGCGTCTCGACCTCGCCGAGATCGACGATCATCTGCTGCGTGACCTTGGCCTGACACCTGAAGACGTCCGCCGCGAATGCGCGAAATCGTTCTGGCAGGCATGATCAGCGAGGGATTTGCCTAGCATATCGACCTTCGGAACGTTTCGATCCGGCTCGAACTGCGACCGCAAGAAAACATCCACCGCCAAGGAGGCGAAAATGACCATCACCTGCTTCATCCGCTACGAGATCGATCCGTTCGGCAAGGCGGCGTTCGAGGAATATGCACGCAATTGGGGGCAGGCGATCCCGCGCTGCGGCGCCGATCTGATCGGCTATTTCGCGCCGCACGAAGGCTCGGCCACCACGGCTTATGCCGCCTACAACATCGACAGTCTTGCGGCCTACGAAGCCTACCGCGCCCGGCTTGCCGCGGACCCGGCCGGCAAGGCAAACTACGAGTTCGCGCGACGGGAGAAATTCATCCTGAAGGAGGATCGCATGTTCCTGAAATTGGCTTCTGGGCCGCACGCTCCCTTGGTGAAGATATGATCGCCGTCATCTTCGAGGTCGAGCCGGCGGCGGGCAGGCGCGATGCCTATCTCGGCATCGCCGCCGAGCTCCGCCCGTTGCTCGACGGCATTGACGGCTTTCTATCCATCGAGCGCTTCCAGAGCCTTGTCGACCCAGACAAGATCCTGTCGCTGTCGTTCTGGCGCGACGAGGAGGCGGTGAAGGCATGGCGCAACACCGAGGAACACCGGCAGGCGCAAAAGGCCGGCCGCGGCGGCATCTTTGCCGGCTACCGTTTGCGCATCGCCCATGTCGTGCGCGACTATAGCCTCACCGAACGCGCCGAGGCGCCGGCGGACAGCAGAATGGTGAATGGATAGGGCAGCTACGCATTGCCTATCAGCACCCCTGCCGCAAACACCAGCGCGCCGCCCAGCACCACCTGGAAGGCGGCGCGCCAGAATGGCGTCTGCATGTAGCGGTTCTGCACGAAGGCGATCGCCCACAGCTCGAAGAAAACCACCACGGCGGCGACAATGGTCGCCGTCCAAAAAAGCGGGATTAGATAGGGCAGCGCATGGCCGAGCCCGCCCAGCGTCGTCATGACGCCGACGGTCAGCCCGCGTTTTGCCGGCGAGCCGCGGCCCGATAATTTGCCGTCGTCGGAAGCCACCTCGGTGAAACCCATCGAGATGCCAGCGCCGATCGAGGCGGCAAGCCCGACCAGAAAGGTCTGGAACGTATCATGCGTGGCAAAGGCGGCGGCAAAGATCGGCGCCAGCGTCGACACCGAGCCATCCATCAGCCCGGCCAGCCCCGGTTGGACATAGGTCAGGATGAACTGGCGCTGCTCGGCTGCCGTTTCTTCGTCCTTGACCGCGCCCGGCACATGCTTTTGCTCCAGCCGCTGCGCCAGTGTCTCGTGGCCCTGTTCTGCGATCGCCAGGTCGTCGAGCAGCTTTCGCGTCGACGCATCGCCTGTGCGTTTGGCCGCCTCGATATAGAACAGGTAGGCCTGCCGCTCCATGGCCTCGGCTTGGCTGCGCACATGATCGATGCCGAGCGGCCTCACCAGCCAGTCCGGCTTGCGTTCGTAATAGCCCTTCACATGTTCGCGCCGGATCAGCGGTATGCGCTCGCCGAAACGCTTGCGGTAAAGCTCGATCAGCGAATCGCGATGGCCGTCCTCCTCCTCCGCCATCTCCTCGAACACCTTGGCCGATTGCGGAAAGCTCTCCGCCAGCCCGTCGGCATAGGCGCGATAGATGCGCCCGTCATCCTCCTCGGAGGAGATGGCGAGCGCCAGGATCTCCTGTTCCGAGAGCGATTCAAAGGGACGGCGGCCGAAGCCGAAAACGCGGGAAAGCATGAGAAATTCACCCTAGTTTAGAATAGTTCTAAACTATGACCTCGCACGTCGCCGGTCAATCGTGTGCGCTCCACTCATGCTCAAAAGGTACAGGCTTCAAAATTCCGAACACATCGCCGTTGCTATCGGCAAACGTTCACTTATATAGCCGAATCTCAACCAAGAGAAAGGAACGCCGCAGATGCCGGAAAAACAGCAGCTGTTTGATCCCAAACCGGTTCTCGACCTTATCGCTAATATTGAGGCGGATCTGCAGCGCCTGAAAGGCCTGGTCGAGCAGCAGGTCGAAAAATTCGATCCCGCCAATCCGCACAACAAGGCTCCCGACGGCAAGTTGACCGAGGAGGGCGTCGAGTGCTGCTATCGGCTGTTCGACGAGGGCAAGTCGCGCTATTCGGTCGCCCAACAGATGAAGATCTCCTTCGCCGCCGCCACCCACCGCTTCAACACCTGGCGCAAGATGGGCGGCCCCAAACGGCAAAAGACGCTGTTGGGGTGAGGAGCGGCAGGCTATGCCGGTCAATCGACAACGATTTGTCGACTGAAGCGACGAATGCATGGCAGAGGGCCGAGGAGGCGGTGGGGACAGTCACGCCCCACTCTCCTGCCTCCAAGGACGAATTGTAACGGTCACATTTTTTCATTGGTGCGCCGCCTCCCTTTCCGTGCAGCATAGGCGGTCTCATCTCTTGCAGGACCCTAGCCATGACCACCCCTCCCGGCATCGCCGATATTCACAGCGCAGCAGCGCGATTGTCCGGACTGATCGTCGAAACGCCGCTGATCGAATCGCCGGAGTTGAACAAGCGCTTCGGCGCCAGGATCCTGTTCAAGCCCGAGACGTTGCAGCGCACCGGCTCATTCAAGTTCCGCGGTGCATACAACAAGCTCTCCTCGCTCTCGGCGGAAGAACGCGCCCGCGGCGTCGTCGCCTTCTCGTCGGGTAATCACGCGCAAGGCGTCGCCGCCGCGGCGGCGATGTTCGGCGTCAAGGCCGTAATCGCCATGCCTACCGACGCGCCGGCGATGAAGGTCGGCAATGTCAGGAAGATGGGCGCCGAAGTGATCACCTTCGACCGGGTCCGCGACGATCGCACTGCCGTCGTCCGTTCTTACGTGGAAAAGGGCATGGTCCTGGTGCCGCCCTACGACGATCCGGCCATCATCGCCGGCCAGGGCACGATCGGCCTCGAATTGATGCGCCAAGCAAGAGCGCTTGGCGTCAGCCTCGATGCGGTAGTGGTTCCCTGCGGCGGCGGCGGCTTGAGCAGCGGCATTTCGATCGCGGTCAAGGACGCCTCGCCGGGCACCGCCGTCTGGGCCGTGGAACCCGAGCATTTCGACGACACACGCCGGTCGCTGATCAAAGGCGCCAGGGTGTCGAACGCGCCCGGCCACACCTCGATCTGCGATGCCCTTCTCGTCGCCGAGCCGGGCGCGATCACTTTCGAAATCAACCGCAAGAATCTCGCCGGCGCCATCGCCGTTTCCGACAGCGCGGTGACACAGGCGATGCGCGACGCGATGGCTTGTCTGAAGCTGGTGGTCGAACCTGGCGGTTGCGTCGGCTTGGCCGCGCTGTCGTCAGGCGAAATCGACCTTGCCGGCAAATGCATTGCCGTGGTGCTCTCCGGCGGCAATGTCGATCTCAGCACCTATGCCGAGATTATTGCTGCCGGCTAGGATAGCAATCAGTTCCAGCTCATGTGCCGATTCGAGGTGCTCAAGCGTCCGTTGCACCCGGTCGAACCGGTACCCTTCAAAGACTGAGATCAATGAAACTGTTCTTCAGCCGCAATCCCAATCCTCGCCTCGCGGTCGCGGTGGCACGGTATCTCAACGCCAAGGTCGAGTTTGAATTTGCCTCTCCCTTCGCTCCGGGCCAGGCCGAGCGATTTCGGCCGCTCAATCCAAATCTTTCATTGCCCATCCTTATAGGTTCGGGAAAAAGCCTCTGGGAGGCCGACGCCATAGCCTGTCGGCTTTCGCGCGATATGCATTCGGATTTCTGGCGCGCTGGCGACGACGAGCCCGAGATGATCCGATGGCTGAGTTGGGGGAAAGAGAACTTCGCAAGAGCCTGCGATGTCGTGCATTTCGAACGCGGGACCAAACAGCGCTATGGGCTCGGCCCGATAGATCAGGCGCGGGTTGAGGAGGGCCTGAGCGACTTCCGCACGGCCGCTGCCATACTTGATGCCGAGCTTTCCCAGCGAGAATGGCTGGTCGGCGCTTCGGTTTCCTATGCCGACTTTCGAATGGCGACGTTTCTGCCCTTCAACGATGTCGCCCGATTGCCGCTCGATGACTATCCCTCTGTCAGTCGCTGGTATCTTCAACTCGAAGAAATCGACGCCTGGCGCGATCCCTTCGAAGGGCTCAATGCGCCTGAATTGACACCGGTCCCGGGCCAGGCCAAGTCCGTGTGAATCTCGATCTTTTGCACAAGCGGATCGAGTTCGACCCTAATCCAGCGTCCGGCGGAACCGCACCAGCGCAATACCGGCGAACAGCGCCACGAACACCACCAGCCAGCCGATTTCCGTTGCCACCGCCGGCAGTTCGGCACCCTTCAGCATCACCGCGCGGATGATGCGCAGGAAGTGGGTCAGCGGCAGCACCTCGCCAAAGACCTGCGCCCAGTCCGGCATGCCGCGATAGGGGAACATGAAGCCGGACAGCATGATCGACGGCAAGAAGAAGAAGAAAGTGAGCTGCAGGGCCTGCATTTGCGTGCGGGCGATCGTCGAGATCGTGTAGCCGAGCAGCACCAGCGCCAAGACGAAGATAAGGACCGCCGTCAACAGCAGCGACATCGACCCGGTGAAGGGGATGGCAAACAGAAGCTTCGAGGCCGCCAGCACCACCAGCACCTGCACGGCGCCGACCGCCAGATAGGGCAGCACCTTGCCCAGCATGATCTCGAGCGGGCTTGACGGCATCGCCAGAAGGTTCTCCATCGTGCCGCGCTCGGTCTCGCGTGTCAGAGCGATCGAGGTCATCATCACCATCGTCATCTGCAGGATGACGCCGAGCAGGCCGGGCACGATGTTGTATTGCGAGACGGCTTCCGGATTGTAGCGCCGGTGCACCACCACCTGGAGCTGGCCCCGGGCAGCCTCGGCCGCCGTTTCCTGCATGCCGCGTGCCCTGAGCAGCGCCTGGTTGGCGACGGTGCCGAGCGTCGAGATGGCGCCGCTGGCGACGGCCGGGTCGGTCGCATCCGCCTCGATCAGGATCTGCGGGCTGTCGCCGCGCTCGACCCGCCGGGCAAAATCGGCGGGAATGGTGACGACGAAGGCAACATCGCCGCGCGCCATCAGGAATTCGGCTTCGACGGCACTTTGCGCGACATGGTCGAAGCGGTAGTAGCCGGTGGTCTGCAGTGCCGAAACCATGGCTCGTGTGTAAGGATCGCTGCTCATCGCCACCAGCGCTGCCGGCAGGCTCTTCGGATCGTTGTTGATGGCATAGCCGAACAGCACCAGCTGCATCAACGGCACGCCGAGCATCATGGCGAAGGTGATGCGGTCGCGCCGCATCTGGATGAACTCCTTGATCAGCAGCGCGCCTAGCCTGGCGAACGAAAAGATGCTGTTTATCCCATTTTTCATCCCATGTTGTCCTTCGAACCGGACATGAACTGGATGAACACATCCTCCAGGCTGGTCTCGCCGGGCGTCACCGTAACGCCCTCGTGCTCTTTCTCGACATCGGCGAGCGCTGCCTGAAGTGCCGTCCTGTCGGAGCCGACGACATGCAGCGTCGCGCCGAACGGCGCCACCTGGTCGACGCCGGGGCGGCCATGAAGTGCGGCAGCGACCTGATCGAGCCGCGGCCCTTGCAGGACGAAGGTGGTCAACCCGGCATTCCTCACCACGTCCTCGACCGTGCCGGTGGCCAGCATCTTGCCGTAGGAGATGTAGCTGATGCGGTGGCAGCGCTCGGCTTCGTCCATGTAGTGGGTGGAGACCAGCACGGTCAGGCCGCCGCTCGCCAGCCGGTGGATCTCGTCCCAGAATTCGCGTCTGGCCTTCGGGTCGACGCCCGCCGTCGGTTCATCGAGCAGCAGCAGTTTCGGCTTGTGCATGATGCAGGCGGCCAGCGCCAGCCGCTGCTTCCAGCCGCCGGACAGGGTACCGGCCAACTGGTTCCTGCGCGATGTCAGGCCGAGCTCCTCAAGCGTCTTAGCCACGTGCTCGTCGAGCGGCTTCAGCCGGTACAGCCGTGCCACGAATTCGAGATTCTCGCCGATCGTCAGATCTTCGTAGAACGAGAATCTCTGCGTCATGTAGCCGACTTCGCGTTTGATCCGCAGGCTGTCGGTGCGGATGTCGAAGCCCAGAACCGTGCCTTCGCCCTCATCCGGCGTCAGCAAGCCGCACATGATGCGGATGGTCGTCGTCTTGCCCGAGCCGTTCGGCCCGAGGAAGCCGACGATCTCGCCCTCGGCCACAGCCATAGTCACATGGTCGACGACGGTCTTGTCGCCGAAGCGCTTGACCAGGCCGTGCACGTCGATGACGTTCATTTTCCGATGTCCGCCAGATCGACGTCGACGATCTGCCCGGGCTGCAATGCGCTGGCGTCGCCCTCCGGCCGCGCTTCGACCAGATAGACCAGCTTTTGCCGGGTCTCGAGCGAGTAGATCACCGGCGGCGTGAATTCCGGATCCGGCGACACGTAGCTGACGCGAGCCTTCACGCCCGATCCGCAACCGTCGCAATGGACGTTGAGCAGCGTGCCGACATCGACCGAGGAGAACGCGCTTTCCGGCACATAGACGCTGAGCTTCACCGCGCCATCCGGCAGTATGGAGATGACCGGCGCGGTCGGCCCGGCCGTGTCGCCGGGATAGCGGATGACATCGTTGACCCGGCCGGGCGAGGGCGCCGTCAGCACGCGCTTCGACAGCCGCCATTGCGCTTGCTCCAGCGCCGACTGCGCCTGCCTGACCTGATTGTCGGCGGCCTTGATCGTCTCCGGCCGTGCCGGCAGGCCACCGACGGCGAGATTGGCCTCCGCCTGGCCGACCTGCGCGTTGGCCGTCTCCAGCGTCGCGGAAGCCGTGTCGTAGTCGGCCTGTGTGCCGGTGCCGCGTTTGAACAGATCGCTGGCGCGGATGTAACGGCGTTTGGCGTCGGCGGCTTGCGCCTTGGCCATGTCCACCTGCGCCTTGAGCACCGCAATCTCTTCCGGCCGCTTGCCGACCTGCAGGTCGGCAAGTTGCGCCTGGGCCTGCGCAAGGGCCGCCTCGGCTTGTGCGATGGCGATCTTGGCGTCGGCGTTTTCCAGCGTCACCACCGGCGTGCCGGGCGCGACGCGGTCGCCGCGCTTGACCGCAATCGTCTCGACCTGCGCCACCTCGATCGGCGCCAGCAGGACATAATCGCCCTCGACGTAGCCGACGGCGAGCGGTGCTGCCGGCGCGCAGGCGCTGAAAAGCTGGGCGGCAAGCGGCAAAGAACAGAGCAGGCTCATGATCCACGATCCTTTCGGGCAGCCAAATCGCGCCGAGCCAAAATCGCGCTGAGATTATCCGTCACCACCGCCGCGATCTTTCCGGCCTCGTCATTGCCGATCTCGCGCCAGCCCATCCGGCGCATAACCGCCTCGCGGCCGATGCGGAAATAGACGACCTGGCCAATCAGCGTGAACACAGTGAGTTTTGTGCGCTCGCTCTCGGCCGGCTCGCCCGTCGCCTGTTCCCAGATCAGGCAGAGTCGGTGATGCGCCGGTTCGAACACGCCATCATAGATACGGTCGAGCGCGGCGGTTGGATGCGACAGCTCACGCAGGACGAACTGTACAATCTCGCCGGCTTCCGGCCTTGCCGCGATGAAGGCGACCATCCGCTCCAGTGCGACGGCCAAATGCGCCCGCGCGGCCTCGGTGTCCGCCAATGCCGCGGCCGGCGCTTGCAGATTGCCGATCGCTTGGCCGGCAACGATCTGGATGGTGTCGACGATGTAGTCGGCCGCCGCGTTGCGGAGCCCTTCCTTGCCGCCGAAATGATAGGCGATCGAGCCGATATTGGCCTTGGCCTCGGCCGCGATCTGGCGCGTTGACGTGCCGTCGAAACCCTGGCGTCCGAACAGCTTCAGCGCCGCGCGCACGAGTGCCGTCCGCGTCACATCCGCGGCGGTCTTGGGCGCCTCATGAGGAAGGCCGCTGGCGCTGGGCGATTTGATCATGGTCAACAATTTAATCAATCGAATGATTAAAGTCAAGTGCGGTCAAGCGGCTTGCCAACTCTGGCCGTGCGCGCTTTAGTGCCTGGCCATGGGCAAGGAAATCGAGCGTAAGTTCCTGGTCTCAGGTGAGGAATGGCGGGCAATGGTCGAGGCGGACATTCATATCCGTCAATTCTATCTAGTCGCCGAACCCAGCCGCACGGTGCGTGTGCGCATCAGCAACGATGCGGCCGCCAAGCTGACGCTCAAGTTCGGCAGCCAGGCACGCGAGCGCGATGAATTCGAATATCCGGTACCTTTGGCGGAGGCGCAGGAGATGCAGGCCTTTGCCATCGGACATGTCATCGAGAAGACACGCCACCATGTTAGACACCGCGGCTATCGCTACGAAGTCGATGTCTTCGGCGGGACGCTTGCGGGGTTGGTGATCGCCGAGCTCGAGACGCCGGATGATGTACAGGACGAAATGCTGCCACATTGGCTCGGCCGTGAAGTCACCGGCGAGCCAAGATTTTACAACGCGTCGCTCGCCCTTGGGGGGATTCCGGAGATCGTCGCATGAGCTTTCGTATCGATCCGCGCATGTCGCTGACCGGAGAGGTCAGGCGCATCCTCGCCGAGGAGATCGGCAAGGCGCTTGTCCATCTGGACGCCGCGCGTGACAGGCCCGAACAGGGGCTGCACAAATGCCGCAAACGGCTGAAGAACGTCCGCGCCTTGCTGCGCCTTGTCCGTTCCGGAGACGAAACATTCTGCGTGACGGAGAATCAGTGCTACCGCCAGGTGGCGGCCCTGCTTGCCGGCCCGCGCGAGGCGACCGCACTGGTGGAAACAATCGACCGGCTGGCGGCAAGCTTTTCCGAGCAAAGTGCCGGCGATGGCCTCGGTGCCGTGCGTGACAGGCTCGTCGCGCGCCAGCATGAACTGCATGGCGGAGCAGGCCTCGATGCTGCGATAGGCGCGGCGATTTCCGTTTGCGAGGAAGGTGTCGCCCGGATCGACAAGCTCGCTCTGCCCGACCAGCCGGAGCAGGCTGCCGACGTGCTCGCCGAAGGCGCGCGCACCACTTTGCGCCGCGCCAGGAAAGCGCTGGACAAGGCGGCTTCGCGCGGCGAAGCCGATGACTTTCACGATCTGCGCAAGGCGGCCAAGACGCATGGCATGCACCTGTCGCTGCTCGGCAGGCTGTGGCCGACGCCGATCAAGACGCGGCGCAAGGCCGTCGACGAGTTGGGCGAGCGGCTTGGCGAGCTGCACGATGTGTTCGTCATGCGCGCGCTTCTAGATGCCGAGGACCAGCCGCTCGGTCCTGCTGAAGAGACGCGGTTGCTTGCCAAGCTGCTGAAGCGTTCGGAAAAGAGCCTGAAAAAGACCTGCCTCGCCGAGGCGGTCGAGCTTTTCGGCGACAGCCCGAAGCGCTCGACGAGGAAGCTCGCCCGTAAGGCGCGCGAAGATCTCACAGTTGCGCACCAAGACGCCGGCACGCCTGGCGTGGGCTGATCATGGTCTAACTTGCCGCCCTGTGGTAATCGCCGTCTGGCATGACCGAGCCCGGCGACACGCTTCTGGACCGACTGGCCGCTGGCTTGCCGGCCGGCTGCAGGAGGAATCGTCCGGCTACTAGCCTTACACGCCGTCGGACGCCGAAACGTTGCGCCGCACGCTCGAGCCCGGCGACATCCTGCTCATCGAAGGCAACCAGAAGATCTCGGCGGCGATCAAATACCTCACCCAGTCGACCTGGTCGCATGCCGCCTTCTATGTCGGCGATGCATTACCGGAGCCGGAGGACGGATCGGAGCGGCGGCGCCTGATCGAGGTCACGCTCGGCGATGGCTGCATCGCCGTGCCGCTGTCGCGCTATCGCAGCTACAACACCCGCATCTGCCGTGCGAGTGGCCTGGCTCCGGATGACCGCGAAGCGGTCGTCGCGTTCATGATCGGCAGGCTCGGTTTCAGATACGATCTCAAGAACATATTCGACATGCTGCGCTACTTCTTGCCGACGCCGCCGGTGCCGGTGCGCTGGCGCCGCCGCATGCTGGCTTTCGGTTCCGGCGACCCGACGCGCGCCATCTGCTCGTCGCTGATCGCCGAGGCGTATGGCCTGATCCGCTACCCGATCCTGCCGGAGATTACCCGGGCGCCTGGCCGTGCCTCGGCCCAGTCGAGCTATTCGCGCAGGGAAATCCTGCACATCCGCCATCACTCGCTCTACACGCCGCGCGATTTCGACCTGTCGCCCTATTTCCGTATTGTCAAGCCGACGCTGGAATACGGCTTCGACTACCGGCAGATGGTCTGGGATGACAAGGTGGCGAACAAGACCGCCGAATAGCCGCTCGATCTTGTGTTTGCGGCCGATACTCAGGGGTAAGAAGCTCAGTCAGACTGGCTGCCGCCAACAGCCCGGACTCGGTCGTTCTGCATTTTGACCTAGGCCGGCAGACGTCGTCCGTTTGCGGCAGCCGCAACTCGATCGTCGGTCCGTGCGCCTGCGTCGCGCGGATGCGGCCCGATCGGCATGATCGCCGGGAACGGCGTTGCGCCGAACGCAAACGTCCATTTGTAGCCGACCAGTCGGTCTTCAGGCGTCGTGTGCTGGTCGTGATGAGCAAGCAATTTGGCGCGCTCCGCCAATTCCTCCGCCTCGCGCCTGACCATTTCCGCCGTTTCCGGCCGCATCCGCCTGGAGAAGCTGACGAACGTCGACTCGCGCTCAAGATGGGTGATGGCCCAGCCGATGAAATTCTTGTTGGTCGTCTCGAACAGCGGCCGCAATGGCCCCTCGAAATTCCACTGGATCGGCGCCTCGATCAGCAGCCTTGCCGACAGGCCGCGACCGAGCGCGACCAGGCCGAGTTCCTCGAGCTCGCGCAGATAGAGGAACATCGAAGCCTCGCTCAGCCCTTGTGAGCGCATGATGCCTTCGGGCGTGAATTTCTCGGAAAGCATGACAAAGACGAACAGCAGTGCCGGCCGCCCGGCGAGCTTGCGCTCGATCTCCGGCGCGATCTGGTTGGCGGGTCCTGGTCCTCTGTTCATAGAGCCGAGCACGTTCTCCAACTCTACGCCGGCGGCAGTGCAGATCTCCATCAGCCGGTCGAGCTTGCAGTTGCGCTCGTGGAAGATGCGCTTCACCGTCGGCTCGGAAACACCCATCCGCTCGGCAAGGACGCGATAGGTGATGCCCTTTGCCTTAAGCGTCCGCTTCAGCGCTTCGAAGATCAGGCCGTTCATGGGATGCACCTCTTTTGCACGATTTGGTATCAGCCTTCGGTACTAGTCCTGATAGCTCTTCCCGAAAAGTATCGAAAGGCCTAGCTCTCCGCCAGTCCATTACAGGAGACTAGCCATGAAGAGCCTCTTCACCTCGATACTTCTCGCCCTGGTCGGCATCGCGGCCGCGCCGGCAGTTCAGGCCGCTGAACTCTGGCGCACCGGCGGCCTCGAGCAGCCTGAATCGGCGCTGTTCGACGCCGCCGGCCAGCGCGTTGTCGTCTCGAACATCGTCGGCAATCCCGGCGAAGCCGACGGCAACGGCTATCTGTCGATCCTGTCGATGGACGGCAAGCTAGTCACGCAACACTGGACCGACGGCATGGACGCGCCCAAGGGCATGGCGATTGTCGGCGGCAAACTCTACGTCGCCGACCTCACCCATGTGCGCGTCGTCGATCTCGCAAGCGGCAAGCTAACATCGACGATCGACGTGCCGAACGCGGTCTTCCTCAACGACGTGACCGCCGACGCGTCCGGCAAGATCTATGTCACGGATATGCTTGCCGATACGATCTATCGCATCGACGGCGACCGGCCCGAACTGTTCGTCAGGGATGCGGCGCTTGCTTCGCCGAATGGCATCTTCGCCGATGGCGGCCGGCTGATCGTCGCTTCCTGGGGCAAGGGCATCAAGCCCGACTTCAGCACCGCGGAGCCGGGCGGCCTGCTCTCGGTCGATCTTGCCACCAAGGCCGTTTCGCCACTGCCCGGCGCGGAAAAATTTGCCAACCTCGATGGCGTCGTTGCCATCGGCGGCAGCATCTACGCCACCGCGTATATGACCGGCACGCTCTACCGCTACAAAGCCGGCGGCACGCCGCAAGCGGTTGCGACGTTCAAGCCGGGCAGCGCCGACATCGGCACCGACGGCAAGTCGACAATCTTCGTGCCGCTGATGAACGACGGCGAGATCGCGGCATTGGGCCTCGACTAAGCCAGCCATCGGCTCAGGCGGCGGGCGCGGCTTTCTTCAGCTGCGCCCGCGATCCGTGATCGAGGCGGTATAAGTCACCAGCGGCCGCTTGACGCCGTGGTTGATCAGCATGCGGCGTATCTGCGGCGAAGCGCCTGATATAATGAAGCGAACGCCGGCGCGGCTCGCCTTGTGGGCCGCACCCTCGATGACATTGGCCGCCGTTGAATCGAAGAACGGCATCGCCGAACAGTCGAGGATGAAGTTCCTGCGCTGGCGCGGTCGGCGACGTCTTCCTGCACCAAGGATTGATGGTCTGCCTCCAAACATGCAGCACTCTTTGCCAGCCGATGCACTGTGATGCTACAAACCTCGGCATCGTTTGGCGGGACATCCACTGCGATCCCGATTTCACAGGCACGACTTCAAAAGGATGAGCGGGTGAAGATATTCAAAGCGTTGGCAACCTCGACAGCCTTGCTGTCGATGGTTTTCCTGCTGGCAGGCTGCGGTCATGGCCTGATCAACAGGCTGATTTGAGTCAGGTGCCGTCGGCCCGCCCAAGCCATCGCTGCAGGAACCGTGCCGCAAGCCAGCACAGCATCGCCCAGGCAAAGCCGGCGCACCAGCCGGCCAATACGTCGGACGGCCAGTGGACGCCGAGATAGATGCGGCTGATGCCGACCACCACTGTCGTCAGCACCGCCAGCCCGAGTACATAGATCTTCGTTGTGCGCCCGGGCAAAACCCGCGCCGCCATGCTGCCCAGCGTCAAATACGTCACCGCCGACAGCATGGCGTGGCCGCTCGGAAACGAAAGCGATGCCACATCGGCGAGATGCGAGACCAGATCGGGGCGCGGCCGGTCGATATCGAATTTCAGCACGCTTGACAGGAGCTGGCCGCCCGCTACCGCGACGAACATGAGAAGCGCCGCGCCTGGCCTGCGGATAAGAAGCAGATAGACGATCATTGCTGCCGTGATCAGCAGCAGTACGCTGGCGCTGCCGAGGCTGGTGATGTCGCGCATCGCCCCTTCCAGCCACGCCGGTCCGATCGGATTGTCGGGCTGGCCGGCCTTGCGGAAGGCAAGCAGGATTTCGGTGTCGAAGGCATGCGGCGTGGTCGCCCGCGCCAGCTCCATCAGCTCCTCGAACCCCCACAGCCCGCCGGCAATGACCAGCCCGGCCAGCAGAACCGGGAACTCCAGCCAGTTGGGCAGTCTGCTTGCAATCTTCTTCATCGGCCCGATCGCAGTTACAGCCTTTGCAGATAGGGCCCGAGCGTGATCAGCGCCACAGCTGCGATGGCAAGCACGATGCCGGTTGCCTGCAAGGCATTGACGCGCTCGCCGAAGAAGACCAGCGCCACCACATTCACCGACACCAGCTGGATCACCGCCGACAGGCTGAACGACACCGACATGCCGAATTCACGGATCAGCCTCAGCATGATCAGATTGCCCAGCGAATAGAGCGCCAACGTCAGCACAATCTTGCCGAGGCTCGGCGCCAGCCCCCACTGTTTTGCGGCCATCGCCGCCAGCAGGAAGATCACCGTCGAAACGCAGAGCTGCCCAAGTCCCCAGAAACTCACTTTTGTTCCTCCCGATGCGGTCCCTACCGCCTGCCGCAGCTCTTGTTTCCGAAGCGCCGGTCGCGGTCAAGCGGGGCCGATGTTGGATACGAAATCGCAGGTGGCAATTAGCCGGCATGTCATCAAACTGTGACCTGCTGGTAATACCGGATTGGCCAGGCAACACGCTCCAGCAATCCATCCAGCCAGAGGCAGGCCCTATGACCGAACATCGCACCCCTGACGCCCATTTCCGCACCAGCCTGCTCGAGGAAAACGATGGGCCAGGAGCCAATCCCACCGACAACCGCACCATGGGTGAGATCATCGCCGCGCGGTTCTCACGCCGCGGCTTCCTCAAGGGTTCGCTTGCCGTCTCGGCCATAGCCGCTACCGTCAGCCCGCTGGCGCTGATCACCGCCGACAATGCCCGCGCCGCCGAAGGCTCCGCCTTCGCTTTTGACGAGCTCGAGGCCGGCATCGACGACAAGCATCACGTCGCACCCGGCTATGACGCCGATGTACTGCTGCGCTGGGGCGATCCGCTGTTCGCCGATTCGCCGGAATTCGATCCGACAAAACAGTCGGCGGAAGCCCAGGCCAGACAATTCGGCTACAACAACGACTATGTCGGCTATATCCCGATCGACGGCTCGGCCGAGCACGGCCTGCTGGTGGTCAACCACGAATACACCAATCCGCACCTGATGTTTCCGGGCCTCGTCACCATCATCGACGGCAAGGCCAAGCAGGCGCCCCTCAGCAAGGAACAAGTCGACGTCGAGATGACGGCGCATGGCGGCACTATCGTCGAGATACGCAAGGTATCAGGCAAATGGCAGGTCGTTCGCGACGGCAAGCTCAACCGCCGCATCACCTCCAACACCGAGATCGCGCTCTCCGGCCCGGTCGCCGGCCACGACCGCGTCAAGACCAGCGCCGATCCGACCGGCACGAAAGTCATCGGCACCATCAACAATTGCGCCGGCGGCGTCACGCCATGGGGCACCTATGTCATGGCCGAGGAGAACATCCACGGCTATTTCTCGGGCGAGCTGCCGCAGGGGCATAAGGAAGCCGCCAATTACAAGCGCCTCGGCATTCCCGAAGGTGCCTATGAATGGGCAGCGCATTACGACCGTTTCGATATCGGCAAGGAGCCGAACGAGCCGAACCGCTTCGGCTGGATCGTCGAGGTCGACGTCCAGGATCCGACTTCGGCGCCGAGGAAGCGCACCGCGATGGGGCGCTTCAAGCATGAGGGCGCCGAATCGATCGTCGCCAAGGATGGCCGTGTCGTCTTCTATCTCGGCGACGACGAGCGCTTCGATTATGTCTATAAGTTCGTCACCACAGGCAAGTTCGATCCGGACGACCGCGCCGCCAACATGGATTTGCTCGACGACGGCACCTTGCATGTCGCCAAGTTTGCCGACGACGGTTCGGTCGAGTGGCTGCCGATCGTCTTCGGCCAGGGGCCGCTGACGGCGGAGAACGGCTTCGACAGCCAGGCCGACGTGCTGATCGAGACGCGCCGCGCCGCCGACCTGCTCGGCGCCACCAAGATGGACCGCCCGGAAGACATCCAGCCCAATGCCACCAACGGCAAGGTCTACGTCATGCTGACCAACAATTCGAAGCGCAAGGCCGACCAGGTCGACGCCGCCAACCCGCGTGCCGAGAACGCCTTTGGCCACATCATCGAGATCGTCGAGGACGGCGGTGATTTCACCGCGACAAAGGGTAGGTGGGAAATCCTGCTGAAATGCGGCGATCCCGCTGTGGCCGACGTCGGCGCCACCTTCTCGACCGCAACCACCGCCAATGGCTGGTTCGGCATGCCGGACAATTGCACGGTAGATTCGGCCGGCCGCCTCTGGGTCGCCACCGACGGCCAGGGCCCGAAAGCCACCGGCCGCACCGACGGTCTGTGGGCTGTCGATACGGAAGGGACGGCACGGGCGACATCAAAGCTGTTCTTCCGCGTGCCGATCGGCGCCGAAATGTGCGGTCCCCTGTTTGCGCCGGACGACCAGACCGCCTTCGTTGCCGTCCAGCATCCGGGCGACGGCGGCGAGGACTGGGAGGCTTTCGGCCGTCCGTCCTATTATGAGGATTTGTCGACGCGCTGGCCCGACTTCAAGCCGGACATGCCGGTGCGCCCGGCGGTCGTTGCCATCACCAGGCAAGGCGGCGGCAAGATCGCGGTCTGACACGCAGCAAGATCTTGCAGTCTCAAGGAAGGATTTCGGCCGTACGAAATCCTTCCTTCCGATACGGGATGAATCCATGCTGCGCATCATGCGCCGACTAATCATTCGGTGCGCTGAACCACGGCCACATTCATTGTGCTTCGCAACCTGAAGCCGATGGACTCGTATAACGCTATGGCCGCGGCGTTGCTGGCATAGGCGTGGAGATAGGGAACTTCGCCGCGCGCCACTATCCGGTTTGCCACGAATAGGGACAGCAGCTTTCCTAGGCCACCGCCGCGAAATTCCGGATGTGAGCACACCCCGCTGAGTTCGGTATAACCAGGTTGCTTCATGCGCTCGCCGGCCATTGCCGCAAGCCTGCCCTCGATTTTCACACCCCAAAAATCGCCCAGGCTCAAGGCTTCGAGCGTGAATGGGCCAGGCTTGGTGAGCAATGCCAGGGCGAGCATCTCAGCAGCATCGTCTCGGGTCAGACGATGCACGCGCGGGTCGGAGACGATCTGCAATGGCTGCTCGGCGATCATCTGAACCCCGGCTGCGGTCGAAGTCGCGGAAAGCCCCGTGGGCAGAGCAATCGCGTCCGCTTGAAGCAGGATCACACTCTCGCCCGGGGAGACAAGGTTTTCGAGCGCCCGCAGGCTTTCCGGGTCGTCCGCGCCAGTGGCGGCGAAAGGGACGATCGACGGCCGATATCGCATGGCGAGGTTGTCACCCTCCGCGAAGGCCCGATGTCGCGTCTGAAGCGCGCTCCAGATAGGGCGGTCGAGCAGATGTCTCATTGCGCGGCACCCTCAGGCTTATTTACACGACGGTCGAGAGGGGCAGCGGCGAGGCCGTCCTCGATGGCAGCCAGCTGCTCAAGAAGCGGCCCCGAAAAACCTGCGCACAAATCCGCGACCACGTTCTCGATGCAAGGCCAGACGTCGCGCTTTGCGACATCGACCAGCCGCCGGCCGTCCCGAGTAAGCGAGACGATCCTGCGCCGCTGGTCATCGTTCGACGGACTGACCTCGAGCAATCCCAATCCGGCCAGAAGCGAGACGGTTCGCGTCACACCCGGCTGCGCGATCCCAAGGGATTGCGCCAGTTCCCCGACCGGCAGTGGGCCCAGCCTGTCGAGCGCGGCCAGCAGCGGGTATTGGCTCGCCTGAACCGGGACATCCAGCCTGTCGAGCAGGCGCTGCGCCTCCGCTTGCAGTTGCTCGCCTATACGCTTCAGCCTGCTGCCCAGGCACAGGAAGCCAAGCGATCGTATGACGTCTTCCATAGGTCAATTTTCATCCCCGTGAACATCGATAACATGATATATAACAATGCATGAAAAGCAAGATCGAGGCGTTCAAGCGCGAGTTCCAGGCATCGTGCGCAGGCCTATGTCGCCTTCGGCAAGGAAAGGTCGATCGATAAGGCTGCTTCGCCTGGACGAGGCCCGTTCGATCAGTTGCGCAGCCGGTAGCCGGTCCTGAAGATCCAGGCGACGATCGCTATGCAGATGAGCAGGAAGACCACCGTCATGCCGAGGCTGACGCCGACCGAAACGTCGGACTTGCCGTAGAAGCTCCAGCGGAACCCACTGACCAGGTAGACCACCGGGTTGAACAGCGTCACCGTGCGCCAGATGCCGGGCAGCATGTTGATCGAATAGAAGCTGCCGCCGAGGAAGGTCAGCGGCGTGATGATCAGCAGCGGCACGAGCTGCAGCTGCTCGAAGCTCTTCGCCCAGATGCCGATGATAAAGCCGAACAGGCTGAAGGTCACCGCCGTCAGCACCAGGAAGGCGAGCATCCAGAACGGATGCTCGATCGTCAGCGGCACGAACAGCGAGGCCGTCGCCAGGATGATCAGGCCAAGCACGATCGACTTTGTCGCCGCGCCCCCGACATAGGCGATGACGATCTCCAGATAGGACACCGGCGCGGACAGCAATTCGTAGATCGAGCCGACGAATTTCGGAAAATAGATGGCGAAAGAGGCGTTGGAGATCGATTGCGTCAGCAGCGACAGCATGATCAGCCCCGGTACGATGAAGGCGCCGTAGCTGATGCCGTCGATCTCGGTGATGCGCGAGCCGATGGCCGAACCGAAGACGACGAAATAGAGCGACGTCGAAATGACCGGCGAAACGATGCTCTGCAGCACAGTGCGAAGGGCGCGCGCCATCTCCACCCGATAGATCGCCCATACCGCATGAAGATTCATGGCCGCGCGCGGGTTCATGCCGGTTTCCTCACCAGATTGACGAAGATCTCCTCGAGCGAGCTGTTTTCCGTATCGATGTCGCGGAACTGGATGCCGGCCGCCTCGAGCTCGCGGATCAGCGAGGCGACGCCCGGCCGTTCGCTCTGGTTGTCATAAGTATAGGTCAGCTGTCCGCCATCCGGCGAAAGCTCCAGCGCGTAGTGCGAAAAAGCATCGGGAACGGTGGCCAGGGGACTGCGCAGTTCCAGCACAAGCCGTTTGCGGCCAAGCTTGCGCATCAGCTCGGCCTTGTCCTCCACCAGCACGATCTCGCCGCGGTTGATGACGCCGACGCGGTCGGCCATCGCCTCGGCTTCTTCGATGTAATGCGTGGTCAGGATGATGGTGACGCCGTCTTCGCGCAGCCGGCGCACCATCGCCCACATGTCCTGGCGCAGCTCGACATCGACGCCTGCCGTCGGTTCGTCGAGGAACAGGATGCGCGGCTCGTGCGACAGCGCCTTGGCAATCATCAGCCGGCGCTTCATGCCGCCGGACAGCGTGATCGCCTTGGCGTCCTTCTTGTCCCAGAGCGACAGGTCGCGCAGCACCTTTTCGACGAACGCCCTGTCCGCCGGCTTGCCGAACAGGCCGCGGCTGTAGTTGACCGTCGCCCACACGCTCTCGAAGGCGTCGATGGTCAGTTCCTGCGGCACCAGCCCGATCAGACTGCGCGCGGCGCGGTAGTCGCGGTTGATGTCATGGCCGTCGACGGTGACGGAACCCGACGAGCGGTTGACGATGCCGCAGACGATCGAGATCAGCGTTGTCTTGCCGGCGCCATTCGGCCCGAGCAGCGCAAAGATCTCGCCGCGCACGATGTCGAGATTGATCTCCTTCAGCGCCTTGAAGCCGGTGGCGTAGGTCTTGGTGACCCCGGAAATCGAGATGATCGGCTGCATGGCTGAAAACGACTGCTTGAAACAGAGTTGTTGATTTAATCCGCTGAATGTCGGTTCGCAAATCCGGATGTCAATGGCGCTCCTGACAGTTCTGGACATCGAGGTTCGCCGGAATAGGCAACACCTGCCCGGTCGTCCAGCCAAATTCCACGCAAAAGCAGATTAACCGCACTGCGGCGTTCCGCCTCGCGGCGGGACGCCGCTTTGACCGTCCGGCGCATCCAGCCTATCCTTCTACGAACAAGCAGCAGCCGGAGCCGCCATGGACCCGCTCATCCTGTCGCGCATACAGTTCGGCGCGAACATCTCGTTCCACATCCTGTTCCCGGCGATCACCATCGCGCTCGGCTGGGTGCTGCTGTTCTTCAAGCTCCGCTACAACGCGACAAACGATTCCGCCTGGATGCGCGCTTATTTCACCTGGGTTAAGGTATTCGCGCTGTCCTTCGCCATGGGCGTGGTTTCCGGCGTCACCATGAGTTTTCAGTTCGGCACCAACTGGCCGGGCTATATGGAGACGGTCGGCAACATTGCCGGCCCGCTGCTGGCCTACGAAATCTTGACCGCCTTCTTCCTCGAGGCGGCGTTCCTCGGCATCATGCTGTTCGGCTTCCGCCGTGTCTCGAACCGCGTCCACACGCTGGCGACGGTGCTGGTGGCCGGCGGCACCACCTTGTCCGCCTTCTGGATCATCGCACTCAATTCGTGGATGCAGACGCCGGCCGGTTTCGAGATGCGCGATGGTGTTGCGCACGCCACCGACTGGTGGGCCATTGTCTTCAATCCGTCCATGCCCTACCGGCTCGTCCATATGCTGCTTGCTTCGGGCCTGACCGTCTCGTTCCTGGTCGCCGGCCTGTCGGCGCTGCGCTATCTCTACGGCGATCGCTCGGAATCGATGTGGAAGGCGCTGCGCACCGGCGTCTTCACCGCCGCGATCCTGATCCCCATCCAGATCTTTGCCGGCGACCAGCACGGCCTCAACACGCTGGAACACCAGCCGCAGAAGATCGCCGCGATGGAGGCCAACTGGAACACCGGTCCCAACGTGCCGCTGGTGCTGTTTGCGCTTCCCGATGAAGCGGCCAAGGAGAACAGGTTCGAGCTCACCATTCCCGATGGCGCCAGCCTCATCCTCAGGCACAGCGCCGGCGGCATCGTACCGGGGCTGAACGATTATGCCGGCAACCATCCCCCGGTATTTCCGGTGTTCTGGGGCTTTCGCATCATGGTCGGCACCGGCCTCCTGATGCTCGCCGTCTCCTGGTCGGCGGCCTTCTTCCTCAAGCGCCGCCACGGCCTGCCCAAGCCACTGGCGCTTGTTATGGTGCCGATGGCGCTGTCCGGCTGGCTGGCGACGCTGGCCGGCTGGTACACCACCGAGATCGGCCGCCAGCCCTGGCTGGTCACCGGCGTGCTGCGTACCGCCGATGCTGTCGGGCCGGTCGCCGGCAGCCATGTCGCGCTGTCGCTCGCGGTCTATCTCATCCTCTATGTGCTGCTCTTGATCGCCTATCTCGGCGTGTTGGTGCATCTGGCATTGAAGGCGGCGAAGGATGGTGACACCTCGCCGCTGCCGGGCGTCATGAACAGGCCGCTGTCGCAGCCGGTTGCGCAACCAGGAGAAACATCATGAGCGTCGACTGGCCGACCCTGCTGCCTCTGATCTTCGCCGGCCTGATGGGCCTCGCTATCCTGATCTACGTCATCCTCGACGGCTTCGATCTCGGCATCGGCATCCTGTTCGCCGCGGCCGAAGACACCGAGCAGGATACGATGATCGCCGCCATCGGCCCGTTCTGGGACGCCAACGAGACCTGGCTGGTGCTGGCGGTCGGCTTGCTGCTGGTCGCCTTCCCATTGGCGCACGGCACCATCCTGACGGCGCTCTACATTCCGGTCTTCGTGCTGCTGGTCGGCTTGATCCTGCGCGGCGTCGCCTTCGATTTCCGCGCCAAGGTGCCGGCCGGCAGGAAGCACCGCTGGAACCGCATCTTCTTCCTCGGCTCGGTCATCGCTTCGCTGGCGCAAGGTTATATGCTCGGCGTCTATGTGCTCGGCCTCGACGTCGGCCCTGGCGGCGTCGCTTTCGGGGCGCTGGTGGCGCTCTGCCTTGCCGCGGCCTACGCGGCGATGGGCGCGGCCTGGGTCATCTACAAGACCGAAGGCGATCTGCAGAAGAAGGCGGTGCTGTGGCTGCGCACGGCGTTGGTGCTGACCGCGCTCGGCATGGTCGCGGTATCGCTGGCCACGCCCTTTGCCAGCGCGCGCATCTTCGACAAATGGTTCGTCTGGCCGGCCATGCTCTATTTGTCGCCGCTGCCGACCCTGTCAGCAGTGCTGTTCCTGTGGCTGTGGCGCCAGACCTTCCATCTGCCGAAGCCCGACGACCGCCACGCGCTGCTCCCGTTCCTGACATTGGCCGCGATCTTCACGCTCGGCTTTGCCGGCCTCGCCTGGTCGTTCTACCCCTTCGTGGTGCCCGACCGGCTGACAATCTGGCAGGCTGCTTCGGCACCCGAAAGCCTGGCCGTCATCCTGGTCGGGACGGTCGTCGTGCTGCCGATCATCATCTTCTATTCGTTCTTTGCCTACCGGGTGTTCGCCGGCAAGGCGACGGATCTGACCTATGACTGACCGGCATCGCCGTCGCAGCCTGAAACAGAATATTCATCTTCAAGCGGAATAACCTTCTCTGGCCGGCCCAGCAGAATCGCCGGCAAGAAGAAGGGCAACGGAATGAAACCCCTTTTCTGCGGCAGGACAGGATCGGCTGCTGCTTTTGCTGATCCGGACGGTCGCGCTGATCGGCGCACTCGGGCTTGTCGGCCTGCTGCCGTCCATGCCGCAGGCGCATGCCCAGGACGCGGCCAACTGGACGGGCGTGTGGGACACGAAGTGGCGCGGCGGCGGCGCCCAGATCAAGTTCGAGCAGACGGGCACTGACGTAAAGGGCGTGTACCCGCTTTATAACGGCCGTATCGAGGCCAAGGCCGAAGGCGACAAGCTTGTCGGCCACTGGTTCGAAGGCGACCGCCAGGGCGCCTTCACCTTCGTCCAATCGCCTGACGGCGGCAGCTTCATGGGCCGCTTCGATGCCGCCACCGCCGAATGGTGGACAGGCGTGCGCGTCAGCGCCGTCGAGGATGTCCGTGTCGACCAGTCGAGCCCGATGAGCACCATGCGCTCGTTCCTGCAGACGATGAACGAGAGCGGCGCCGACAACGTGCCGCGCGCCACCGGCGGCGGCATGGGTCTTGCCGGTCTGGCAGCCGGTCTCGTCGACGTCACCGAGGCCGACCGCGGCGGCCTCAACATGCCCGATTACACCAAGCTTCTGTTCACCGTCATCGACAACGCGACGTTCCGTCTGTGGAGCCTGCCGCATGATGCGATTTCCGGAGACGAGGTGACGGCGACGCTGCCGCAATACGGCACCAGGGTCTCCTTCGCCGTCACTTTTCGCCGCAAGAATGGCGACTGGTTCATCGTCGGGCCGCCACTTGGCCAGCTCCAGGCAAAGCTCGCCGAATTCCAGGAAGCGCGTGGCGAAGCCGTCGACATGGTCGACGATCCGAGCAGGCTCGCCTCGCCGCGCGACACGTTCAAGGTACTGTTGAGCGGCCTCACCGAAGCCGGCGACCCGGCCCAGGCGGCGCTCGACCTGCGCAACTACAGTCAGGCGGTGCGTGGCGACGAGGCGTTCCTGCTCGAGCGCTATCTCAAAAAGGTCATCGACCGCATCGGCTACGTCTATTGGCAGGAGATCCCCGACGATCCGAAGAGCAACACCCCCTTCGTCTATTTCGAGCATCCCGCCGGCAACATCGTCATCGGCCCGGTCGAGACTGAGAAGGGCAAGATCTGGCAGTTCACGCCCGACACGCTCGCCCACATCCGCGCGCTCTACGCCGATGTCGAAGACGTGCCGGTGGCGCCGGAATTCGCCGCCTTCGCCAGCACCGACCCGTTCTTCATCGCCCGTGGCCTCGCCCGCGAGATCAGCCCCGGCCTGCTCACCCGCGCCGGCCCGATGGAGCGCTGGCAATGGTCGATGCTCGGCCTTGCCGCGCTGGCCGGCATCGTCTTCGGCTTCATCGCCAATGCGCTGATTTCCTTGTTTGTGCGAAGGACGGACAGCCCGGCCTTCTTCCGCATTGTCGAATGGGCGGTGCGCTCGATCGTGCTTGGCTTCTTCCTGCTGTTGACGCTGCGCCCGCTCGGTCTGCCGCAAGTGGTCGCCGCCCCGGTCAAGGCAATCGCCTGGAGCCTGGTCGTGATTGGCGCCGTGCCGGTGATCTGGCACCTGATCGGCAAGGTCGCCGACCATTACCGTGGACTGTGGCAGGTGCCCGGCTATCACGACACGCTGATTTCGCTGTCCACCGGCGTGGCGCGCGTCGCCGTGCTGGTCATCGCCTTCCTGCTGCTGGCCGAAGTGCTCGCCATCCCCTACGAAGGCGTCATTGCCGGTCTCGGCATCGGCGGTTTGGCGGTGGCGCTGGCCGCACAGCCGACGCTGCAGAACTTCCTCTCCGGCCTGACGCTCTATGCCGATCGGCCGGTCAGCGTCGGCGACTTCTGCAAGTTTGGCGACCAGTCCGGGACGATCGAGCATATCGGCATGCGCTCCACCCGCATCCGGTCGCTCGACCGCACGATCATCTCGGTGCCAAACTCGGATTTCGCCGGCATGCAGATCGAGAACTACGCGCATCGCGACCGCACCCGGTTCGCGACGACGCTGCAGCTGCGCTACGAAACGACGCCCGATCAGCTACGTTACGTCCTGGCCGAGCTGCGCAAGCTGCTGATTGCCCATCCTCGCGTCATCGATGAGCCGTGCCGCGTGCGCTTTGCCGGCTTCGGCGCCTATTCGCTCGACATCGACGTGTTCACCTACGTCAAAACCGCCGACGTGGCCGAGTTCCAAGCCATCCGCGAGGACATCCTGCTGTCCATGATCAACATCATGGATGATGCCGGCGCGCAGTTCGCCTTCCCTTCGTCACTGGAATACAGAGCCACCGACCTTCCGGTCGACGACGAAAAACGCATCGCCGCGGAGAAAAGGGTCAGCGATTGGCGCGAGGCGCAGAATCTGCCTTTCCCCGACTTCAGCCAGATCGACAAATTCGCGTTCAACAACACGCTTGCCTACCCGCCTGAGGGCTCGGCGCATTATCGCGAGACAGAGCCCGACCCGGACTCGGCCGAGGCAAAGGCGACGCTGGAGAAGGTGCGCTGGAGCCTGCCGTGGAAAAAGGGGGAGTAGTGCGAAGCGCGGAAACTGCTGATCTCCCCCCTTGAGGGGGAGATGTCGCTGAAAGCGACAGAGGGGGTCGCCCCGCGTGGAGTGCCAACTTCGTCTTCCTCGATATGCCGGACCGCGTCGCGCCAACCGAACCGACCCCCTCTGGCCTGCCGGCCATCTCCCCCTCAAGGGGAGATCAGCAGGCCCCGCCGCAAAAGCTCAGCTCTTGTTGGCGGCCAGCACCAGCACCGGCTTTTCGCTGTAAAGATTGGGGAACAGCCGCTTCAGGTTCTCGACCTTGGGCAAATCGTTGTAGACGATATAGGGATAGGTCGGGTTGAGCGTCAGAAAGTCCTGGTGGTAGTCCTCGGCCGGATAGAAGGTCTTGCCGGTCTCCAGCGTCGTCACGATCGGCTTGGGAAACACCTTGGCCTTGTCGAGCTGGGCGATGTAGCTTTCGGCGATCTTTTTCTGTGCGTCGTTTTCGGCAAAGATCGTCGAACGGTACTGGGTGCCGCTGTCCGGGCCCTGGTAGTTCAGTTGCGTCGGGTTGTGCGCCACCGAGAAATACACCTGCAGCAGCTGGCCGTAGGTCACCTCGGACGGCTCGTAGGTGATCTCGACGGATTCGGCATGGCCCGTCCGGCTGGTGCCGACCATTTCATAGACGGCCGTGTCCTTGTCGCCGCCGGCATAGCCGGAAACGGCGCTGGTGACGCCCTTGACGTGCTGGAACACGCCTTGCACACCCCAGAAGCAGCCGCCGGCAAAGACCGCCTTTTCGGTGCCGGCGGTGGCCTTCTCGTCCATTGCCGGCGGCGGGATCACCACCGCGTCTTCGGCCGAAACTGCCGGCGTCTGCCAGAACACGGCCGCGGCGGCCGTGAGGATGAGCGCGGCAAGCGCTGCTTTTGCGAAAATCGACGATCGTTTCACGACTCCGGTCATGTCTGATCTCCCATGATGGTGGTGGATTATACGACGGATAGGTCCGCCGGGCTCTCACATTGCTGTGCGCATCGCCTATTTGGCCGGAGCCATGGCATCGCAGGCCTTGGTCGCTTCGGCTTTCTTCATGGCGTCCGTCTCGGCGGCTGCCTTGTTCATGCAGTCGGCCTTCATAGGATCTGTCGCCTTCATCGCAGTCGTGGCCATGGCGCCGGCCGGCTTCATGGCGTCCGTTGCCGGCTTCATGGCGTTTGTTTCCATCGCCGGCTTCATCGCATCTTCGGCCCGCGCCGCGCCTCCTGCGAACAGCGCCGTCGAGCCAAGTGCGAAGGCGAGTGCCGCCAGGGTCGGGCGATTGGTCAAACGATTGAGCATGATGATCTCCTTGGGTTTGGCAGGGGTTGACGGCATGCGGCGGCGCCGCTGCGCGTTGGGGGAATTTCGGGAGGGTTTCTAATTCGTAGCGGCAGCAAGGATCGGCCCGCCGCCTGGCACCTGCACCAGCACCGCCGTGCTGAGGCCGCCCGTCGCCGCCGGCAGCGGCAGTGCGGTGGCGTCGCCGGTCCAACTGCCCAGCCTGGTCAGCGAACGCACGACATTGGCGTGCGGCAGCGTGCGGCCGGTGTTTTCGCCGCGTGCCACCGGCACCTCGATGACGCCCTTGCCATAACGCACCAGCCAGACGTCCGCCTTGCCGCCGGGCACCGGACCGGCGCCGATGCTGACCTTCCCGCCGGCGAGCGACAACGAAGGTCCGTCACCGTGGCCGCCGCTCGAAATCAGCTGCTCGATCTCGCCCGGCCTGGCGCCGACGGCATCGGCCCTGCCGTTGACCACCACTTGCGGCGTGAACGGGCCGGAACGGCCGAGCGACGGTTCATAGCGGACCTGGCGCTGCGTGAATTCTTCTTTGCCGAATGTGTCCTTCCAGCCGAGATAGTCCCAGTAGGTGACGTTGAAGGACAGCGCCAGCACGCCGGGCCGGTCCTTGACCTTGATCAGATTGGCGTTGGCCGGCGGACAGGACGAGCAGCCCTGGCTGGTGAACAGCTCTACGACGGTCAGCGTCTGGCTGGCGGCCGCGCTGGTTGCCGACAGCACAGTCGCGGAAAACAGTGCCGCGGCGAGCCCCATCAGGGCTGTGCTGCGTTTCGCTGTCGATCCGGGCATCGCTGTTCTCCTGTGCGGTTCCATGTCCACACTTCGCCGCCGACACACGGTTCGTTACAGCATCACCGCTTCGTGATCGTTCGCAGCTCTCCCTTCTCCCACAGGGGGCGAAGGGAAGACGGTCGCTCGCAACCAACACGCCACCCGGTGTGACCGGGGCGGCGATGTGATGGACGGGCAGCCTAAGCGGGCCGATATGCCCTCGCACTCAGCGGCGGCCTATTGTGTCAACAGCGTTTCCGATGCCCGCTGATTGAAGGCGCACTTGCCAGTTACTGTGTAGAAAAAGTCCGCGTTGGAATCGGTGATGGTCGGAGATGTCGGCACCGACGATCCCCCGTCTTCCCACGCTTGTGTGCTGGTCTGGCCGCACGGCACCAGCGTGAAGATATCGACCGTTTGGCCACTGGCGATCTCGACGCCGTCCGCGTAGAGGCGGTTCGATGTCGCCGGATCGTTCGATTTGAGCACGGTTGGATTGCCTGACGGGACATCCATCTGCAGATAGAGTTGGTCCATCTGGCTGACGTCGATCACCGCGCCGGCACCGGTCGCGGGATACATGGTGTTGACGCAGGTCGTAGCGTATTTCCTGGTACCGCTCGTCTGGGTGATCGTGGTGGTGGGCAACCCATAGAAGCTGGTCACCGTGGTGGTCGTACACACTTGCTGCTGGACCATAGTGATCGTCGCTCCGTTGATGGTGGAGACGGTCGCCGTGCCATAGCCTTTCGGATCGCCATAACCGTTGTATGTGTAGGTGATCTTCATCAGCTTGTTGGCCACCGTGTCCCCGAATTTGGTGCCGTAGAGCGTCATTGTCTTGCCCCACCAGCCCGAGATCTTGGTCACCTTGAACGTGGCTTGCACTAATGCCGGCCGCTTTGTCACCGCCGACGCGACGCCGACCTGCACCGTGTTGATCCTGGCGATCTGCATGAAATTCGTCGGCATGGCAAAGCCGGCCGAAGCTTTGATGCTGGCGGCGCCGTCGGTGGCGACGACGAAGCTGTCGAGCTTGGACGTGCCTTGCCCGCCATTGGCCAGGTATGCCTCCTGCAGTTTTACCTGGCGGTCCGCCAGTGAGGTGTCCGTCGCAAGCGTCGTGATCGACAGCGACGCTGCATCGAGGGCGTTCTGCATCGATGCCCTGGTTGAAACCGCAGAGGTATAGTCGATGGAAAAACCCAATGCGGCAACCATCGGGATAAGCAAGATGGCGAGCAATGGCGCGAACGAGCCGCTCACCGATTTGAGAAATTTGCGTGCTGACAACGGCATTCCGATCCCCCCGAAACGGCGATGGCCAGTGGGCTATCACGCCGGGCGCGAACTATGCTCTAATCTCATGGATCAAAGTTTAACGACTTTGCCGCCCCGCCGCCGCACCCGCGCCCCGCCGCTTGCCGATGTAGCGTGCCCCTGCTAAAGCGCGCCGCATGACCACGCCGATCAAAAACATCCGCAACTTCTCCATCGTTGCCCATATCGACCATGGCAAATCCACGCTTGCCGACCGGCTGATCCAGTCGACCGGCGGGCTGGAGCTGCGCGACATGAAGGAGCAGGTGCTGGACTCGATGGACATCGAGCGCGAGCGCGGCATCACCATCAAGGCGCAGACGGTGCGGCTGAAATACCGCGCCAACAATGGACAGGACTATATCCTCAACCTGATCGACACGCCCGGCCATGTCGACTTCGCCTATGAAGTGTCGCGCTCGCTCGCCGCCTGCGAAGGTTCGCTGCTGGTCGTCGACGCCTCGCAAGGCGTCGAGGCGCAGACGCTGGCCAATGTCTACCAGGCGATCGACAACAACCACGAGATCGTCGTGGTGCTGAACAAGGTCGACCTGCCCGCCGCCGAGCCCGAGCGCATCCGCGAACAGGTCGAGGAGGTGATCGGCATCGACGCCTCCAACGCCGTACTGATCTCGGCCAAGACCGGGCTCGGCATTCCCGACGTGCTGGAAGCGATCGTCAACGATCTGCCGCCGCCGCGCGAGGGCGACATCGCGGCCCCGCTGAAGGCGATGCTGGTCGACTCCTGGTACGATGCCTATCTCGGCGTCATCGTGCTGGTCCGCATCATCGACGGCGTACTGAAGAAGGGCCAGACCATCCGCATGATGGGCACCGGCGCCAGGTACCTGGTCGAGCGCACCGGCGTCTTTACGCCCGCCCGCATCAATGTCGACGAACTCGGCCCCGGCGAGTTCGGTTTCTTCACCGGCTCGATCAAGGAGGTTGCCGACACCCGCGTCGGCGACACCATCACCGAGGACAAGCGGCCGACTGCAAGTGCCCTGCCCGGCTTCAAGCCGGCGCAGCCGGTGGTGTTCTGCGGCCTGTTCCCGGTCGACGCCGCCGATTTCGAGGATCTGCGCGCCGCCGTCGGCAAGCTGCGCCTCAACGACGCCTCCTTCTCCTTTGAAATGGAAACCAGCGCCGCACTCGGCTTCGGCTATCGCTGCGGCTTCCTTGGCCTGCTGCATCTTGAAATCATCCAGGAGCGGCTGGAGCGCGAGTTCAATCTCGACCTCATCGCCACCGCGCCTAGCGTCGTCTACCGCCTGCTGTTGAACGACGGCTCTGTCAAGGAACTGCACAACCCGGCCGACATGCCCGACGTGGTCAAGATTTCGGCCATCGAGGAGCCGTGGATCCGCGCCACCATCCTCACCCCCGACGACTATCTCGGCGGCATCCTGAAGCTCTGCCAGGACCGGCGCGGCATTCAGGCCGACCTCTCCTATGTCGGCAAACGCGCCATGCTGATCTACGATCTGCCGCTCAACGAGGTGGTCTTCGACTTCTACGACCGGCTGAAGTCGATCTCCAAGGGCTACGCCTCCTTCGACTATCATTTGACCGACTACAAGGAAGGCGACCTGGTGAAAATGTCGATCCTGGTCAATGAGGAGCCGGTCGATGCGCTGTCGATGCTTGTCCACCGCACGGCGGCGGAAAAGCGCGGCCGCCAGATGTGCGAGAAGCTGAAGGAGCTGATCCCGCATCATCTGTTCAAGATCCCGATCCAGGCGGCGATCGGCGGCAAGGTCATCGCCCGCGAGACTATCTCGGCGCTGCGCAAGGACGTCACCGCCAAATGCTACGGCGGCGACGTCTCACGCAAACGCAAGCTGCTCGACAAGCAGAAAGAGGGCAAGAAGCGGATGCGGCAGTTCGGCAAGGTGGACATCCCGCAGGAGGCGTTTATCCAGGCGCTGAAGATGGGCGATTGAACTGTCATGCCGTCCTCAGGTCGATCCATCCATCGCCCCAGGTTTCGGTAGCCAGAACAGGCGTAGGCTGATCCATTGGCACCAGCACTTGCTTCGCAACGGGCGTCTCTCCAGTCGAGTCCAAGAGCAGTCCGATCCCGCATCGAGAATAAATCCTCGAATCGCCGCGCCGAACGTTGCATCTATTTAGGCGCGCGGTAAGCGCGAGGCTGTTCGTCACCACCACTCTTGTGTTTGATAGCAAGGCCGCCCTCTGCGCGCGCCGAGTAATCCACGAGCTCAAGATACCTCTTGAATCAAAGGTCCAGCAAGTGGACTTGTCGAATATAGGAGCGTTTATCCAGTCGGCGCGAGCATGGGCGAACAGCCAATCTCCCGGTGCATTTTCGTTTACGTCTGCGCAGATTAGATTTATTACTCTACCTCCGTACGCAAGATCGCATACAATAAGCTCGTCGCCAATGTCTATATTTTCATACAGGACGTCCGCGGCTATCCCAAGGTCAACGTCTAAGCCAAACCGGTTTATCTGCAAGGAGTCCAAGTTCCACGGAAACAGCTTTGACTGTTTTATGATCTCTCGCCCCGTCGCGTCGAATATTGACACAAAGTTTTCTCCAACTTTTTCTCTCGCTGGCGACAAGCAATTTGAAAACCCTGCAAATATGTACCGCAGCCTCGGGAGAGACTGAGTGGATTTAAAATACAAGCGCGACTGTTCTCGTATTTCTTTTTGAAAAGACGAAATGTTAGTCGAATCAATTGAAGATTCTGGAAAAAACAATATGGAGACGCCTCCATCTAGGGCGGCTTTCAAGATGCGTCGAAGTCGATCCAAAGAGTACGTTGGCCTGATGGAATATGAATTTTTTTCTGGGGACAACTCTATCGCTACATCGTCTTCCCTCTCCAAAAGCGGAGCAATTCCGATGACATCAGCGTCTTCGTTTATGGATATCGGTAAGATGTCCAGTTGAGCGTCTATCGAATAGCTTAGCTTTATATACCTCTTCGGTGAATAGATGTCTCGCGGATCATGAACCGGTAGCCGCGATGGGAGGAAAGCTGTGGCCGCCAAAAGTTCGCGCAGTACCATGGGCCTGCCTTCGGCGGCCAGAGGCATAGGAGGATCGGCCGTTAGAACACTATCCCGCAGAATCCAATCGGATCTGTGGTGGATAGGGTGGCCCCAGGCGGAAGCCGGTATCATAATGCCTTCTGCCGTCGACCCAAACGCCCGGTCGACTGAAAATCTGTCTTCAGCGACAACGTGACCTCTCCGTTTGGGCATCGGTCGGTGGGTATCTGATGGGACCAATGGAAGGTGCCAGCGATCAAGAATCTGCAGCGCGCGAACGAAAGAGAGAAATTCATCGAATCTCCTGGGCGGAGAGATTGGCCAGTCAATGCCCTCCAAAGCCATGTTTAGAACCTCATGGGAGTCCAGCGTCCACTCGTCTACTCCGACATTAATCCCAATCTCAGTAAGCAGCGTTTCAGAAGCTTTGGACAGCCAGATCTCCAGCTCCGAGTTGGGAACATCGTAATCGCATTCCAATGCGAATAGGGCACCGGAGATGGCAGCGAGCACGTCAGACGGGCTTTCCGGCAGGCAGGATTCCCCGGCAATTCTCGAGTCAATTGACGTCAATTGATATTCATCCTAAATGGAAACGCGACTAGATCGGCAAAGAGACGGGGCAGGGTGTAGCTATTGGACGACCATGAATCTTCGATTCAGCGCTTTCACGAGCTCCTCACCAACGCTGTGGACAATGAGGATTGGGCTACCGCGGCGACCAGCCGCGACCGGTTGAAAGTATTGCTGCTCGATGCTCTCCTATCGGGAAAGAGCCGCGATATCGCTCTAATAGAGAATGCATTGAGCCGCGTACGTGCAAAGCTCATATTCGACAGGGACATTGATCTAAACGTCGGGCCAAATGCTACCGCATGGATGCTAGCGTCGGATGTCGGAACCGCGAGGTTGGCCCAGCGACTTCGACCGCTGTTGCCGGATACAGGTGTTGAGCCCTCCGTAAGGGACAAGGTATTTAAGGCGATATCTACAAGCAACCTTAATGGCATCAGTAACTCTGATATACAAAAGAGAACCGGCCTCCGAGCTGAAACTGTTACTCGAGCATTGTCAACCTTGCGGGCCGAGGGATCAGTTAGGTCACGGAAAGTCGGCAGGTTAAATATCAATCAAATTGCGATTAAGCCAAAAACAAGCCTTACCATCGCGGACGTAAGGCGAATAGTCGTTCAGGAAGAGAAGCGCAGACCAGGTTCAAATGCGCAACGCGTAATTTTCCCGCTAATCAATGATGGTGATTCGTCTGTATCGGAAGTTAACAATGTTAGAGATAGCGGGCAAAACAAAAGCGATATGGACTCGGTTAAGAATGCACCTGAAATTTATCACGAAGTGACCAAAAGTGTCCCCGAGAGTCCAGGAGTTATTGTTCAAAATATAGGGCGCGTTCTGGAGGCAAATAGATACGCGCCGGAAACTAGGAAGAAGAGCGTGGCAATTAACTTTAAGGCTACAGCTCTTGCTGGGGCACGCTATGGCAGATAGCAAGCCAAAAGAGAAGACATACGGTGCATTGGTTGCATCCTTACTGCAGGATGTCGGATATAGGGCTAAACTAGACCTAGATGAAGAGATAATACGATCCTCTGCCGGCGGATATAACATAATAATATTCCCTCGGATGGATGCCTCGTTTCCTAAGTTTGGGAATGTTCAATTTCGGTGCAGTGTTGTTAGAGAGGGGACCAACGTTGAATTGGAGCATGTAAATAGATATAATAGGAATTTGAGATTTTGTAAGATGTACTTGGACGACGATCGCGACATCATAATCGAATCGGATTTCTTTTTTGACGCATTGTCGGAGGACGCTTCACAGAGGCTGGAGTCGATTATGCTTCTCGTTGAGGGGTCAATTAGCGAGTTGAAGCAAACGATAGCATCTTCATTCGAAATGGCTGCTTCGACCGACAAGAGTGCTGGCGGCCGCTCTGTCGAAGATGACGTCTCAGCGGCAGGGCAATGACTGGGTGGCGGCCGGATTTCTGACCTTTCTCGCCGGCGAGAGCCTGCTGCTGGCCGGCAATGCGGCCCGGGCTTGAGGCCAGCGTGCCCTCCTATGTCGGCGGTATCTCGCTTTGGGCGGCGGCGCTGGTCATGGTCAGCGCGCCGAAAACCTTCGCGCTGTGGATGCGGCTTACCGCTGTCGTGGCGGCTGTGCTGTTTGTCGTCTCGGCGGGCCTGATCCTGTGGGGTGCGCCTTTGCTGCCGACCTCGACGCCGCTGCCCGCTGCCGGATATCCCTTCCTGGTGCTCACATTCATCGGCTGGATCTGGACGCTGCTGAAGCCCGATCGTTGAGCCCGGTCGGACCGCCCCCTCTCCGGTTTGCTGCGCAAACCACCTCTCCCCCACTTTGTGGGGGCGAGGACACGCCCCCCGCCACCCCGCCCCGGCGGATCAGTTGGGGCCCGCCCCCCCCACGGGGGGAGTGGGGGCCGCGTCGGGGCCGGAGAGGGGTCTTCCTTGGCAACGCTGCGCCTTTCGCGATGTGCAAATGGCGCACCCCCTTCCACCCATCCCGCCGCCATGCCATGTTCCCCCTCGCGGCCGGGCAGGCCGCTTCATTCCGGGGGGAAATCATCATGTCGTCCTACGCTTTCGGGCGCCGCGTCGCCGCGTCGCTGTTCATTGTCACGCTGTTTGCGCCCGTCGCGCATGCCGGCGATGTCACCTTCGAGATCAAGAACAGCCATCCGAACGCCATGCGCGTCGAGCTCTACAGCCAGGACCGCGATCATGTCTGGCCGGGCAACAATCAGGATTACTATCTCAACGACGGCGAGACCAAGGCGATCCCGCTGTCCTGCAGTGACGGCGAATCGATCTGCTACGGCGCCTGGGTCGATGGCGACGAGAATACCTATTGGGGCGTCGGCCCCGGCAATACGGAAAAGTGCGACGATTGCTGCTACACCTGCAGTGGCGGCGAGACCGAGGAAATCGATCTGGTTCCGTGACGTGGCGGATCTCCCCCCTTGAGGGGGAGATGTCGCCAAAGGCGACAGAGGGGGTCGCCGCGCATAGAGCGCCAACCTGTTCTGCAGCAGTAGGCCGAGTCCGGTCGTGCCGACCCCCTCTGGCCGCTGCGCGGCCATCTCCCCCTCGAGGGGGGAGAGGGCCGTCCCGCGAGTGCAGGCCGGCAACGGAATTTCAAAGCTGAAACAAAAAACCCGCCTCGGCGGGCGGGTCGTTGGAGCCAATTGGCACCATGCGCAAATTAATAGCATAGCTGCCGGCACAAAGCAAGAACAAAATGTGGTGCTGCGAACAAAAAATGGGAATTCCCTTACCGCCGCGCCCGAGGTCGGCCCTCACGAGGGGGAGAATGCTGCCTTGACGTCGTCCTGACTGTCGCCATAGCGTAGTCCGACAGGAGACCCACCCATGGCAGTGGTCGAAGGCGAGAACATCGACATCGGCTTTTCGGGAAAACGTTGCATCCATTCGCGCAACTGCGTGCTTGGCGATCCGCATGTTTTCGTGCCCAACGCGCCCGGCCAGTGGATCCACCCCGAGGCGGCCAGCGTCGAGAAGATCGTGGCGCTCGCCGAAGCCTGCCCGTCCGGCGCCATCACCTATGTCCGCAAGGATGGCGGGCCGCAGGAACAGCCGCCGGTGGTCAACATTGTGCGCATAAGGGAAAACGGTCCGCTTGCCGTCCATGCCGAGATCGTGTTGGGCGGCGAAACGTCTTACCGCGCCACGCTCTGCCGCTGCGGCGCCTCGGAAAACAAGCCGTTCTGCGATGGCAGCCACGCCAAGGCTGGCTTCATCGCCACCGGCGAGCCGGCGCTGAAGGACACGCCGGCGCTGGAGGTGCGGAATGGCCCGCTGACCGTCACACCGACGACCAACGGCCCGCTCAAGCTCGAAGGCAATGTCGAAATCGTCACCGGCACCGGCCACACGGTCGACCGCACGCAACGCACCTTCCTCTGCCGCTGCGGCCACTCCGCCAACAAGCCGTTCTGCGATGGCTCGCACAAGCGCGTGGGGTTTGTCGGCTAGCCTAGCGATCTCCCCCCTCGTGGGGGAGATGTCGCCGAAGGCGACAGAGGGGGTCGGTACGTCCTGACGCCAACGCGGCGGCCAGAGAATGCCGGGGCTCCACGCGAGACGACCCCCTCTGGCCTGCCGGCCATCTCCCCCTCGAGGGGGGAGATTACGCTGCCTTGGCCCAGCGCTCGTGCCTTTATCGGCCCGTTCATATCCGCTAAGGGGCGGAGACGAATTCTCCGGACCCAAATATGACCGCCAAGCCCAAACCCTCACCCCTGTTCCTCGGCATCGACACCGGCGGCACCTATACCGACGCGGTGCTGTGGTCGGAAGCCGGCGGGCCAAGCGGCAAGGTGCTGGCCAAGGCCAAGGCGCTGACCACGCGGCATGATCTGGCGGTCGGCATCTCCGGCGCGGTCGATGCGGTGCTCGAAATGGCCGGCACCGACCCGGCAGCGATCAAACTGGTATCTATGTCGACAACGCTAGCCACCAACGCGCTGGTCGAGGGCCAGGGCGGCCGCGTGGCGCTGGTGATGATCGGCTTTGCCGAGGGCGACCTTGCCCGCGACGGGCTGAAGGCGGCGCTTGGCACCGACCCGGTGGTGTTCTGCCCCGGCGGCCACGATGTCCACGGCAATGCGGCAAAGCTCGATCTGTCCGGGCTGGAGGCAGCTTTGCCGGAACTGGAAAAGTCGGTGTCCGGCTTTGCCGTCTGCGCCTATTTCGCCACCCGCAACCCGGCGCATGAGCTAAGCGCGCGGAACCTGATCCGCGACAGGACCGGCCTGCCGGTCACCGCCAGCCACGAACTGTCGGCCAAGCTCGGCGGCCCGCGCCGGGCGCTGACGACATTGCTCAACGCCAGGCTGATCTCGATGATCGACCGGCTGGTCGCGGCAACGGAAGGCTTTTTGGCCGCGCGCAACATTGCCGCCCCGCTGATGGTGGTGCGCGGCGACGGCGCTCTGGTCTCGGCTGCCTTTGCCCGCCAGCGGCCGATCGAGACCATCCTGTCCGGCCCGGCCGCCAGCCTCGTCGGTGCCCGCCACATGACCGGCCTCGACGATGCCGTGGTCTCCGATATCGGCGGCACCACCACCGATGTCGCCGTGCTCGACAAGGGCCGGCCGCGGCTTGATCCGGAAGGCGCCACCGTCGGCGGTTTCCGCACCATGGTCGAGGCCGTCGCCATGCGCACTTTTGGGCTCGGCGGCGATTCCGAAGTGGCGCTGGAGGACGGCGCGCTCAGCCCGAAGATCCTGCTCGGCCCGCGCCGCCTGGTGCCGCTGGCGCTGGCCGGCTTGATGCATGGCGAGGCCGTCACATCAGAGCTCGAACGCCAGCTGCGCGCGCCCAACCCCGGCCGCATGGATGGCCGGCTGGCGGTGCGCACCGGCGTGCCGGAGCGGCTGGCGGCCGGACTGACCGGTGCCGAAGCCAAGCTTTACGAGCTGATCGGTGCTGTGCCGCAGGCTCTAGACAGATTGCTGACCTCGAACGCCCAGAACGCCACCTTGAACCGGCTGGTGTCGCGCGGGCTGGTGCATGTCGCCGGCTTCACGCCGTCGGATGCGGCGCATGTGCTGGGCAGGCAGGCCAATTGGGATGCGGCCGCGGCGCGTCTGGGTGCCGAGCTGTTCGCGCGCAGGCGCGACGGCCGCGGCCAGTTCATCGCCGCCTCGCCGGAGGCGATCTCGGAACGGGTGCTGACCGCGCTGACCCGCCTGTCGGCCGAAGTCATCCTCGAAACCGCCTTTGCCGAGGACGGGCTGGATGGCGCTGCGACCGTCGCCCATGCCCTGGTCCAGCGCGCCGTCGACGCGCATCCCGGCATCGCCCGCTTGAGCGTCGCGCTCGACCGTCCGGTGATCGGCCTCGGCGCCTCGGCGCCGCTGCATTATGCCGGTCTGGCCGAGCTGGTCGGCAATCGATGCGTGGTGCCGCAGGATACCGATGTCGCCAACGCGCTCGGCGCCGTCGTCGGCCAGGTCCGGGTATCGGCCGAGGCGCGGGTCAGCCAGCCCAAGGAAGGGCTATTCCGCGTCGCCTCAGGCGAAAGCGTGCGCGATTTCAACGACGAGGCGGCGGCAATCGCCGCGGCGGAGAAGGATGTGCGGGCGATTGCCGCCGGGCGGGCGAAGGACGCCGGCACCGACAGCGCCGAGATCGAAATCGCCAGCGAATACCGCGTCTCCACCGTAGAGGGCCAGCGCATGTTCATCGAGGCGCACGTCGTGGCGGTGGCGTCGGGACGGCCAAGGATTGCGGTGTGAGCGCGTAATCGCCCTCCTCAAGGGGGAGATCGGCAGCGAAAACGCCCTACCTTCACCCTGAGCTGAATTGACCCTGCCACCGTGACATGCCAAAGGCCCGGCCTAGCCTTTCGTCTGGAGAAGCCCTGATGACCGATCGCGTCGAGATCGCCGGATTGCGGATTGCCCGCGAGCTTCATGATTTCGTCGTGAACGAGGCGCTGCCGGGCACCGGCATTGAAGCGGAGGCATTCTGGAGCGGTTTTTCGGCGATCGTCCATGATCTCTCGCCAAAAAATCGGGCGCTGCTCGAAAAGCGCGATGCCATGCAGGACAAGCTCGACCGCTGGTATCGCGACAATGGCGCGCCCGTCGACATGGAGGCCTACACGAGCTTCCTGCGCGAGATCGGCTATCTCCTGCCCGAGGGGCCGGCGTTCAGCGTGACCACCGAAAATGTCGACCCGGAAATCGCTTTGGTTGCCGGGCCGCAGTTGGTGGTGCCGGTGATGAACGCGCGTTATGCGCTGAATGCTGCCAATGCGCGCTGGGGCTCGCTGTACGATGCGCTCTACGGAACCGACGCCATCCCGGAGACGGACGGCGCCGAGCGAGGCAACAAATTCAATCCGGCGCGCGGCGCCAAGGTCGTCGCCTGGGTGAAAAGCTTCTTCGACGAGGCGGTGCCGCTCACGACAGGCAAATGGGCCGGCGTCAACGGGCTTTCGGTCGCCAACGGCATGTTGCGGCTCGGCGAGGGTGCCGGCGCCACCACGCTTGCCGACCTCAGACAGTTTGCCGGCTATCGCGGCGATGCCGCCGACCCCGAAGCCGTGCTGCTCACCAAGAACGGCCTGCACATCGAAATCGTCATCGACCGCAACAACCAGATCGGCCGCACCGATCCGGCCGGCATTGCCGATGTCGTGCTGGAATCGGCACTGACCACCATCCAGGACTGCGAGGATTCGATCGCCGCAGTGGATGCGCAGGACAAGGTGCTGGTCTACCGCAACTGGCTCGGCCTGATGAAGGGCGACTTGGCGGAGGAGATCACCAAGGCCGGCAAGAGCTTTGTCCGCAGGCTCAACCCCGACCGCACCTATACCGCGCCCGATGGCGGCACGCTGACCTTGCCCGGCCGCTCGCTGATGCTGGTCAGGAATGTCGGCCACCTTATGACCAATTCGGCGATATCAGACCGCGACGGCAACGAGGTGCCGGAAGGCATCATGGATGCGGCGCTGACGGCGCTGATCGCGCTGCATGACATCGGCGTGAACGGGCGCCGCGCCAATTCTCGCGCCGGCTCGATGTACATCGTAAAGCCCAAGATGCACGGGCCCGACGAAGTTGCCTTCGCCGTCGAGATTTTCGACCGCGTCGAAGCGCTGCTCGGCGTGCCCAAAAACACCATCAAGGTGGGCATCATGGACGAGGAGCGGCGCACCACCGTCAACCTCAAGGAGGCGATCCGCGCCGCGAAAGAACGCGTCGTCTTCATCAACACCGGCTTCCTCGATCGCACCGGCGACGAGATCCACACCTCGATGGAAGCCGGCCCGATGATCCGCAAGGGCGACATGAAGCAGGCCGCCTGGATTGCCGCCTACGAAGCCTGGAACGTCGACATCGGGCTGGAATGTGGGTTGGCCGGCCACGCCCAGATAGGCAAGGGCATGTGGGCGATGCCCGACCTGATGGCGGCGATGCTGGCCGAGAAAATCGTGCATCCCAAGGCCGGCGCCAACACCGCCTGGGTGCCGTCGCCGACGGCGGCGACGCTGCACGCCACCCATTATCACAAGGTCGACGTCCATGCCGTGCAAGCTGCGCTGAAGAGCCGGCCCAAGGCAAAACTCGACGACATCCTGTCGGTGCCCGTCGCTGTCCGGCCGAACTGGTCTCAGGCGGACATCCAGAAGGAACTCGACAACAACGCGCAAGGCATTCTGGGCTATGTCGTGCGCTGGATCGACCAGGGCGTCGGCTGCTCGAAAGTGCCCGACATAAACGACGTCGGCCTGATGGAGGATCGCGCCACACTGCGCATTTCGTCCCAGCACATCGCCAACTGGCTGCATCACGGCGTCTGCACGCCCGAGCAGGTCATGGAGACGATGAAACGCATGGCGGCGATCGTCGACCGCCAGAACGAAGGCGATCCGCTCTACCGGCCGATGGCGCCGGATTTCGACAAGTCCATCGCCTTCCTCGCCGCCTGCGACCTGGTCTTCAAGGGGCGCGTGCAACCCAACGGCTACACCGAGCCAGTGCTGCACGCACGGCGGCTGGAGCTGAAGGCGCGGGAGCGGGCGGGATAGAACCTATGACAGTCGGGCTATAAACTGTTGCGGATCGCCAAGCATTAAATGTTTTCACAATTCACTGTAGGGTGGAGGCTTGATTGGCTATTACGATTTGCTCCGCAGATAGCGTGCGAGCGGATTCGCGGGGGGCGAATGAGCAAAAACAAGTCTGAATTAAATGTCAGAAAAGTCTTTGTATCGATATTAGTTATTTGGGGGGCATTGCTACTCGACTTGCTGCCGATCCAAGCTGCAGAAGAGGTGCCGTTAGCTGTGCCTCTGATAAAATTGGAATACCCGGGAAATCCACCCAATATCCGGATGCTGTATGTTAAGGTGCTGTCCCTCAGCAACCGAAAAATAAATCAACCACTCTTATTGGATACCGGATCCAGTGGCATGACGATCGACTGTGCTTCTGTGCTTCCCAAGAAGCTGTGTTCCGTCGAAGGAATAAAAATTACGAAAGATCTGGAACTAGATGGGATAACCGTTACCAACCAAAAAACCGTCATGAATTACGGAACCTACGATGAGTACGGAAATGTTGCGTTGGCTCGAGTGACTTTCGGTTCCCGAGGCGCTTCCGTTTCGACCGAGGCACCCATCCCCTTCCTTATTCGATACAAGACAGTTAGACGCAGCACAGGTGAAATTGTCGGTGGCCGGCTCTGGCCAAAGGGCATTTTTGGCATTTCCCCTATTGGAGGCGGCGGACCAAATCGAATGCTGAAATCGCCAATGGACGCTGTGAGTCCCAGAAATGGCTTGCGAAAGGGATATTATCTTTCCCCGATAGGGACCGATTGGAGAGCTTGCACGAATGAGGATGCGAATTGCCCGGCGGTCAAGGCGCTTCACATTGGAATATCGGACAGCGTGAAAAGCGGGTTCAATGCGGAAAAATGGAAAACCGCTAGCAACAGCTATAACTTCCCAACCATAGGTTCATGTATTCTATTGAACGAAAAAACAACTTGCCGGCCGACGCTTTACGACTCGGGGAACTCCACGATCGTAATAGCGGACAGCCCGCCAAAAGATTCAAGCGGATCCATGGATATCGGTACCAGAGTCGCCGTAAAAATCGCGATGCTGGGGGAGTGGAAATTCGACACATCATACGGATCCGAGTTGGAATTCTCTCCAACGATCGGCCACAACATCATTGGCATACGATATTTTGAAACGAATAGTTTACTTGTTGACCTCGAAGCGAAAGAGATCGGAATCCGCATCGGCAACTGACCGGAGCTCTTCATCCTGTTCGGCCGCAGGACGGACGCTTCTACGCCGCCTGCGCCATCCGCTCCGAGCTCATGCGATAGGAAATCGCTTCGGCCAGATGGATGCGGCCGACTGTCTCGCTGGCCTCGAGATCGGCTAGGGTCCGCGCCACCTTCAAGACGCGGTGATAGGCTCGTGCGGAAAAGCCGAGCTTTTCGCTGGCATCCCTCAGCAGCGACAGGCCGGCGGCGTCGGGCATGGCGATCTCCTCGATGACTGACGGCGAGCAATGGGCGTTGGTGGTGGCGGTCGCGCCGAGCCGCTCGAAGCGCTCTCGCTGGATCGTCCGCGCCCGCGCCACGCGTAGTGCCACGGCTGCGCTCTTCTCCGCCCGGTCCGGCCGGATCAAATCGCTGGCCGAGACCGCCGGCACCTCGATCCTGAGATCGATGCGATCGAGCAGCGGGCCGGAAATGCGCGCCTGGTAGTCGGTGCGGCAGCGATCGCCGCGCAGGCAGCGATAGCCCGGCTCGCCGGCCATGCCGCAACGGCACGGGTTCATCGCCGCGACCAGCTGGATACGCGCCGGGTAGGTGACGCGATGATTGGCCCGGGCGATCATGCAGTCGCCGGTCTCGAGCGGCTGGCGCAACGCATCGAGCGCCTGCGGCGAGAATTCGGGGAACTCGTCGAGGAACAGCACGCCGTGATGGGCAAGCGAGGCCTCGCCCGGCCGCACGCGCAGGCCGCCGCCGACCATCGCCGCCATCGAGGCTGAATGGTGCGGCGCGCGGAACGGCCGCCGGTCTGTGAGTTTTCCTTCGCCGAGTTCTCCGGCCACGGAGGCAATCATCGAAACTTCGAGCAATTCCCTGGGCGCCAGCGGCGGCAGGATCGACGGCAGCCGCTGCGCCAGCATCGATTTTCCCGAGCCCGGCGGCCCGACCATCAGAAGATTGTGGCCGCCGGCCGCCGCCACCTCCAGCGCCCGCTTGGCGGTCTCCTGCCCCTTGATGTCGGCGAGATCGGGCAGGTCGCGCGCCGCGGCATGGATGCCGGCTTCCGGCCGCGACAGAACCTGCGTGCCGCGAAAATGATTGGCGATGGCGATCAGGCTGCGCGGCGCCAATATGTCGAAATCCTTGCCGGCCCAGGCCGCTTCCGGCCCGCAGGCGAACGGGCAGATCAAGCCCTTGCCTTCGGCGTTGGCACCGATTGCCGCCGGCAGCGCGCCAGCCACCGCGGCGATGGTTCCGTCGAGCGACAATTCGCCAAGCACGACATAGCCGGCCAGCATGTCGCCCGGAATGGCGCCGAGCGCCGCCATCAGCCCGAGGGCGATCGGCAGATCGTAATGGCTGCCTTCCTTGGGCAGGTCGGCCGGCGCCAAATTGACGGTGACCTTCTTCGACGGCATCGACAGGCCGGATGCATGAAGTGCTGCCTGCACCCGCTCGCGGCTTTCGGCTACAGCCTTGTCGGCAAGGCCGACGATGTGCATGTTGACCTTGCCCGGCGCGATCATCACCTGCACGTCGACCGGCACGGCCTCGATGCCCTGGAAAGCAACCGTGCGAACCCGCGCCACCATGTCTTCACCCCGGATGCAGGCTTTGCCCCAAGCCTTTGCGATCATGCCGCGAACGGCGTCACCGGAGACAACCACAGATTCCCGGCGAAGGCAAGAACATTTGGGGAACGTCTGAACGCAACGGCGGCAATGGTTTGCAACGCGGCTGCTCCCGAAGCGAGGCTAGTGGCGCTTCTCCTCCACGGCATCCCAGAACAGGCTGGCGATGTCGGCGCCGCCGAAGCGCTGCACTTCGCGTATGCCGGTCGGTGAGGTCACGTTGATCTCGGTCATGTAGTCGCCGATGACGTCGATGCCGACGAGGATGAAGCCGCGCTCCTTCAGCGAGGGGCCGATGCGGGCGCAGATCTCGCGTTCGCGTTCCGTCAATTCGGTCTTTTCGGCGCGGCCGCCGACATGCATGTTGGAGCGCGAATCGTGCTCGGCCGGCACGCGGTTGATGGCGCCGACAGGCTCGCCGTCAATCAGGATGATGCGCTTGTCGCCAGCCCGCACCTCCTTGAGGTAGCGCTGCACGATGTAGGGTTCGCGGAACAACTGGCCGAACATTTCGAGCAGCGAGGCGAGGTTGCGGTCGGCCTCGTGCAGGTGGAAGATGCCGGCGCCGCCATTGCCGTAGAGCGGTTTGACGATGATATCGCCGAACTCCTTGCGGAAGGCTGCGACCTCGAGCGGGTCCTTGGTGATCAGCGTGTCCGGCATCAGGTCGGGAAATTCAGTGACGAAGATCTTTTCCGGGCTGTTGCGCACCCAGGCCGGATCGTTGACCACCAGGGTCTTCGGATGGATGCGCTCGAGAATATGCGTGGTGGTGATGTAGTTCATGTCGAAGGGCGGATCCTGCCGCAAAAGGATGACGTCCATCTCCGAAAGATCGGTGCGGACTTCTTCGCCCAGCGAATAATGATTGCCCTTATCGTCGCGAACCTGCATCGCCTCGATACGGGCAAACACCTTGCCGTCGCGCAGCGACAGCCGGTCGGGCGTGTAGTGGAACAATTGGTGGCCGCGCCGCTGCGCCTCCAGCGACAGCGCAAACGACGTGTCGCCGGCTACCGACACGGTGGAGATGTGGTCCATCTGGACGGCGACTTTCAGGGGCATGGCAGCTCTCCGGCGCACTTGGAGCGATCCACTTGGACGCACAAAGTACGCTCCAACATTTTTTGAATCCATGCATCGTGCTTTCCGAAAATCGATTCCGATTTCTCGGGCCGATGCATCGACGAGAGCGATATAAGGAAATCGGCGGCCTCTGCCAATCGGCCAAGGTCATGATGAGGCTGCGCTTCGCTTGGCGCAGACCCCAATGCGATGTGCGTTCAGCGGTCGAAGACCAGCTTGGAATAGCCGAGGAAGGACAGCGCCATGGCAACCAGTGAGGCGACCGCAAGGGCGACGAGCGGCGGCACCATCGGCAGCGCGAACAGCATGGCGCAATAGACGAGATAATTGACGAGGCTGGTGGCAATGCCGACGCCGCCATAGCGTGCGCCCTCTTGCGCGACGCCGCGGCTGGAAGGCGAGAAGGTCAGATGGCGGTTGATCAGCCAGGTGACGGACAGGGCAAAACCGATCGAGATGATGCGAGCCGCGAAGGGGCCAAGCGGCGCTATCGCCAACACCAGCCAAAGCGCCGCCGCGTCGGCGACGAAGCCGATGCCGCCGGCGACAATGAAGCGGGCGAGGCGTCCCATTTAGGGCTCTAAGCCGCCCGCGGGGTCTTGCGCGGTCCGGTCTTCAAAGTCGCGAGCGCACTTGCTCGTTCGCGTTCGACGCGGCCGGAAGGCATCGACAGATAGAAGATGCGCTTCTGCTCGGCCCGGCCGCGCGACACCGAATCGAGGATTACCCCGGTCACCGCCGCCAGCATCGACAGCAGCAGCAGCCCGACCGACAGCACCCACGTCGGCATGCGCGGCACAAGCCCGGTTTCGGCGAACTCGATCAGCACCGGCGCCATCAGAAACAGGCTTGATGCCAGGAAGAACACCGAAAAAGCGCCGAAGAAACGCAGCGGCTGCGTCTCCTTCATCAGCATGGCGAACATCCACAGGATCTTCGCGCCGTCGCGAAAGGTCGACAGCTTCGACGAGGAGCCTTCCGGCCGGCGGCCATAGTCGAGTCCGATCTCGCTGACCGGCAATTTGAGCTGCGAGGCGTGCACCGACATTTCGGTCTCGATCTCGAAACCGCCGGAAACGGCGGGAAAACTCTTGACGAAGCGCCTGGTGAAGGCGCGGTAACCCGAGAAGATATCGGTAAAGTCCGAGCCGAACAAACGTTTGTAGAGGCTGTTGAAGATGCGGTTGCCGAAGGCGTGGCCTGTCCTGCCGGCGTCGTTGGCGACGCCGCGCCTGGTGCCCACCACCATGTCGGAGCGCTCGGTCAGCAGCGTGTTGATCAATTGCGGCGCGTCCTCCGGCGCATAGGTGCCGTCGCCGTCGGCCATCAGGTAGATGTCGGCCTCGATGTCGGCGAACATGCGGCGCACGACATTGCCTTTGCCCTGGCGCGGCTCGCGCACCACGATGGCGCCGGCGGCGCGGGCTCGGAGCGCGGTCAGATCGCGCGAATTGTTGTCGTAGACATAGATCGCGGCGGCAGGCAGCGTTTCGCGAAAGCGCCGCACCACTTCGCCGATCGTCAGCTCCTCATTGTAGCAAGGCAGGAGCACGGCGATGCTCGGCTCATGGCGCACTTCTTGTGGCATTTTCGTCTCCGGATGCCCTGCGAGGCCCCTGACCGCTCAAGCGCCGGCCTCGCTCGGGCGGCTTTACTATTTATTGAAGCTGTTAAGGCTAGGTTTAAACCGCACCGTATTCCTTCCAAAGGTCCTGATATGAGCACAGCCGACGATGGCGCCTCCATTTGGAGGTCCGATATCGCGCTGGCGCTGCTTGCCACGTTGCTGGCACTTGCCGTCAATGCCCTTGCCGGCTTCCCGGAATTGACCAATGCCGGCGGCGACAACGACAATCTGCTGCGCCTTGTCGAAGTTCGCGACATGCTGGCCAGCCAGGGCTGGTTCGATCTGCACCAGTACAGGATGGGCCTGGAAGGCGGTTTCGTCATGCATTGGTCGCGGCTGGTCGATGCGCCGATCGCCGCCATCATCATCGCCGTATCGGCCCTGACCGGCAGCGCGGCCTTTGCCGAGAATGTTGCGCAAGTGCTGTGGCCGGCGCTGCTCTTCTGCCTGACCGTATTTTTCACGGCTCGCGCCGCGCGCAGCTTTGCCGGGTACGGCGCTGTGCTGCCGGCTGTCATCGTCGGCGCCGCCGCACTGCATTTCCTCGGCATTTTTTCGCCTGGCGCGCTCGATCACCACAATGTCCAGCTGATGCTGAGCATGGCCAGCCTGAGTCTGTTGCTTGAAGCGCCAACGCGCAGGCCGGCGGCAGTGCTCTCCGGCCTGTGCGCCGGATTGATGCTGGCCGTCGGCATGGAGACCGCGCCTTATGTTGCCACCATCGGCGCCTCTGTTGCCATGCTGTTCGCCGTCGGCGCCAATGGCGAGAGGTCGATTGCCAGGGATTTCGGCCTCGGCTTTGCCGGCGTGTCCGCTCTCGTCTTTGTCGCCAGCATTGCACCGTCCGCCTGGGATCAGGCGCAATGCGACGCCTTCTCGGCCGTGCAGTTGGTCGTCGCAGCGATTGCCGGAACCGGCCTTGCAGCCATAGCGTCGATCGAGCCGGCCGGCCGCACGCGCCAACGGCGGTTCGCCTCGCTTGGCCTGCTTGCCCTGATATTGGCCGCTCTCGTCGTCCTTTTGTTCCCACAATGCCTGGCGGCGCCCTATGCCAACCTCGATCCGCGCCTCAAGGAGCTATGGCTTGATCACATCGACGAGGCGCAATCGCTGTTCAAGCTGCTCGCTGAAGATCCGGCCGGGGTGGTGGCGCGCTATGCCACGCCGCTCATCGCGCTCGTGCTGATGGCGCTTCGCCTTGGCCGCGGTGGCTGGCGGCGGCAGGACAGCCTTGTCGGCGCGCTGCTTGTCGTGGCCTTCATCGTCAGCGCCTGGCAGGTACGCGGTTCGACATTCTCGATCGCCTTCGCCGTCATCCCGCTTGCCGCCTGGATTGCCAAATGGCGTCAACGGGCCGAGGCCAGCGCGTCGCGCGGTGTGGCGCTGCGCATGGCTGCCGTCTGGCTGGTTTCGGTGAATGCGGTCTGGACTGGGGCTGCCGCGGCGACCTCGGTAGCCTTCGACGACAGCAACACCACGGCGGATAATGGCGACGGCACCGATGTCGCTTGCCAGCGCATGGCCTCCTTTGCGGCACTCGGCCGCCTGCCCGGCACCACCGTGCTGGCAATTTCCAATCTCGGATCGCCTATCCTGGCCTATTCCGGACATCGCGTCTTCGCCGGGCCTTATCATCGCAATGTCGCCGGCAACCTGCTGGCGCTCGATGCCTTCCTTGGGTCCGATGCCGATGCCAGGACGGTCGTAGCGGATCATCACGTCGGCCTCGTCGCGCTGTGCCCCGGCAGCGCCGAAAGCAAGCTCCTCGCAGCCAAGGCGCCGGCAGGGTTTCTTGCCGGGCTGATGCGCGGCAGCGTGCCGGAATGGCTTGAGCCGGTTGCCGGGACCAGCGGAGCCGCCGTCGAATTGTACCGGGTCCGGCTGGGCAGCTGATCGATCGGCGGTCCGTGCGGCCTTTTGTCGGACATAAGTCCTGACAATCCACTCTTTCGCCTTGCCCGCCCGACACGGCTGGATAGGATGCGCGCCGGCCAGACCGCGATCATTGGACCGGGAGAGAATTCATGATGCCATCGGCGCGCTTTGCCGATCTCGAAGGCGCTTCGGTGCTGATCACCGGCGGCGGCTCCGGCATTGGCGCTGCCTTGACAGAAGGCTTTGTCCGCCAGGGGGCAAACGTCGCCTTCATCGATATTGCCGACCGTGCGAGCCTGGCGCTGGCCGATCGGTTAGAGAAGGAGCTGGGCCGGCGGCCGCTCTATCTCAAGACCGACATACGCGACATCGAGGCGTTGCGGCTATCGGCGGGCAAAGCTGCAGAGGCGCATGGCGACGTGACGGTGCTGGTCAACAATGCCGCGCAGGATGACCGTCATGCCGTGGAAGACGTCACGGTGGAGTTCTGGGACAACAATCATGCCATCAACTTGCGCCCGCATTTCTTCAGCGCACAGGCGGTGGCGCCGGGCATGAAGCGGGCCGGTGGCGGCTCGATCATCAATTTCACCTCGACCTCGTTTCTCATCAACCATCCCGACATGCCGGCCTATACCGCCGCCAAGGCCGGCATCGTCGGCCTCACCAAGGGTCTTGCCGGCAAGCTCGGCGTCGACGGCATTCGCGTCAACGCGATCGCGCCCGGCTGGGTGATCACCGAGCGGCAGAGAAAGCTCTGGGTCACCGAAGAAGCGCTCGCCGCTCATGTCGCCAAACAGTGCATCAAAGAGGTGATGCAGCCGGAAGACATTATCGGCACTGTGCTGTTCCTGGCGTCGGATGCCTCACGCATGCTGACCGCGCAGATGCTGATCGTCGATGGGGGGTTCCTGTGATCTCATCGAGCAAGGCAGCTTCCGTCGCGGCCGTCGACTGGGGCACCACCCGCATGAGGGTATGGCTGCTCGACGGCGCCGGCAAGGTTCTCGCCGAGCGGCGCGGCGATGACGGACTGATCACCGCCCAGGCTAAAGGATTTTCGTCCATTCTCGAAGGGCATCTGGCCGCCATGGGTGCTCCCGAGGCGCTGCCGGTCATCATTTGCGGCATGGCCGGTTCGCGCCAGGGCTGGCTGGAGGCACCCTATGTCAGCGTGCCGGCGCCGATAGGCGCTATCCTCGCTGGCGCTGCCCACATCCCCGGCCAGCGCCGTGATATCCGCATCGTGCCTGGCCTTGCCCAACGCATCGCCGATGCACCTGACGTCATGCGCGGCGAGGAAACCCAGCTTGCCGGCGCCGGTTTGCCGGCAAAGGGACGCCACCTCGTCTGCATGCCCGGCACCCATTCGAAATGGGTGCTGGTCGAGGACGGCTCTGTTGCCGGTTTCGGCACCTGGCCGACCGGCGAGCTGTTTTCGGTGCTGGCCGCGCACTCGATCCTGCGCCATTCGCTGGGCGAGCCGCCGAAGCCGGTTGCCGCCGAAAATCCATTTTTCCGGGAGTGGTGCCTGAAGGCGTTGGCCGAAGGCGGTGACATCGGTTCAAGACTGTTCTCGATCCGCGCCGCCAGCCTGCTGCAGGATCTGAAGCCCGAGGATGCCGCCGCGTGCCTGTCCGGCCTGCTGATCGGCGGCGAGATCGCTTCGGCAAATCGCCGTTATGGGGCGAGTGCCGTACCCGTCGTGCTGATCGCGTCGGGAGCACTCGGCAAGCTCTATGCCGAGGCGCTCGGCCTTGCCGGGCTCGCGGTCAGGGTGGTCGACGCCGACGAGGCGGTGCGTGCCGGTCTTGCTGAAGCCGCGCGCGAAAATGGCATGATCGCTGGAAATGGAGTTGCCGCATGACCGAAACCGCACCTTTTCCAAAGCTCGAGCGGGGTCTGGTCGCCATCCTGCGTGGCCTCAAGCCAAGCGAGGCGGTGGCGATCGGCCAGGCGATCTTCGGCGCCGGTATCGAAGCGATCGAGGTGCCGCTCAACTCGCCCGATCCTTACGCCTCCATCGCCAGCATTGTCGGAGCGCTTCCTCCAACAGCCTTGGTCGGTGCCGGCACAGTGCTCAGCGCCGCCGATGTCGACGGCCTGCACAAGGCCGGCGGGCGGCTGCTGGTCAGCCCCAATATCGATGCCGAGGTCATGGGCCGTGCCATGCACTACGGCATGGTGACGATGCCCGGCGTGTTCACGCCGACCGAGGCATTCCAGGCAATCCGGCTCGGCGCCTCGGCATTGAAATTCTTCCCGGCGAGCGTGCTTGGCGCGGCAGGCATTTCGGCGATGCGCGCGGTGCTGCCGGCCAGTGTGCTGGTCGGCGCGGTCGGCGGCGTTTCGGATAAGGATTTTGCCGGCTACAAGGCAGCCGGCGTCAGCGTCTTCGGTCTTGGCTCCGGCCTGTTCAAGCCGGGCATGAGCGTCGACGAAGTGGCGGCACGGGCGAAGGCTGCGGTCGTGGCCTGGGACGCGGCGTTTGGAGCGGCATGATGAGCGAGACCATCGTTTCGGTTTTTTCCGACCATGTCTGCCAACTCGGCGAGGGACCAAGCTATGACCCTGCCACCGACACGCTCTACTGGTTCGACATCGTCAACGGCCAGCTCCTCGAACAGCGCCTGTCGGGCGGTGCCGTCAAAATCCACGAGCTCGGTCAGATGGCCAGCGCCATCTGCATCATCGACGACCAACGCCAGCTGATCGCCACCGAGACCGGTCTGCATGTCCGCGACGTCGCGACCGGCAAGCTGACGCTGCACACGCCGATCGAGGCCTACAATACGGTCACCCGCTCGAACGATTCACGCGTTCACCCTTGCGGCGCCCTCTGGGTCGGCACCATGGGCAAGGGGGAGGAGAAGGCCGCCGGTTCGATCTACTGGTTCTTCAAAGGCGAGCTGCGCCGGCTCTATGCCGACGTCACGGTGCCCAATTCGATCTGCTTTTCCGAGGATGGGACGATCGCCTATTACACCGACACCAGCACCGGGCTGTTGATGCGCGTCGGCTGCGATCCGGCGACCGGCCTGCCGGTTGGCGAACCGAAGGTCTTCGTCGACCACCGTTCGGCCAAGGGCTATATCGATGGTTCGGTGCTCGACCGTGACGGCATATTGTGGAACGCCTGCTGGGGCGGCAGCGTCGTCGAAGCCTATGGATCCGACGGCAAGCTTATCCGTTCGGTGGCGATGCCGGCGACGCAACCGTCCTGTCCAGCTTTCGTCGGCAGGAACGCCGACCGGCTGGCGGTCACCTCCGCCTGGTCGGGCAAGAGCGAGAAGCAGCGCCTGCTCGACCCGCAAGCCGGCATGACATTCATGCTCGACATTCCAGTCAATGGTCGCTTCGAGCCACGCGTGCTGATTGGCTAGACCATGATCCCGAAAAGTGGGAACCGGTTTTCGGAAAAGATCATGGTCAACCAGGAAGATGGCGCCGTTGCTGTCGTGCAGGCGTCCAGCTGACGTCGGTTCCGCGAAAGCCGAATGCGCTCGCCGTGCGATGCTAGAACGGTTCATCGTTTCGCGGGAACGCCGAAACGCTCTATCTCTTTGTTTTGACGCAATTTCGGACGGAAAACCGTTTCACACTTTTCCTGGAATTGCTTTAGGCAATCGTGCTGCCGGGAAATCGTTTCGATCATGTCAAGCCGCGAGCCGAAGCTGATCCTTGTCTACGAGCCAGAAAAGGCTTGCTTCGATCGGCTGGTCGCCGATAACCACGTGCCGGAGCGTGCCGCCGAAATCGCCTCCTATCTGGCGCAATCGACCGATATCGCTGCTGAATTCGACGCACTTGCCGCCGCTTGCCAGAAGCGCGGCCTGTCATTTGCGCCGGTGACGCTCGACGACGCCGCAAGCGTTCTCGGCGGCGAGGACCCGAAGACCACGCTTGTCTGGACGCTGACCGACGGCGTCGCCTATTTCCGCGGCGGCGCCGCACCGGCTCTGGTACGGCTGAATGGCCTGAAGGCGATCGGCGCCGACGATGCGCTGTTCGCGCTCTGTCAGGACAAGTTCCGGTCCGGCGCCGTGCTCGGCGCGCTTGGCCTGCCGGTGCCGCAGGCGGGCCTTGCCCGTGACGGCGCCTGGCTGGTCGCGCCACCGGCCTCGCCCGCCGGCTGGTTCGTCAAGCCGAACCGGCTCGGCGCCAAGATCGGCATCTGGCCGGATTCGCACTGCCACGATCTCGGCCACGCGCTGGAGCTTAGCCGACGCGTCTTCGCCGCCTATCGCGACGATGTCATCGTCCAGCCCTATGTCGCCGGCTGCAACGCGCGCGCCAGTTTTCTCGGATTGAGGTCGGATACCGGCGTCGAGGCGCTGGGCATCGCCTTTGTCGATTCGGGCGGCGATTTCCAGACCATGCAGGACAGCCTGGCGCTTTACGGCGATACCGGCGCAGCGGCGAAAGCTGCGGGAAAATATACCGAGCCAGTGCTGCTGCCGGTCGCCGGCAGCCAGCCTGAAGCCGATGCAAGAATCCGTCGCATCGCCGAACGCCTGATGGTCGGGCTTGGCCTGCGGGATGTGTTTTCCATCGATTTCCGGGTCGAAGCCGACGACAGCGTCCACCTCATCGAGTTCGAGGTCTGCCCCGGCCTGCCCTGCTTCGATTTCCGCGATTACTGTCGCCAGCAATGGGGCTTGAGCCTCGCCGACGCGATGGCGGAGGCAGCGGCGAACCGGCTTCTCGCCTAAATCCCCTCGACCAGCACAATTTCACCATCGGCCACCTTCTGGCGGATCGCGACGGCGCGCTGGTATTCGGGCGAGTGGTAGCAGTCATGCGCCGCCGCAAGCGACGGAAACTCGATTATCACGTTGCGGTCGCGGCCCGGCCCCTCGGCCTTCTCATGCGCGCCGCCGCGCGCTAGGAACTTGGCGCTGAAGCGATCGAAGGCCGGTTTGGCGGCGGCGACATAGTCTTTGTAGCCTTCCGCATCGCGCACGTCGACGCGAGCGATCCAGTATCCCTTGGGCATGGTATTTCTCCTGGTTTTTGGCCGTGCGCGGACCGATTTTGAAAGTCGCTCCGGTGAGATGGCTGGGGGTGTTTTCGAGAACCGGAGCGGAGCGCACTTAAAGTACGTGAGCACCGGAAGCGGAGAAAACGCCGTCAGACGGCCGCCGGAGCAAGTTTCGGAATTGGTCCTCAGGCCGAGCGCATTTCATCGAGGATCGCTTCCGCCGCCGCCCGCCTGTCGGCCGCACCGACGATCGGCCGGCCGACGACGAGGTGGCTGGAGCCGTTGCGGATCGCCTGCGCCGGCGTCACCACGCGTTTCTGGTCGCCATGGTCGCTGCCCTTCGGCCGGATTCCCGGCGTCACGACCGCCAGGTCGGGGCCGACGATGCGGCGCACCGCCTCAGCTTCCTCGGCCGAGCAGACGATGCCGCCCATGCCGGCATGCAGCGCCTGCTCGGAGCGCCTCAGCACCAGTGTATGCGGATCATACTCATAGCCGGCGTCGATCACGTCCTGCTCGTCCATCGAGGTCAGCACGGTGACCCCGAGCAGGCAAAGGTCGCTGCCCCTCGCGGCCTCAACCGCCGCCTTCATCGTCTTCGGATAGGCATGGATGGTCAGCATGCTCATGCCCATCCTGGCGATGTTTTCGACGCCCTTGGCCACCGTGTTGTCGATGTCGAGCAGCTTCATGTCGAGAAAGATCCTGGTGCCGCCGCTGGCCAGCTCGCGGGCGAAATCGAGCCCGCCGGCAAAGGCGAGCTGGTAACCGATCTTGTAGAAGGAGACGATCCCGTCGAGCTCGCGCACCGCTTTCTCGGCTTGCTTCAGCGTCGGCAGGTCGAGGCCGACGATCAACCTTTCCTGCATCGTGTCGGCATGCGCGGCGTCCGGGATCATGCCTCGATCCGCGTCGACAGCATGCGCGAGGTTTCGATCAGCGTTCGGCATAGGTGCTCCATCGATTGGCGTAGTCTCTCGTCCCTGAACTTGCCCTCGTCGTCGAAGGCGTTGCCGCCCTCCGGCACCGAGCATTCCGGTGTCACCACCTCCATCCGGCAGCGTACCAGAACGGCGCGCAGATGGTTGATGCAGCGTATCCCGCCGAAGGGTCCGTTGGAAGACGAGCAGAGGCCGGCGACCTTGCCGGCAAGCGGCCTGAACGTCCGGCCGCCATCCTTGCGCAGCTGGCTCACCCAGTCGATGCTGTTCTTGAGCAACGGTGGAATGGAGCCGTTATATTCGGGCGTCGCAATCAGCAGCCCGTCATGGGCGGCGATCATCCGACCGAGCTTGACGGCGTTTTCGGGAATGCCTTCGTCCTTTTCCAAATCCTGGTCGAGGATCGGCAGCGGATAGTCGGCGAGCGAGATGCGGGTCACCTCGGCGCCCTGCATGGCGAGTTCCTTCTGTGCCACGTCGGCGGTCCTGCCGCTATAGGCGCCGCTGCGCACCGAACCGGCGACGACGAGAATTTTCGGGATCACAGCCATGGGTCTGCCTTGTCACCCGATGGGTATAAGACAAGTGCTATTCAAACCCAACGCTTCAATTCATACGGCCCCGCGTCGGTAGATCCAAAGCTGCGTCGGCGGAATGTTGCGGATGACGAAATGGAAATGCTCGACCGTATAGTCGCCGCGGCCCGGCGGGATCGGCGACAGCGGCCCGTAAGTCAGCTGCACGATCGGCCGGCCCGCCGGGATACGGTCGAGCAGGCTCTCGACATAGGCGATGCGCTGGGCGACAGGGAAATTGAGCAGCGGCACGCCCGATATCACAGAATCGAAGATCAGGTCGCGCTTGTCGCCAAGCGTCGCGTCGAGATTGAAGGCGTCGCCCTCGATGACGTTGACGCCTGGATAAAGCTGGCGCAGATGGCGCACGAAATCAGTGGAATATTCGACCGCGTAGAGATTCTCAGGCTTTATGCCCTGGGCGAGGATGGCGCGTGTGATGACGCCTGTACCGGGCCCGACCTCGAGCACCGGCAGGCCGGATGTCGGATCGACGATCGAGGCCATCTTGCCTGCGGTGATGGAACTGGTCGGGACGATCGAACCGACCGCCTTCGGCTTGTCGATCCAGCCCTTGAAGAACTTCAGCTCGTCGTCAAACTTTTCCGCCAGCGTCTTTCGCAGTCCGGGACTACGCGTCATTGAAAGTCCTCCTCAACGCTCCCTCGCATGCTACTTAGCAGTTACGAGGTGCAAGACAAGGCGAATCCCCGGATAAGGTGTTGATGACGCTCGGGAAGCATTTTCCAGGGATCAGCTTCAGTGCTCGCCGAACGTTTCGAAAAAGTCTTTCATGCGGGCGAAAAATCCGCTGGACTGAGGCGAATTGTCCTTTGAGGAAAGCTGCTCGAATTCCTCCAGCAATTCGCGCTGACGGCGCGAAAGGTTCTGCGGCGTCTCAACCACGGTCTGGATGTAGAGGTCGCCGATATTGGGCTGGCGCAGCACAGGCATGCCCTTGCCCTTGAGGCGGAACTGGCGACCGTTCTGGGTGCCTTCCGGCACCTTCACCTTCGTCTGGGTACCGTCCAGTGTCGTCACCTCGAACGAGCCGCCAAGCGCTGCCGTCGTCATCGAGATCGGCACCTTGCAATAAAGATCGGCCCCGTCGCGCTGGAAGAATTCGTGCGGCTTGACCGCGAGGAAGATATAGAGATCGCCCGACGGGCCGCCGCGCAGGCCGGCCTCGCCCTCATTGGCCAGCCGGATGCGGGTGCCATCCTCGATGCCGGCAGGGATGTTTACCGACAGCGAGCGCTCCTCGGTGACACGGCCCTGGCCGGCGCATTTCGGGCACGGATCCTTGATGGTCTGGCCGCGCCCCTGGCATTGCGGGCAGGTGCGCTCGATCGAGAAGAAGCCTTGCGTGGCGCGCACCTTGCCGTGGCCGTTGCACATCGAGCAGGTGACGGGCTGGGTGCCAGGCTTGGCGCCGCTGCCCGAGCATTCCGAGCAGGAAATCGAGGCTGGCACCCGAATCTGCGCGGTCTTGCCGGAAAATGCCTCTTCCAGCGTAATTTCCATATTGTAGCGCAGGTCGGCGCCGCGCTCGCGGCCGCCGGACGAGCGGCGCTGGCGCCCGCCCATCATGTCGCCGAAAATGTCTTCGAAAATGTCGGCGAAGCCGCCGGCGCCAAAGCCTTGCGCCCCGCCATTCATACCGCCGTGCTCGAAGGCGGCGTGGCCGAAGCGATCATAGGCGGCGCGCTTCTGCGGGTCCTTCAGTGTCTCGTAGGCTTCGTTGATTTCCTTGAACTTGTGCTCGCAGGCATGGTCGCCTGGGTTGCGGTCGGGATGGAACTGCATGGCGAGCTTGCGAAAAGCGCTCTTGAGCTCCTTCTCGTCGGCGCCCTTTTGCACGCCTAGCGTTTCGTAAAAATCAGCTTTCATGTTTTCCCGCAGTCCGGATAGTCAACGTCTTGAAGCATCGTTGCGTCGTTTGCCGGCACGCTGTTCCGATTTAGGTGTGATGGAGCCGCGATGCCAGTGTCTACGAGGCTTTGTCCGCATTTTTTCGGGCAGCTCAGCGTTTTTCCGGCAAAGGGTTGCAAAAAAGCCCGGCTGTGCGCCGGGCTTTTTCCCTTACCTGTACCGTCAGGCGGTTCAGGCCGACTTCTTCTTCTCGTCGTCTTCGTCGATTTCCTCGAAGTCGGCATCGACGACGTCACTGTCCTTGGCGGCATCAGCCTTGGCGTCGGCCTCGGCGGCTTCCTTCTGCGAAGCCTCGTACATGGCCTGGCCGAGCTTCATCGAGACTTCGGCGAGCGTCTGCGTCTTGGCCTCGATCTCGGTCACATCGTCGCCTTCGGCAGCGGTCTTCAGCGCCGCGATCGCATCGGCAATCGCCGTGCGGTCGGCCTCGGAAACCTTCTCGCCGTATTCCTTCAGAGATTTCTCCGAGGAATGCACCAGCGCCTCGGCCTGGTTGCGGGCCTCGACCAGCGCGCGCCGCTTCTTGTCGGCTTCGGCATTGGCCTCGGCGTCCTTGACCATCTTCTCGATGTCGGCGTCCGAAAGGCCGCCGGACGCCTGGATGCGGATCTGGTGCTCCTTGCCGGTGCCCTTGTCCTTGGCCGAGACGTTGACGATGCCGTTGGCGTCGATGTCGAAGGTGACCTCGATCTGCGGCACGCCGCGCGGCGCAGGCGGGATGCCGACCAGATCGAACTGGCCGAGCGCCTTGTTGTCGGCGGCCATTTCACGCTCGCCCTGGAAGACGCGGATGGTCACCGCCGACTGCGAATCCTCGGCTGTCGAGAACACCTGGCTCTTCTTTGTCGGAATCGTCGTGTTGCGTTCGATCAGCCGCGTGAACACGCCGCCCAGCGTCTCGATGCCGAGCGACAACGGCGTCACGTCGAGCAGCAGCACGTCCTTGACGTCGCCCTGCAGCACGCCGGCCTGGATAGCGGCGCCCAACGCGACGACCTCATCCGGGTTGACGCCCTTGTGCGGCTCCTTGCCGAAGAACTGCTTCACGATCTCCTGGATCTTGGGCATACGGGTCATGCCGCCGACCAGGACGACTTCGTCGATTTCGCCGGCCTTCAGGCCGGCATCCTTGAGCGCCGCCTTGCAAGGATCGATCGTGCGCTGGACGAGATCCTCGACCAGGCTCTCGAACTTCGCCCGCGTCAGCTTCAGCGTCAGGTGCTTGGGGCCGGTGGCATCGGCGGTGATGAAGGGCAGGTTGATTTCGGTCTGCGTGGTGGACGACAGCTCGATCTTGGCCTTTTCAGCCGCTTCCTTGAGGCGCTGAAGGGCGAGCTTGTCGTTCCGCAGGTCGATGCCCTGTTCCTTCTTGAACTCGGCCGCCAGATATTCGACCAGACGCATGTCGAAATCCTCGCCGCCGAGGAAGGTGTCGCCATTGGTCGACTTCACCTCGAACACGCCGTCGCCGATTTCGAGCACCGAAATATCGAACGTGCCGCCGCCAAGGTCATAGACGGCAATCGTCTTGCCTTCCTTCTTGTCCAGTCCATAGGCAAGCGCGGCCGCCGTCGGCTCGTTGATGATGCGCAGCACTTCGAGGCCGGCGATCTTGCCGGCATCCTTGGTCGCCTGGCGCTGGGCGTCGTTGAAATAGGCCGGAACGGTGATGACTGCCTTCTCGACCTTCTCGCCGAGATAGGCCTCCGCCGTTTCCTTCATCTTCTGCAGGATCATCGCCGAGATCTGGCTAGGCGACTGCTTCTTGCCGCCGGCCTCGACCCAGGCGTCGCCATTGTCGCCCTTGACGATCTTGTAGGGGACAAGCTTCTTGTCCTTCTCCGTCACCGGATCGTCGTAGCGGCGGCCGATCAGGCGCTTGACCGCGAAAATGGTGTTCTCAGGATTGGTAACCGCCTGGCGCTTGGCCGGCTGGCCGACGAGGCGCTCGCCGTCGCTGTTGATGGCGACGATGGAAGGGGTCGTGCGGGCGCCTTCCGCATTCTCGATGACCTTGGATTCCTTGCCGTCCATGATGGCGACACAGGAGTTGGTTGTTCCCAGATCGATACCGATTACTTTTGCCATTTCTCTAATCTCTCCGCTAAGCAGGCTCTCAGGACCCGTACAGGCGTTCCGACGAAAGCCCCTGTTCACAAGAAATTCCGCTCCGGCAACCGGCATTCGGCGCTGGACGGCTTGGCGCGTATATAAGAACAGGCTGCGTGGCGCGCAAGCATTCTGCGCAAGGCGTTCACCATTCATCGCGGTTGATCGGATTCGGGACCGGCAGGCCCGTATTTTCGGCGGTGATCCAGCCGGGCCGGCCCCCGGCCCATGAACCTTTCCGCCTCGCCCCGCGACTGATGCTCAGGTGCCGCGTGGTGCGGCCCCGGAAAGGAAAGCCCCATGACCACAGATCCAGAGGCTCCATGGTCTCCGGGAACAGCAGGAGCTCAGCGCGACCATCGCCTTCGGGACCGGGTCGATGCGCTGGGCTTTTCGCCGGTTCCGTTGACCCTGCGCGGACCCAGGCGTATCGTGACGTTGAGGAAAGCAGACAATTCGATCAGGGATGAACGTGCCGGAACGCCGCGCCTTGCCCTGATTTGTGCGCCGGGACCGGATGTTTCTCCCATGACCTGTGGGGGGAGATCCATGTCTTGCGACCACGGCGCGTTCGTGCGCTCTCGTGCCGGCCGTTTGCGCCGCGCCATCGAGGCTGCCAGCGGATTGTCGATCTTGGCGCTCGCCGCTGGGCTCTGGCTCGGTGGCTCGGCCCAGGCTCAGGAAACCCGGATCATCTATCCCGGCTCGATGGCAATGACCGGATTCTCCGGCACCATCATTCCCAATTTCGAGGAAGGCCTGCCGCCGGGCGTCGATCCCGTCGACGAAACCTTCATCGACACGGCGCGCGCGACCTTGCGCATCTTCGACGTCTCAAGGCTGGGCGGGCCGGCGTCTGGCCAATTGGTCTTCACCCCGCCACCGTTCGAGGTCACAGCCGGGCAAATCGGCCAGGTGTTCGGCATCACCTACGACGACGGCGTGCGCGACGGCGTCCCATCGGCCATTCCAAACCTCTATGCCGGCGCCACGTCGCTGCACGGCATCCGCATAGTCACGCCAGACGGCGACGCCGACGGCCGGCCGGAGCGGCAGCGCCGCGGCACGGCTGACGCTGTCTTCATGGACGGCCAGTTCGGCACCGAAAACGGCGGCGGCCCCGGAACGATCTGGAAGATCGACGGCATCACCGGCGCCGTCTCGAAATTCGCCGATATCGACGCCAATAGCGGTCCCGGCATCGGCGACGTCACTTTCGACAATATCCACCGCCAGTTCTTCGCCAGCGATCTCGACACCGGCCTCATCCACCGCATCGACGCCAATGGCGCGCTGCTCGACACGTTCGACCACGGCATAGCCGGCCGCCCGGCGCACGGGCTTGCCGCCGTTGCCGACGACGGCTCGGTGATTGACATCCAGGGTGCTGCCTTCGACAGCGAGGACCCCGACAGCTGGGGCTACACGCAGGACGAGCGCCGCGTCTGGTCGGTCGCCTATCGTGGCGGCCGGCTCTATTATTCGGTCGGTGATAAGGCGGAGATCTGGTCGGTGGGCGTTGCCGGCGACGGCAGTTTCGCCGGCGACCTGCGCTGGGAACTGACGGTCAAGGCCGACAAGGATTACGCGGTCACCGACATCGCCTTCGACAACGAAGGCTTCATGTACCTGGCCCAGCGCGGCCCGGTGGAGAACCGCTACGACTACAGCCAGTTCGCCGATTCCGGCAAGGGTCAGGTCATCCGCTACTGGCGCGAAAATCCGGACGATCCGGCGACGGAATCGGCCTGGGTGGAAGTGCCGCAGGAATATGTGGTCGGCTTCCCGCAAGACAACCGACAGTCGGCCGGCGGCCTCGACCTGCAATATGGCTACGATGCCGAAGGCAATCTCGATACCGGCGTCTGCACCGACACGCTGGTCGATACCGGCGACAAGTTGCGCGACAACCCGGAGCTTGCCGAACAACTCGCAGCCGGCGGGCCACTCGCCGTGCACGGCGTGCAAATCACGCCGACGGCACTGGTCAAGCCGGCCAACATGCCGCCTTTCGGCTCGTGGTTCGTCGACTTCGACAATTATTTCGAAGACCCGGAAGTCGAAGGCCATGTCGGCGACGTCGAGGTCTGGCGCCCCTGCGAAGGCCGTGCCGGCTATTACGAGCAGGTGCCTGGCGGCTATCTGCCACCGTTCTATCCGCCGGACTTTCCGCCCCCCGGCAATCTGCCTCCTTGCCTCGATGTCGAGGATGTCAGGTATTTCTGCACACCCTCCGGCCTCGAGGCCGATCTCTATCTCCATGACCATGCCGGCTTTGGCGGCGATTCGATCAAGGCTCTGTCCAGGACGCCTGGCGTTGGGGTGACTTCACCTCTGTCGCATGCGCCCGGCGCGCCATACACGATCGGCATCACCGGCCATTACCCTGGCGATACGGTCGATGTCGGGCTCTGCTTCTACAGGCAGTCCGATAGCGACAAGGGTGGCTACTATCCTTGCTGCAAGATGACCTTGCCGCTCAGAACCCCAGCCGTCAGCTGCGAACCGTGAGGAGGGGAAGATGAGCAATCTCGCATTTTTCCCGCCTGCGACAAGCAGCCAGTCAACCGGCAAACAATCATTCGTCATGGAGACCATCGTGAAACCCCTGTCACTCGCCAGGCGCGGTGTGCGCTGGCTGATGGCGGCCGGTATCGCGGTCGCCATGCTGAGTCCGCTGCAAGGCTTCGCTGAAGACCTTGCTCCGGCCAAGACCAAGCCTGCCGATGCGGGCATCTACACTGCCGTTCCAGATCCCAGGCTCGATTTCGACAATCCTCGCATCGTCAATCCGGAGCCGGGCCGGATCGTGCCCTTCTTCGCCAAGAAAGGCACCCAGAGAGGCTGCGACTATGTCGTATACTCGCTGAGCTTTGGCTTGCGCGGCAATCCGCAGGATTTTGCCAGCCCGGACCTCGCCGCCATGCTGAAAAAGGTCAGGCTCGATTTCAGGGACCAGCTCCCGCACGGCCTGCGCATCGTCGGCGTGCATGTGACCGGCGACGGCACCGATGCGTCCGGCGGACCGCTGCCTGGTGCTGCGATCAGCAGTTCGGCTGGCCCGGACGATACCGCGACGGTGTCCGATTTCCGGATTTCCGCCAGCGATCTCGACGGCATCGGCGCTGCGAACGAGCGCGTCGTCACCTTCCAGATCACCGCCAAGATTGACCATGCGGCGTTTCCGTCGCCGACGACCGTTCACAACCAGAGCGTGCTTAAGGTGAGCCGCGAACGCGGCGCCGGCATCGAAATCCTGTCGCAGGATCCGGGCAAGCCGGACGACGGCAATTATCTCACGGGTGCAAAGGCGTCGATCAAGATCGACGTCACCAGGTGCAACCCGCCGCCTCCACCTCCCGGCAAGGAATGCTTCAAGGTGGAGCGCGGCACGGTCGATTGCGTGCCCGGCGGCGGCGCCTTCATCTACCACATGCCGGTCGGCCCGGAGATGGCTGGCAAATGGGTGCAGCTTTCGACGACGACACCCGGCATCACCATCATTCCCGACACGCAATTGGTGCCGGCCGGCGGCGGTGTGCTCAATTGGAAGATCGTCGGCGCTTCACCCGGCGACGTCATCCACATCATCGTCACCGGTATCGAAACCTATGCCGGCCCGAGGGAGGGCTGGGACCTGTGCTGTACGCAAACTGTCGATATCGTCATCCCGCGTGATCAGCGCTGCCCACCGAAGGACAAGGAACCGGATCTGAAAGTCGAAAAGCGCGCCGACGTGCAACGTTGCACGATGGGCGGCGGCTGCAACTTCACCGTCAGGGTCACCAATGTCGGCGATGCACCCTACCACGGCAAGATCGTGCTCAACGAAGTCACCCTGCCGGCCGGCTCCACCCTCGATTCAGGGCCGAACCCGCCTTGGGTCTGCGCGCCTGGAACCACCCCGATGATTTGCACTCATCCGGTGACCACGCTCAATCCGGGTGCCTCTGTCGACCTCAAGCTTGGCTTCAAGCCGGCCGCAGGCTGGCGAGGCAGCGTCTTGCGCAACTGCGCCACTTACAATTACGGCGCCAGCGGCAAGCCGCTTTTCGGCAGCCAGCAAAACGATCGCGGCTGTGCTTCGATCCCGGTCTGCCGGCGTGGCGATCGTGGCCGCGACTGCCGGCCGCCGGTGGAGAAGAAGGTCGACCTGATCCTGAAGAAGCGCGCCCGCACCGAATTCTGTTCGGCCGATGGCGTCTGCACCTTCGTGGTCGACATAATCAACAATGGCAGCGTCCCCTATAATGGGCCGCTGACGGTCGTCGATACCTATCCGGGCGGCGCGCCGGCATCCTCGACCTTCGGCCCGACGCCGCCATGGACATGCGGACCGAACGGCCCCGGCCAGTTCCGCTGCGACAATGCCGGCATCGTGCTGTTGCCTGGCGCCTCGACGCCGATCTTCGTCAGGGCGGTGATGCCGGCCAACTACCGGCCCGACAGTGTCGAGAACTGCGCCGAGGTGAAGGCTATTCCCGGTGAGAACGACATCACCAACAACAGGGCCTGCGCCAAGGAACGCATCCGTCATCCGAATGGCGGCCAGCCGGCCCTGCGCATCACCAAGGTGTGCAATGGTTCGCTGGCCGGTGCTGCGGTCGTTTCCTGCCGCATTACCGTCATCAGCCTCGGCACCACTGCCCCGACCGGTCCGGTACGGGTCAACGATGCCGCGACGCTGATAGCCAGCGGAGCGCCGGTCCAGATCCAGACCGTCACCCCAGACGGCGCGGAATGGACTTGCGGACCGGTTCCGGCCAATGCGCTGTCGTGCCAGATTCCCGGCGCCGTCATGACGCCTGGAACCAGCCGCCATTTCGACGTGACGGTTGCCGCGAACGGCGAATTCGAGAACTGCGCACGCGGCTCCTACGGCCCGGCTCCGGGAGACGACATCGTCTATCCGATCGGCCAGGCCTGCGCCAAGGGCGGCGGCGCCTCGACCATCCGCGTCGAGAAGACCGGTGATGCCGAGTGCAAGCCCGGCCAGCCCTGCTCGTTCGAGATCACCATCACGAACGATGGCGCGAGCGCCTTCTCCGGTCCGGTTCGCGTCGGCGATGCGATCGGCGTCGAAGGCCTCGGCCGGCTGGAAGACGTTGCGATCACCTCGATCGATCCGCCCTTCGGCTGCTCGCCGGAGCCGGCAATCTTGCCTCTGTCCTGTATCGCCCAACTGACGCTCGGCGCCGGGGAAAGCCACGTGCACACAGTGACCGTGACTATTCCCGACGACGGCCGTCTGGCCAATCTGCAGGGCATTGTCAACGGCCAGAACTGCGTCGGCATGCTGTCTCCGAACACGCCGGTGCAAGGCGGTGGCGACGTGCTGTCCCGCGGTGCGGCCGACGTGCAGGGTGATCGCGGCAAGGCCTATGCCTGCCATCCCTTCACCATTATGAATGAGGTGAAGAAGGAATGCTCGCAAGGCTTCGTCATGAACGACGCCGGCAACTGCGTCTGCCCGCCCGGCAGGACCTTCCGCAATGGCCAATGCTCTTCCGGGGGCGGCACGGTCATCGTGCCGAAGCCAAAACCTTGCGTTCTGCTCAAAGGCCAGATCCGTACCGAAGACGGACGCTGCGTCTGTCCGCGCGGAACCGAGCTGGAGAACGGCGCTTGCGTGGGCAGCAAGCCGCAGCCCGAGCAGTGCACCGTCCGTGGCCAGATCCACGACGCTGCCGGCGATTGCGTCTGCCCGCGGGGCACCGAAGTCAAAGGCAATGCCTGCCGGCCAATCCAGCCAAAACCCGAGCAGTGCACCATTCTGGGCCAGATCCATAACGCCGCTGGCGATTGCGTCTGCCCGCGGAGTACGGAAGTCAGGGGCAATGTCTGCCGGCCAATCCAGCCGAAGCCGGAGCAGTGCACCATCCGCGGCCAGATCCACGACGCCGGAGGCGATTGCGTCTGCCCGAAAGGCACGGAAGTGCAAGGCAATGCCTGCAGGCGCAAGAAGCCTGTTGTGGTGGAGTGCTCGATACCTGGTCAGATCCACAACAAGCGTGGCGTCTGCGTCTGCCCGCGTGGGACAGAGCTGCGCGACGGCGCCTGCCGCAAACCGCGGCTGGAGTGCGCACCGGGCGCGCGGCCGATTAATGGCCAGTGCCAGCCGATCCGCAAACCGAGCCTGCTGCTGAATCCAGATGTTCTTCAGCAGCTGCCAAGGCGCAAGCCGCAGCTCGAGCAATAGGATCGCACGCGAACTTCAAAACGGTGATCATTCTATCAAGAAAACCCCGCCGGAGCGATCCGGCGGGTTTTTCTTTGGCTGGCAGATGAAAGAGCAGCGAAAACCTGAAGCCGTGGCATCAGCGGAAGGACAAACCGGCTTCCACTTTCCGGACTCGACTCATGGTCTAGGCAGGCGATACAGAGGGGCCGTAAACCGAGGCGTTCGGGAAGACCGCGTCATGAGCAAAAAAACCCTGATCGCGCCATCGGTGCTGGCTTCCGATTTCTCGAAGCTCGGCGACGAGGTCGAGGCGGTGGCGGCCGCCGGCGCCGACTGGATCCATCTCGACGTCATGGACGGGCATTTCGTCCCCAACATCACCTTCGGGCCGCCGGTGATCAAGGCGATCCGCAACCGCACCAAGGCCTTCTTCGACTGCCATCTGATGATCGCCCCCGCCGACCCCTATCTGGCCGCCTTCGCCGAGGCCGGCTGCGACGGCATCACGGTGCACGCCGAAGCCGGGCCGCATCTCGACCGCTCGCTGCAGACGATCAAAAACCTTGGCAAGAAGGCCGGTGTGTCGCTCAACCCGGCGACACCGGAGACGATGATCGAATACGTGCTCGACCGGCTCGATCTGATCCTGATCATGACGGTCAATCCGGGCTTCGGCGGCCAGGCCTTCATTCCGGCGATCGTAGACAAGGTGAAGCGGGTGAAGGCGCTGATCGGTGACAGGCCGATCCGGATCGAGATCGACGGCGGTATTTCGCCGGAAACTGCGCCCCTGGTCACTGCCGCCGGCGCCAGCGTGCTGGTCGCCGGTGCGGCCATTTTCAAGGGCGGCAGCGTCGCAGCCTATCGGGCAAACATCGAGGCAATCAGGGCAGCGGCGGACAAGGCGGCCGGCTGACCGCCGCCGTTCGGCCGGAGACAGCCGCTCGGGGGGACTTTTGAGCAACCATCTGTTCGATGCTTTCCGTGCCCGGATGCCCACGCCCGGACGCCTTTTGATGGAGGCAGAGGACGGGCGCTCGATCAGCTATGGCGAAATGCTGGCGCGCTCCGCTCAATTGGCACATGTGCTGTCGCAGCTGGGCGTCGAAGCCGGCGACCGCGTCGCCGTTCAGGTCGAGAAGAGCCCGGAGGCCATTTTCCTCTATCTCGCCTGTCTGCGTGCCGGCGCGATCTTCCTGCCGCTCAACACCGCCTATACGCTGACCGAACTCGACTATTTCTTCAGGGATGCCGAGCCGCGACTGATCGTCTGCGACCCGGCGCGAGTGACCGAGATCGGCGTTTTGGCGCAGGCCTCGGGCGCTGCGGTCGCGACACTCGGCAGCAAGGGCGAGGGTTCGTTGACCGATCGGGCCTCTGAGGCGGCCATGGACTTCCACGACGTGGCGCGCGGACCGGACGACCTTGCTGCGATCCTCTACACATCCGGCACCACCGGCCGTTCGAAAGGCGCCATGCTCAGCCACGAAAACCTCGCCTCGAATGCGCGGGTGCTGGTCGACCTCTGGCGCTTCACTGCCGCAGACGTGCTGATTCACGCGCTGCCGGTTTTCCACACGCATGGCCTTTTCGTCGCCACCAATGTCGTCCTGATGGCCGGCGCCTCGATGCTGTTCGAAACCAAATTCGACCCGGCCCGCATCGTCTCGCTGCTGCCGCGCGCCACCGTGCTGATGGGCGTGCCGACATTCTACGTCCGCCTGCTGCAGCAGGACGGTTTGAACCGGCAAGCGGCGAAAAACATCCGCCTGTTCATTTCCGGCTCGGCGCCGCTTTTGGCCGAGACGCACAGAGCCTGGCGAGAGCGCACCGGCCACGCCATCCTCGAGCGCTACGGCATGACCGAGACCAACATGAACACGTCGAATCCTTATGATGGCGAGCGGCGTGCCGGCACGGTCGGGTTTCCCGTGACCGGCGTTTCCCTGCGCATCACCGACCCCGAGAGCGGCGAAACACTTGCCAAGGGCGATGTCGGCATGATCGAGGTGAGGGGTCCCAATGTCTTTTGCGGCTACTGGCGCATGCCGGAAAAGACCAAAGCGGAGTTCCGTGACGACGGTTTCTTCATCACCGGCGATCTCGGGCTGATCGATGCCGACGGCTATGTCCACATCGTCGGCCGCGGCAAGGACCTGATCATTTCCGGCGGCTACAATATCTATCCAAAGGAAGTCGAGAGCGAGATCGACGCGCTGCCTGGCGTCGCCGAAAGCGCTGTCATCGGCGTTGCCCATCCGGATTTCGGCGAAGGCGTCACCGCTGTCGTGGTGAGGGCGCCGGGCTCGACCATCAGCGCCGCAGGGATCGTCGAGGCCATCGCCGGGCGCCTCGCCAGGTACAAGCATCCGAAACGGGTGATCTTCGTCGACGAACTGCCGCGCAACACGATGGGCAAGGTGCAGAAGAACCTGCTGCGCGAAGCCTACAAGGACCTCTATACGTCCAAAGCCGGCTAACCCTAACGAGCAGGGCTGCCTGCAAAAACCTTGGCACCATCGATCCAGACGCTTTTAATGTCCAGATCGTCCGACAGCGAAACGATGTTGGCCGCGGTACCGTTGGCGAAGCGCCCGAACCGGTGCGACTGGCCGACCGCCTGCGCCGGATAGAGGGAGGCCATGCGCAAGGCTTCGTCGAGGTCGAGGCCGACGACGCGGTGCATGAAGCGCACCGCGGAAATCATGTCGAGATCCGCGCCCGCCAGCGTGCCGTCGGCAAGTGTCAGCCTGCCATCCTTGCGGTGGATGGTGCGGCCGTTCAGCGTGAACGAGGTCATGTCGGTGCCGATCGTCGCCATGGCATCGGTAACGAGCAGGATCTTGCCCGGCCCCTGCTTGGCGCGCAAGGCGATGGCCATGGTGGCCGGATCGACATGGATACCGTCGGCGATGATCCCGGCATAGAATGCGCCGGTATCGATTGCGGCGCCCGCCAGCCCCGGCTCGCGATTGCCGATCTGGCTCATCGCATTGAACAGATGGGTGACCACCGTTGCGCCGGCCTCGGCAAAGGCGCGAGCCGTGGCATAGCCGGTATCGGAATGGCCGATGCTGACGACAATGCCGGCCTTGCTAAGCGCCGACACCTGGCTGGGCTCGACGGATTCGGGCGCCACCGTCGTCAGCAGCACGGGCAGGTTTTTCCGTGCGGCGATCAGCATCGTCTGGTCGGAGTCTAGCATCGGCCGGATCAAAGCCGGGTCATGTGCGCCCTTGCGGGCGATCGACAGATGCGGTCCTTCGAGGTGCAGGCCCAGGAACCCCGGCACCTTCCTCCGTGCCGCCTCGGCTCCGGCCGCAACCGCCGCGGCGGTGATCTCGGACGTGTCGGTGATCAGCGTCGGCAACAGCGCCGCCGTGCCGAAGGGTGCGTGCGCCCGGCAGATGGTCTCGATCGAGGCGACGTCGGGATGGTCGTTGAGCATGACGCCGCCGCCGCCATTGACCTGCAGATCGACGAAGCCAGGCGCCAGCATGCCGCCGCCGGTCTCGATACGCGCAACATTGGATGGAATGGCGCCGGCGGCAACAATGGCCTCGACGAGGCCGTCGCGCACGAGAAGCGCCGCATTGTCGTGCCAGTCGTCGCCATCGAAAATCCGGGCGCCAGTCAGGGCAAAACGGTCGCTCATAGGGTTTCCGTTACCTTGCGCAGATTGGGCGGCGTGTCGGGGTCGAGGCCGCGATGGCGGGCAAAAGCCTCGACGAAACCATAGAACGACACGATCAGCGTCAGCGGGTCGGTCAGCGGATGACCGGTTGCGACATGCGGCAGGCGCTGAGCGCTCTTTGCCTTGTTCGACGTCACAAAGACGGCAGCGCCCTTGCCGGCCAGGCTGTCGGCGGCATCGGCCACCGATGGCTCGGACGCATCGCGAGCAGCCAGAGCCAGCACCGGGAAACCGGGACCGACCAGCGCCAGCGGGCCGTGCATGACCTCGGCGGCACTATAGGCTTCCGCATGCATGGCGCAGGTTTCCTTGAATTTCAGCGCCGCCTCGTTGGCGATCGCCGCCGACGGGCCGCGGCCGAGAATGAACAGCGATTTCGGCGTCTCGAGTGCCCCAGCCAACGCCATCCAGTCGCAGGCGATCGCCTTGCGAAAATGCTCCGGCAAGCGCGCGAGCGCCACCAGGAGTTTCTCGTCGCCGGTGCAATGCGCCATCAGGGCGAGTCCTGCGACGGCTGAATTGACGAAGGTCTTCGTCGCCGCGACGCTGCGCTCCGGTCCGGCCAGGATGTCGATCGCGTAGTCCGAAGCCCGCGCCAGCGGCGAATCGGCGGTGTTGGTGATGGCGACGGTCAGCGAACCGCCGGTCCTCGCCGCTTGCGCCATTGCAACGATGTCCGGGCTCTTGCCGGACTGCGAGATCGCCAGGCAGGCCGAGCCGCCCAGCTTCAGCTTGGCGCCATAGATCGAGGCGATCGATGGGCCGACCGATGCAACCGCCAGCCCGGCGGTCAACTCCACGGCATATTTCATGAAGGTCGCGGCATGGTCGGACGAGCCGCGCGCCACGGTGACGACGAAATTCGGATCGCGCTCGCGAATGCCGCGTCCAGCTTCCGTCAGCACCGCGGCCGAGCCATCGAGCAGGCGGGCGGTGGCCTCCGGGATCTCCTCGATCTCGCGCCGCATATGGGTCGTTGTTGCGGTCATGGCCGGCCCTCTTCGCCCGGCCCGCTCAGCCGGAGTTCGGCGACAAAATCATAGGCGTCGCCCCTGTAGATGGAGCGGGTAAACTCGATCACCTTGCCGCTCGCCAGATAGGAGATACGCTCGATGTGCAGGCCGGCAATGCCCGGCGGTACTTCCAGCAGATGTGCGTCGCCATCGCCGAGATTGGTGGCGGAAATGCGCTGCACCGCCCGCACCGGCCTGTTGCCGGTCTTTTCCAACGCGGCGTAGAGCGACGAACCAATCGCCGCCGGATCGGGCAGCACGCTTGTCGATAGCGAGGCGCGCTCGATCGCCAGCGGCGTGTCGTTGGCGATACGAAGGCGCGCCACGCGCGCAACCAATTCGTTCGACGCCAGGCCGAGCACCATCATCTCGTCGGGCGACGGCGGATAGAGGCCGCGGTCGAGCCAAGCCGAACGCACCGCCATGCCGCGCCGCGCCATGTCTTCGGTAAACGAGGTCAGCATCGACAGCGACTGCTCGACGCGCTCCATACGTGGCGCAACGAAGGTACCGGAACCATGGCGCTGGACGAGGATGCCGCCTTTGACCAGGTCCTGCACCGCCTTGCGCACGGTAACGCGCGAAATGTCGGCCTTGCTAGCGATGTCGCGCTCGGAAGGCAGCGCATCGCCAGGTCCGATCAGCCCGCGTTTGACCGCATCCTCGATGCTCTTCCTGAGCTGCAGATAGAGCGGCGCGCCACTCTGCGACGATTGTTTCAGCGCCGCGAATATCTGGTCGGCGGCCTCACTCATCGAGCTGCCTCCGCCGGGTTTGCGAAAATCCGAACCGCCATATGAACCGCGCCGCCCAGCGCGTCGTCGAGCGGCGGTTTCAGCAGCGCCCGGTAGCGGGCCGACAGGCGCGGCGCATAAAGCGGCGCCAGCCCGCCGAGCAGGCAGAGCGGATCGTCGCCGCCGAGGTCGAGCACGCCAAGCGCTGCCTCGACATCGGCGACCGCCTTGTCGAGGATCCAGATTGCGACGGCGTCGCCTTTTTCGGCATGTTCGAACACCTTGGGCGCGAAGCCGCCGAAATCGCCGGGCTTGGCGTTGGTGGTGAATTCGACCACATCCTCGGGATTGTTGCGGAAAATGGCGAGCATGGTCTCCGTCAGCGGCGATCCCTGGCGGATGCCGTCATAGGCGAGCAGCGTCTGCTCGAGCAGGTCGCGGCCGATACGGGCGCCGCTGCCCTGGTCGCCGACCTGGAACCCCCAGCCGCCGATGGCGCGCGACTTGCCTTGTTTGCGTGCCATATAGGCGGTGCCGGTGCCGAGTATGGCCATGGCGCCGTCGCCGGAGCCAACCGCGCCTTCCAGCGCGATCTCGGCGTCGGTCTCGACACGGCTGATGCGAAACGGCAGGATCGCTTCGAGCTGCTGCCGGTAGGTGCCGACATTGGCGCCGGCAAGACCGAGAACGGCCGGAGTTTGCGGGATCAGTGCGGGATCCCTGCCCGCGGCGACAAAGGCCTGCTGCGCTGCGTCGACGATGTTCGTCCTGGCGCCGGTGAGATCCGTTCGGATGTTGGCGGCACCGCTTTTGGCGCGGCCGAGGACGCTGCCGTCGGCCGTTGCAAGGGCCGCCCTGCAGCTGGTGCCGCCGCCATCGATGCCGAGCACGAATTTCACGCGATTTCTCCTCCGGGCGGATAATACCAATAAAGTACCAATAGCCAAGGATTAATTTCCGTTTCAAAAAAGTTAAGGCGTAGTTTGTTGGAAAATCAGCCAATTTCGTTCGCAAGCCTGCACCGCCGCAAGGATTTCATTAATGCGTGTGGACAAGTGGTATTTTTTTGGTATGGTTTTCTCGATTGGAGGAAAGCGGATGGCCGAAACGCGCACCGAAGCGCTTCACCAGAATGCCGAGGGACTGGATATCCAGGCCCCGGAAGCCGTCCTTTCCTCTTTGGTCAACGCACAGATCGAGGCCGCCAAGGCCGTGCACGGCGCCATTCCTGCCATTGCCGCGGCAGCCGAAATCATCGCAAGCAGACTGAAAAGCGGCGGCAAGCTCGCCTATGCGGCTGCCGGCAGTTCGGGCCTGATGGCACTGGCCGATGCGCTTGAGTTGCCGGGCACGTTCGGCATCCAGCGCGACCGTATCGCCATCCTGATCGCCGGCGGCGACGAGGCCTTCAAGACACTGGCCGGCGGGCCGGAGGACGACACCGAGGAAGCTTCGGCAGCGGTTGCCGCCGCCGGCATCGGCAAGGGCGACTGCCTGATCGCCGTCTCGGCCAGCGGCTCGACACCTTATGCAGTCAGGGCGATCGAGGACGCCAGGCGCCGCGGTGCGGCGACCATTGCCATCGCCAACAACCGGGATGCGCCGCTGTTGCGGCTGGCCGACATCGCCATCCTGCTCGAAACGCCGCCGGAGCTGATTGCCGGCTCAACGCGCATGGGCGCAGGCACCGCCCAGAAGATCGCGCTCAACATGCTGTCGACGCTCGCCGCCATCCATCTCGGCCATGTCCATGACGGCTACATGGTCAACCTCATGGCCGACAACATCAAGCTGCGCGACCGCGCCGCACGCATCGTCGCCGCCGTCAGCGGGCGCGGCAAGGACGAGGCGGAGCGCCTGCTCGAAAGGAGCGGCGGCGTCGTCAAGACCGCTATTCTGCTCGCCGCCGGCGCCGCCAGCGCCGATGCAGCCGAGAAGATATTGGAAGGGACCGGCCACAAGCTGCGGCCGGCCCTTTCCGCGATCGAGGGGAGCAAGGGGCGCAATGCCTCTGTTCTCATCAAAACCGAACCTGAAAAAGGTCAACAGGGAGACTGAGCATGACAACGAAGCTACTGACGGCACTTCTTCTCGGCACCAGCATTCTCGGCTCTGCCGGGGTGGCTTATGCCGACGACGTAACGCTCAACATCGAAAGCTGGCGCGGCGACGACCTTGCCATCTGGAAGGACAAGCTGATCCCTGCCTTCGAAGCCAAGAACCCGGGCATCAAGGTGGTGTTCGCGCCATCGGCGCCAACCGAATATGACGCCGCCCTCGGCGCCAAGCTCGCCGCCGGCTCGGCCGGCGACCTGATCACCTGCCGCCCGTTCGACAAGTCGCTGGAGCTCTTCAAGAAGGGCAACCTCGCCGACATCTCGACCCTGCCCGGCATGGAGAACTTCTCCGACGTCGCCAAGGCCGCCTGGCAGACCGACGACGGCAAGTCGAGTTTCTGCGTGCCGATGGCCTCCGTCATCCATGGCTTCATCTACAACAAGGACGCCTTCGACAAGCTCGGCATCAAGGTGCCGGAGACGCGCGACGAATTCTTCGCCGCGCTCGACAAGATCAAGGCCGACGGCACCTACATCCCGATGGCGATGGGCACCAAGGATCTCTGGGAAGCGGCGACCATGGGCTACCAGAACATCGGCCCGAATTACTGGAAGGGCGAGGAAGGCCGTCTGGCGCTGATCAAGGGCGAGCAGAAGCTGACCGATCCGCAGTGGGTCGAGCCCTACAAGGAACTGGCCAAGTGGAAGGACTATCTCGGCGACGGCTTCGAGGCGCAGACCTATCCGGACAGCCAGAACCTGTTCACGCTCGGCCGCGCCGCCATCTACCCGGCCGGCTCGTGGGAAATCGGCCTGTTCAACACGCAGGCGCAGTTCAAGATGGGCGCCTTCCCGCCGCCGGTGCAGAAGGCCGGCGACACCTGCTACATCTCCGACCACACCGACATCGGCATGGGCCTCAATGCGGCCTCGAAGAACGCGGATGCGGCCAAGATCTTCCTGTCCTGGGTGGCCTCGCCGGATTTCGCCACCATCTACGCCAACGCGCTGCCGGGCTTCTTCAGCCTGAACAACACCCCGGTGAAGATGGAAGACCCGCTGGCCCAGGAATTCGTCTCCTGGCGCGGCAAGTGCAAGTCGACGATCCGCTCGACCTACCAGATCCTGTCGCGCGGCACGCCGAACCTCGAAAACGAGACGTGGGTTGAATCGGCCAACGTCATCAACGGCACCGACACGCCGGAAGCTGCCGCCAAGAAGCTGCAGGACGGCCTCGACAGCTGGTACAAGCCGGCCAAGTAAGAGCGCGGCGAAGCGTTGTCTCCCCCCTCGAGGGGGGAGATGTCGCCGAAGGCGACAGAGGGGGTCGGTCGAGGCAGGCTGCGGCTTGATCGCTGCTGGAAAGCACGGTCGAACGACGATGGCGCGCTGCCTCTGCCGACCCCACCCGCCTCGCTTTGCGAGGCACCCTCCCCTCGAGGGGGGAGGGAGGCGCCGCGCCCTTTGACGGCAATAGCAAGACCTGATCGGCGGGGACCGAACGCATGGCCGCAGCACCGAAAAGACCGTTCCGTTGGCATATCGGCGTTTTCCTGGCGCCGGCGTTGCTGGTCTATACGGCGATCATGATCCTGCCTCTGGCCGGCACGCTGCAGCTTTCCTTGTTCCGCAACATCAATCAGTCGCAGGTCTTCGTCGGACTGGAAAATTTCCGCATGCTGTTCGGTGATCCCAACTGGTCGGTCAATTTCTGGAACGCGCTCAGGAACAATGTCTGGTTCTTCGTCATCCACATGCTGGTGCAGAACCCGATCGGCGTCCTTCTGGCCGCACTTCTGTCCAGCCCCAGGCTGCGGTTTTCCGCCTTCTACCGCACAGCGATCTTCGTGCCGACGATCCTGTCCTTCGTCATCGTCGGCTTCGCCTGGAAATTGATCCTGTCGCCGCTGTGGGGCGTGGCGCCGCATCTGATGGATCTTGTCGGGCTGAAGAGCCTGTTCACGCCATGGCTTGGCAAGGCGCAATATGCGCTGACCGCGCTCAGCCTGATCTCGGTGTGGCAGTTCGTCGGCATCCCGATGATGCTGATCTATGCCGCGCTTCTGTCGATCCCCGACGAGGTGCTCGAAGCGGCCGAATGCGACGGCATCACCGGCATGTCGCAGTTCTGGAAGATCAAGCTGCCGCTGATCCTGCCGTCGATCGGCATCATTTCGATCTTGACCTTCGTCGGCAATTTCAACGCCTTCGACCTGATCTACACCGCGCAAGGCGCATTGGCCGGCCCGAACTATTCGACCGATATTCTCGGCACCTTCCTCTACCGCGCCTTCTTCGGTTTCCAGCTGCAGGTCGGCGATCCCAACATGGGCGCGGCGATCGCCACGATGATGTTCCTGATCATCCTCGGCGGCGTCTGCGTCTATCTTTTCCTCGTCCAGACGCGCCTGCGTCGCTACCAGTTCTGAGGCGCGACATGAGCACGGCAACCCGCTCGCTGCCCCGCACCATCGGCGCCCATGCGATCCTGTTGACCTACACGGCGATCGCGCTGTTTCCGGTGGTCATCGTCATCGTCAACTCGTTCAAGTCGCGCGCGGCGATCTTCGGCGCGCCGCTGGCGCCACCGACGCCAGGGACATTCGACCTGATCGGCTACAGCACGGTGATCGGCCAGGGCGATTTCATCCACTATTTCCAGAACAGCCTCATCGTCACCGTCGCCTCGCTGTTCTTCGTGCTTTTGTTCGGCGCCATGGCCGCCTTCGCGCTGTCGGAATACCGCTTTCGCGGCAATTTGCTGATGGGACTGTACCTGGCGCTTGGCATCATGATCCCGATCCGCCTTGCCACCGTCGCCATCCTGCAATTGATGGTGGCGAGCGGGCTGGTCAACACACTGACGGCGCTGATCCTGGTCTACACCGCGCAAGGCCTGCCGCTCGCCGTCTTCATCCTGTCGGAATTCATGAAGCAGGTGTCCGACGATCTGAAGAATGCCGGACGCATCGACGGTCTCTCCGAATACACCATTTTCTTCCGGCTGGTGCTGCCGCTGGTCAGGCCGTCGATGGCGACAGTCGCCGTCTTCACCATGATCCCGATCTGGAACGATCTGTGGTTTCCGCTGATCCTGGCGCCGTCGGAGGAGACCAAGACGGTGACGCTCGGCGCGCAACTGTTCCTCGGCCAGTTCGTCACCAACTGGAACGCCATCCTGGCCGCACTTTCGCTGGCGATCATGCCGGTGCTGATCCTCTACGTCATCTTCTCGCGGCAGCTGATCCGCGGCATCACCTCGGGAGCGGTCAAGTGAGTTCGCAACAACCTCTTCGCGTTGTCATCGCCGGCCTCGGCAACATGGGGCGCAGCCATGCGCTGGCGTATCACACCAATCCGGGATTCCAGATCGCCGCGCTGGTCAACCGCTCCGATGTGCCGCTGCCGGAAGGGCTTTCGACCTACGCCATCCGGCGTTCCTTCGACGAGGCGCTACGCGACGAAAAGCCCGACGTCGCCTGCATCGCCACCTATTCCGACAGCCATGCCGATTATGCGGTCAAGGCGTTCGAGGCCGGCTGCCATGTCTTTGTCGAAAAGCCGCTGGCAACCACCGTCGCGGATGCAGAGCGCGTCGTCGCCGCCGCCAAGGCCAACGGCAAAAAACTGGTGATCGGCTATATCCTGCGCCACCATCCGTCCTGGATCAGGCTGATTGCCGAGGCGCGGAAGCTCGGCGGCCCTTACGTGTTCCGCATGAACCTCAACCAGCAATCCTCCGGCCACACCTGGGAGACGCACAAGCAGCTGATGCAGACGACATCGCCGATCGTCGATTGCGGCGTGCATTATCTCGACGTGATGCTGCAGATCACCGACGCCAGGCCGGTCGAGGTGCGTGGCATGGGGCTGCGGCTGACCGACGAGATCGCGCCGTCGATGTACAATTACGGTCATCTGCAGGTGCTGTTCGACGACGGTTCGGTCGGCTGGTACGAGGCCGGCTGGGGGCCGATGATTTCGGAGACGGCTTTCTTCGTGAAAGACGTGATCTCGCCCAATGGCTGCGTGTCGATCGTCATGAAGGAGGGTGTCAGGTCCGACGACATTGACACCCACACCAAGACCTCGACCATCCGCCTGCACAGTGCGGCGACCGGAGCCGCCGGCAAGTTCGCCAAGTCGGATGAGATGCTGTCGATGCAAGGCGAGCCCGGCCATCAGGACCTTTGCGACCTCGAACAGGCTTTTGTGCTGAAGGCGATCCGCGAGAATCTCGATCTCTCCCGCCACATGGACGACGCGGTGAAGTCGCTCGCCGTCTGCCTTGCCGCCGACGAGAGCGTGCGCAGCGGCCTCGCCGTGAAACTCTAGAACAGGGACGACGCCGTGGGCTCGCTGAACATCGAGAACGTAAAAAAGGCCTTTGGGCCGGTCGAGGTGCTGAAGGGCATCAACCTCGAGGTGACGGATGGCGAGTTCGTCGTCTTCGTCGGTCCATCCGGCTGCGGGAAGTCGACGCTGCTCAGGGTTATTGCCGGGCTGGAGGACTCGACCTCGGGCCGCGTGGTGATCGACGGGGCGGACGTCTCCGCCACCCCGCCGGCCAAGCGCGGCATCGCCATGGTGTTCCAGACCTATGCGCTCTACCCGCATCTGACGGTGAAGAACAATATGGGTCTCGGCCTCAAGCAGGCGGGCACGCCGGCGGCCGAGATCGACCGCCGCATCGGCATCGCCTCGTCGATGCTGTCGCTGGAGCCCTACCTCTCGAGGCGGCCGGCCGAGCTCTCCGGCGGCCAGCGCCAGCGCGTCGCCATCGGCCGCGCCGTGGTGCGTGAGCCCAAGCTTTTTCTGTTCGACGAGCCCCTGTCGAACCTCGACGCCGCACTGCGCGTCAACACCAGGCTGGAGATCGCGCAATTGCATCGCCGGCTGAAGGCCACGATGATCTATGTCACCCACGACCAGGTCGAGGCGATGACGCTGGCCGACAAGATCGTCGTGCTGAACGCGGGAAAGATCGAGCAGATCGGCGGGCCGATGGAGCTATACAATTCGCCGGCAAATGAATTCGTCGCCGGCTTCATCGGCTCACCGAAGATGAATTTCGTCGACGGCGCCAGGCTTGGCGAGACGGCCAAGACCATCGGCGTCCGTCCCGAACATCTGACCGTCGATCCCAAATCCGGCGCCTGGAAAGGCACGGTCGTCCATGCCGAGCACCTTGGCGCCGACACCAACCTCTATCTCGACTGCGAGAAGGCCGGCTTGATCACAGTGCGCATCTTCGGCGTCTATAACGCTGAACCGGGTGCCACGCTCTATGCGACGCCGGATCCGGCAAAGACATACCGGTTTGGAGCCGACGGGAAGGTGCTGAAGTAGCGCAGGCGCCGACTCCCCTTCTCCCCTTGTGGGAGAAGGTGGCCGAGCGAAGCTCGGTCGGATGAGGGGTGTTGGAAGGATCGCTGCCCTGAAGGCGTAAGTGCCTAAAATCCCCTGATGTTTTCACGCCTCGTTTTCTTGCAGCACCCCTCATCCGTCTTGTCGCTGCGCGACAATCCACCTTCTCCCCCAAGGGGAGAAGGCAAAGCGCCGCCTACGCATCCGCCCTGAACGTCTGCTTCTGGATGCCCAGCCCTTCGATACCGAGCTCGACCACGTCGCCGGGCTTCAGGAAGACCGGCGGCTTCATGCCGAGGCCGACGCCGGGCGGCGTGCCGGTCGAGATGATGTCGCCCGGGTGCAGCGACATGAACTGGCTGAGATAGGAGACGAGATAAGCGACGCCGAAGACCATGGTCTTGGTCGAGCCGTTCTGCATCGTCTTGCCGTTGACCGTCAGCCACATCGGGATGTTCTGCGGGTCCTTGACCTCGTCCTTGGTCACCAGCCACGGGCCGATCGGCCCGAACGTGTCGCAGCTCTTGCCCTTGGTCCACTGGCCCTGGCGCTCGGCCTGGAAGGCGCGCTCGGAGACGTCGTGCGCGACGCAATAGCCGGCGACATAATCAAGCGCCTCGGCCTCGGTGACATACTTTGCAGTCTTGCCGATCACCACGCCGAGCTCGACCTCCCAGTCGGTCTTCACCGAGCCGCGCGGGATCAGCACGTCGTCATTCGGCCCGACAATAGCCGAGCTTGCCTTCATGAAGATGATCGGCTCCGGCGGCACGGTGGCACCGGTTTCGGCGGCGTGGTCGGAATAGTTGAGACCGATGCAGATGAATTTGCCGGTGCCGGCGACGCAGGCGCCGATCCGCGGCTTGCCGGAAACCGCCGGCAGCGTCTTCGTGTCGAGCTTCGACAATGTCTCGAGCGATGCCGGGTCAAGTGCCTTGCCGGCAATGTCGGTGACATGGGCGGAGAGGTCGCGGATCGTTCCATCGGCATCGAGCAGGCCGGGGCGTTCGCTCCCCGCCTCGCCATAGCGCAGCAGTTTCATGCAGTTTTCTCCCAGTTGCGACCAGAGGCCGTTTGCAAACTCGCTCCGCTGCGGCGAATGGCGTGGGTTTCGAGACCCGGAGCGGAGCGTACTTAAAGTACGTGAGCACCGGAAGCGCAGAAAGCCGCGTCAGGCGCCCGGCGGAGTAGGGTTTTCAAATGGCCTCTTAGATCGACCAGCCACCGTCGATATTATAAGCCTGCCCCGACGTATAGGTGGCGCCGGCCAGATAGACGGCGAGATCGGCGATTTCCTCGGGCGTGCCGAGGCGGCCCATCGGCTGGCGGGCGATGAAGGCGGCGCGAGCTGCTTCGTAGTCGCCCTGCGCATGCATGCGGTCCTGCAGCGACGGGCTTTCGACAGTGCCCGGACAGATCGCATTGCAGCGTATGCCCTTGCCGACATAGTCGGCGGCGACCGACTTGGTCAGGCCGATGACGGCTGCCTTGGTTAGGCCATAGACGAAGCGGTTCGGCACGCCCTTGGTCGAACTGGCCAGCGACGCCATGTTGATGATCGAGCCGTCGCCGCGCTCCAGCATGCCGGGCAGCACGGCGCGGATGGTGCGGATCATCGAGCGGACATTGAGATCATAGGCAAAGTCGAGATCGCCGTCCTTCATCTCGAGGATCGAGCCGGAATGGACGAAGCCGGCGCAATTGAACAGCACGTCGACGGCGCCGATCTCGGCAAAAGCGGCGTTCACCGCTTCGTCGTTCAGCACGTCGAGCTTGCGGGTCTTGATACCGGGCGTCTTGCCGAGGTCGGCGAGCACCACCTCGTTAATGTCGGTGGCATGGACGACGGCGCCGACCTTGGCGAACGCCAGCGCGCTCGCCCGGCCGATGCCTTGCGCCGCCGCCGTGACGACAACGATTTTGCCTGTCAGATCCGCCATGCTTTTCTCCTCGCCCGTCTGTGGTCGTTCGGCTTTTACCGGCGCAAGGCCGGGGCGCAATGTGCCAGCCGGGCACTACCATCCCGCCTGTTTCTATATTCGCCTGCCAGCCAAATGTTTTTTCTCGGTAAAGAACATTTGTTGGCCCGTCAAGCCCGGACGTCTCTCCGGGGCACTCAGTCGCCGTAGGGCACCCAGACGTTCTTGACCTCGATCGCACGGCGCAGCAAGGCATCGCCGGCTGCTTCGTTCGACGCCCAGTCGAGGCTGTGGCCGTTACCGGTCCAGACGCGTTTGAGATTGCCGATGGACTCGGCCTCGGCCTTGGCGCAAGTCTCGGCATCGGCGAACACCCAGAGCCCGTCGACATCGTCATGCTTGGCCAATACGCCGGCAAGCTCGGCGCTACTGCCGGTGACGATATTGATGGCGCCTGCCGGAACGTCGGAATATTCGACGACCTGGTAGAGGTCGGTGGCAAGCAGCGGGTATTTTTCGGACGGCACGGCGACCACGGTGTTGCCCATGGCGAGCGCCGGCGCCACCAGCGAGATCAAGCCAAGCAAAGGTGCGTTGTCCGACGCGACAATACCGACGACCCCGACCGGTTCGTGCAGCGCCAGCGTGACGGCGCGGGCCGGCGGCTGGTGGACGCGACCCTCGAATTTGTCGGCCAAGCCGGCATAGAGGAACAGCCGCTCGATCGACAGTTCGACCTCTTCACGCGCCGCCTTGGCGGTCGCGCCGGTAAGTTGGGTGAGGCGCACAGCAAACTCGTCGGCGCGGCCGGAAAGGTTTTCGGCCAGGTAATAGAGCACCTGGCTGCGGTTGTAGGCGGTCGCCTCCGGCCAGGCCTTGCAGGCGCGCGCGGCCGCGACGGCGTCGCGGATATCCTTGCGGTTGCCGAGACCGACCTCGCCGGCAAGCTTGTCCTTGGCGGTGGCGACGGCGAAGGAATAATTGCCGTCCGGCCGGACCTGCTTGCCGCCGATGAACAGCTTTGCCGTGCGGTCGATGGCGCCACCTTCCGCCTGCTCGACAGGTTGAGCCGGAGACGTTGCCGGCTTGATGATCGGGCCTAGCGGCAGTTTTGCCGAGAGATATTCGAACATGCCCTCGCGTCCGCCTTCGCGGCCAAAGCCGCTCTCGCGGTAACCGCCAAAACCGCAGGCGGCGTCGAACATATTGGTGCCGTTGACCCAGACGACGCCGGCCTTCAATTGTGGCGCGACGTGCAGGGCAAGATTGATGTTCTCGCTCCACACCGAAGCGGCCAGGCCATAGCGCGTGTTGTTGGCGAGCTCGACCGCTTCCTCGGTGTTGCGGAAGGTCATGGTGGCAAGCACCGGCCCGAACACCTCTTCCTGTGCCAGAATGTTAGCCGGCGAAACACCTGTCGCCAGCGTTGGCAGATGGTAATAGCCCGCGGCGGGCAGCGCCGAGTCCGGCTGCCAGCAGATTGCGCCCTGCTTGGCGCCCTCGGCGATCAGGCCCTTGACGCGATCGAGCTGAGTCAAATCGACCAGCGGGCCGATATCGGTGTTCTTGTCGAGCGGACTGCCGACGCGCAGCCGGCTCATCCGCGTCTTGACCTTGGCGATGAAGGCATCGGCGATGCCCTCCTGCACCAGAAGGCGCGAGCCGGCACAGCAGACTTGGCCCTGGTTGAACCAGATGCCGTCGACCAGACCCTCGACGGCGCTGTCGAGATCGGCATCCTCAAAGACGACAAAGGCCGACTTGCCGCCAAGCTCCAGCGACAGTTTCTTGCCCGAACCGGCGGTGGCTTTGCGGATGATCTTGCCGACCTCGGACGAACCGGTGAAGGCGATCTTCTGGATGCCGGGATGATTGACGATTGCCCCACCCGCTTCCGGCCCGCCCTGGACGATGTTGACGACGCCCTTCGGCACGCCTGATCGTTCACAGATCTCGGCGAACAGGATCGCGGTGAGTGGCGTGAATTCGGCTGGCTTCAGCACCACGGTGCAGCCGGCGGCGAGCGCCGGCGCGATCTTCCAGGCCAGCATCAAGAGCGGGAAGTTCCACGGGATGATCTGGCCGACGACGCCGACCCCCTTATGGCCTGGAAAATCCCTGTCCAGCGCCTGCGCCCAGCCGGCATGATGGATGAAATGGCGGATGGCCAGCGGCACGTCGATGTCGCGGCTTTCGCGGATCGGCTTGCCGTTGTCGATTGATTCCAACACCGCGAACAGCCGTTGGTGACGTTGCATGGCGCGGCCAATGGAATAGAGCACTTTGGCTCGGCTGTAGCCGGTGCTGGCGCTCCATTTCGGCAGCGCTTTTGTGGCGGCCGAAACCGCCGCGTCGATATCGGCGGCACCGGCATCCGACACCTTGGCCAGCAGCTTTCTCGAGGACGGATCGCTGGTGTCGAAGGTTTTGCCTCCGCTGGCTGCCTTCCAGTCGCCGCCGATAAACAGCGCTTTGCCGAAATCCCGCGCGGCAAGCCACGCATCGGCCTCGTTGCGCGCCTCCGGCGCCGGGCCGTATTCCATGGCGTGATAGCGTTCGAGAATGTTCATGGCGTGCTCCGAATCACGCCATCGCGTGGCGATGATTGGCCGAGTAGTGGCCGGTCAGATGATGCTCGAGCTGGCGCTCGATATCGGTCAAAAGGCTCGATGCTCCGAAGCGGAACAGCTCCGGCTCCAGCCACGGCCGGCCCAGTTCTTCTTTCATCAGCACCAGCCAATCGAGCGAGGCTTTTGCCGTTGAAATGCCACCGGCCGGCTTGAAGCCGATGAGATAGCCGGTTTCCTCGAAATAGGCGCGGATGGCGCGCACCATGGCAAGGCCGACCGGCAGCGTCGCGTTGACGCTTTCCTTGCCGGTCGAGGTCTTGATGAAATCTGCACCCGCCATCATCGCCACCATCGAGGCGAGCATGACGTTGCGCAGCGTGGCGAGGTCGCCGGTACCGAGGATCACTTTCAGATGCGCCTCGCTGCAAGCGGCGCGCATCGAGACAATCTCGTTATAGAGCTCCTGCCATTTCGCCCCGAATACCAGGCCGCGCGGGATGACGACGTCGATCTCGTCGGCGCCGTCCCTTACCGATGCTTCGATCTCCTGCAGACGTGTCGAAAGCGGTGCAAGGCCATGCGGGAAAGCCGTGGAAACGGCGGCGACATGGACGCCGCTGCCGCGCAGCGCTTCGACGGCAGTGGCGACGAAGGGGTGATAGACGCAGACCGCCGCCGGGCGGATCTTTTCACCAGTAATGCCGAGCCCCTCGGCAATGTCGCGACGGAACGGGTTGACCGCCTTGGCACAAAGCCGGCGCACGCGCTCTTCCGTGTCGTTCGAGTTCAGCGTCGTCAGGTCCATGCAGGCGACGGCGCGCAGCAGCCAGGCGGCCTGGTTATCGGCCTTGATCGAGCGTCTTTTGGTCAGGCTGGCGACGCGGCGTTCCAGCGCCGAGCGGTTGACGCCGCGCATCGATTCCATGAAGCCGAGATCGAGCCTCATGCCGGGATTGCGAGCAATGCCATGGGCTTGCGGGATTGGTGCATTGGCGGCGGCGCGCGCCGGCAGCGGCGTGACCTTCGATGTGCCGACGTCGGTTTCGCGGATTGTGCTGCTCATCTCCTGCCCCTTGTTCAGCGACTTATGCCGAAGATAGACCGTGAAGCAGCGCTTCACGAGTCCTTCAAGCGGTCATAGCGGAAAAAGACAGTCAAGGCAGCCGACTTTTGACCGCATGGTCAAAATCAGGGTCGCAAACCAGTGGACGCTGAATTGCCGCGTCTCAGCCGACGAAGGCGCGCTCGACGACGAAGCTTGCCGGATGATGCAGCGAGCCTTCCTGGAAGCCGTGGCTTTCAGCCAGCTCCTTGACGTCTTTCAGCATATGCATCGAGCCGCAGATCATGATGCGGTCGGTCTCGGGATTGAGCTTGTCGATGCCGAGATCGGTGTAGAATTTGCCCGAGCCGATCAGCGCGGTGATGCGGCCCATGCGCTCGGAGGTCTCACGCGTCGTTGAATTGTAGAGCGTGACGCGGCCACCGGTCAGCTCGCCGATCAGCGGGTCGTTCTCCAATGCTGCCACCAGCTCCTGGCCGTAGGTGAGTTCAGCATTGTCGCGGCAGGTATGGGTCAGGACCACCTGCTCGAACTTCTCATAAGTGTCGGGATCGCGCAGCAGGCTGGCGAAGGGAGCAATGCCGGTGCCGGTCGAGATCATGAACAGGCGCTTGGCCGGCGTCAGGGCGTCGACCACCAGCGTGCCGGTCGACTTATGCCGCATGATGACGGTGTCGCCGATCTCGATCTTCTGCAGATCCGAAGTGAGCGGGCCGTCCGGCACTTTGATCGAGAAGAATTCGAGTTCGTCGTCCCAGGCTGGGCTGGCGATCGAATAGGCGCGGAACACCGGCTTCTCGGCATTGGGCAGGCCGATCATGACGAACTCGCCGGAGCGGAAGCGCAGCGACTGCGGCCGGGTGATGCGGAACGAAAACAGCCGGTCGGTATAGTGCTTCACCGAGACGACGGTTTCGGCATAGACGTTGGCCGGTATCGGGAACTGCAACGGCCGGGCGCCGGCAGTGTTGAACGCGGATGTGGTGTTCATCAAACCTAACCTTCCGGGCCAGTTCAGCGCCCGCGCCAAATCTTCACCTGCGCGCCCGAACCGGTCAGGTTCCAGCGTGCCGTTTGCACACTCCGAAGCGGTAAGCTCTTGTGTCCGGAATTTATTAGTATACAAACGATATTTGCGTCAAGACGCCGCCGTAAAACAGCTTTCCAAACTAAGGCATGTAGGCAGTTCGGGCATTTCGGGTTTCGACAATGGGACAGAATTTTTCGGCGCAAGCTCTGGATTCGACGGGCAGCGTCGTCGCCGGCATAGATGTCGGCGGCACCTTTACCGACCTGCTTCTGATCGACGGCCGTGACGGTGGCCGGGTGCACATCGCCAAGACCCCGACGACAGTCGACAACCAGGCGTTCGGCGTCGTTTCGGCACTTGGCGCCACCGGATTTCCGGTCGACGGCATCGACCTCATCGTGCACGGCACGACGACCACCACCAACGCGGTGCTGGAGCGCCGGCTGGCCAAAACCGGCATGATCACCACGCGCGGCTTTCGTGACATCATCGAGCTTGGCCGGCGGACACGGCCGCAAGCCTATGGCATGACAGGCACGTTCGTGCCGATCATTCCGCGCAATCTGCGGCTCGAAGTGTCGGAGCGGGTCGAGGCCTCGGGCGCGGTGCGCATACCGCTCGACGAGACCGAGATGCGGGCAGCGATTTCACAACTGATCGCAGCCGGCTGCGAATCCCTCGTCATCCATTTCCTGCATTCCTACGCCAACCCGGCGCATGAGCGGCGCGCCGCCGAGATAGCGGCCGAGCTTTGGCCGAACGGCTACATCACGACAGGCCACGCCCTGCTTTCGGAAGCGCGCGAATTCGAGCGCGGGGTGACCGCTTCGGTCAACGCTTCGGTGCAACCGATCCTCGAACGCTATGTCGAGCGGCTGCGCAAGGAGCTGGCGTCAAAAGGCTACGCCCGCGACTTCCTGATCATGAACGGCAATGGCGGCATGATCTCGGCCCGCTTTGTCACACGTGAGTCGGCCAAGACCGTCATGTCCGGCCCCGCTTCCGGCGTCATTGCTGCCGCCTACACCGGCAAACGCGCCGGCTTCGAAAACCTGGTCACCTACGACATGGGCGGCACCTCGACCGACGTGGCACTGATCCGCAACGCCGAGCCGGCGGTGTCGAACGAGATCGAGATCGAGTATGCGATGCCGATCCACGTGCCGATGGTGGCGGTACATACGGTCGGCGCCGGCGGCGGCTCGATCGCCCGCGTCGATGCGGCCGGCCTGATCCAGATCGGCCCGGAAAGCGCCGGCGCCAATCCCGGCCCGATATGCTACGGACGCGGCGGCTTGGAGCCGACCATCACCGACGCCAATCTGGTGCTCGGCAGGCTGGCGCCGAAGAAGCTGCTCGCGGTGGAAAACCCGGTCACCGTCGAACGGGTCACCGGCATATTCGAGGACAGGATCGGCCGCGCCACAGGCTTGTCCGGCGTCGAGGCGGCGGGTGCAGTGCTGCGGCTCGGCAACGTGAAGATGGCCGGCGCCATCCGCATGGTCTCGGTGTCGCGCGGCCACGACCCGCGCGATTTCGCGCTGTTCGCCTTCGGCGGCGCCGGGCCGCTGCATGCGACGGCATTGGCGCGCGAGCTCGGCCTGCCCAAGGTGCTGGTGCCGGCGCGGCCGGGCATCACCAATGCGCTCGGCTGCGTCGTCGCCGATCTGCGCCATGATTTCGTCAACACGGTCAACCAGCCGGTGGCCAGTCTCGATGAAACCCAACTCCACGAGACATTGGAACGGCACCGAAACGAAGGCGAGGAGCTGATCGGCAAGGAAGCGGTGAAGCCGGAAATGATCCGGGTCACGCATTCCGCCGACATGCAGTTCGTCGGCCAGACGCATATCATCAACGTGCCGCTGCCGTCGTCTGCGGTGACACGCCAGGTACTGCAGCAACTGTTCGAGAGTGCCTATTTCGCCCGCTTCAAGGTCGAGCTACCCGAGATCCGCGCCAATCTGGTCAACCTCAACACGTCGGTCACCGGCGTGCGGCCGGCAATCGATCTGTCCCGGCTGATCGACCCGGCTGGGCGCGCCAAAACGCTCGAAGAGGCGCGGCGCGAGATCCGGCCTGTCTGGTATGGCGGGCGCTGGTACGACACGCCGGTCTACAACAGAGAGAAGTTGCCGCTCGACGCAACAATCGAAGGTCCGGCGATCCTCGAACAGATGGACGCGACGACTGTGCTGGAGCCCGGCGACCGGGCGCGATCGGATGCCGACGGCAACATCATCATCGATATCGGCGAGGCCTGAGATGGAAAAACTCGACGCCATCACCCTTTCGGTCATCCAGGCGGCCCTGCAGCAGGTCTGCGACGAAATGGACCTGACGTTTTCGCGCGCCGCCTTTTCGCCTGTCATCGCCGAGGCCAATGACCGTTCGGATGGCATCTATTCGGCAGTCGATGGTTCGCTGATCGCGCAAGGCAGCCAGGGCCTGCCGGTGTTCGTCGGCGTCATGCAGTATTCGACCAAAACGGTGATCGAGATGATCGCCGACGGACGCTGCCTGCCGCCCGAGCCGGGCGATATCTACATCGTCAACGATCCCTATCTCGGCGGCACCCATTTGATGGATGTGCGCTTCGCCATGCCGGTCTACCGCGACGGCAAAATATTCTGCTGGCTGTCGAACACCGGCCACTGGCCCGACATCGGTGGTTCGGTGCCGGGCGGCTTCTCCGCCTCGGCAACGGCGGTGGAGCAGGAAGGCTTGCGGCTGCCGCCGGTGAAATTGTTCAAGAAGGGCGTGCTCGACCCTGAGATCTACGCCATCATCTGCTCCAACATCCGTGTCGCCGACCAGCGCATTGGGGACATCCGGGCGCAAGCGGCGGCACTGCTGATCGGTCAGGACCGACTGAACGGAATCCTGGATCGTTACGGAGATGAAACGGTCGTCGATGCGATCGCCGAACTGCGCCGCCGCGCCGCTGAACAGATGCGCGTCAACATTTCGGCCATTCCCGACGGAATCTATCGCTCGCAGGCCTTCGTCGATTCAGACGGGGTGGTAAACGAGCCGCTGATCATCGCGCTGGCAGTCGAGAAAAAAGGCGACACGCTCAGCTTCGACTTCTCGGGCTCATCAAAGCCCTGCGCTGGGCCGATGAACAGCGTGCTGGCGACGACCTTGTCCTCGGTCTATCTCGCCATGCGGCACATTTTCCCCGACGTGCCGATCAGCGCCGGTGCCTTCGAGCCGCTGATCGTCAAGCGGCCGGAAGGCACCTTCCTCGACGCCAAATATCCGCGCCCGGTATCGGGCTGCGCGGCCGAGGTTTCGCAGCGCATTGCCGAGGCGGTGTTCGCTGCGATGGTGCAGTCGCTGCCGGACAAGGTGACGGCGGCTCCGGCCGGCTCCAGCGGCAATTTCGCGCTCGGCGGCAACGATCCGGCGCGCGGCCGCGATTATGTCATGTACCAGATCTCCGGCGGCGGCTATGGCGGCAATGCCGGTCACGACGGCCTGACCAATGGCTGCTCGACCATCGGCATTTCCAAGTCGCCGCCGGTCGAAATCATGGAGCAGGCCTTCCCGGTGCTCTACCGGCATTATGCCTTACGCGAAGGCTCGGGCGGCGCCGGCAAGCACCGCGGCGGGTTTGGGCTCGCCTATGAGGTCGAGATCCTGCGCGGCGACGCCCGCGCCTCTTTCGTCATGGATCACGGCCGCTTCGGCCCGCAAGGCGCGCTCGGCGGCAAGGACGGCGCGGTCAACACGGTCACCGTGTTCCGCGACGGCAAGGAACATGTGCCGCAGCACCTCTCCAAGGAGCAGGACATCGCGCTGAAGGCAGGCGACCGCGTGCGCGTTAGCACGCCGGGCGGCGGCGGCTACGGCGATCCGTTGCAGCGGGATCCGGAATTGGTCGCTCGGGACGTCAGGCTAGGGTACTATACCGCCGAGCAAGCCAGGGACCTGTTCGGGATCAAATGAATCCACAAGACAAATTCAAATGCCGTGTCTGCGGCCTCGATCAATCTCCCGATCTGCCATGGGGCGAGAACGGCAAAGAACCCAGCTCCATCATATGTTCGTGCTGTGGAGTGGAGTTCGGCTACGAAGACGACGGCCTCGGCAATTGTTTGTCAATTCGCCGGCATTGGGTGGAGGTTCGGCGATGCAAGTGGTTCGCGCCGGAGGATCGGCCGCTCGATTGGGACATGCCCGCTCAAATCAGAGGTATTCCGTTAGCCTATAAAGGCGCAGAGGATGAGCAACTGATCCAACGATATCTGCAGGCCGGAGAGCCGCCGCTACAAGGCTTGGCGGCGCTGAGCGCGGTGGAGAAGCCGGACCGGCAGTGAGGGTTTTACCGGGTGCTGGCATATCGCCCAGACCGCTGCGCACCGCTATGCTCTGTGGTCCAGCCTCGCGACCAGCCGGTCGCCGGCCCACTGGATGCCGCAGACCAGGATGATCAGCACAATGACAACGGCGATCATGACGGACGTCTCGAAGCGCTGGTAGCCGTAGCGGATGGCGAGGTCGCCGAGCCCGCCGGCGCCGATGGCGCCAGCCATGGCCGAGGCGCCGATCAGCGTCACCAGCGTCACCGTGAAGCCGGCGACGATGCCGGGCAGCGCTTCCGGCACCAGCACCTCGCGAATGATCGTCCAGCGGTTGCCGCCCATGGCGCGTGCTGCCTCGATCAGCCCGTGGTCGACCTCGCGCAGCGACACTTCGGCGATCCGCGCATAGTAGGGCGTCGCCGCGATCGACAGCGGCACAATCGCTGCCCAGGTGCCGATCGAGGTGCCGACGATCAGCCGCGTCACCGGGATCAGCGCAACCAGCAGGATGATGAAAGGCACCGAGCGGAAGCCGTTGATGACCGCTCCGAGCGCGCGGTTCACCCACAGGTGTTCGGCGATACCGCCGCGGTCGGTGGCGACCAGCGCCAGGCCGAGCGGCAGCCCGAAAACCAGCGAGATGAGGCCGGAGGCGGCCGTCATCAGGATCGTTTCCCAGATCGAACGGACGAGAAGCTCAAACAGAACCGGCGACATGGCCAAGCACCTCCACCCGCGCTTGGCGGGCTTTCAAGAACGCGATCACCTCTGCCAGGTGAGCTTCATTGCTGCCGGCGACCGCCACGAACAGTGTCCCGACAGGCTGCTGCTGAACGTGATCGATGCCGCCATGCACGAGGCGGAACGGGCCGGGAACTGCCGAGGCAAGATCGGACAACAGCGGGCTTCGGGCGGCCTCACCCGCCACGTCGATCCTGAGGATCGCCTCCACGCCGGCGTTCTGCGTTAGCCGGCTTGCGATCTCCGCCGGCAATTGCGGCCGGATGCCGCCGAGCAGGCTTTGTGTGATCGCCGACTTCGGATCGGCAAACACCGACCACACCGGCCCTTGCTCGACGATCCGCCCAGCGTCGATCACCGCGACACGATCGGCGATCGAACGGATCACCTCCATCTCATGGGTGATGAGCAGGATGGTCAGGCCGAGCTGCCGGTTGATATCCCTGAGCAAGGCGAGGATGGAGCGCGTCGTCTCCGGGTCCAATGCCGAGGTCGCTTCGTCGGACAGCAGCAGCGCCGGGCGCGCCGCAAGCGCCCGGGCAATGCCGACGCGCTGCTTCTGCCCGCCCGACAGCGACGCCGGATAGGCTTTCGCCTTCTCCGACAGGCCGACGAGCTCGAGCAGCTCGGCGGCGCGCGCCAGGCGTTCGGCCCTGGGCCGGCCTTCGATCTTGAGCGGCAGCGCTACATTGTCTTCGACCGTCTTGGCAGACAGCAGGTTGAAATGCTGGAAGATCATGCCGATACGCCGGCGCAGCGGTTGCAATTCGCGCTCGCCGAGCCGGCTGATGTCGCGGCCTTCGATGAAGACCTGTCCTGTATCCGGCCGCTCCAGGCCGTTCAGGCAGCGTATCAGCGTCGACTTGCCGGCGCCGCTCCGGCCGATGATGCCGAGGATCTCGCCCTGGCGCACGCTGAGCGACACGTCGTCCAGCGCCGCTGTCGCGCCGAAGCGGCGCTTCAGCTCGATGAGGCGCACGACGTCGTTCGGTCCGGCGGAACGGCTGCCGGCGGGATGCATGACTTCGGTGACCGAGGCGAAATGCTGGTTCATGAAAGTTCCTGTATTGGTGTCCCGCAAAACGCGATCGCGGTCCGCGTTGGAGCGCGGACCGCTTTATCATGCCGGGCTTCGGCGCCAAGTCGAGCTCGGCATCAATAGGCGCTGATGCCGGTTCCCTTGTAGACTCGGTCGAATTCGGCCTTCACCTTTTCGTTCTGGTAGGAGGCGACCAATGTCTTTACCCAGGGCTGGTTTTCATTGCCGGCCTTGACCGCGATGAAGTTGCGGTAGGGATTGTCGGCCACCGCCTCCTGGGCGATGCGGTTCTCCGGTGTGAGGCCGCTTTTAAGCGCCCAATCCGTGTTGACCACGGCCCCGTCGAGGTCTTCCACCGAGCGCCCGACGATGCCTGCGTCCAGCTCCTTGATGACCAAGTGCTTCGGGTTTTCGGCGATGTCGGTGGTCGTCGCCAGAATGCCGGTGCCTTCCCTGAGCTTGATCAGACCTTCGCTCTGCAGAACGCGCAGTGCGCGGCCCTCATTGGACGGGTCGTTCGGCACGCCAATGACGGCGCCTTCGGGCAGGTCGGCAATCTTCGTGTACTTCTTGGAATAGAGGCCGATCGGCCAGACCCCGGTATAGCCGACCGGGACGATGTGATAGCCCTGCGTCTTGATCTGGTTGTCGAGATAGGGCTTGTGCTGGAAGGCGTTGGCGTCAATTTCGCCACGCTCGAGTGCTTCATTCGGCTGGGTGTAGTCGTTGAACACCACGGTCTCGATCGTCAGCCCCCTCTCCGCCGCCTGGGCGGTGACGACGCGCCACACATCCTCGTCCTCGCCGCTCATGATGCCGACCTTGACCGCCGTCTTGTCTTCGGCGAACGACGGCGCAGCAAGGCCGACAATCGCAACCGCCGACGCAAAAAGTACAGCCAGACCGGCGCGCCGGTTTATACTTGCGGAGAGAAATGAGAGCAAAGTGTTGGTGTTCCCAGACATGATCTATCCCGTCGGTTCTGAAGTCGTTGCGGCCAGGCGGAGTGCCAAGCCTTGCCGGCATCATCGGGAATGCTGACCGTCGGATCAAAGCACGGTATTTCCCGCGAAATGCGAAGCCAGGAATATTCTCTCAAAGTTTCGGGCCTGGCGAGCACAGGGCGTGCTGGGATCATGCGTTCTAAGCCAATGCTGGTTCAGAAATTGTCCGGACGTCGTCTCCGCTATGAGGCCCGCCGTGCTTCGAAGCGGCGGGCCTTTCTGCGTCCGAATGCCCAACACGGGCAGCAGTGTGGGATGTCGACAATGCTGGACGCGCCGCATGTCCCTTCAAAGCGACGCGCTTGCTCACTCGATGACCTTTACAATCCTGCGCGTGCCAGGATCGACCAGGACGGTCCGATTGTCGACGACGACATAGCGGTATTTGACGTCGGGAACCTCATGAAGCTCGACGGTATCGGGCAGGGTCGAGCCGACATTGAGCTCCACGCCGGGAAGCTGGACGGACGCCAGAGGCTGCTTTTTCACATACTCGCGTACGATCGTCTCCTGCTGCGGTTCGATGACCACGTCCTGAGCGGCAGCGGCGCCAATACCCGCAAGCAGCAAGAACCCAGCCGCGGCTGCCGAAAGATGCATTCTCATGATCGTCTCCTTTCATGGTGAGCCACCTCTGCGCTGCGCCGCGTCATGCTGTTCGCAGCGGGGTCGCTATAGGCCGGTAACGTCATCAGGTGGAGCTTGTTCCGCCACTCGGATCGCTTGCCCTTTCCCTCCATTAGTTTGGAACAAAGTTTTTTAGCCGCGGTTTTACGCGGTGAAGGGACGCATTTTCCAAGGAGATCTCTCATGAAGGGCGTTCTGATCACCAGCATGCTAGCAATCAGCGTCAGCTGCGGGGCTGCACTTGCCCAGACGCAGCAGTCGACCGACGACCAGTCCGGCGCCAATTGTGCAGCCGGCACTGCCAATTGCCAGAACGGCGCCAAAATGGGCGAGCAGGCTCAGGGCAAGGCCGGCGCTGCAACTGATCAACAGGCGCAAGGCAACAAGAAGCTGAAGACCGATGAGCAAGCCAAAGGCAAGGCCGGCGCAACGACTGACCAGCAAGCCCAGGGCAAGGCTGGCGCCACGACTGACCAGCAGGCCCAGGGCAACACAAAGATGAAGACCGATCAGCACGCCCAGGGCAAGGCCGGAACCACCACCACCGAGCAGGCCCAAGGCAACACGAAAATGAAGACCGAGGAGCAGGCTCAGGGCAAGACTGGGACCACGACCACCGAGCAGACTCAGGGCAATGCCTCGACGCAGACGCAAGACCAGAGTTCGACCGCTTCCATCAACAATGTGACCGTTGAACAGAAGACGGAGATCACGCAGGTCATCAAGGAGACGAACGTCCAACCGGTTTCCAGCGTCGATTTCGACATCTCTGTCGGTGTCGAGGTTCCGCGAAAGAAGGTCCGGCTGCATCGCCTGCCGGCGCGCATCGTCAAGATCGTTCCGGCTTACGAAGGCTATGAGTATTTCGTGCTCGCCGACGGCCGGATCGTCATCATCGACCCGAATACCTACAAGATCGTGATTATCCTGACCTAGTCGTGGCCAGACGGTCTACCGTGGGTTGATGCACCAAAAAGGCCCGCCGCGCAGCTCGGGCGGCGGACTTTTCCGTACTCGGCTCCAGCGTCTGCAAATCGCAAATCAAGGTCCATCCTCGGGGCGAGGAGTGAGCACGGTGTGATCGATGGTGTCGGGCAGGCAGGGACTGGGCACGCAGCTTGTTCGGACTGACGCGGTGGTCATGGCATCGATATCCGTAACCAGCACCATTCTCGCGTAGTGCCGCGGCCACAGCGGCTCTCCAAACAGGACGAAGACGCCGCCAATCATCAAGGCCAGCAACATGAGTGCCGTAACATTTGCAAATATCTCGCCGTAGCGCATGAAGGCAGCCTGTCCCGTTCGGAAAGTGATTTCAGCCTGTGACAGCGGCGACCAGGACGGCGCCGAAAGCCGGCGCTACTATCCTTGAGGCCGCGCGAATGCCGCCTTCCATTGGATCCTCCCCGAACAAGCCGGATAAATAACGGCACTCTCGGTGCTTTGTTCCCGGCCGTGTGGCCGGTCGACAGCCGCGTCACACAGGCCGTGTGTAGGGCGGCCTTTCGTTTGCAAAAGGCACTCTTCGCTCTCATTGATGCGCGGCAGCGAGGTCCTTGACATGACGTTCGTGCATTTGCAGCACCGGCAGCGTCTTCTTGGCGAACTCCTTCATCGCCGGATCGTCGCCGGAATTCGCGTAAGCGGAAAACAGCGCCACCGCTTCCTTATGCGCCTGGGTCTGCATGTCGATATATTTCGATTGGAAGCTGTCCCCGCTGGCCTCCTTGAGTTGGTCGAGCAGCGCCTGGTGCTTGGTGTCCAGCGACGGGCCGGCTGGCGCGGTGGCCGAAGTCGTCTGACCCTTGCTGAGCGCCGCCTTGAAGTCCTCGCCGGCCTTGGTGTGGTCCGTGACCATTTGCGCCGCGAATGCCTTCACGTCGTCGGCAGTCGCCTGCGTCTGCGCAAGTCGGCTCGATTCGATTTCGAATGTATTGGCGATGGGCACGGTCTTGACGAACGTCGCGGTATCAACCTTGCTCATGGTGTCGGTCGTTAGAGGCGTCAGCGTCGCCGATTGGGCAAAAGCAGCCACAGGTGCGCCGGCCATCATCGCTGCCGCAGTGATGGATAGAAGGGTTTTCATGGGGGTTCTCCGAGGCTGATGTCATCCCTCCGCTGGCTCAACGCGCAAGCTGCGGCGAGGTTGCCTGGTCGTGGCGGCCACAGCTGCCGCCACGCCAAACAATGGTTTGGAAACGCAAAACAAAAGACGCCGGCTGCGTCCTGCAAAGTGCAACGCAAGCCACGAGATCGTACGGAATCGTACAAGCTCTTTCGCTTTGCGGCAGTCTTGCTATCGTTGGCTGGGAGAGAGATGGGTGGAGGCTTCCGTGGGGCAGATCAAGTCGCCGCTAGGAATCGGTATTGACACCGACGCTGCCGTTCATACCATCATGGCCGACTATCATTCCGGCGACATTCTCTCGACCACCGTCGTCATAGCCGATTTGCGCAAACGCTTTCCCTGGTTCCGGCAAACCGACGAGGAGCTGGTTGGCTTCATCGTTCGGGCGCTGGACGGTCGGGATATCGCGGTCAGCTTCGACCACCGCGGCCGCTAGGCTGATTTTACGGCAAAACCAGCCGGCCGCGGAGCTTAAGCTCCGCGGCCTCGTCAGGCTGTGATGACCGGGCGCTTACTTGCCGCAGTGGTTGTCGTTCACCGTCGGCGCCATCGTGCCCGGAGCCTTGCCGGTCGCATCGGGCAGAGCCCCCTGCGGGCCCGGCGGGCAATTCCGGTCGGCATTCGAATTCGTCGTTGAGAAATCGCGAATGCTATTGGTGATGGTCGAATCCGTGCCGGTGTCAGGGCCGCCATTATCCGGGACTACGATCGTCCGCCCGCTACCGTCGGCAGCGGCTCCGGAAGGGTCGCCGACGTTCTGCGCCATCGCTGACGTAGCCAGACCGATCGTAAGCGCCGAAGCTGCGAGAATTTTCGTGAGCATGATGCTTCTCCTTTTTACGAGGGTCGTCGCGTTGCGACTACGAAAACAACCGTTCGGGCGAGCGAAGGTTCCGACAAATTTCCTATGAATTCAGCATGTTCTCAGGTGTTCAAGGTGGCCGCCATGCCATTCTCCGCGGGCACGCATCTGTGGACTTTTCTAACGGCACAGCCCGGCATTTTGCTCGCCGCATGAGCGTACGCCTTACCGTTCCGCCGGAACAGGAATGCTTCTTGCGAGTTCATACCTTTGTACAATGCGACGCGCTGATGCGAATGGCGGCAGCGCAAACAAGGAGAGCAGACATCATGGGCCTTGGAACCATTCTCATCATAATCTTGGTCCTTGCCTTGCTTGGCGGCTTCAGCGGCTTGGGCGGCGGACCGTTCTATGGCACCGGCTATTACGGTGGTGGCGGCCTCGGCCTGGTGCTGCTTATCGTCATTATCCTGGTCCTGCTTGGGCGCATTTGATGCACGTCGCGCAAAAGTGTGCAGCGGTTTTGTGATAGCGACATGCATAAAACAGGAACCTAAAGCGCATCGCATGAGGCCAGTCGAACGCGACGCGCCTTAGTGCCACGCTCGCGACAAAAACGCCTGCCGCTTGGTAACAAGCGCCGGGCGTTTTGGAGACAAGATTTCCATGATCCTTGGCCAACCAGGATCCCTGGCTAAAAAGGCCGACCCGGTGCCGAACCTTTCGGCACCGAGGACACCACCATAGCAGCAGCTTAGTGTTGGCGATCGGCGGCCAGCGCTTCTTTCAGATCGGCGCTGAGCACGCCTTCGTTGAACAGCGACATGATACGGGCGGCCAACCGCTCGCGGACAGGACTGTCGTCCGCAACACCCAACTCGCGGCAGCAGTCGTCGAGCGCTTTTTTCAGCACGCTCAGTTCGGCTGGAGTTGCTGCACCTTGCATCGACATGCCATCCTCCCTTGAAAAAGGGCGAAAGCGCGAAGCGTCTTTCAAGCGTCCACTCGCCATGTCTGTGTGGACGACTCCAATTCAATTAGCGCCGATCTCGTCCAAACTCAATGTACGGAAATTACCAAACAGACAGTTTGGGAACGACTGCCTTGCACCTGCATTGTTGCTGCGATCCAACCCACCCCTCATTTGGATCATTGGGCGTAGCCCACGACGCCCGAATGGAGCCCGTTGCATCCCTCGCGACGGGCTCTTTCGCGTCCGGTGACCTCAATTGTCGTTTTCGTACCAAACCGTCTTTGGTACGTTTCCAACTCTAACTTTCAGTCGGATGTTTTCGTAGGCAAGCGGCAGGAGAAACTGTCGTGCATCGATTCATTTTTTTATTTAGTAGGCTCCATACCTTTCAGTGCCTATATGAGCGTTATCGTCCGCAGATTATACCGGGCGCGGACGGCTGGGAGATAAAAAAGCTCTTGCCCTGTTTTGGGGCTAGCTATGTCTGATCCAGCAATTTCCAATAGAAATCTATACAGAAACAAGCTGTTGCGCCGGATGAGCGCCGGCGATTTCGCATCTCTCGAGCCGCACATCGAGCGCTGTTCACTGGAGTTACGGCAATCGCTCGAAGTGTCCGGATCCCCGATCGAGGCCATTTATTTCCTCGAGGACGGCATCGGTTCGGTGGTTGCGAAAATGCCGAACGGCAGCGATGCGGAAGTTGGCCTTGTCGGCTTGGAAGGTATGACCGGCTCGGCCCTGATAATGGGCGACGACCGTACGGTCCATGATTGCTATGTGCAGCTGGCGGGAGAAGCCGCCAGGATCGACGCCGAGCCGTTCAAGGCGGCGCTGACGCAAAGCCCGACGCTGCGGCTGTTCTTGCTGCGCTACGTGCAATATCTGCATGTCCAGACCGGCTATACGGCGCTGGTCAACGCGCGATCGAAACTTGAAGACCGGCTGGCGCGCTGGCTGCTCATGTGTGACGATCGGGTGGACGGCGGCCGGCTGACGATCACTCACGAATTCCTGTCGATCATGCTTGGCGTAAGGCGTCCGGGTGTCACGGTCGCGCTGCAGCTGCTCGAGGGGCGAGGGCTCATCCGGTCCCGCCGCGGCGAAATTATCATTCGCGATCGCGATGGTCTCGTCGCACTGGCGGATGGCGGCTACGGCCTGGCCGAGGCCGAATATACCCGCCTGGTCGAGCATATCGGCGAGCGCTGACGGCGCTTTCCTGGCCGATTGCTGCCGCAGGTCGAAGCCCCTTGCGACACTACACGGCGGGTCGGAAAAATTTTCAAAGCTCCCGGACCGTCAGGGAACTTGTTTCCCGTCGGAGGGTTATGGGACGCCTCTACTTTGCGAGGCGGCACCAACCATTCGGGAGAGGATCATGGCGACCACGAAAAAGGCCGCGAAGGCGGCAAGCAAGGGCCTTGAGGATCTGTTCCTCGACGGGCTCAAAGACCTCTACTACGCCGAGAAGAAGATACTGAAAGCGCTGCCTAAAATGGCCAAGGGCGCGGAGTCGGAAGAAGTGACCGCCGCCTTCGAGAAACACCGCATGGAAACCGAAGGACATGTCGACCGCCTGGAGGAGGTGTTCGAGAAGTTCGGCAAGCCGGCCCGTGGCAAGACCTGCCCGGCGATTGACGGCATTATCGAAGAGGGCTCGGAAGTGCTCGAGGAGTATAACGGTGCTCCCGCGCTCGACGCCGGGCTTGTCGGCGCGGCGCAGGCCGTCGAACATTACGAGATCGCTCGCTACGGCACTTTGATCGCGTGGGCGGAAGAACTCGGCAAGAGCGACGTTGTCGAGCTGCTCAGGGCAACTCTCAAGGAAGAGGTCGCGACCGACGAAGCGCTTTCCAAGCTCGGCGAAAGCGGTGTCAACGAACGCGCAATGCAAGAAGCCGCTTGATTTCAAAACCGCAACCGAGCCTCGGAAATGGTTGCCAAGGCTCGGTTGGCCGCGGGAAACCGGTGAATTCTGCATTGGTCCCTCATGAACGGTAGGGCGGGCAGCTAGAGCCTTGAAGCGGTGCCTCGGAGCGGATTCACTCGATCTGCTCGAACGTGCATTGCCGGGGCTCTTTGTCCGGCCGCCAGCGCAACAGCTTGGTTCCGTGCCGGAACCGGTCGCCTGTCACATGGTCGAACCGAACCTCGACCACCAGTTCAGGCTTTATCGGTTCCCATTGTCCGCTGCGCTCCGTGCTCCAGCGGCTTGGTCCGCCCGGCGCCTTGCCGGTGAAACCCGGTTTGGCCCGCAGTTTTTCCAGCCGTCTGGTCAGCGCCGCCCTGTCGTCCCTGCCGATGGTCGAGGTGAACCCGACATGGTCCAGCCTGCCTTCGTTGTTGTAGAGGCCGAGCAGCAGGGATCCGACTTCGTTGCTGCCGGCGAGATAGCGAAAGCCGCCGACCACACAATCCGCAGTGCGCAGCCGCTTGACCTTGACCATGGCGCGCTCGCCGGGCCGGTATGGCCCGGCGATCAGTTTTGCAACGACACCGTCGGTCGAGCCATGGCCGGCGCCTTGCAGCCAGCGCTCGGCGGCAGCGGCGTCGTGCGTATATTTGGACAGGTGCAGTTCGGGCCGTGCCGCCGACGCGACAAAGGCCTCGATCGCCTGCCTCCTGGTGGTGAGAGGCTCTTCGATGATGATCCCGCCGCCGGGTTCGGCCAGCATGTCGAACAGGACCAGCATGGCAGGCGTCTCGAGGCTCAACTTGCGGATCCTGCTTTCGGCGGGATGGAGGCGCATTTGCAGGGCCTCGAATGAAGTCGATCCGTCGACCTCGATGATGATCTCGCCGTCGACCACAAACTGTCGCGACCTCACATCGCGCAGCACCGCGACCAGTTCGGGAAAATAGCGGCCAAGCGGCTTGCCCGATTTTGCACGCAGATCGACGGCATCGTCGCCCTTGAACACGAGGCAGCGAAACCCGTCCCATTTCGGTTCGTACTGCCAAAGCCCGTCGCCGCCAGGAATTGCGTCGGCGGCTTTGGCTTCCATCGGACGAAGGTCGAGCGGCAACGGAAATGCGGTCATGGCTGGTCCGCGCCGCCGCTGAGGCATTCGCTACCGTCGCCTGCCATTCCCCTGCGCCCCGCTTTCCCGCCTCGGCACCTTGCGGCCGGTTTGGTCGGGTGAAGGCGACCGCGGATCGACCTCGTCGGACCCACCGATCTCCTTGGTGATGCGATAGGCCAGATAAGCGACGGCTCCGGCAAGCAGCAAGCGGACCATGACTGCAAATCCTTCGTTGGCGTGAACCCACCAACCCGCAGGCCGAAGGTTTTGTTCCGCCGCTGCCCATTGCCGGGGTGGATCGTCGGCGGCGCAACCAAAATCCAAGCGCATCGTTTGTTGCTTATCGACGAAAAGAATTTGCGATGAAGACGCTCTCGCCCTTGTTCGCTTTGACCCTGGCGCTATTCTTGGCCAGCAGCGCTTGGCCTGACGGGTGACCGCGATGCTCCTCGTTGTTCCGGTCTGGCAGGACATCGCGGCACGACTGCTTCTGACCGCGCTCGCCGGCCTGTTGATAGGCCTCAACCGCGAGGCGCGCGGGCACGCGGCGGGGCTACGCACCACCGTGCTGGTCGGATTGGCCGCCGCCATCACAATGATCCAGGCCAGTATTCTGCTCGAGACCGTTGGCAAGCATCCGGATTCGTTTGCATCGATGGACGTCTTGCGCTTTCCGCTGGGCGTGTTGACCGGCGTCGGCTTTATCGGCGGTGGCGCCATTCTTCGCCGCGGCAATCTTGTCAGCGGCGTCACCACGGCGGCCACGTTGTGGGTGATGACGGCGATCGGATTGGCTTTCGGTGGTGGCCAATACGGCTTGGGCGCGGCCGGCACGGCGCTGACGCTGGCCACCTTGCTGGTCCTGAAATGGGTGGACCTTCGAATGTCGCGCGAACACCATGCCCAGTTGGCACTGACGTGGAAGGCCGCGGCTCGACAGGAGCTCGATGCGCTCATCGGGCCGCTTGGCTACCAGGCACGCCTCGTCGCAATAGAGAGGCGCCCAGATCTCAAGGACCCTGTGTTCTCGTTCGAGATCAGTTGGAGGCGGCCGGACACTGGCGCACCGCCAATGGATCTGCTGGCATCGGTGGGCGAGCATTGCGAGATCCAGAAGTTTGATCTCCTCAGCGAACCTGCCCGCTAGCTGGCGGCTTGCAACGATCGCGGCCTGAATCAGGCCATAGCTTCTCCACACCCCTTTCGATACCTATCTTTCGAGGCAGGACTCAAGGAGCAAGCAAAAGACCGTGGCACAGCGATCGGGAAGTGCTGATCTTCCACTTCACGGCGGACGCGTGCCGAAATGGCTCGGCGACCGCATGACGCGGCTTGGCGCGGTCATGTGCGAGGCGATCATCCACCATTACGGCCGCGATGAGTTGCTGCGCCGGCTGGCGCATCCGTTCTGGTTCCAGTCCTTTGGCGCCGTAATGGGGATGGACTGGCACTCTTCCGGCATCACCACCAGCGTCGTCGGAGCGTTGAAGCGCGGTCTGTCGCCGCTTTCCGGCGAACTCGGCATCCACGTTTGCGGCGGCCGCGGCGCGCATTCGCGCAAGACCCCGCACGAGCTTGCCCTGATCGGCGAGCGTGTCGGCCTCGACGGGCAAGGCCTCGCGACTGCCAGCCGGCTTGTCGCCAAGGTGGACAGCGCCGCGGTCCAGGACGGTTTCGATCTCTATCTGCACGGCTTTATCGTCACCGACGACGGCAAGTGGGTGGTGGTGCAGCAGGGCATGAACGGCGACAGCAAGGTGGCGCGCCGCTATCACTGGCTGTCCGAAGGCCTGAAGAGCTTTGTCGACCAGCCGCATGCTGCCATCGAGGGCGCCAACCAGGGCGAGATCGTCAACCTGACCGACCGCCGCGCCGAAGCGTCGCGCCAGGGACAACTGGACCTTCTGCACGACCTTGGACCGGATCGCATCGTGAGGGAGCTTGCCGCTTTGGAGCGGGGTTCGGCGCCAGCGCCGGAGCCGGCACAAAAGCTGCTGCCGCATCTGGTGATGCCGGCGCACCACGATGTACGCGAAGGCGATGTCGTCATGCGCCGCCTGCACGGCAACATCGCGGCGGCGGCCGAGCGCGGCCCGACAGATTTCGCCGGGCTTCTCCTCGTGCCCAATGTCGGCGCGCGCACGGTGCGGGCGCTGGCGCTGGTCGCCGAAGTCGTGCATGGCGCGCCGTGCCGTTTTTCCGATCCAGGCCGTTTCTCGCTGGCGCATGGCGGTAAGGACAGGCACCCGTTCCCCGTGCCGCTGAAGGTCTATGACGAGACGATCGGCGTGCTGAAGTCGGCTGTCCAGAAGGCCAGGCTCGGCCGTGACGAAGAGATCGGCGCGTTGCGGCGGCTGGACGACCAGTCGAGGCAGGTCGAGCGCTATGTCACCGGCCCAAGCCTGAAGGAAATCGTCGCCGGGGAGTTCGAGCAATCGCATCTGCTCGGCGGCCGCAGCGTCTTCGGTTGGGAGGTCGTACCCGAAACGGCCGCAGTCAAATCAACGAAGTGATCGGCTCAGATCAAGCCTCCAAGTCGATCAGGGCGACGCCGAGTTCGGGACGGTGCCTGCGGCGCAGATGGCCAGGCGTCTCCACCAATGTGACCTCGAGCGTCGGCCGCACGATGCCGTCCAGCAGATGACCGCCCCTCGTGGTGCCGTCACTCAATCCAAGGACTGCGTGGACGTGCAGGCTGGGCTTGCGGTCGTCGCCGATGGCAACATCGCCGATCGCGCTCAGCACTTCACACTGTTCCCGGACGGGGATTTTCCGGTAGGTCCTTTCTCCAGGGTCGAACCAGCCGACAGTTGCCCTTTCGAAAGCACCTAGCGCGGTCAGCGACGCACTGCCAATGCCGTTGTCAACGGCAAAGGACGTCAGCTGCGCAAACGCCTCTTCGCCGGGATCAAGCACAACGACGAACGTTCTCTGTCCGGCGCTTTCGGCAACAAGCTGTGATTTCATGATTTCGCTCCAGCCGTCAGGAATTCAAATCCACCACACCAGCAATGCCAGCAAGACGAGACCCACCAGGCCGGCGATGAAAGTGATCCGGCGCGCCCGCGTCCGCAGGATGATCTCGCCCTGCCGCGCCTGTTCCGCTGAAAAGACAGGACCATCCTTGTCCCGGTCGTTGCTCATCCATCGTCTCCTTTCGGGCAATTATTCAGCATTGAATAGATCTGGCGCCCGATAGAACACAATCTCGTTTGGCGGATGAGGTTCCACGATGGACCATCGACGGTTGGAACCGACTGGGACTCGGCCGTCTGCCGAGGCGGGACGGAGATCGATCACGAAGTGAACCCAGCCGGCTTGGGACCGGCTGGGCGCCGTTTGCATCTATTCCTTCGGCGCGGTCGCGGGCGCGGTATAGCGGCGGCGCACCGCGTCCAGGACGTGGTTGCGGCTCTCCTGCGCCGAAAGTGTGCCGTCTTTCTCCGCTTCGGCGGTTTCGCGCGCCAGTTCCTTGTCCCTGATCTGGTGGCGAAACCATTCGGAATAGTCGCCGGCGCGCAAATGATGTTCCCAGGTCCTGTCGTCGATGCCCTCGGCGATCTGGGCGAAAATCATCAGATTATGGGCGCGGAGGTTCATCGCATTGTCGGGGCCGCGGAAATAGAAGCTGCCCTTCTCGTCGAGCTGGCCCTCGGCATATTTGCGGCTGTGGCGCTTGAGCGACTGCCGCGGCTCGATCGGCTCGACCATGGCAGGTTTCTTGCGCGCCTGCGGCCGCCAGAACAGCACGCGCTCGTCTTTTGGAGAGTTCAGGTCCTTGTCCTTTGGCGGTTCGGTGCCGGTCTCGTGACAGAACGTCTTGATGACCTTTTTCGCCTTGGGGCCGAGTGCGATGACGGCGGTGACCAGCCGCAATGCCTCGGTTGAGATCGCGTCCGGATGAACCGTGATCAGGATCGTGCCCGGCAATTCCATGGCCAGCACCATTGGCGTGTCGTCGCGCCGCTTCGGCAAGAGGTGATGCGCCTCGTCGATGATCAGCCAGTGTGGTCGTGCCGTGCGGAAGCGAACGCCGCCAAGGCCCGGCAGCAGGTCGGCAAAGAAGTCCGGCCGCTCGTTGACGCGCAGCGCCAGGCCATTGACGACCAGATTGTTGTCCGGCTTCTCCAGGAGATCGAGCAACTGCGTCTTCGTCGGCGCGTTCGAGCCGTCGCCCAGCCGGACGGCGCCTTCGAGGCCGTCATAGTCGCCTTCCGGATCGAAGATGCAGAACTGGAACTTTCTCTCGACGAAGCGCTCCGTCAGTGCGGTCGCCAGGGTCGATTTGCCGATGCCGGAGCTGCCGGCGATCAGCACCGTATCGGTTGGCGACAGATACACCTCCTTGCCATCCTCCGAGCCAAGGAGAATGCCGTCGCGGTTCGGCACAAGCTCGCGATCGCGCTCGACCACCTTGGCGATCAGTTCCTCGACGCCTTTTCCGCGCGCGCCGCGTGTCACGAGATCCGCCGTATCCTTGACTGCCGGCAGTGCGTTGTCGACGGCCACGCTGAAGCCGCAGGCGCGCAGGAAGGCGTGGTCGTTTTCGGCGTCGCCGACACCGACGACGTTGTGCGGCGACAATCTGAGGTCCTGAAGCGCGGCTGTCAGCCCGGTCGCCTTGTTGATGCCGCTGGGCAGGATCATCACCGCGCCCTTGTTGAAGATGATTTCCAGCTCCAGCCCCAATTTCTTGATGACCTCGAGCGCGGTAGCCTGATGCGGTTCCCAGGTTGCGACGATCGAGCGTCCGACCGAAAGCGGTTTGACACCGCGTTTCCTGAGTTTGGCGATGAACTCGGGGGCGGGCGGCGGAGATATCGTCCGCTCCTCCTCGCTGGCCGGCGTGTAGATCAGCGCCCCGTTTTCCGCGACCACCTTGTCGAAGATCGCGACTTCGGGAAAGACGCGTTTCAGGTCGGGCAGCTCGCGCCCGGTGACGAGAATGAGTTTGCGGCCGCTCTTCTTGAAGCGTTCAAGCGCCGCAAGCGTCTTCTCGGCAACGAGCCCTTCATGCGCCAGCGTGCCGTCATAATCAGTGGCCAGGGCAATGAAATACATGCCGTCAATAGCCGCCCACGATCGGCAATATCTCGCCGGTGATGTAGCTCGAGCAGTGCGGCGAGGCGAGGAACACGTAGGCCGGCGCGATCTCCTCCGGCTGGGCCGGCCGTTTCATCGGCGTGTCAGCGCCAAATTTCGAAACATCGCCGGCTTCCTTGTCCGAGGGGTTGAGCGGCGTCCAAACCGGGCCTGGCGCCACGGCGTTGACCCTTATGCCCTTCTCGACAAGGTTGCCCGAGAGCGCGCGGGTGAAGGCATGAATGCCGCCCTTGGTCATGGAGTAATCGACCAGTTGCTTCGAGCCCTCGATGCCGGTCACTGAACCGGTATTGATGATCGCCGAACCGGGTTTCATGTGCGGCACGGCCTCCTGCGCCATGTGGAAATAGCCGTAGAGGTTGGTCTTCAGCGTCGTGTCGAAATGCTCCTCGGTCAGCTCGCTGAAATCGCTGGAGTGGATCTGGAAAGCGGCGTTGTTGACCAGCACGTCGATCCGCCCAAACTCCTGCACGATCTCAGCCACCGCGCTGTGGCAGTGGTGGCGTTCGCTGACATCGGCCTTGATCAGAATGCAGCGCCGGCCTTCCGCTTCGACGGCCCTTTTGGTATCTTTGGCGTCCCTATCCTCCGAGAGATAGATGATCGCCACATCGGCGCCTTCACGCGCATAGAGCACGGCCACCGCACGGCCGATGCCTGAATCGCCGCCGGTAATGACGGCCACTTTGCCGTCGAGCTTTTTCGATCCGATATAGTACGGCGCATCGTAAAGCGGCGCCGGCTCGATCGCCCATTCATGCCCCGGCTTCGGCTGGTGCTGCTCGGGGAAGGGCGGCTCGGGATATTTGCGGGCACCGGCCTGCATGGCGCCTTTTTGCCTGCCATTGGATTTGGACTTGTCCTTCTCGTCGATCCGGCGCTGGATGTGCCGTTGCTTGGCGGCCTCGCCGGCGATTTCCGATTTCATCTGCATGGTCATCTCCCTGGCTTGAAAACCAACAACGCGTGTCCGCCGAAAAGGTTTATGCGACCACGTCATTCCTTGAGCCCAGCGACACGCTCCAGCAGCGGCCGTTGCAGCAGCGGCAGGTGGCCGACGACGCTGAAGGCCGCGTTCCTGACGCCTTGCATGATGCCGTTGTCCGATTGGGCCAGCGAGAGGATGCGCTCGCTGAGCGTGATCCACCGTTGCCCCACCGGGTGGCGTTCGCTTGTGTAGCCGGCAAGCGTGCCTTCGACGAAACGCCTGGCGAATGACGCGGCGTCCTCGATGCCGAGATTCATGCCGCGCGCGCCCAGCGGCGAATGCACATGCGCGGCATCGCTCCCAGGAAGGCGCATGCGGTTTGATAACGCGGTGCCTGTCGCACCGGAATATGGAAGCGGTCGGTCCGCAACAACCGCGTGATCCGGTAATTGCCGGGGATGCGGGCCAGCGCATCCTCGGTGTTGGAGACCGCGCGATAGCGCTTCTCGCCGATCGGGATGACGAAACCGACGTCGCCGTTCCTGTGAAGAAATGCGTGGGCGGCCATCGGCTCATAGGGCCAATCGTCGATGTCGGCGTCGGCAATGCTCCATTGCCGCCGATGCCTGTAGCCATCGAAGCCGATGCCCATGGCATCACGCACCGTGCTTTGCGCACCGTCGGCTCCGAAGACAAGGTCGAAACTTGCCTCGTCACGGCCGTCTGACGCCTCGATCCGCACCTCGGCCCGGCCTTTGTGCTCGGCCATGCCGACAAATGTGCTTCGCCATTCGACGTCGATGCCAAATCCCTTGAGCGTATCGGTCATCAGCGATTCGGTGTCGCGCTGCGGCAGCGACAGCAGGAAATTATGGCGGTGCGGCAGGATCGAGAAATCGATCTCGCCGAGCGCTCGTCCTTCGAAGTAGAAACGGGCTCGGCGAATTTTCAATCCTTCGGCGAGCAACCGGGCAGCGACTTTGGACGGTTCAAGGATGTCGAGGCTGTGCGAACTGATGCCGACCGCCTTGGCGAGCGGCGTCGGGCCTTCCTTGCGGTCGATGATGCGAGGTGCAATGCCGCGCCTTGCCAGTTCGAGTGCCGTCGTCAGCCCGGTCGGGCCGGCGCCGACGATCAGGATGGAAGCGTCCCGCGAAGCCGTCATCGTCCGGCGTCAGCTTTTTGGCAGTGCGTAGGCAATGATGTCGTCGCCGATCCTGGTCTCCATGAAATGGTGGCCGCCGGGTGCAAGGGTCGCCAGCCAGATCAGGACGTAAAGCCATACACCGGCGGCATTGCCGGCAAGCAGCAGGCTGCCGGCGGCCTGCAGGGCGATCCCGGCGGGCAGATAGTACCAGGATCCGCCCAGCGCGATCAGCCAGGCACCGCCCCCTCCGATCGGCAGGCCGAGGATCGTCAGCAGCGCGCCGACGAACATCGTCCACCAGAAGGCAACGCCGGACCGGCGGCGAATGGGATGGGGGTGGGGGATGGTCATGATGCTTATCCGGGTGAAACAGAACGTGACCTCATCCGAACGTTTGGAGGGTTCGATGGTTTCCGGTCAGCCCGACCTGATGGGCCAGGGCGGGGTAACCATTCTGTGATCTCCGCTGCCCCAGCCGGAACTTACCCACGCAGCCGCAGTTAGGGGTTTTGGGGGGTGAATACGGTTTGCTGGATGCGAAATCGGCGAGGGAATGCCGCAGGTCTTTTCAAGGAGCGCCAACGGCATTTCACGCTTCGCTCTGTGGGGCGCGTGTTTCATGGTGATCTTTGCGGCTCTCGGCGGCACCGCCATCCTGCGTTCGGACTTCGTCACCGGCGTTGGCCGGCCGTTGGCGCAACCAGTGCCGTTCAGCCACAGGCACCATGTCGGCGAGCTCGGCCTCGATTGCCGTTATTGCCATAGCGGCGTCGAGACCGCGTCATCGGCGGGTCTGCCGGCGACCGAGGTGTGCATGACCTGCCATTCGCAGCTGTTCACCAACGCGGACATGCTGGCGCCGATACGGGCAAGCCTTGCTTCCGGGCAGCCATTGCAGTGGCAGCGGGTGAACAGTGTCCCCGACTTCGTCTATTTCAATCATTCGATCCATATCGCTAAAGGCGTCGCCTGCGAGACGTGCCATGGCGAGGTCGACGACATGCCGCTGATGCGGCGGGCGCACGCACTATCGATGGAATGGTGCCTGGCATGCCATCGCGATCCCCAGCCTAATTTGCGTCCGCCGCAGGACGTGTTCCTGATGCACTGGAAGTCACCGGCCGGCATCGCCGAAATCCGCCGGTCACTCATCAGCCTTCTCGATATCCACCCCGAGACCATGACCGACTGTTATGTCTGCCACCGCTGACAAACCGATCGCGGCTCCAGACATGGCCGGCCTGCGCGAACGGCTTTCGCCCGGCCCGGAGCTGTGGCGAAGCCTCGACGAGCTCGCCGATACGCCGGAATTCCGCCGCTTCGTCGATGCCGAATTTCCCTCGATCGCCGAGCGCATCCCGTGGCTCGACCGGCGCACGCTGCTGAAGCTGATGGGTGCATCACTGACGCTGGCCGGGCTTGCCGCCTGCAGCCGGGCCGAAGACATCCTGCCTTATATCCGCCAGCCGGAAAACATCGTTCCCGGCAAGCCGCTTTATTACGCGACCACGCTTTCGAGCGATGGCTACGGTATCGGTGCGGTGGTCGAAAGCCATGAGGGCCGGCCGACCAAGGTGGAAGGCAATCCCGACCATCCGGCCTCGCGCGGTGCGACGGACGCCATCATGCAGGCGGCGGTGCTGTCGCTTTTCGACCCCGATCGCTCCCGCATGCCGCTGAAACACGGCGAACCGGCGGCCTATGGCGACTTCCTTGCCGACATGGCCGAGCTCACCTCGCGGCTGGCCGGCTCAGGCGGTGCCGGCGCGGCGCTGCTGATCGAGGCGACGACCTCGCCCACCATGAAGGCGCAGCTTGAGGCGCTGCGCGCGCGCTACCCCAGGCTGAGGCTGTTCCGGCATGATCCCCTGGCAACGCCGTCCGGCGCCGAAGCCACGCAGACCCTTTTCGGCAGGGCGCTTGCACCGGTCTACCGGTTCGATCGCGCCGACGCGATTGTCAGTCTCGACGCGGATTTCCTGGGCGAGGGCCCCGGCCGTCTCGCCTACGCCCGTGACTTTGCCGCGCGGCGTCGCGTGCGCCGGGCGGACGATACGATGAGCCGGGTCTATGCGGTGGAATCGACGCCGACGATCACCGGCGCTGCCGCCGATCACCGCAGGCCGGTGCGGCCGAGCGAGGTCGAAGCCGTCGCCGCGGCGCTGAGCGCGGTGCTTGGCGGCGAAGCGGCGCCAAGCGCCTTGGCACTGGACCCGGCCTGGTTGGCTGCCACTGCGGACGACCTGAAGGCGGCCGGCCGCTCGGCGCTGATCGTGCCGGGCGCCCATCAAACACCGTTCGTCCATGCCGCGGCTCTTGCCATGAATGCGCGGCTTGGTGCGCTTGGCAACACCGTGGAACTGATCGAGCCGCCCGACGCGATGCCCATCGAGGGCGACCTCGCTGCACTTTGCCAGGCGATCGTCGCGCGAGATATCGACACCGTTGTCATACTCGGCGCCAATCCTCTCCACACCGCACCTGCGGGGTTCGATGTCCGCGACGTGTTTTCGCAGCTGAAGCTTCTTGTCCACTGGGGTCTCTACCGCGACGAAACCGCCTTCGTCGCACACTGGCATGTCCCTGCTGCGCATGATCTCGAGAGTTGGAGTGACCTGCGCGCCCATGACGGAACCGCGTCGATCGTGCAGCCGCTGATCAGGCCGCTTTACCAGGGGCGGGCGGTGCATGAAATCCTGGCCGTGCTTGGCGGTGAATTAGCTGTTTCTGCGCTGCCGCTCGTCCGCCGGACATGGGCACAAACGACTTGGGCGCAACCAATGGACGATCCCGCGTGGCGAAAGGCGCTTCGCGACGGCTTTGTATCCGGCAGTGCCAGCACTCCAGTCGATGTTGCGATGCCGGCGGATTTGCGCGGCCTGAACCCGCGCGTCGAAGCGGCCAAAGGCGTCGAAATCCGTTTCGTCGCCGATCCCTGGCTGCGCGACGGACGCAATGCCAACTCGTCCTGGCTGCAGGAATTGCCGCGGCCACTGAGCAAGATCGTCTGGGGCAATGCAGCGCTGATGTCGCCAGCGACGGCGGGGCGGCTTCGGGTGGAAAACGCCCGGGTCGTCAATATCGCCTCGAACGGCACGGACATCGATGCGCCGGTCTGGATCATGCCTGGCCATCCCGACGAGACCGTGACACTTGCTCTGGGCTTCGGCCGGAAGCTCGGTTCGGTGGCAGCACTCGCCGACGGCCACGACGCGTACAGGCTGCGAAGCCTCGAGGCTCCCTGGATCGTCTATGGCGCCACGGTCGCGCCGCGGGACGGCAGTGCGCGGGTCATCACCACGCAACACCATCAGGCGATGGAGGGCAGGGCGATCGTTCGCCATGCCTCGCTCGAGGCCTTCCGCAAAAATCCACACTTCGTGCGCGACGGCGCCCCGCCCGCGCCAACCGGATCGCTCTATCCCGACTGGCAATACAGCCAGGAAGCCTGGGGCATGTCGATCGACCAGTCGGCATGCATCGGCTGCATGGCTTGCGTTTCTGCCTGCCAGGCGGAAAACAACATCGCCACCGTCGGGCCGGACGAGTCGGCACTCGGCCATGAGATGCATTGGCTGCGGATCGACCGCTACTACTCCGGCCCACTCGACGATCCCGACGTCTTTTTCCAGCCAGTGCCTTGCATGCATTGCGAGAAGGCGCCGTGCGAGGTCGTCTGTCCGGTCAACGCCACCACCCACACCCATGACGGGCTGAACGCGCAGGTCTACAACCGCTGCATCGGCACGCGCTACTGCTCACAGAACTGCCCCTACAAGGTGCGGCGCTTCAACTTCCTGGACTTCCAGGAATTCGACAAGGATGCGGCCGGACCGGAACAGGCCGCGCACAATCCAGACGTCAGCGTCCGTTCGCGCGGTGTGATGGAAAAATGCACCTACTGCGTCCAGCGCATTTCCGAAAAACGCATCAAGGCGCAGATCGAAAACCGCCACATCGCCGACGGCGAAGTGGTGACCGCCTGCCAGCAGGCCTGCCCGACGCAGGCGATCGTTTTCGGCGACCTCAACAGCAAGGGCGCCGCTGTCGTGCAGGAAAAAGCAGCGCCGCAACACTACGCCTTGCTCGAGGACCTCAACACGCGACCCCGCACCACCTATCTCGGCAAGATCAGGAATATCAACGGCCGTCTCTCGCCAGGCGGGAAAGCCGATGGCTGAGGCTATTGCTGGAAAACCGGGCGCACCGCCCGTTCTGCGCGGCCGGCACGACCTTCCGGAGATCAGCGGCCGTATCAGTGCGATCGTCCTCGACGGCAGGCTGCCGCGCTATTTCTGGACCGCGTTTTTCGCCTGCTTCGTCTTCGTCCTCATCTTTCTCTATTCGATTACCTATCTGATCTCGGTCGGTGTTGGCGCCTATGGCGTCAACATTCCGGTTGTCTGGGGCACGATGATCGGCAATTTCGTCTGGTGGATCGGCATCGGCCATGCCGGCACGCTGATCTCGGCGGTGCTTCTGCTTCTGCGCCAACCATGGCGCGCCTCGATCAACCGCTTTGCCGAGGCGATGACGCTGTTTGCCGTGGCGATGGCGGGGCTTTTCCCGATCCTGCATCTCGGCCGCCCGTGGTTCTTCTACTGGCTGCTGCCGCTACCCAACACGCATATGCATTGGCCGCAATGGCGCAGCCCACTGGTCTGGGATTTCGCGGCGATCGCCACCTATGCCAGCGTTTCGCTGATGTTCTGGTATATGGGCCTGCTGCCCGATCTCGCCGTCCTGCGCGACCGGGCGAAATCTCGCCCGGCGCAGCTGTTCTACGGGATACTGGCGCTCGGCTGGCGCGGTTCGGCCTTTCATTGGGCGCGCTACCAGACGGTCTATTTCCTGATGGCGGCACTGGCCACGCCGCTGGTCGTCTCGGTGCATTCTATCGTCTCGCTCGACTTCACCTTCGCCATCACGCCGGGCTTCCATTCGACTATCTTTCCTCCCTATTTCGTTGCCGGCGCGCTGCTGTCCGGCTTCGCCATGGTGCTTACCATCGCCATCCCGCTGCGCTGGGCGTTTTCGGTCCAGGATCTGATCACGCTGCGGCACATGGACAATGCCGCCAAGCTGATGATCGCCGCCGGCATGATCGTCATCTACGGCTATGCCTCCGAGGCTTTCTTCGCTTGGTATTCGGGCGAAACCTATGAGCGCACGATGATGTGGCAGCGCGCCTTCGGACCCTATGCGCCGCTGTTCTGGACCATGCTCGCCTGCAACGGCGTTGTTTTGCAATTGCTCTGGTTCCGGCGGGTGCGCCTCAACATGCCAGTGCTGTTCGCCATTGCCCTGATCATCAATGTCGGCATGTGGATCGAGCGCTACGTCATCGTCGTCACCGGGCCAAGCCGCGATTACCTGCCGTCGTCCTGGGGCGAACAATCACTGAGGTGGCTCGACTTCGGCATCCTGTTCGGCTCGATCGGCACTTTCTTCGCATTGGTCTTCCTGTTCATCCGCGTCCTGCCGGCCATCACCATTTTCGAGGTCGAGGAGCTGGCCGGGGAGAGGGGCGGCGCAAGATGAGCCTTTACGGCGTCATTGCGGCTTTCGCCGATCCCGAAGCGCTGACCGAGGCGGTCCGCACCATGCGGGCGCGCGGCTACCGGCGCATGGACGCGTTCTCGCCGTTCCATGTGCATGGGCTGGCCGACATGCTCGGCATGCGCAAGACGCGCTTGCCATGGGCCATCCTTGGCGGCGCCATCGCTGGCGCGGTGTTTGTCTATGGCCTGATCCTCTATTCGGTCGAGATCGATTTTCCGCTCAATGTCGGCGGCCGGCCGCTGCATTCCTGGCCGGCCTTTCTCGTCATCGCCTTCGAGGCCGCGATACTTGGCGCTGCGCTGGCCGCATTCTTCGGCATGCTGGCCGCCAATCGCCTGCCCGAATATTACCACCCGGTCTTCAACGCCACGAGCTTCACCTATGCGCGCGGCGGCAAGTTCTATCTGCTCGTCGAGGCCGCCGATCCAAAGTTCCGCAAGGGCGTGACCAAGGGCCAGCTGACACGGCTCGGCGCCGAAACCGTCGAGGAGGTGGAGGCGTGAACATGCGCACGATCCTGCTGTCGGCAGCCTTGCTGGTCGCCGGCTGCCGGCAGGACATGGAGGACCAGCCGCGCTACGATCCGCTCGAAAGCAGCAACCAGTTCGCCGACGGCATGTCGGCGCGGGCGCCGGTCGAGGACACGGTCGCACGCGATGCCGATCTTTCGCCGGTACCCGACACTTTTCCCTATCCGGTCACGATGATGCTGCTGCGGCGAGGCCAGCAACGCTTCGACATCTTCTGTTCGCCTTGCCACGGCCGCGCCGGCGACGGCCACGGCATGATCGTCGAGCGGGGCTTTCCGGCGCCGCCGACCTATCACCAGGACGCGTTGCGCAAGGCGAGCGACAGGCATTTCTACGACGTCATCAGCAACGGCTATGGCGCCATGTATTCCTACGCGGCGCGTGTCCCGCCTGCCGACCGCTGGGCGATCGTCGCCTATATCCGCGCCCTGCAATATTCGCGCGATGCACCAATTGCCGAGCTGCCGGAAAGCCTCCGTGCCGAGCTCAATGCGGAGCCGGATCGATGATGCGGGCGATGATGCGGCTTGCCACCGAACGTTTGATTTTGCCGGCGCTTGCCGTGGCCGCCGTCGGACTTGTGCTTTGCGCCACGGGATTGGCCTTCGACTTCAGAGCCATGTTGGCCGGCTGGCTGCCTGCGGCGCTCTTCCTGCTCGGCCTGCCGCTCGGCGCGCTGACCATCCTGATGGTGCATGGGCTGACCGGCGGCCGCTGGGGCGAGGCAATCCGCCAGCCGCTGCGCGCTCTCGTCGCGACGCTGCCGCTGGCGCTGCTTCTGCTGCTGCCGGTTCTGCTCAGGCTCGACCTGGTCTTTCCCTGGGCGAGTGCCGACGCGGCTGCATTGCCCGAGACGGTGCGCCAGAAATTCTCTTATCTGAACGTTCCGTTCTTTTTGCTGCGCTTTGCCGCCTGCGCCGCGATCTGGCTGGTGCTGGCGTGGCGCGTGCTTGACTGGACAACGACCGATAGCGGTCGTGGCAGCGCCGGCCGCGGCAAGGCCTATGCCGCTGGATTGATTGCGCATGGGCTGGCTGTGACGATTTTTGCCATCGACTGGATGCTCTCGCTGGAGCCGGAGTTCTCCTCGACCATCTATGCGTTGCTGGAAGCGTCGGCCGAAGTCGTCGGCGCTTACGCCCTGGCGATGACGGTACTGTGTGTTAACCGCTCGATCGAGGTCATGGCGGGCGGCGAGGAGGATGTCGCGCTCAGCGAGGATTTGGCCAACATGCTGTTCGGCTTCGTGCTGCTGTGGACCTACCTGTCGTTCATGCAATGGCTGGTGACCTGGGGCGGCGACCTGCCAAACGAGATCCGTTGGTACCTCATCCGCAGCAGCAATGGCTGGCAGTATCTGCTCTGGCTGCTGATTGCGCTGCAATTCGCGGTCCCCTTTGCCGGGCTGCTCAGCCGGGATCTGAAGCGCAGCCATGCCGGCCTGCTGTCGATCTGCGGCATCGTGCTGGCCGGCCACTACGTCGATGTCCTTTGGCGGATCAGACCGCCGTTGGCGGACGGCAATGTGATCGCATTCTGGTACGATCTTGCCGCGCTGGCAGGAGCTGGCGGCCTCTGGCTTGCGCTGCTGCTTTTCGTGCTTGGCCGGCCGGACCGGATTGACCTCTGGCGCCGGAGGCCCGTCCATGGCTAGAGCGGCCCGCCATCCCGAAACGCGCGACGTCTGGCCGGGCGCGCTGCTTGCCTTCGCGGCCGGCCTGCTGCTGCTCCTGGCCGCAACAGTCATCGTCCTCGGGCTCGTCTTCGACACCAGGCCGTTCAGGCCGCTGCCGGGGCCATCATCGGTCGGCAACCGGGCCAGTCCAGCCTTGCAGCGCTTTCCAGAAGACGACCTCGCTGCCTTCCGCAAGGCGGAGGAGCAGGAGCTGAACAAGGTCGGCTGGGTCGACCGCACCGCCGGCATTGCCCGCATTCCGATCGAGGACGCCATGTGGGCGATCGTCAGCCATGGTTTGCCGAACTGGGGGCAGCCGGCGCCGGCCGCCGGCGCCGACTGCCGATTGGTCGAGGCCGAGATACCACGCGCGCCACAGGCCGCTCGCTGCCGGACCGCGCCAGGCCAGGGAGGCCGGCCATGAAGGCCTGGCTAACCGCTTTTTCCCTTCTCGCGGCACTGCCGGCCATGGCCTTCGCACGCCCGGCCTTCGATCCCGAGATCGGCGCGCAGCTCAGCCTCGACCGGGTGTTTCGCGATGCGTCCGGCGAGCAGCGCACGATCGGCCAAATGCTTGCCGGCCGGCCGGCGCTGCTGATTTTCGGCTACGACAAATGCCCGAACCTTTGTGGTGTGACCCAACAGGCGGTCGCCTCGGATTTGAAAAAGACCTCGCTCGACCCCGACACCTATCGCGCTTTGTTCGTCTCGATCGATGCCGCCGACACGCCCGAAGATGCGGGCGATGCGCAAGCCACGGTCGCCGCGGCGGCCGACGCGAGGAACCTGTCGGCGTGGCGGTTCCTGACCAGTGCCGACGGCGCCGGCGGCGCCCTTGCCGCGGAAGCCGGCATCAGTTTCGACACCCGCGCCAGGATCGACCAATTCGCCCATCCGATCGCGGTCATCGCGCTGACGCCAAAAGGCCGGATAGCGCAGGTGCTGGCGGCGCTGAGCTTCACGCCGCGCGATCTTGAGCTTGCCCTTGTCGAGGCATCTTCCGGCAGGCTCGGCTCGATCGCCGATCATGTCTTCCTGCTCTGCGCCGGCTTCGATGCGTCCAAGGGGCAATATACGCCGGCGATCTGGGCTGCGTTGAAGCTCGCCAGCATCGTGATGGTGGTGGGGTTGGCGATGGCCATACTGCTGGCGCGCGGGAGGCGGGCGTGAGCTTCGGCATCCGGTTTTTCCCGCAGGAAGCCTCGTCCATCGCGGGCAGCGTCGATGCCTTGTTCTACACATTGCTGGCTTTCGCAGTCGCGCTCGGCCTGTTCCTGACCGTTCTCGTTGTCGGCTACGCCGTCAAATATCGTATCGGCTCCGCAGCCGACCGTACCGGGGCGCGTGCCCGCAGCCTGCCGCTGGAGATGACGTGGACCATTGCCAGCCTGGTGATGGCCTTCATCTTCTTCGGCTGGGGCGCAGTCCTTTTTGTCCGGCGCGACCGTCCGCCACCGGACGCCGTCGAGATCGCCGGCCTCGGCAAGCAATGGATGTGGGAATTCCGCCATCCCGGCGGCCAGCGCGAGATCAACGAGCTGCACGTGCCGGTCGGCAAGGCGGTGGTGGTGTCGCTGGCATCACAGGACGTCATCCACTCCTTCTACGTGCCAGCCTTTCGGGTCAAGCAGGATGCCGTTCCCGGACGCACGGCCAATGTCTGGTTCATCGCCACGCAGCCGGGGCGTTATCACCTGTTCTGCGCCGAATATTGCGGCACGCAGCATTCCGAGATGGGCGGCTGGGTGACGGTGCTGGCGCCGGAGCAATATGCATCATGGCTCGGCAGTCAAGGTGAAGGCGAAAGCCTTGCCACGAGCGGCGGGAAACTGTTCCGCGCGCTCGGCTGCTCCGGCTGTCACGGCAATTCCAGCAAGGTGCGGGCGCCCGGCCTCGATGGGGTTTTCGGCCAGCCGGTGGCGTTGGCCAACCGGCAGACGGTCATCGCCGACGAACGCTATCTGCGCGATTCGATCCTTGTCCCGAACAAGGAAATCGCCGCCGGCTACCAGCCGGTGATGCCGAGCTTCGACGGTCTCGTTGACGAAGCCGAACTGCAGATGCTGATGGCCTATCTCAAATCCCTATCGCTCCAATCTCCCTCGTTCCCGGCGGCAAAAAACGAGGCGCCGCAATGAGCAGCGATTTGGCGTCGGCAAGCTATCTCGCAGAAGGTGCCGGGCCGCGCTCCTGGCTGCTGACAACCGACCACAAACGGGTGGCGTGGCTCTATTTCGTCTCGCTGACGGCCTTCTTCTTCCTCGGCGGAACCTTTGCCGTGCTGATGCGCATCGAGCTTGCGACGCCGGCCGGCGACCTGGTCTCCGACGATGTCTACAACCGGCTGTTTTCGCTGCACGGCATCATCATGGTGTGGTTCTTCCTGGTGCCGTCGATCCCGGCAACGCTCGGCAATTTCCTGCTGCCGCTGATGATCGGCGCGCGCGACCTCGCCTTTCCACGGCTCAACCTGGCAAGCTGGTACGTCTTCATGTTCGGCAGCCTGTTCGCGCTCGCCTCGGTGGTTTTGGGCGGCGTCGACACCGGCTGGACCTTCTACACGCCGCTGTCGACGCTCTATGCCAACGGGTTTGTCTCGACCGCGGCATTCGGCGTTTTCATCGTCGGCTTTTCGACGATCATGACCGGCATCAATTTCATCGTCACCGTCCACACCTTGCGAGCGCCTGGCCTCACCTGGTTCCGGCTGCCGATCTTCGTCTGGACGCTGTACGCCACCAGCCTGGTGATGGTGCTGGCGACGCCGGTGCTTGCAGCATCGCTGATCCTCATCGTGCTGGAGCGCGTCTTCGGCATCGGCATCTTCAATCCCGACCTCGGCGGCGATCCGCTGCTGTTCCAGCATCTGTTCTGGTTCTACTCGCACCCCGCCGTCTACATCATGATCCTGCCAGGCATGGGAGTGGTCTCGGAAGTGCTGCCTTGCTTTAGCCGCCGGCCGCTGTTCGGCTACAAGGCCGTCGCCCTGGCTTCGATGGCGATCGCCGTCTTCGGCTTTCTCGTCTGGGGCCACCACATGTTCGTCAGCGGGCAGTCGGCCTATGCCGGCGTGGTGTTTTCGTTCCTGTCCTTCTGCGTCGCGATCCCATCGGCGATAAAGGTCTTCAACTGGAGCCTGACGCTGCGCAAGGGCGAAATCAGCTTCGAGACGCCGATGCTTTATGCGCTGTTCTTCCTGGCATTGTTCACCTTCGGCGGGCTGGCCGGCCTTTTCCTTGCCGCGCTCGCCATCGACGTCCACGTTCACGACACCTATTTCGTCGTCGCCCATTTCCACTACATCATGGTAGGCGGCATGGTGACCGCCTACATGGCAGGGCTGCATTTCTGGTGGCCGAAACTCACCGGCCGAATGTATTCGGAGGTTTGGGGCCGTATAGCCGCGGCTGTGACCTTCATCGGCTTCAACCTGACCTTTTTTCCGCAATATGTGCTCGGCTTTCTGGGCATGCCGCGGCGCTACCATACCTATCCGCCGGAATTCGCTTTCTGGCACATCCTGTCGTCGGCTGGCGCCGTGGTGCTGGCGATTGGCTATCTGATGCCGCTCCTCTATTTGGCGTGGTCGCTGTTTCGAGGCGCGCGAGCCCCGGACAATCCGTGGCGAGCGACCGGATTGGAATGGCAAACAAGCTCGCCGCCGCCAGCGCATAATTTCGATCGCATGCCGACCGTCACCAGACCAGCCTACGACTATCCGATGAAAGGCCTGACCGAGAAACGGTCGGACCCGGTGGAGGATCTGGTTTGAAGTCACCGACGACAAGCATCGCCTTCGACCGGCCGGCTCGCGAAACGGCTGCCGACAGCTTCGCCATGTGGGTGTTCATCGGCTCCGAGGCGATGCTGTTCGGCGCCATCCTGCTCGTCTTCATGTTTGCCCGGTTGAGTTATGGCGACGCCTTCGCCGGCGCGGCGAAGCATCTGTCGCTGCCGTTGGGCACGGCCAACACCGTCGTCCTGATCACCAGCAGTTTTGCCATGGCGCTTGCTCACATGTACACGGCCGCGCGGCGATGGCGCGCCGCTGGCTGGGCATTGGCTGCGACGGCGCTGCTCGGCGTCGTCTTCCTGGCGATCAAGGCAACGGAGTACGCCAGGGAATTCGGCGAAGGGCTGGCGCCGGTGCTCGGCGCACCTTTCATCTATAAGGGCCCGGATCCTGTTCATGCCGAATTCTTCTTCGGCCTCTATTTCGCGATGACGTCACTGCACGCCTTGCATCTGATTTGCGGCGTAATCGTCATCGGCGGCATCCTCGCGCTGTGGCCACGCACGATCGAGGCCAGCCGGTTCCGGCGCGTGCAGGCAATCGGCCTCTATTGGCATTTCGTCGATATCGTCTGGGTCTTCCTGTTCCCCGTCCTCTATCTGATCAACAGATGAGCGAGTTCCGCAAACTCACGCTTGCTTATATCGGGCTTTTAGCCTTGCTGGCCCTGACCGTCGGCTCGTCCTTCCTCGCGCTCGGCGGCTTCAATTCGGCACTCAATCTGGTGATCGCCGCGGCCAAGACCGCCGTCATCGCCATCCTGTTCATGCATCTGGCCAGCGACGGCGTCCTGCCGCGTCTTGCGGTCGCTGCTGCCGGGTTTTGGCTGATGATCCTGTTCGGGCTGACGCTGATCGGACAATAGGCCGAAGCGGCGCACCTCGTGATGCCTTGCCTGCGCTCGGACCGGCCTCATACGGCCCGCCTTTGCCCGGCCGCCAGCGTAGAAATCTTTTGGCCGTGGCCATTGAGTTGCCGGGCCTCGTCCTCGGCTGCGTCTTCGAGCTTGGCGACGAGCAGATCCTTGAGGTCGCCAACCTCTTCCTCGATGTCTTCGATGGGTACGCCGGCATCGGCCGCCTCTTCCTTGCATTCCCTGGCGAGGATTTCCGCCTCCTTTTCAAGCCTGATCGGAGGCGGCGGCACATGAACGTTTTCGTGTATCCAATCCTGCAAGAATTCTATCGCACTATCACTCATGGCGCGCACCTATAGCGGCAACCCTGTAGTGCACATTAACGTACGTGCTGCAAAATGGATGCTTGGCAACGCCGGATTTCGAATAGCGATACTTGACGATAGCGTGATCGCCCTAGGGGCTAGAGCTTCTGCAGCCAAATGGGATTATCGGCGTCGCGGAAATGCGGCTAGCCAGACAGTTGGAGCGGGATCTAATTTGAAAGCATCCCGCCCTAAGACGTGTTGCGCCGCCGCGCCGGTGTTGCTCGATTCGGATCGCTTGTCGGCCGACCGTCATCGGCAGCAGCCGGTCGTGTCGGCCGCTCAGCGGCGCGGTCGGCGCGCATTTTGCGTTTATGCGCCATCCAGAACGGCAAGAGCTCGGCAAGAAAACTGTATATCGTGGTCTTCATCGGCATGCTCCGGACAACGGTTACAACTCGTGGTCCCGCATTTCCGTTCCGACAAAGAGTTGCGTTCCGACAAATCCGTCGCTTCTACAATTGCGATTCGATCGGCAAGCAGCCAACCAACGCTGCAACGATGCGCCGATAGAGACTGGCCTCCGGTTCACGCGAACATTGCCGCATCTCGCCATCCGCCATGCCGAGCCACCGCAGGGCGCCTTTGTCCAGGACCAGCTGATAGCTCGTCTGCGGTGACTTTTCGTGCTCGAACAGCCGGCGCAACTCCATCACCAGATTGGCATCGTGGAAAAGCACGCCCATTTCCGCATTCAACGACACCGAACGCGGATCAAAATTGAAGGAACCGACAAACCCCAGCGTGTCGTCGACCGTAAAGGCCTTGGTGTGGAGGCTGGCTCCCTTTGAGCCGAAAACGGAGATGTTGGCCTGGCGGTTGAAGGGTTGCAATTCGAAAAGCTGGATACCTTTTTTAAGCAGCTTGCGGCGGTATTTGGCATAAGCGCCGTGCACTGCGGCGACGTCCGTCGCGGCGAGCGAGTTGGTCAGGATTGCAACCTCGGCGCCACGGTCCACCAGCTTCGACAGGATGGCCAACCCGGTGCGGCCGGGGATGAAATAGGGCGAGACGATTTCGAGCCGCTGTCTGGTCGCCTCGATAGCGGGAAGCAGCTCCTTGGTCAGCCAGTTCCTGCGCCGCTTGCCGCGCACCTTCTCCGGCGGATCGGAAATGACGCGAACGCCTTTCGTCCAGCAGACCTCGCTATGCGCCGCAATGAACTCCGTGATCGTGCGCCAGGCACTGAGGCTGTTCAAAAGCTGGCCGTCCATCGACGCATCGAGATTGTCGAGGAAATCGGCGCGCGAGCCCACCGCAGCCGGGTTGAGCAGCTGGATTGGCTTTGCCGCCTCGCAATTCCAGAACGCCTCGAAGATCTGCATCGTCTGCCCTACGGCAGGACCGAGAAGCAACAGGTCGAGATCACGGAAATTTGTCTCCGCGGCGTCGAAATAGGCATCACCGATGTTTCTTCCTCCGACGATGGCCAGGCTCTCGTCGGCGATCCAGGCCTTGTTGTGCATGCGGCGGGTCATCGCAAACAGCCGGGCGACCATCTCCAGCGAGCGAAAGATGCTGCCGTTCCTCATGCCGCTGGGGTTGAACAGCCTCAGCTCGATGTTCTTGTAGCTGTTGAGCGCCAGGTAAGCGGCGTCGCTGTTGCGCGGATTGATATCGTCCAGCAGCATGCGGACGCGGACACCGCGCTCCGCCGCCTTGACGACCTCCTGCATCAGCAGCCGGCCGCTATGGTCGTCGTGCCAGAGATAGTACATCAGGTCGAGGCTGCTGGTGGCACTGCGCGCGGCAAGGATTCGTGCGGCAAACGCGTCATAATTGTCGGCGATCAGCACCAGCCCGCTATTGCCGGCAGCGATCTTGTCCCGGGCAAACCGCGAAATGGCTGTATCCATAAAGTGCACCGACAAACATCAGCGAAGCAAACCGTCTGAAATCTGACTAACAACCCTTCAGGTTCATTCTGGTTGCAGTCGCGGCTGCCGTATCGCGTCCAGGTTCAGCCGGGCCTTGATCGGCAGATGATCGGAAGCCCGCTGCGCCAGCGGCGTCTTGTGCACCTCGATGCTGGAAATCAGGTGCGGCGGCCTGGCCAGGATGCGGTCGAGGGCAAACAGCGGAAAGCGCGACGGAAAGCTCGGCAGAACCGCATCGATCGGACCGAAATGCGGCAGCAGGGCCAGCAGCGAAGACCTGTTGCGGACGCGCCATTCGTTAAGGTCGCCAAGCAGGATTGTTGGCCGCAGAACCGGGTGCGTGGCTTCGACAAGTGCGTTGGCTTGCTGCGAGCGCGAGCGCCGCAGCAAGCCGAAATGCGCGGCTATGATCCTGAGCGAGACGCCCTTCAGCTCCAGGTCCGCGATCACCGCGCCGCGCGGCTCCAGGCCGGGCAGCCGGATCTGGTTCACGCTTTCGACCACGCCGCGGCGTGCCAGGATCAGGTTTCCATGCCAGCCATGGCTGCGGCGGTTTTCCGGGATGTGTGTGGGGACGAGATCGCTGTCGCGCTCGAGTGCTGCGAGATCCAGCAATCCCTGCCTGCTTCCGGTTCTTTCGTCCGCCTCCTGCAAAGCAATGATATCGGCGTCGATTTCCTTGACCACGGCTGCGACCCGCTCCGGATCGAACCTGCCGTCGGTGCCGACGCATTTATGCACATTGTAGGATGCGACCGTAGTGCATGAAATTTCATTGCCGGGTGCCGCAAACCGCGGCACTTCCCTTCGCAGCGCAGCGCCAAGCGACCTTGGGAGGGTAGGCGATCGATCCAGCATGTGGTCCATTTGCTGTTGAGTCGGCGAGTGGCGGCCATTGCGATTATGGCGCGTGCGGAGGTCTGAAACAACGACGACCTTGGAAAACCGTTCCCGTCGGTCTTCTTCCACCGCGAGCAGCGGTGAGGTTTCACTGGAAGTCTGCCTCTGTCATGGAACAATCGCAGCCGCGCGCGGTTCAGCAAACTTGCGCCGAAAACGATCTGACGCCATGCGGCGTGATCGAAACGGGATGGCCGGATCATGGAAACACCCGCCTTCTGCACCACGCCGTTGCTGCGCATCGCGTACATCGCCGGTGGCCCTGGAGCCGGCGCGCCCGTTCTGCTTCTCCACGGCTGGCCGGACGACGCAACCACCTTCACGCGCATTGCGCCTGTCCTGCATCGTGCCGGCTTCCGCACCTTTGCGCCGTGGCTGCGTGGGTTCGGCAAAACCACCTTCCTGTCGGACGAGACCATGCGATCCGGTGAAATTGCCGCCATGGCTCAGGACGTGATCGATTTCGCCGACGCATTTGGCCTCGGCCGTTTTGCGGTCGTCGGCCACGATTGGGGCGCTCGGATCGCTTACCTGCTCGCCTCGGTATTTCCCGAACGGATACGCTGCTGCTCGGCATTGTCGCTTGGCTGGCAGCCGGGCGAACTCGCAACGCCGCCGCTGGGCCAGGTCAGGGCATTCTGGTACCAATGGTTCATGGCAACGGATCGCGGCGCCGAGATCGTTCGCCAGCAAGGCAAGGCGTTCGCGCATTTTCAATGGGAAAGCTGGAGCCCGCCCGGCTGGTTCGAGGAAGAGCTTTTTGACAGCGTTTCCGCTTCCTTCGAAAATCCCGATTGGGCCGACGTGACGTTGCACTGCTACAGGGTTCGCTGGGGCGAAGCCGATCCCGATCCGCGCTACGCCGATCTTGCCCGGCGCCAGATTTCCGCCAAGTCCATTCCCGCGCCTACTCTGATAATCCACGGCGATGCCGACCGCGTTGTGCTGCCGCAATCGTCCGAAGGCAAGGAACGATACTTCACGGCCCATTACGAGCGCCAGCTTCTGGCTGGCATCGGCCACTTTCCGACGCGCGAAGCACCCGAGCGCGTTGCCGATCACCTTGCCGGGTTCCTCGACAGTTTCGGAAGAGGGGACGCGTAGAACTGGAACCCTGACCGGCGATAGTACGTTTCGGGAAGGCAGCGCAGTCAACGGAGAAGTCGAATGCAGCCCTTAGCCGCAAATTCCGCCCCCCGGCCAGGCCCGCTCAGGATTGTCCCGTTCGATGGAACCGTAACCGTCCGGTTCTCCGACGCCATTATTGCGTCGAGCGAGCGGGCAAAGCTGCTCTACGAAGACGGTCATGATCCTGTCTTCTACATACCCTTCGAGGACATCTATTTCGACCTTCTGGAGAAGACGAACACGACGAGCCACAGCCCGCTGAAGGGCACGGCAAGCTATTGGCGTGTTCATGCGGTCGGTTCGTCGGCAGAAGACTTCATGTGGGCCTACGAGACGCCCGACACCCCGGCATTGGCGATCGCCCGCCATGGTGCGTTCGATCCCGGCAGGGCGCGGATCGACGCCGATCCCGCGGAAGACAAGCGGCACACGCCGCACGTCACCGAGTAGACCCCACATCGGCGACAGCCGCCAGCTGTCCGTCAGCTCGCGAACTCTTCCCTGAGAATGCGCAGGCCGTCTTCGTATTTCGCTGTCGAGGCACCGATCTGCCGTGCCTGCCATAGATTGTCGGCGAGATCGGCGTGCTTGACCGGCAATGCCAGCGGGTTGGCCGCAGCCCTGCGAACGAACGCGGCATCGCCCTCGTTCGGCAGCCGCGTCATGGCGTCGACGGCCGATACGATGGACGGCCCGAACCCGGCCGCCTCAAGCCGGTCGCGGTTCCAGCCGTCGCCTTTTTCGACGACGTCGTGAAGATAGGCGATGGCTTTCTGGTCGAGCGTTTCGACGGCATCGACAACCCGACGGCAATGTTCGATATAGGGCCGCCCTGTCTTGTCAGACTGTCCGGCATGGGCCTGTTCGGCGATTTTCGCTGCGCGATAAAGCACGCTCATTGGGTCGACCCCGTAACGAACAGCGCATGTCCTGGCTAACGCGCCATCGTCAGTGCGAGTTCCGATGCACCGCGGGAACCCTGCTGCCTCACTTGCGAGCTGAATGCCGCGGCGGCGGGCCCGACACGTCAGGAGACGCGTTCAAAACTGTCGAGGCTGGTTCCAAAGGCGCGCCAGGCGGGCAGTTTCCTGGCTCGGGCCGGGGCACCTTCCTTTTCCGCCGACAAAGCGGCATCCGCAACGGTGTGCCACAGCATCTCCAACTTCCCATCCCTGAGAATGCCGGTATAGCTCACCGCTGCGGCTCCGACCCGCCCTTCGGCCGCGCAAGTGAAGCCGATGACGTCTCCACGGCAGGCTCCGAACAGCGGCACGGTCATGCCGAAGAAGGCGCTGTCCTCCAGCGCCGTCCTGAAGGTTCCGCTGATCCGTCCGCCCTCTTCGGTGGTCAGTTCGACGACCGACCCGTACTGATTCCGCCAGGTGCCCAGCCAACTCATCGCTGTTCCTCCTGATTGCTACCAAAGGGATTGCGTTGCCACACGGCCGCCAAGCCGCGGCCGGTGTAGCGGCCTTCAATCAGCCGCGATGCCAGCCATCGACATCTGAACGAAGCGCAGCGGCGCTTCCAGCGTCCAGCTGATGCCGTGCCTGGCGAATTCCAGGCGGCCGGTGCCGCTGAGCGCCTGCGGCGTGACGCGTTTGAGCACAACCGTTCCGAAACCGCGTCGCGTGTTTTCATCCACCAATGGTCCGTCCAGTTCCCGCCAGACAAAGCGGAAGCCGTCGCTGCCATCGGCGGCTGGGGTCACGGTCCATTCGACCTCGACCCGTCCGTCATGGTGCGACAGCGCTCCGTGCTTTACCGAATTGGTGGCCAGCTCGTGAAAGGCAATGCCGAGATATTGCACCGCGTTCGGCTGCAGCATGATCGTCGGCCCGCTCATCGACAGACGGGCCTGTGTCGCGAAGGCCTTGGTCTGTGCATGGATCAATTCGCCGATGGTCGCGCCACGCCATTCCGCATCGACCAGCAGGTCGTGCGATTCCGATAGCGCCATGATGCGTTCCCGGACCCGTGAAAGGAAGGCCTCTGGCGTACCCGCCAGCTTGCTGGTCTCGCGGATCATCGAGACGATCACCGAATACTGGTTTTTAACGCGATGGTTGACTTCGCGCATGAGTGTGCGGATGCGCCGTTCGCTTTCCTTGTGGGGGCTGATGTCGCGCGCGATCTTGGAGGCGCCGATGATACGCCCGATGCCGTCGCGTATCGGCGAGATGGTGAGCGAAACCGGAACCAAGGTGCCGTCCTTGCGCTGCCGGATAGTCTCGTATGAAGGAATCCGTTCGCCGGCGCGAATGCGGCTGATGATCATGGCTTCCTCATCCAGATGGTCGGGCGGGATGAGGATCGTCACCGGGCGCCCGATCGCCTCGGCGGGCGTATAGCCGAACAGGCGCTGTGCCGCGTCGTTCCAGCTGGTGATAATGCCGTTCAGGTCTTTGGACACGATGGCGTCCATCGAGGATTCGACGATGGCGGCGAGCCTTATGCCGGCGTCGTCGGCCAGCGTCTGCACGCGCAGGTCGAGCAGGGTGTTGATGGCGCCGACAACCTCGCCGGCTTCATTGCGAAGCAGGACCGGATGCGCACTGAACGGGATGAGTTGGCCGTCCGGCCGCTCGGCGATGGCTCGGCCCCCACGAACGTCCCGCTCCTCGAGCAAGGCAACGGCCATTGGACACTCGTCATGCGCCATCGGTCGCCCGTCGAGGTGGCGAAGCTTCCATGACCCGCACCAGCGATCCTGGCCGATAACCGGACGATATCCCCAGAGATCGGCAGCGGGTTCGTTGAAGAAGGTGATGTAGCCTTGTTTGTCGGTGGTGTAGACGGCCACAGGCAACGCCTGCATCAGATCGGCGGAGGAAACTTGCGGGATCCCGCCAGTCCTTAGTTCAACGACGTCCACCAGTCCCCCGCTCCGCTTGGCTTGCCGACGGATTGCTACGTCATCTAAATGCGCGCGAGCGTTTTCGGTTCCGTTCGATCCGCTTTCGGACATTCAGGCTGATTTGCGTTTCGGGGCCGTTCTCGGCTTTTTGCTGGGAGCCTTGCCGCCTTCCTGCGCCAGGCTTTTGCGCAGAACATCGGCGAGATTGATGACGTTCGTCTTGGGCTCAGGTTCCGGCTTGGGCGGTTTCTTGCCCTTGCGCTTGGCCTCGATCATTGCAACCAGCGCCTTTTCATAAGTATCGTCGAACTTCGACGGGTCGAATTTGGCCGGCTTCTTGTCGATCAGCAATTGCGCGATTTCCAGCATCTCGGGATCGACCTTGCGAGCCTTCAGCCCTTCGAACACCGCGTCCGCCGCGACCACTTCATTGTGGTTGCGTAATTCCGTCATTACCATGCCCTTGCCCAGCGGCTGGATCAGCACCTCTCGGCCTCGCTGGTAGAGCACGACGCAGGAACGGGCTGCTACCTTTTTCCTGGCCATGGCGTCCCGGATCACCGCGAAAGCCTCCGTGGAGGGCGCGTCGGCCGGAACGAGATAGTAGGGTTTTTCGAGGTAGCGTGCGTCGATTTCGGCGGCAGGCACGAACTCGCCGATTTCGAGCGTATGCTGCGATACCATCTTCAGTTTCTTGATTTCGTCCGGCTCTATATGGATGAACTCACCCTTTTCGACCTCATAGCCTTTTACCTGCTCGGCCGCCTCGACCGTGTCGCCGGTCTCCTCGTCTAGATAGGCGCTCTTGACCGGGAGACCGTCTTTGCGGTTCAGGATCCTGAAATGCACTTTCTCGGCCTCGCTGACGGCACCGATGATCTTGACGCCACAGGAAACCGATCCGACTTTCATAAAGCCCTTCCAGGCAGCTCGCGGCGTCGCCATGTCGATTACTCATTTGTCGAACGGACGGAACGGCTGCGCGCGGAAATCGTTCCGCCATGGCAGGCTGTTCCATATGCCGGCCCGGACGTTCGTTTCATTTTCGTCAGGGGAATAGCGGAATCGCCCAACGCAGCGCAGGATTGCTCATCTTTCGCCGAAGGGAAGGACATCTCCAGATCTTGCTGGTGCATCCGGGCGGACCATTCTGGGCGAAGAAGGACGACGGCGCATGGTCGATCCCGAAGGGCTTGGTCGACGAGAACGAGGACGAGCTGGCGGCAGCAAAACGCGAGGCCGAAGAGGAACTCGGTCTTGCCATCGACGGGGATTTCGAAAGCCTTGGCAGCTACAGGCAGCCGGGCGGCAAGCTCGTCATCGCATGGTGCGTCGAGGCGGATTTCGACAGCGACGCCATCAGCAGCAACACCTTCGTCATGGAATGGCCGCCAAGGTCCGGCTCGATGAAGGAATTTGCCGAAGTCGACAAAGCGGGCTGGTTCTGCCTGCCTGAAGCCAACCTCAAGATCCTGAAAGGCCAGCGCGCCATGCTGGCGGACTTTGCCGGCCGGCATGGCGACGGATGAATTTGTTTCAGCCCAGTTCTTAGGGCAGTGCTCGGGCTTCCTCACCGCTCTGCTTTAAGCGCGTTGCGGCCGCAGCGTGCGCAACGTGATCGAATAGCGGTGCTCCGCAACCGGCGGAATGCTGTGCTCCCATTCGTTGCGCGCAGCACCCGTCATCAGATAGGCCGATCTTGGCTCGACGGTGACCGTCTTGCGGTCCCATCGCGTGCCGCTTTTCCGCCGCAGGCGAAAGCTGCAGGCGGCCAGCAGGGAAACACCGGCGACGGCCTCGAAATGAGGCTTGTCGCGGTGCCAGCCGATACCGGCGCCCGACCGGTACTCGTTGATCAGCACCTGCACGAAGGTCTCGGCGGGCAGGCGGGCGAAGGCTGCAACCTTTTCCCTGAGCGGCAGCAGAAAGCCGGGTATCGGCGGTGCCTCGACGACTTCGCGCCGGTCGTAATCATAACGCAGCCCAAAACCGACCACCCGCCGGTTTGCCAGATGGCCGTGAAAGTCGAAGGCCTGAAAAGGCAGGCTTGCGAGCTGGCTCGCCAACGCTGCTTGTTCGTCCGGCGTGATCAGTTCGGGCCGGTAGCGGAATCCTTCCGGCAGGTCGTCGGCGGCGGCAAAGAGATCGCCCTGGCGGGCTGCAGCCGATGTCTTGGGCGATGGCATCAACCGTATTTGGTGAAGCCGGCCCGTAGCGGCAAGGCTGCTTCGGCAACAAGGAACCTCGCTCTCCGTGCAGGGTTATTCACATGACGATATGGAATGGAGCACTGCCGAGCATTGGACCTGTTGAGAATGCCTTCAACTGCGATCAGAAGCATCGATTACCAGCCGGCGACGAGGGTACTCTCCGTATGGTTCGTCCCGAGCGGAAACCGCTATGATTACGAGGACGTGCCGCCGCAGGTCCACGCCGCGTTCCGCAAATCCTCATCAAAAGGCCGGTTCTTCAACGAGCACATTCGCGACCGGTATAGATACCACCTGATCCAGCAGAGCCACTCCAGCTGAACTTTCAGACGCTTCTCATTCATCAACTCGGCTGTCCGCCAATCCTGGCCGCACGGCGCAATGAGCGGACTTCGCAGTTGGCGAGTGACCTGATATTGATCATCGTCCCACCCAAAACATCGAAAGCTTGGAATGTCCGCCGAAGCCGAAAAAACCGAGCGAAGGCGAGACCTGGCCGAAACCCGGCAAGCTCGGAGCACTGATCGCTCAATCGCTGACCGAAAATGCCAAAGCCCGGTTCGAGGTGGATTCTGCCCGGCAAAGGAACGCGGGTGACCATCGTGTTCAACAGATCGGCCGCCCTCGCGACGTAGCCGGTCGAGCAAGCGCCGCCATTCGAGGCCATCCGCCTCAGCCGGGCCCCTCCATCACCTTGCGCGTGTGGCGGGCGATGACCCCTTCTTCGTCGATCGCCACGATGCGGACTTCCACCTTGCTCTCCGCCTGGCTCATCAGCGCGGCATGAGAGCTGTTGGCGGCCTCGTCGATCGCCACGCCGAGCCAGCCAAGCCTGTCGCAAATCGCTTTGCGGGCCGGGGCAGAGTGCTCGCCGATGCCGGCGGTGAACACCAGGCATTCCAGCCCGCCCAGCGTGTTGGCGAGGGCGGCAACTTCCCTGGCAGCGCGGAAGGCGAAAAGCTCCACCGCTTCGCGAGCCCGGCGGTCGTCGCTGGCCTCCAGCGTGCGCATGTCGCCGGAAATGCCGGACACGCCGAGCAGCCCGGATTCCTCGTAGAGCATGTCTTGCAGCGCCTCTCCCGAAACGCCTCTTTCCAGCAGCAGGTACAAAAGCACGCCCGGATCGATGGCGCCGCAGCGTGTGCCCATGACCAGGCCGTCAAGCGCCGAAAAGCCCATCGTCGTATCGACGCTTCGCCCGTCGCGCATGGCGCACAGGCTCGCCCCGTTGCCGAGATGGGCGACGATGGTTCTTTTCGTCGCCAGATCGGGCGATATCTGCTTGAGCCGGCCGGCGACATATTCGTAGGAAAGCCCGTGAAAGCCGTAGCGGTGGATGCCGTCTGCCTCATAGCGGCGCGGCAGCGCAAAACGGCTGACCAGAGGCTCGATGGTCCGATGGAAGGCCGTGTCGAAACATCCGACCTGCGGCAGGTCGGGCCGCAGCGCGGCAAGCGCCCGGATTGGTGCGAGGCTGCGTGGCTGGTGCAATGGCGCAAGCGGGGTCAGCCTGTCGAGAGCCTCGATAACTGTCGGCGTCAGGCGGACAGGTTCGACGAACTCGCGTCCGCCATGGACGATGCGATGGCCGGCGGCGATCAATTTCCTTCCGCCAAGTTCGTTCTCGATCCATTGCAGCGTCTGGCCGATGCCCATGTCGCGTGATGCGTCTGCGGCAAGTGGCCGATCGCACTGCAGCTCCCCATCGGCGGCTTTTGCGGTCAGCCTTGGCGCATCGCCCAGATCCAGCGAACCGCGCGAGGCAAGATCCAGCTCAGCGGACACTCCAAGATCGTAAAGCCCGAACTTGATGCTCGACGAGCCGGCATTCAACGCAAGGATCGATCGTCGCATCAATCGCCGGCCCTCGTCGCGCCGTCCTGCGGCCAAGACCATTTCTGGATCTCGGGCATGTCCTCGCCATGTTCGCGGACATAGGCCGTGTGCTCAGCCAATTTCCCGTGCAACACCGCGGCAAGATCCTTCGCCCGCTCGGCCAGCCCCGGCACACGCGCGATCGCGGCGAGCGCCAGATGATAGCGGTCGAGCTGGTTGAGCACCACCATATCGAACGGCGTCGTCGTCGTGCCTTCCTCGCGAAAGCCGTGCACATGCATGTTGTCGTGGTTGGCGCGCCGGTAGGTCAGACGGTGAATGAGATAGGGATAGCCGTGATAGGCGAAGATTACCGGCTTGGCCTTGGTGAACAGCGCGTCGAATCTGTCGTCGGCAAAGCCATGCGGATGCTCGGAATTCGACTGCAAAATCATCAGGTCGACGACATTGACGACGCGGATATTCAGGTCCGGAATGCCCGAGCGCAGGATATCGGCTGCAGCCAGCGTCTCCAGCGTCGGCACGTCGCCGGCGCAGGCCAGGACCACATCCGGATCTTCGCCCTTGGCAACCGTCCCGGCCCATTCCCAGATGCCGGCGCCGGCCTTGCAGTGCGCTTCCGCGTCCTCGGCGGACAGCCATTGCGGCGCCGGCTGCTTGCCGGCGACGATGACGTTGATGCGGTTGTAGGTTTTCAGGCAATGGTCGGTGATCCACAGCAGCGTGTTGGCGTCGGGCGGGAAATAGAGCCTTACCGTGTCGGCTTTCTTGTTGGCGACGAAATCGGCAAAGCCCGGGTCCTGATGGCTGAAGCCGTTGTGATCCTGTCGCCAGACATGCGAGGTCAGCAGGTAGTTGAGCGAGGCGATCGGCTTGCGCCAGGCAAGTTCGCCGGAGGTCTTCAGCCATTTGGCGTGCTGGTTGACCATGGAATCGACGATGTGGACGAACGCCTCGTAGCACGAGAACAGGCCGTGGCGGCCGGTCAACAGATAGCCCTCCAGCCAGCCTTGGCAAAGGTGCTCGCTGAGCACTTCCATGACGCGGCCGTCGCGGGAAAGATGGACGTCGTAAGGCTCGATCCGCTCCATCCAGATCCGATCCGTGACCTCGAACACATCGTCGAGGCGGTTGGAGGACGTCTCGTCCGGCCCCATCAGTCGGAAATTCCTGGCATCGGCGTTCAAGCGGATCACATCGCGAAGATAGCTTCCGACGGTCCGCGTCGCCTCTCCGACAGCACCGCCCGGACGCTGTACGTCGAGCGCCAGGCCTTTCCAGTCGGGAAGCACCAGGTCTTGTTTCAGCAGGCCGCCATTGGCGTAGGGTATTGCGCCCATGCGTCTCGACCCTGTGGGCGCCAGCGCCGCGAGCTCCGGCAGGAGATGGCCGCCTTTATCGAACAGTTTTTCCGGCTCGTAACTGCGCATCCAGTCTTCCAGGATCTGGCGGTGCGCCGCATCGCCGCGTGCATTCGACACCGGCACTTGATGCGAACGCCAGAAATCCTCCACCTTCTTGCCGTCGACCTCTTTCGGCCCGGTCCAACCCTTTGGGCTGCGCAGCACGATCATCGGCCACATCGGCCGCTCTCCCTTCCAGCCCGCGGCTCGTGCGGGCTCCTGGATGGAGTGGATCCGGTCGAGCACGGTATCGAGCGTGCGGGCCATCTCGCGGTGCATCGTGGCAGGTTCATGACCTTCGACAAAGAAGGTCTCGTAGCCATAGCCGAGGAACAGGCTGCGCAACGCCTCGTCTTCCATGCGGCCGAGGATCGTCGGGTTGGCGATCTTGTAGCCGTTGAGATGCAGGATCGGCAGGACGGCACCGTCGGATGCCGGGTTCAGGAACTTGTTGGAATGCCAGGCCGCGGCGAGCGGGCCGGTCTCGGCTTCGCCGTCGCCGACGACGCAGGCAACCACAATGTTCGGATTGTCGAAGGCGGCGCCGAAGGCATGGACCAGCGCATAGCCGAGCTCTCCGCCTTCGTGGATCGAGCCGGGCGTCTCCGGAGCCGCGTGGCTCGGCACTCCGCCGGGAAACGAGAACTGCCGGAACAGCTTGCGCAGGCCGTCTTCGTCCCCGCCGACCTCGGGATAGATTTCGCTGTAGGTGCCCTCGAGCCAGGTGTTCGCGACCATTGCCGGGCCGCCGTGACCCGGCCCGCAGATGAACAGGACATCGAGACCACGTTCACGGATAATCCGGTTTAAATGCACATAGATGAAATTGAGGCCGGGCGTCGTGCCCCAATGGCCGAGCAGCCGTGGCTTGATGTGCTCGGGCCGCAAGGGCTCGCGCAAGAGCGGATTGTCGAGCAGGTAGATCTGGCCAACCGAGATGTAGTTCGCGGCGCGCCAGTAGCGGTCCATCAGATCGATCTGATCAAGGCCGGTCGTGTGCGCAGCGGTGCGGACCTCGTCGTTCATGGAAATGCCTCCGGAATACCCTCGTCCGTCGTTATCTGGAGTGGCGTCGCCTCGGAGAAAGGATTTGCCTCGAAATAAGTTTGGGCGGCGTGGCCAGCGCCCGCTTGCCGATCCTGCAACCCGCCTCGCCAGACAAAAGCGGGTCGGTCTTTTGGGGAACCTCGGGGCTTGCTAACGGTTAGGGAGATGCACCGCATTGCTTGAATCCAAAGGGACTGCCGAGGCCCTGAGATACGAGCCGGCCGAGGTGGCGTTGAGCAGCTTGGGCGATTGTAGCGGAGGCCCATAGGAGGAGCAAAAAGATGCTCGATCTCTCCCATGCCCGCAACCAAATGGTCGACATCCACTTGAGCCGCCGTGGCATTCGCGACCGCAATGTCCTTCAGGCGATGCGCGAGGTCCCGCGCGAGGCTTTCGTCGATCCTGGCTTTGAAGAATTCGCCTATGAGGACGGGCCGCTGCCGATCGCCGAAGGTCAGACGATATCGCAGCCCTACATCGTTGCGCTCATGATCGAAATGGCCGAGGTCGGAGCCGGCGACCACGTCCTCGAGGTTGGCACCGGCTCGGGCTATGCGGCTGCCGTGATGAGCCGGATCGTCGAACGCGTCTACACGATCGAGCGCCACGCCGCGTTGGCTGAAACGGCAAGGCAACGGTTCAAAAAGCTTGGCTACGACAATATCGAAGTCCGCACCGGCGACGGCACCAAAGGCTGGCCCGAGGCGGCACCCTTCGATTCGATCCTGGTTGCGGCCGCCGGACCCGGCGCACCGCTCGCTCTGCAAGAACAGCTCGACGTCGCCGGCCGGCTTGTCATCCCGGTCGGCGATGAATTCGACTCGCAGCGCCTGCTCAAGGTCACCCGTACCGGCGCCGCAACCTACACCGAGGAGGATTTCGGCGGCGTGCGGTTTGTTCCGCTGATCGGCGAGCAAGGCTGGGGCGAGCCAGGCAGCGACAGCCAAATAGCGGCCGATCTTCCGCACCGGCATCAGCGCAGAAGCAGCCTGCCGCAGATGATAGCGGCCGCCGCCGAACCGCTTCCGGATTTCGACGATCCGGCCTTCGGTGCGCTGTTCGACCGGTTTGCCGACCGCCGCGTCGTCTTGCTCGGCGAAGCCAGCCACGGCACATCTGAGTTCTATCGCGCGCGCGCGGCGATCACTCGCACGCTGATCGAGAAGCATGGCTTCACCATCGTCGCGGTCGAGGCCGACTGGCCCGATGCCGCGGCGATCGACCGCTACGTCCGCCATCGGCCGCCGCGGCCCGGCGCCGATCCGCCGTTCCAGCGCTTTCCCACCTGGATGTGGCGCAACACCGATGTCGCCGTGTTCGTCGACTGGATGCGACAGCATAATGAGCGGATCAGGCTATCCTCCCGGCGGGCCGGGTTCTATGGCCTCGACATCTACAATATGGGTGGATCGATAGCGGCGGTCCTGCAATATCTCGATCGGGTCGACCCACAGGCCGCAAGGATCGCGCGCGAACGCTATGGCTGCCTGACGCCGTGGCAGAACGACCCGGCCACCTATGGCCGTGTCGCACTCACCTCCGGTTACCAGAAATGCGAGAAGGCCGTGCTCGAGCAATGCCGGGAACTGCTTTCCAGAGAGCTCGACTACGCGCAGCAGGACGGCATCGATTTCCTCGACGCGAGCCAGAATGCCCGCCTGGTCGCCTCCGCCGAGCGTTATTACCGCACTATGTATTATGGCGGCGCGCAATCCTGGAACCTGCGCGACACCCATATGTTCGAAACGCTGGAGCACCTGCTGCAGGCCCGCGGCCCGAACGCCAAGGCGGTGGTGTGGGCACATAATTCCCATATCGGCGATGCCCGCTACACCGAGATGGGGATCGTCAGGGACGAACTGAACATCGGCCAGCTCTGCCGCCAGCGTTTTGGCGACGAGGTTGCCTTGATCGGGCTCAGTACGCATTCCGGGACGGTGGCCGCCGCCACCGACTGGGACGGCGACATGGAAGTGAAACCGGTTCGGCCTTCCCACAACGACAGCTATGAGCGGCTTTGCCACGACAGCGGCGTCTCGCCTTTCCTGCTCGATTTCGAGCGCGACGACACGCTGCGCGAACGGCTTCTGGAGCGCCGGCTGGAACGCTTTATCGGCGTCATCTACCGGCCCGAAACCGAGCTCCACAGCCATTATGCGGACGCCTCGCTCGCCCGCCAGTTCGATGCTTTCGTCTGGTTCGATGAAACCAGTGCCGTGACGCCGCTTGGGCCGGAACATGTTGGGACAGGCCTTCCCGAGACCTATCCTTTCGGGCTGTAGCGAATTTGGACCCTGGGAAAGCGGAAAATCAAAAGAAGGAGGTCACCGATGGCCGGAAAAAAGACTCATGAGCAGCAATTGCGCATTATCGAAGAGCGCGAGAACACGAAAAACGCCGGCAAGGATTTCGACGCGGAAGCGGATTTGAAAAAGACCAGGCAAGAGCGCGAGGCGTTCCGGCGCGGTGCCGAGCTCAGATCGGACCCGAAGGACATTGCCGATCCCGACGACCGCAACATCATCCGCGGCGAGCACCAGGAAAGCGCCCACAACAAGCATCGCGCCGACCGCTGAAATGGCAGGATCGCTTGACGTTAAGACAATACGGCCGCCGGGTCCGTTCTCTGATCTGACGGATGCAGCGTTCGTAGCCGCAAATTGGCGGACGAGGGCGCCGTCTTGATCTCCTCGGCGCTATTCGGCAAAAAATGTCGCGGCGATAGCAATTGAGACGAGGCTCAGCATCGCCAGGCCTGCCCTGGCGACATGCGAAGCCTCCCAGACGTTGCGCAAGTCTCTCCAGTCGCCGGTCTGCTTTCGAGAGAACATTGAAAAAAACGTCGCGGCTGATTGCGGCATGGCAACGTCTTGCACCCAGAAATTATTGACGGGATGCGTGATCAACCAATAGGTCGCATGTTCCGCCAGCAGGAAGGCAAGCGCCGCCAGGGTCCACCAGAATCGAGCGCTTGGATAAGGCGTCAGGTAGAGCAGGATGGCGAGGGCAATGATGCCGCCGATTTCGGCGAAGCCGCCGATCGTGAAGCCGGGATAATAGATCGCCTGCACTGATTTGTAGGTGGCCTCCTTGAGGCGCAACTTGCCGGGCAATTCCAGTGCGTGCGCGAGCGAGAGCGCCATCGAGACGGCGACCAGAAGAAGGGTGGCGATCATCAATGCGCGCATGCTCCTGCTCCCGACCATGTCAAGGTGCGCGCGTAGATAGGGTCGTTGGTGATCCGGAAAAGGCAACGACACCCGACTTCGCCGGCAAGTCCGGTTCGGTCATTCCCCGATCTGGCTGGTCGACCGTTCGTGGACTGTGGCGCCGGTCTGCGCGTCGACCGCGGCCATGCTGACCTCGTAGCCCCAGAGCTTGCGGATATGGCGCAGCGTGGCGTCGCGGCTGCCGCCTTCCAGCACTATGCCGTCCTTGACCTTATGCTGCAGGCGCAGATGCCGATCGCCGAGCAGGTCCACGTCCACCACCTGGATGTCCGGCCGGCTGGCGCCGATGTCGTAGCTGTGGGCGAGTGCGGCGCGGATGCTCTCGTAGCCGCGCTCATTGTGTATCGAGGCGACTTCGTAGTGCGGATCGTTGGCCGCATCGGCAAGCACAAAGAACCGCCATTTCCGGATCAGGGTAGGGCTCAGATACTGGCGGATGAAGGACTCGTCGCGATGGTTGGCCCAGGCGTCCAGCAGGGTCTGGCGCCAGTCGCCATTGCCGGCGATATCGGGAAACCAGTCGCGGTCCTCGGCGGTCGGCGCGGTCGAGATGCGCTGGATATCCTGCATCATGTCGAGGCCCAGCGCGTAAGGGTTGATGCCGGAAAAGCGCGGATCGTCGAAGCCCGGCTGGAAGATCACGTTCGAATGGTTGCGCAGCACTTCCAGCATGGCGCCTTCGCCGATCAGGCCGCGGTCGAACAAAAGGTTCATCAGCGTGTAATGCACGAAGGTGGCGCAGCCCTCGTTCATCACCTGCGTTTGGCGCTGCGGATAGAAATACTGCGCGATGACGCGGACAATCCGGATGACCTCACGCTGCCAGGGTTCCAGGATCAGGCTGTTCTTCTCCAGGAAATAAAGCAGGTTTTCCTCGGGCAGCTTGAGCGATTTCTTGCGCTCCGCCATTGTATCCGTCTCGCGGGGCTTGGTGCCGTCCTTCGAAGGCGGCAGCGTGCGCCATAGGTCATTGTAGGAACGCTCCTCGTATTCCAGGCGCTCGCGAACGCCCTCGCGCTGCTTTTCCGACGACAGTTTCGGCGGCCGGTGATATCTGAACACGCCCTGTTCCATCAGCGCATGTGCGGCATCGAGGATCTCTTCCACCGCATCGACGCCATGCCGCTCCTCGCAGCGGGCAATGTAGCCCTTGGCGAAGTCGAGATAGCTGAGGATGGCGCTGGCATCCGTCCACTGCTGGAACAGATAATTGTTCTTGAAGAAATGGTTATGGCCGAGTGCCGCGTGCGCTGTCACCAGGGCCTGCAGAGCCATGGTGTTTTCCTCCATCAGATAGACGATGCAGGGATTGGAATTGATGACGAGTTCATAGGCCAGCCCCCGTCCGCCTTTGCGATAGAGCAATTCCTGGTAGAGGTAGTGCTTGCCGAACGACCAGTGCCGGTACATCAGCGGCATGCCGACAGAGGAATAGGCGTCGAGCATCTGTTCTGAGGAGATGATCTCCATCTGCACCGGATAGACGTCGAGGTGGAGCTCTTCCGTAGCGACCGCCTCGATGGTCTCGTAGGCACGCGACAGCGTCCTGAAATCCCAGTCGGAACCGGAAAACAGCAACCCGGATTTGCTCGCCATCAGCCCCCTCTTTCAGCGCTCTTTTGATAACCCGGCTGTCTGGCGAAGAGCTGGCGGAAAACCGGGTAGATGTCGGCCGCCGTGGCGATGCGGCTCATCTGGAAGTTCGACCATCTCAGCTTGACCGCACTGTAGGCACGCCACAGCGACGTGCCGTTGTCGGTGGCGCCGAAGATGTGGCTCTCACGCTCGTCGAGGATCTCGACATAGGCGAAATACTGGCAAAGCCGCATGATCTGTTCGTCGAGAAGGGTGATGCAGCGCTCCGAATCGGTGACGAAATTGTCGCCGTCCGAGGCCTGGGCGACATAGATGTTCCATTCGCGGCTGGGATAGCGTTGCTCGACGATGCGGTGCATCTCCTCGAGCGCCGTGGAAACCACCGTGCCGCCGCTCTGAGTGTTGTAGAAGAAGGTTTCCTCGTCCACCTCCTGCGCCTCGTGCGTGTGGCGAATGAAGACCACCTCGGTGCGGTCATAGCGCCGTTTCAGGAACAGGTGCAGCAGCACGAAAAAGCGCTTGGCCAGATCTTTCTCGCGTTCGCCCATCGAACCGGACACGTCCATCAGGCAGAACATCACCGCATTGGCGTTCGGCACCGGCTGGGCGTCGAAGCGGTTGAAGCGGATATCGACCGGATCGACAAAGGCGATCCGCTTGCGGCGGCGCTCCAGCCGCTCAAGCTCTTCCTGCAGCGCCACGATGCGCTGCCGCATCTCGGCGTTTTGCGGCTTCGCCTCCAGCGTCGCGATCTCCTGCGCGACAGCGTCGACCGCCTCCTGCTTGGGGCGCCTGAGCGCTATGCGGCGGCCATGGCTGTTGCGCATCGTGCGTCCGACATTGATGTTGGTCGGCGAGCCGGTCGCGGCGAAGCCGGCCCGGCGCGGCTTGAAGGCGAGGATCTCCTTGAGGTTGAGCTTGACCATATCAGGCAGTTCGAGGTCTTCGAAAAAGAGGTCGAGCACCTCCTCGCGCGACAGCACGAAACGGAAATCGTCCTCCGATTCGGTTCTCCCCGGGGCGGATCCCATGCCGCCGCCCTGGCCGGGTTTAGGCAGCCGGTCGCCTGGGGCAAAATGCTTGTTGCCGGGCAGGACGTGCTGGCGGCTGCCGCTGTTCCGGGCATCCTTGAAGCTCGGCTCGCCGGTGCCTCGCGCCGGCATCGAAACGGCATGCTCGGCGTCCACGTCGGCGATCTTGCCGGTGCGGATCTGATCGCGGATGGTGCGCTTCAACTCTTCGCGCGCCCGCCGCAGGAAACGCTGCCGGTTGCCGAGGCTTTTGTCCTTCGGGTTCAGTCGGCGATCGATGAAGATCGGCATATGTTACCCCGGGCTGGCTTCAACCCGCCTTGTTCACCCGCATGTACCAGTCCACCAGCCGGCGGACCTGGCGCTCGGTGTAGCCGCGCTGGATCATCCGCTGCACGAATTCGGTATGCCGCTTCTCCGTCACGCTGTCCTGCTTGGAGCCGAAGCTGATCACCGGCAGCAGATCTTCGACCTGCCCGAACATCCGCTTCTCGATGACTTCGCGCAGCTTTTCGTAGCTTGTCCATGATGGGTTGCGGCCGTGGTTTCTGGCCCGCGCGCGCAGCGTGAACTTCACCACTTCGTTGCGGAAGTCCTTGGGATTGGCGATGCCGGCCGGCTTTTCGACCTGCGACAGTTCGTTGTCCAGAACCTCGCGATTGAGGATCTGGCCGGTATCGGTATCCTTGTAGTCCTGATCCTCGATCCAGGCATCGGCATAGGCGATGTAGCGGTCGAACAGGTTCTGGCCGTATTCGCTATAGGATTCCAAATAAGCCTTCTGGATCTCGTGGCCGATGAACTCGGCATAGCGGGTCGCCAGCTCCGACTTTATGAAATCGAGATAGTCCGCCTCTGTTTCCTTCGGGAACTGCTCGCGCTTGATCGCCTCTTCCAGGATGTACATCAGATGCACCGGATCGGCGGCCACCTCTTCGGTGTCGTAGTTGAAGGTCTGCGACAGGATCTTGAAGGCGAAGCGGGTGCTGACGCCGGTCATGCCTTCATCGACACCGGCCGCGTTTCGGTACTCCTGGACCGACTTCGCCTTGGGATCGGTTTCCTTGAGGTTCTCGCCGTCATAGACGCGCATCTTGGTGTAGAGCGGCGAATTGTCGTGTTCGGCCAGGCGGGTCGAAACGGTGAACCGGCTGAGGATATCGAGCACTTCCGGAGCGCAGGGGCTGTTAGCCAATTCGCTTTCGCGCAACAGCTTCTCGTAGATCTGCCGCTCTTCGGTGACCCGCAGGCAATACGGCACCTTGACCACCAGGATACGGTCGAGGAACGCCTCGTTGTTCTTGTTGTTCTTGAACTGCAGCCATTCCGATTCGTTGGAATGGGCAACGATGATGCCCTGATAGGGGAAAGCGCCGAAATTCTCGGTGCCGTTGTAGCTGCCTTCCTGGGTCGCGGTCAGCAGCGGATGCAGCACCTTGATCGGCGCCTTGAACATCTCGACGAATTCGAGCAGTCCTTGCGTGGTCCGGTTCAGCCCGCCGCTATAGGAATAGGCATCCGGATCGGACTGGCTGAAGTTTTCCAGCTGCCTGATGTCGACCTTGCCGACTAGGGCCGAAACGTCCTGGTTGTTCTCATCGCCCGGCTCGGTCTTGGCGATGCCGATCTGGCGAAGCCTGGACGGCATCAGCTTGACGACGCTGAATTTGGAGATGTCGCCGGACAATTCGTCGAGGCGCTTGGCCGCCCAGGGCGAGATCAGGCCGTTCAGTCGCCGCCGGGCGATGCCGTATTTGTCCTCCAAAAGGTCGCCCATGCGATCGGGGTCGAACAGCCCGAGCGGCGATTCGAACACTGGGCTGACCTGGCCGCCGACCTTCAGCGTATAGATCGGACGCTGCTCCATCAGCCTTTTCAGCTGCTCCGCAAGCGAGGACTTGCCGCCGCCGACCGGGCCGAGGAGATAGAGTATCTGCTTGCGTTCCTCGAGCCCTTGCGAGGCATAGCGGAAATAACCGGCGATACGCTCGATCGTATCCTCCATACCGTAAAAGTCGGCGAAGGTCGGATAGATCTTGATCGTCCGGTTCGAAAAAATACGGCCAAGCCGCTCGTCCTTGCTGGTATCGACAAAGGTCGGCTCGCCAATCGCCTCGACCATCCGCTCGGGCGCCGAGGCGTACATCGACTTGTCCTCGCGGCAGGCAAGCAGATATTGCTGGAGGCTTATCTCCTCCTGCGCCGCATTCTTGTAAACCTCGGAAAACAGATCGAAGACGTCGGATTGATTCTCACGCATGGTATTCCTAGCCCCGGAGCCGGTGTGGCTGCACGTTTGTCTCTTGAACAACCAAATGTCGGAAAGCCCTTGTGGTTCCCTTCACTTTGCAGAGAGTGCCTGTGACCGAATGATAAGACTCTAGATAAGGGCATCCTGAGTGCAGACAAGGCGTGGAACGCCCCGCTCGAAGCATTAAATCCTGAATCGCGCCACGCCGTGCGGGCGACCTCCGATAAGACGGAGGAACGGTTCTGGTCCTTCCCGGTTGTGAAGGAAAGGAGACGGTTCGATGTTTGAGACTAGTTTGTGGTTGCTCGTTGTTGCAGGCGGTCCACTGCTGCTGGCAATCCTGATCGCCTACGCCCTGCTCACCCAGCGTCGTCGCAGCCCGGCGGAGCGCAGGGAAAGCGACCGCGCCACCGAGCGCCTGTACCAGGAAAAGAAGGACTGACCGACAGGATCGCAGCTCAGCTGCCGGCAACCGCCAGCCCGGCTACTTTTTCGGCGCGCAGCAGCATGCCGAACAGGTCACGCGGTTCATCGGGATCGGCCAGAAGGTCTAGTTCCTCGTAAAGGCCGGTCCGCTGAAGCTGATCGCGGACGTAGCGCAGCGCGGAAAAATCCTCGATCGCAAAGCCGACGGAATCAAACAGCGTGATCTGTCCGGCGTCCGTCCGGCCTGCTGCCTTTCCTGTCATCACCTGCCACAATTCGGTGATCGGATGGTCCGCATCGAGCTGCTGGCTCTCGCCTTCGATGCGCGTCTGCGGCGGATACTCGACGAAAATATTCGAGCGCAGCAGAATGTCGCGATGCAGCTCGGTCTTGCCCGGGCAGTCGCCGCCGACCGCGTTGATGTGCACGCCGGACCCGACCATGTTGTCGGTCAGGATTGTTGCCGACCGCTTGTCGGCGGTCACCGTGGTGATGATCTCTGCACCTTCGACGGCCTCCTGCGCCGACGCGCAGAGCTTGATGTCGAAACCCATGCCGGCAAGGTTCTTCATGCATTTGGTCGAGGCCGCCGGGTCGATATCGTAGAGGCGCAGCCTGTCGACGCCAAGCAGCGCCTTGAACGCAATCGCCTGGAATTCCGATTGCGCGCCATTGCCGATGATCGCCATGCACCGGGCGGCCTTGGGAGCGAGGTATTTCGCGGCAACCGCCGAGCTGGCCGCCGTTCGCAGGGCGGTCAGGATGGTCATTTCCGAAAGCAGCATCGGATAGCCGTTGCCTACATCGGCAAGCACGCCGAAAGCGGTCACGGTCTGACGGCCGTCACGCGTGTTCTTCGGATGCCCGTTGACATATTTGAAGCCGTAAAGCTGCCCGTCGCTGGTCGGCATCAGCTCGATGACGCCGTCAATGCTGTGCGAGGCGACGCGCGGCGTCTTGTCGAACAGCTCCCAACGCCTGAAATCCTCTTCGATATAGGCGGCGAGTTCGACCAGAAAACGCTCGATGCCGATGGCAAGCACCAGCTTCATCATGCGGTCGACGCTGACGAATGGAACGATGTTCAAATTGACGGTCATGGCTTAGAACCCCCTCGTCGGGCGATCCATGATCCGCCGGCCCATCAGGCTTGCGGTCAGGTCGACCAAAAGCGTGGCGGTGCGGCCGCGCTCGTCAAGAAAAGGGTTGAGCTCGACCAGGTCGAGACTGCTGACGAGGCCGCTGTCATGCAGCATTTCCATCGCCAGATGCGCCTCGCGGAAGGTGGCGCCGCCGGGAACGGTGGTGCCCACCGCCGGGGCGATCGACGGGTCGAGAAAATCGACATCGAGGCTGACATGGAGCATGCCGTTGGCGGCGCTCACCCGTTCGAGAAAGGCGCGAAGCAGTTGCGCGATGCCGTGCTCGTCGATCGAACGCATGTCGTGGACCGTCACGCCGGCTCTGCGCAATGCATCCCTTTCCGCCAGGTCCACGCTGCGGATCCCCAGCGCGCATATGCGAGCCGGCTCCACCTGCGCTGCAAGGCGGGGGAAATAGCCCTCGAAGCCGGGCTGCCCGCTGGCATAGGCAAGCGGCACGCCATGCAGATTGCCGCTGGTCGTCGTGTCGAGCGTATGAAAATCAGGGTGGGCGTCGAGCCACAGCACGAAGAGCGGCCGGCCGATGTCAGACGCCCGGCGGGCAATGCCGGCGAGCGTGCCGGCCGAAATGCTGTGGTCGCCGCCGAGAAAGATCGGCATCGCATCGGCGCTCGCGGCATAGGCCGTTTCGCTGATTGCCGCCGTCCAGGCCGCAATTTCCGGCAGCGCCTTTACCGCCGCGTTGCCGTGTACGACAGGACGCATGTCGGCAGGGACGATCGTTCCGAGGTCGGTCAACGTATGGCCGAGCTCGGTCAGTGCGCCGGCCAGGCCGGCCGTGCGCAGCGCACTCGGCCCCATCTCGCAGCCCATGCGGCCTGAGCCGGCCTGGATCGGCGCCCCAACGATCGTGCAATGCATTTGTCATACCCCGCCAATTACGATGCCTTTATTGAAGCCGGCATCGCTGGCAGAATGAACATGTCAAATTGGCAAATTTGTCGAAGTGCCTTACCATAGCGGCAGCATCTACTTCCGTTGTGAGCAATCATGGACCGCCTCGACGAGCAGATCATCACCTCTTTGCGGCACGACGCCCGGCGCAGCATTTCCGACCTTGCCGTTAGCCTGGGTGTCTCCCGGGCAACGGTAAGGTCCCGGATCGAGCGGCTTGAAAGAGACGGCGTCATCGTCGGCTACACCGTCATTCTGCGCGCCGACGCGGTCGATCAGCGCGTGCGTGGCATCATGATGATCGAGATCGAAGGCCACGCCGCCGATCGCGTCATTCGGGCGCTGGGCGGCTTCTCCGAGGTCTCGACCATCCACACCACCAATGGCCGGTGGGACCTGGTGATAGAACTCGGAACCCAGACCCTGAGCGAGTTCGACGCGGTGCTGAGACGTATCCGCCTGATCCCCGGAATTACCGGCAGCGAAACAAGCCTGCTCCTGGCAACGCCGCGCACCACCAAGGCGCGGCTGTGACCTTCGAGGAACCGCCTTGGACCTGTAGCGATAACGAAATCCGAAGCCACGGAACCTTCAATTGCCGCCGCGGTTAGAGCAATTCCGGGAAAAGTGTGAAACGGTTTTCCGTTCGGAATTGCGTCAAAACAAGAGAGATCGGTTCAGCGTTTCCCCCGATGAACCGTTCTAGGCTCGGACAGCTTCGAGGGAGAACAATCATGGCTCACGCCCAGCAGGAACTCGTCGAATTCGTTATCAGCAAAGCCTTCAATCCGGTCATGCGGGCCAAACCAGACGGAAAATCCGATGCCGAGCGCAAGACGCTCGAGCACGTCCAGCAAGCCACGAAGACCGAGATCGAGCGCTATCGCCATTACGGCTCGGCCGAGGAGGTCGCGACCAATTTCAAGCGCGACCTGAGCTCAGATGCCGCCAAAAAGTTGCACGCCCAACTGCGGCGCCTGCATCTGCCGACGATCGAGGATATTCGCGACGACTTTGAGGACAAAGCCCGCAAGCTCGGGGTCAAGGCCTCGTCGTAGATCCGCGACCGGTCCTCGGTGACGTCCGTCAGGCTGTCATCACAAACCGTCCTTGGTCGGAGGCCACCCTGACCGAACCGTCTCGGGGATGTTGTCCGACGTCAGATCGCCCCGATTGAGCTTTTCGATCGCTTCATCGGCTTCGCTTTCGTCGAGACCGGAAAGCGGCAACCCGCCGACCACGACGGCTTCGCCGCTCTCGCTGTCATAGACCTCCCAGAGGCCTTCTGAATCCTGTCGTTTGTCGAACGGCATGGCACTCCCCAACACCGCTATTGTACGCCTGCCACCCCATTTCAGGGGCCTGGGCTTTTTCGTCCTCCGGGAACACCCGCGCCTCGATTTGCGGAAACAGCGCGTCCGTCATTTCCGTAGCTGCCTTGATCCATTGCTTGTCGGAAATCACGGCGGCACGTTTGAAGCGGTGGAGCTCGCCAAGTTTGCTCAGCCCATACTGCAGGTCGCGCCGCAAGGCGCCAGCCGTCATGTCCTCGAAATCAGTAAGATCGGTCAGGACGCCGATGTCCTTATGGTCGCTCAGTTTCGCTTCGATTGCCGGGATGACTCTGTCGTAGTCGTCCGCCGTCACAGTGCCGGTGACACGAAAGGCGGCGACGTTCTGGGGAGCGGAAATCATCTCGATCATTTTTTCCTCCGGTTTCTGACTGGCTGGCTGCCTGAAACAAACTCGGGCCATTCGCGGATGTTCCCTGTCAAAGGCGTGTTTCACTTCGACCTAAAATGACGATCGGCCGGCTTCCCCGATCGGCCCTCGGATCGCCTGGGTGACGACGGTGTAACGCCTGATTTGGCCCTCCTCAGGGTCCTCTCCGTCGAAGTGGATTACTGCATTCAGCGGCAGCTGCGCGGTGTTGCCGAACTGCTTGACGGCGGAGACATGCACGATCTGCACGTCGGGGTCACGCGTCATGGCCTCCATTGCCGCAAGCTCGGCCGTGCTGCTGCCGCCGATCCGCCAGCTGGCTTCCAGCACTCCCGATCGCCAGATGCCCGAGGAATCGACACCTTGGCCGATGTCGTAGTTGCGCCGTGAGGCGAAAAATCCGGGATAGCCATCCATCGCCGCGTCGTAGGTCCTCGCCTGCGCCACAGCCAAACTTAGCGCCGGAGAAAGCTGCAGCCTGTCGAGCGCCTCCCATCCGCCGCGCACGACGACCAGATCGGATCCGCCGTAAACGGGCTGTCCGGCATTGTCGGCCGTCATCCGCTGCACGCCGTAATAGGCGACCGATGTTCCGTCGATCGCCGTTCTGCCAATGCTCAGCGTGACGATGTCGCGAAGCTCCGTTTCGAGAACAAGGCCGTATTCCCTCAGGTCGGAGGATGGATATCGATCCAGCAGCCTTTCGATATCGGCGACGGTCGCGGCGGTGTGCTGGTCGCGGCCCCGCGAAGCGCGCGGTGGCTTGAACCGGACCAGCCCGAGCTGCAGCAGACGTTCCGCTGCGCGCAGCGCGTCATCGCGTGAAAATGCGGTATAGCCGGGCAGTACGGCCGCGCCGACGGCTCTGCCGAAGCCGGCTGGCCATTCTTTTGGCCGTGCCGCCGACCCGTCCACCAGCTCGTGGGTTATGGCCTTGGTGGTTGCGAGGCGCCAGGGCACCACACCGCCGAAGAGGTCGTCCGGCCCGTTTATGCCCAGTTGGAGCGCATCGACGGCAAGCAGGCTGTCGTCCGGCACGAAATACAGTCGGCCACTGTCACCGCCGCCGTCACGCAGGCCCTGGCGGAAGGCAAAGCCCTTCAACGCCGCAATCGTGCGCGCAACGGCAGCGACGGTTTCCCGCTCGTGGGTATAGATTGTCTCGCCGCCCGGCACGGAGAATGCGACCACAACACCTTTCGCCCCGCTTGGTTGCTTACCGGTTAGCCCGGTCATGTCGCGCCCTTCGTCCATTGCCGAGCCTCTTGCCGCCATTCCGCGGCGATGCGTCCGAACCGAAAAACCCGCTTCCTCGGCGAATGTTCCGGCCAACGGCCGGCAATCCGGTTTGACCGGGTTTGACCGGGGCGGCGACCGGAACATCGGCGGCTCGTAGCTGTTTACGAGGGAATCTCAGACAGGGAGATGGAGACCATGGCTTTCACGCTCAAAAGCTCTGCCTTTGCCGATGGCGAAAAAATACCGCCGCGCTATTCCCGCGACGGCGGCAACGTCTCGCCGCCATTGGAGTGGACGGACGCGCCGCAAGGAACCAAAAGCTTCGTCCTGGCCGTCGAGGACCCCGACGCCCCTTCAGGCATGTTCCGTCATTGGGCGGTCTACGACATCGACGCACAGCGCAACTTTCTTCCCGAAGGCACGACCGCCGGCGCCAAGACCGAGAGCCTCGGACGCGGCGTCAATGATTTCGGCAATCCTCATTATGACGGTCCCCAGCCGCCGCCTGGGCATGGGCTCCACCATTACCATTTCCGGCTTCTTGCGCTCGACGTCGAGACGCTGCGTCTCGACGAAAAGGCTGCCGTCGAAGACGTGCTGAAACACGCCGCGCCGCACGTCGTGGGAGAGGCCGAGCTCGTCGGCACATTCGAACGGGCTTGAGACCGGAGCTCGCTGTCGCATGAACTGCGGCGAACGGCCGGAATAATCGCTAAAGCGCGTCGCGTTCGATCGGCCTCATGCGACGCGCTTTAGATTCTTGTTTTTACGCATGTCGTTATCACAAAACCGCTGCACACTTTTGCGCGACATGCATCAGCGGTTCATGTTCATGATCGCGTTCATCGGCATCAAATTGTTGTCGAGGTTGGCCATGATCCAGATCGAGCCGCCAATCACCAGAACTACGATCAGCACGCCGAAGGCAAGCGCTAGAGCGTTGTTGGTGTTGTCCGGCCCCGTCGTGATGTGCAGGAAGAAGACGAGATGCACGCCCATCTGGGCGATCGCAAGCACGACCAGCGCCACCGGAATGCCGGGTGCCCATATCAGGTTCGTTCCGAGCAACCAGAACGAGGCGATGGTCAACAGCGTTGCCAGCCCGAGGCCGATCACATAGCCGCGTAGCCCGGATCCGACTTCGGTGTCGCCGAGGTATTCGTCACCCGGCGCCGTATCGATGTCGTAGCGCTCCAGACCATCGGTGTCGCGCCGTTGCGCGTGGCGATCGTCCGCATTGCTCATCGACTTGCTCCCAGGAGATAGACCACCGTGAACAGGGCGACCCAGATGATGTCGAGGGCGTGCCAGAACAGGCTGAAGCACATGAAACGCCGAAGAATATCGTCGCGGAATCCCTTGGCGAAGATCTGCGCCATCATCGTGAGCAGCCACAGCAGCCCCGCCGTGACGTGAAGGCCATGGCATCCAACCAGCGTGAAGAACGCCGACAGGAAAGCGCTGCGCGTCGGTCCGGCACCGCTGGCAACCATATGCGCGAACTCGCGCAACTCGAGCAGGATGAAGGTGGCGCCGAGCACGAAGGTGACAGCCATCGCGACATAGAACCAGGAGCTTCGCCGCGCTGTCACGGCGAGGCTGGCGAGACCGCAGGTGAAGCTCGACAGCAGCAAAGCGGCCGTCTCGATCGCGACGTTGCGCAGGTCGAACAGCTCGGCTCCGCTTGGTCCGCCCGCCGTCTTGCCCGCCAGCACGGCATAGGCCGCGAAGAAGGCCGAGAACATCACGATGTCGCTCAGAAGGAAGATCCAGAAGCCGTAGCCAACGACGATCCGGATCGGTGCCGGGCCGCCGTCGCCGTGGCCGGGTGCATGGCCGTGCCCGCCATGGAGGCGGTAGGGGTCACGCTCTCGAACGTCGATCGCGGTCATGGCCTTGGCCCTGTGTAAGTGGCCAGCGCCTCGCGGCGGGCACTTCGGTTTGCGCGGTCGATCCGGGCGACTTCGGCGGCAGGAATCACGTATTCGGGGATGTCGCGCCACGCGAATACGACGAAGGTGGCCAAAGCACCGAGCGCGCCGAGCACCACCATCCACCAGATGTGCCAGATGAGGGCAAAACCCATCACGGTCGCAAAGAAGGCGCAGATGAACCCGGTGGGACTGTTGCGCGGCATCTCGATCGGCTCGTAGTCAGGCTCGTCGCGCAGCCGGTTTTGCTCGCGTGCCCGCTGCTTGATGCTCCAGTAGGCCTCTTCACCCTCGACATGCGGAAGCGCGGCGAAGTTGAAGACCGGCGGCGGCGAGGGCGTGGCCCATTCCAGCGAGCGGCCGTCCCAGGGATCTCCGGTGGCGTCGCGAAGCGCCGCGCGCTGCCGGATGCTGACGACGAGCTGTACGATCTGCGTGACCACGCCGGCGGTAGTGATTAACATGCCGACGCCGGCAGCCAGCACCCAGGGATACCATGCCGACACGTCGAAATGCTGCATTCGGCGGGTCATGCCGAGCAGGCCAACAGCGTAGAGCGGCACGAAAGTGACGTAGAAGCCGATCAGAGTCAGCCAGAAGGCCAGCTTGCCCCAGCCCTCGTGCAGCCGGAAACCGAATGCCTTAGGAAACCAGTAGGTATATCCCGCGAAGGCGCCGAACAGCACACCGCCGATAATGACGTTGTGGAAATGCGCCACCAGGAACAGGCTGTTGTGAAGCAGGAAATCGGCCGGCGGCACGGCCAGCAATACGCCCGTCATGCCGCCGATGACGAACGTCACCATAAAGCCCAGCGCCCACAGCATTGGCGTCGCGAAGCGGATGCGGCCGCCATACATGGTGAACATCCAGTTGTAGATCTTCACGCCGGTACCGACAGCAATGATGCTGGTGGCGATGCCGAACGCGGCGTTGACGTCGGCCCCGGCGCCCATGGTGAAGAAGTGGTGCAGCCACACCATGAAGGAGACGATGCAGATGAAGAGCGTCGCGGCCACCATCGACCGGTAGCCGAACAGCGGCTTGCTGGAGAAGGTGGAGATGACCTCCGAGAAGATGCCGAACGCCGGCAGGACGAGGATGTAGACCTCGGGATGGCCCCAGGCCCAGATCAGGTTCACGAACATCAGCATGTTGCCGCCGGCTTCATTGGTGAAGAAATGAAAGCCGAAATAGCGGTCGAGCGTCAGCATCGCGAGCGTGGCGGTGAGGATCGGGAAGGCGGCGACGATGAGCAGGCTGGCGGCAAGTGAGGTCCAGCAGAACATCGACATCCTGAGGTAACTCATGCCGGGCGACCGCATCTTCAGGATCGTGGTGACGAAATTGATCCCGGTGAGCAGCGTTCCGACGCCCGCTATCTGCACGGCCCACAGATAATAGTCGACGCCGACGCCCGGCGAATAGGCGGTCTCGCTGAGCGGCGGATAGGGCAGCCATCCGGTACGCGCGAATTCGCCGATCACCAGCGAGATGTTGACCAGCAGCGCACCGGTGGCGGTGAGCCAGAAACTCACCGAGTTGAGCGTCGGAAAGGCAACGTCTCGGACGCCGAGCTGCAGCGGCATGACCAGGTTCATCAGTCCGATGACGAACGGCATCGCCCCGAAAAAGATCATGATGGTGCCGTGGGCGGAAAAGACCTGGTTGAAGTGATCGGGCGGCAGATAGCCGGGCGCCTGGAAGGCGAGGGCTTGCTGGGATCGCATCATGACGGCGTCGCTGAAGCCGCGCAGCAGCATCAGCAGCGCCAGCAGCGTGTACATCACGCCGATCCGCTTGTGATCGACGCTGGTGATCCATTCGCGCCACAGATAGGGGAAATGGCCGGCCAGAAAGACCCAGGCCAGCACGCCGAGGATTGCCAGGGCGACGACCGCCGAGGCGATCATCGGCAGAGGCTGATCGAACGGAATGACGTCCCAGCTCAATTTTCCGAGCATTGTCAGCCTCCTGCCTTGGGCGATACGCTCGGCCCGGGGCGACCGGCCTGGGGGCCGGGCGCGGGCGGAACGCCCTGCGTCGCCATTTCATGAAAAAGGTCCGGCTCGACCGAGCGATAGGTCGAAGCCGGCACGTCCAGGCTCTGTCTGGCTAGTTCCTGGTAGCTGGCCTTGTCGAGTGCCTGTCCCTGGCTTCGCGCCGAATTGACGAACGCGTCGAAGGCATCCGCTGCGACTGCATGCAGCACGAATTGCATGCCTGGAAAACCGTCACCGCTGAAATGGGCCGACCGCCCATAAAATTCGCCCGGCTGATCCGCCTGCAGGTGAAGCTGCGTCGTCATGCCATTCATCGTATAGATCATGCCGCCAAGCTGAGGCACGAAGAACGCGTTCATGACGCTTGCCGAGGTAAGCGAGAAATGCACCGGCCTGCCCGCCGGCACCACGAGCTGGTTGATGCTCGCGACATTCTGCTCGGGGTAGATGAACAGCCATTTCCAGTCGAGCGAGACGACCTGCACCTCAAGCGGCTTTTGCTGCGAATCCAGCGGCTTCATTGGATCGAGGTCATGCGACCCGATCCAGATGATGCCGCTCAGAAACAGGATGACAAGGATGGGGATCGACCAGACCACCAGTTCGATGCGTCCGGAATAGGCCCATTCCGGCAGGTACCGCGCTCTTGTGTTGGTTTCCCGGAACCACCAGGCAAAGCCGAGCGTCGCCACGATCGTCGGGACGACGATGGCCAGCATGATAGCAACCGAATTGAGCAGGATCGTCCGCTGCGCCGCCCCCACCGGCCCTTGCGGATCGAGCACGCCGCCCTGGCAGCCGGCAAGCAGCCCGACCAGCAAAATCGTCGCGCCGAGGCAGCCAAGACGGATGGCGGCACAGTTTCGAACGATCACCCTCAGCAGCATGAGATCTCGCCGTTTCCTGAAACCCGATTGGAACGTTGCAGGCAGCGTGGCTGCCAACCCCGAATGTGCGCGCCGGTGTGCTCCTGGCGACAGTTTCTTCACGCACGCGGCTCCGGCTGGCAGAACCGCATCCCGTGGATGTCATCGTTAAGCGGTCGACCTGTCGAGAACCCCTCCAAATCCTAACAAACCAGAGCCAAATCCTGAAAAACCAGAGCCAAATCTTAAGAAACCAGCGACAGGACCCAGATCGAAGTTATCGCCAGAAACGTGGCGAATGCCAAGGCGGTAAACCGGTTCATGGCCGCGCCCACCGTTGGTCCATTTAGTCCGCTCCCCGCGACGTGGCTGCTGATTCCAGTGATGCTGCTCCAGACGGCTGCGCCAACCCGAACGAATGTTCGTCGTGAAAGTTCCAAAAAGCCAGATCCGTCGCAGCCTTTGGTTGCAGGCCGGCGGCATGCGATGCGCACCAGCGGCGGTTGGGCGGCTTCCCTGTAAACGAGCCTCGCTTTGCGTATGTAAAAACTACTTGTCTAGGTGAAAATAGTTGCTACTAATCGGCTGGGCCGGCGCATGGCCGCCTCTGGGAGGAATTTCGGCATGACAAGGCTGCGCGGTCTCGCGTGGGATCACCGACGCTGCTGGGGTCCGCTCGACGCCAGCATCGGGCCGTATTGTGCCGCCAATCCCGGTCTTGAGATCGAATGGGACCGCCGCAGCCTCTACGAGTTCGGCGAGGGCGCGCTTGGTCCGGTGCTCGGCGCCTATGATCTTGTCGTGTTCGACCATCCGTTCATCGGCGATATTGCCGAAGGCGGGCTGATGGTGCCGTTCGATTTGTCGGCCGAGCAGCGCCGCGGCTTCGAACGGGATTCGGTTGGCGCGTCCTGGCAATCCTACGCAAGGGACGGGCTTCAATGGGCGTTGCCGATCGATGCTGCCTGTCAAGTTGCCTCGTATCGCCCCGATCTGCTGGAGCGCTACGGACCGCTGCCGCGCAGCCATGACGAGGTGCTGGAGCTCGGCCGGCGCGCCTTGAAGGACGGCAAATGGCTTGGGCTGCCGTTGGTGCCGACTGACGCCATGTGTCTGCTTTTGACGCTGGGTGAGCCCCGGGAAGACGGCGACGAGTTCATCGCCGGGGAAAAAATCGAGCGGGCCGTCGGGCAATTGCGCCAGCTTGCGGCGCTGTCGCATCCGAACTCGCCGAAATGGAACCCGATCCGTTGCTACGATCACATGATCGCGCATGATGACGTGGTCTACGTGCCGTTCGCCTTCGGCTATGTGAACTACGCCTCTAAGGCAGACAGGCCGCATCTGCGCTTCGCCGACGTGCCGACGCCGCGATCCGCCGGCGCCTTGCTCGGCGGCGCCGGCATCGGCGTCAGCGCCCAATCGCAACACAAGCAAGCCGCCATCGACTACGCGCTGTTTCTGTGCTCGCCCGGCTATCAGCGCGGCGACTATGTGAAATCCGGCGGACAGCCGGGGTCGCTGGCGGCGTGGCAGGATACCGAGGTCAACGCTCTCTCGGGCGGCTTCTTCGCCTCGACGCTGGCGACGATCGAAGCCTCCTATCTGCGCCCGACCCATCCGGGCTTCATCAGCTTCTTCCGGCAATGCGCCCCTCATGCCGCGGCGGCGATCGCCGGCGAATTGCAGGCGGCCGAGCTCGCGGACCGGCTGAACCGGCTCTATCGCGAGACCATGGATGGCCAGCCGCAACGGAGCGTCGCGTAATGGCCGCCGATATTGCCCAGATCGTCGACGAAGGCGAAAGCGGCCGCAACGGCTATCGGGTGCCGGCGGTGGAGAAGGCGCTCGACATACTGGAATTCATGGCTGCCAGCGGCGAGCCGCTGACCCAAACCGAGATCGCCACCGGAATGGGGCGCTCCATTCACGAGATCTACCGCATCCTGCTGTTGCTGGAGAAGCGCGGCTACATTTTCCGGACGCAATCGGACCGCTTCCGCCTGTCGCTGAAGCTGTTCGAACTGGCGCATATGCATCCGCCGGTAAACCGCCTGGTCGAATGTGCGCTGCCGGTGATGCGCGGCCTCGCCGCCAATGCCGACCAGAGCTGCCATCTGGTCGTGCGCGAAGGCGAGAGCGCACTGGTCGTGCTGCAGATCGATTCGCCTTTGCCGATGCGTTATTCGGTTGCCCTTGGCTCGCATTTCCCGATCCTCGAAACGAGCTCCGGCGCGGTGCTGCTGGCGCATTCGAGCCGCGCCGAGCGCGACCGCATCGTCGAACGGATCGTCGCCGCAGGCGAAGGCCAAGGCAGCCGGGCGGAAATCGAAGCGCGGCTGAACGAGGTCGCAAGGCTCGGCTATGAAATGCGCGCCTCGCTGGCTGTCGAGGGCTGCACCAACATCTCGATGCCGGTGCGCGACCATACCGGCGCCGTCATTGCCGCGCTCACCGTCCCCTTCCTGCCGCAAAAGGCCGCCCGCTTCGATCGCAGCACCGTCTTCGAGCGGACGAAGGCGGCGGCCGAGACGATATCGGCGGCGCTGGGCGCGGGCGAAGCTGCCGCCTCTTCACGTGCCGACCCGGAACGGCGGGACTATCCGTTCAGCAACTGACAAGAAATACAGGGAGAAGAAACATGAACTGGTCCAAATCGATGCTGTTTGCCTCGGCGGCCGCGCTGGCGCTGAGCGCCGCCGCGGCATACGCCGAAAACATGCCGAAGCGCATCGGCTACGTCACCAACTACGCCACGCATGAGTGGTATCAGAACGTCATCAAGGGCATGCAGTCCCGCGCCAAGGAACTCGGTATCGAGCTCGAGGTGCAGGACGCCAATCTGGACGTTGCCAAGGAGGTCTCCGCCGCCGAAGATTTCATGGCCAAGGGCGTCGACGTCCTGATCATCACGCCCGTCAACGAGGAAGGCGTCGTGCCGCTGCTGCGCCAGGCGAAATCCAACAACGTTCCGGTCGTGCTCGAAGGCAATCCGGTTAAGGGCATGACCACAATGGTCGCGATCTGCGACTACGACACCGGCTACACCGCCGGCGTCGAAGCCGGCAAATACGCCAAGGAAAAGCTCGAAGGCAAAGCCAAGGTGATGAATGTCGGCCTGCCGCTGCTGTCCGCCACCGTGCTGCGGTCGCAGGGTTTCATGGATGGCCTCAAGACCATCATCCCCGACGCGGTCATGGTCCACGACCTCGACGGTGGCGGCAATCCCGATCGCGCGCTCGAGGTCTCTTCGGCGGCACTTGCCAAGAACGCCGACATCAACATCATCTACGGCATCAACGATTCCTCCTCGCTCGGCGGCCTTCAGGCCTGGAAAGCGGCCGGCAAGTCGCAGGACGGCCTGTTGACGGTCGGCACCGGCGGCGAAGGCCTCGCCTTCATCAATGCGATGCAGAACGAGCCGTCCTACCGAATCGAGGCCGCGATGTTCCCGGAAAAGGAAGGCTACACCGCCATCGATGCAGCGGTTAAGCTCTTCAACGGCGAAGAGGTGCCGGAACACATCGTCAGCCCCACCGCGCCGATGAACGGTGACGACTGGAAGAAGTTCTACGACTACGATGGCACCACACGCAAAATCAAATGGGATGCCGTCAATGCGCTTCAGCCACCGGAAAAATGCATGAAAACTTCCGCCGATCTGAAGAAGTAAGAATTCCGGGTAGCCCTTCCCGCACGGCGGGAAGGGCGGCGGATCGGATATGCCGAATGGCAAAACAGGGCAACCGTCCTGTTTTGGCCGGCAGTTTCCAGATGGCGACGGCACCGATACGGGCCCGGAAATGAAATGGACATGAGCGAGCTTACGCAATCCTCTGCGCCAAGGCGTTTCATCGGCGGCCAGCTGCTGGGCAGCAGCCAGCTGGTGCTCGGCGTGATCCTGGCCGTGCTCTGCATCGCCATTTCGATTGCCGCGCCGCAATTCTATTCCGAGGCCAACATCATCGCCATTCTGCGCCAATGCGCGCTGGTGCTGATCGTTGCCTCCGGCATGACGATGCTGATCATCACTGCGGAAGTCGACCTGTCGGTCGGTGCATCGCTGGCTTTTGTCGGCTGCATCGGCATGGCCGTGCTCAATTCAACGCACAGCCTGACGCTCGGGCTTCTGGCGGCGCTCGCCTTTTCAGGCGCGGTCGGCCTTTTCAACGGCCTCGTCGTCACCAGGCTCAAGGTGAACTCGCTGATCGCCACGATCGGCACCATGATGATGCTGCAGGGCGGCGTCTATCTGTTCACCCGCGAGGCGGTGCAGAACCACCACCGGCTTGCCGGCTTCACCGATCTCGGCGCCGGCTATCTCGGCGCGATCCCGCTGCCCGTAGTCATTGCCGCGCTGATTTTCGCGCTGGCCGCGGCAACGCTGCGCTTCACCACGCTCGGCCGTTATCTCTACGCTGTCGGCGCCAACGAGCGCGCGGTTCGTCTCTCCGGCGTGCGCTCGCAACGGCTGAAACTGTTCGCCTTCGTCGTCACCGGCCTGTGCGTCGGCATCGCCGGCATGATCCTGTCGTCGCTGATGAATGCCGGCCAGCCGACCGCCGGCCGCGGCTTCGAGCTGACGGTGATTGCCGCCGTCATCCTCGGCGGCACCAGCCTGCTTGGCGGCCGCGGTTCGCTGCTCGGCACGTTGCTGGGCGTGCTGGTGCTGAAGGTCATCGACAACGGCATCATCATCCTCGGCTGGAACCAGGACCTGCAGATGGTGGTGCCTGGCATCGTCATCATCCTGGCGACCTATCTCGACATCGTCCGGAACAGAGCCAATGTCGGTTGATTTCCTTCACCCCGGCAAAACCGCGGCCGTCGACAAAAGCGTGCCGGCGCTGGAGATGCGCGGCATCGGCAAGCGTTTTCCCGGCGTGGTGGCGCTGGACAATGTCGATCTGACCTTGGAACCCGGCAAAATCCATGCCCTGATGGGCGAGAACGGCGCCGGCAAGTCGACGCTGATCAAGATCATGGCCGGGGTCTACGGCAAGGATGCCGGCACCATCCGCCTGCGCGGCCGCGAGGCCGACATCAAGTCGCCGCGCGATAGCCTGAAAGAGGGCATCAAGGTGGTGTTCCAGGAGATCGCGCTGATCGCTGAATTCAGCGTCGCCGAAAACATCTTCCTCGAAGGCTATCCGACCGGCAAAGGCGGCTCGATCGACTGGAAGAAGATCCGTGCCGATGCGGCCGCTCTGTTCAAGCGTATCGGCTTCAATGTCGACCCGGCGGCGCGCACGGGATCGCTGCCGGTCAGCCAGCAGCAGATGGTCGAGATCGCCCGCGCACTCGCCCATGAGGCCCGCGTCGTGGTGATGGACGAGCCGACCTCCTCGCTGACGCCGAACGAGGTCTCGCTGCTGTTCACCGTCATCCGCCGGCTGGCCGCGCTCGGCATCGCGGTGCTCTATGTCAGCCACAAGCTCGACGAGGTCTTCGAGATCGCCGACACCGTGACCGTGCTGCGCGATGGCCGCCACGTCTCGACCAGGCCGATCGGCGAGCACACCAACGACACGCTGATCCAGGACATGATCGGCCGGCGCATCGAAAACCTGTTCCCTCGGAAGCGTGGCGCGCCGGGCAGCAAGGTCGCGCTTTCCGTTGAAGGGCTCAGCACCGCCAAGAAGCTGAAGGATGTGTCGTTCGAGGCGCATGCCGGCGAGGTCCTCGGCTTCTTCGGCCTGATGGGAGCGGGCCGAACCGAGCTCGCCAAGGCCATCGTCGGCTTCGATCCGATCACTTCCGGCGCCATTTCGGTCGATGGCAGCCGGCTGCTGCCGCACGAAACGCACACCGGCGTCCGGCTCGGCATCGGCCTGCTCACCGAGGACCGCAAGAGCGAGGGGCTGATGGGCGAGTTGCCGGTCTACCAGAATGCCAGCCTCGCCTCACTCGGCGCCTTCGCCAGAATGGGCTTCGTCGACAAGGTCAGCGAACGCAAGGCGGTGCAGGACTATGTCGACCGTTTCCGCATCCGGACGCCCAGCCTGTTCCAGCAGGTCAAGAATCTGTCCGGCGGCAATCAGCAGAAAGTGCTGATCTCGCGCTGGCTGATGCGCGGTCTCAAGGTGATCGTCGTCGACGAGCCGACCCGCGGCATCGACGTCGGCGCCAAGTCGGAGATTTTTGCGCTCGTCGACCGGCTCGCCGGCGAGGGCCTGGCGGTCGTCATGATGACGTCCGAAATGCCCGAGCTGCTGGGGCTTGCCGACCGCATCGCGGTGATGTGCGAAGGCCGCCTCACCGCGATCATGCCTCGCGACGAGGCCACGCAGGAGAACATCCTCAATGCGGCAATCGGCTAAGACGATGACGCTTCGCAAAGGGACCAAGCGATGAGCCTGGCAAGCACCGACACCATGAAAGCTGGGCCGTCCATGCTGGCGCGGCTCGTCGCGCGGCAGGAATTGGCATTGCTCCTCTGCCTCATTCTGGTGATCGCGTTCTTTTCCTTCACCGCCGAGAATTTCTTCTCCGTGCGCAACATCACCAATGTGCTCGGTCAGGCTTCGCTGGCGCTGACAGCCGGCATCGGCTGCGCCATCGTCTTCATATCAGGCGAGGTCGACATCTCGATCGGCTCGCTGCTGGCGACCATCGCCCTGCCGCTGATCATCATCATGAACGACACGAATTCTCTGCTGCTCGGCATCAGTGGCGCGCTGCTGTTCGGGCTGATCATCGGCGTCGTGAATGGCTATCTGACGGCCTGCGCCGGCATCAACTCGCTGATCGTGACCCTGGGCACGATGTTCATCATGCGCGGCGGCGTTTATCTCTATACCGGCCAGCGTGCTATTCCAGACGATGCCGCGCTCGACAGCTTCATCGCGCTGTCGGACGGCCGCCTGTTCAACGTCGTTCCCTATTCGGCTGTCATCGCCATCGTCCTGCTCGCCGTCTTCGCCTACGTGATGCAGCACCGGCCGTTCGGGCGGCAGATCTATGCCGTCGGCGGCAATCCGGAAGTGGCACGGCTGGCGGGTTACGACGTGCGCCGCGTCAAGTTCACCTGCTTCATCATCAGCGCGCTGCTGGCGACGGTAGCCGGCATCATCCTGGCAGCCCGCGTCGGTTCGGCGCAGCATACGGCCGGGCTGAATTTCGAGTTCCAGGTCGTTGCCGCCACCGTGCTCGGCGGGGTGAGCCTTGCCGGCGGCATAGGCAGCCTGACCGGCATGGCGCTCGGCGTGCTGATCCTGCAGTTCCTGTCCAACGGGCTGCGCGGTCTCGGCCTGCCGACCGAGTGGCAACTGGTTATCACCGGCATGATCATCATTGCCGCCGTCGCCTTCGACGAAGCAAAGCGCCGGCGCGCCATTGGAGGCTGATATGGATCGTCTCAAAGGGAAAACCGCAATCGTCACCGGCGCCGCCGACGGCATCGGCCACGCGATCAGCGAGGCGATGGCAAGGGAAGGCGCGCACGTCTTCCTAGGCGACATCGCCGACGAGAAGGGTGAAAAATTCGCAGCCGAGCTGCGCGCCGCCGGCCACCGCGCCGACTATATCCATTGCGACGTGGCGGAGGAGGCCGACATCGCCGCCCTGATCGACGCAGCCGTCGGCAAGACCGGCCATCTCGATATTCTCGTCAACAATGCCGCCATCGCCATCGGCGGCATGCCGGTTCACGAAATGAGCGACGAGCAGTGGCACCGGCTGATCGCGGTCAACCTCACCAGCGTGTTCCGCGGCTGCAAATATGCGCTGCCGCACATGATCGCGCAGAAATCCGGCTCGATCATCAACATGGCCTCGGCGCAAGGTCATATCGGGCTCGACGGCTGGACCGCCTATGCCGGCGCCAAGGGTGCGGTAATGGCGATGACGCGCCAGATGGCGGTCGAGTTCGGCCCGCTCAACATCCGCGTCAACTCGATCTCGCCCGGCACCATCAATACGCCGATGAACGATAAACTGGTCAAGGAGATCGGCGGCAACCTCGCCAAGGCCTGGGTCAAGATGCATCCGCTTGGCCGCATCGGCAAACCGTCCGAAGTGGCAGAAGCCGCCGTGTATCTCGCCTCCGACGCCGCCGGCTTCACCACCGGTACCGACCTGCGCGTCGACGGCGGCCTCACCGCAGCACCCCGCTACGTACCCGACCTGCTTTGACAACCAACGAGACATGAAATGAACAAAGCCCTCGAAGGCGTCCGCATTCTCGATTTCAGCCATCTGCTGCAAGGGCCGTTCGCCACGCAGCTGCTCGGCGACATGGGCGCCGACATCATCAAGATCGAGCGTGCCGGCGCCGGGGACATGTTCCGCAGCATGACCTTCTTCGCCAAATGGGTCGGCGGCTCCGAAAGCCCGAATTTCCTCGCCTGGAACCGCAACAAGCGCTCCATCGCGCTCAACCTGAAAAGTCGCAAGGTGCATGCCATCATCATGGACATGGCCAAGAAGGCGGATGTGGTGGTGCAGAATTTCCGCCCCGGCGTGCTCGCCAGGCTCGGCTATGGCTACGAGGATTTCAGGGCGGTCAATCCCGCCATCATCTATTGCTCGGGCTCCGGCTATGGCGAGGAAGGCCCCTATGTCGAGCGCCCCGGCCAGGACATGCTGATCCAGGGATTGTCCGGGCTGATCTCCAACACCGGCCGCGGCAATCAGGCTCCTGTTCCGGCCGGTGCCGGCCTGGCCGACCAGATCGGCGCCATGAACATGGTCTACGGCATCCTGTCGGCGCTCTACTATCGCGAGAAGACCGGCAAGGGCCAGAAGATCGAGGTCAATCTGCTCGCCGGCATGCTGGCGCATCTCAATCAGGAATATGTCGCCGTGCTCAATCTCGGCGAGGATTTCGTGCGCCCGAATTCCGGCATCGGCCACCCCGGCATGCAGGCGCCGTTCGGTGTCTATGAAGCGAAGGACGGCGGCTATGTGTCGATCGCCATGAGCCCGTTCAAGACGCTGTATGAAGTGCTGGAGGCCCCGCAGCTTGCTGTCTACGACGATCTGAAGACGCTGTTCGACAGGCGCGACGAGGTGTTCGACAAGGTCAACGCCGAAACCAGGAAGTTTGCCACGCAGGACCTGCTGGCGCGGCTGCTGGCAGCCGACATCTGGTGTGCCGAGGTGAAGGACATAAGGCGCGCAGCCGAGGACCCGCAGGTCAAGCACCTGGGCATGATCACCAGCTACGATCATCCGCGCGGCGGCAAGGTCAGGGTGGTCGCGCCGGCGGTCAAGATGAGCGAGACGCCGGCTACCATAGAACGGCCGGCGCCGCTGGTCGGCCAGCATGGCCGCGAGATCCTGGCCGAGTTCGGCCTCTCCAGCGACGAGATTGCAGCGCTTGAGGCGTCCGGCGACATGACCGTGGATGCTGCCTGACGATGAGCGTTTACCAGACACTCACCTTGGAAATATCCGGGCGCGTCGCAGTCGTCACCTTCCGGCGCGCCGATCAGCTCAACGCCATGAACCGGCTGATGCAAAGCGAGATCACCGAGGTTTTCGAGGCGCTGTCGCAGGATGACAGCGTCGGCGCGATCGTGGTGACAGGCGAGGGGCGCGGCTTCATGGCCGGCGCCGACATCAAGGAATACGCTGCCCAGACAGCTATCGAGTTCGACGCCTTCCAGGCCGCCGGCACGCGCATGTATGCGGCGGTCGAGAACAACCGCAAGCCGGTCATCGCCGCGGTCAACGGCTTTGCGCTCGGCGGCGGCATGGAGCTGGTGCTGTGCTGCGACATCGTCATCGCCAACCAGTTCGCGAAGCTCGGCCTGCCCGAGATCAAGCTCGGGCTGGTCCCCGGCGGCGGCGGCACCCAGCGCAGCGTCCAGAAGCTCGGCCGCAACCGCGCCAACCTTCTGCTGATGACCGGCGCCATCGTGCCGGCTTCCGAGTTCGTCGGCGCCGGTCTGGTCAACGAGATCGTCGATGCCGAAAGGCTGATGCCGCGGGTGCTGGAACTCGCCGAGATGATCGCCGCCGAACCGGCCGCAGCGATCGAAGGGCTGAAAGCGCTCACCGCGCATGCCGTGTCGGGCGATCTGGTCGACGGCCTTGCCATGGAGCGCGATGTCCTGGGTGGCCTGTACCGCAGCGAGACCGGCCAGCGGCGCGTCAAGGAATTTGCTGAAAAGAGCGCGACGCGGCCGAAGGCTGCGAAATGACGTCCCTGGTCAAGCAAAACCGGCCGCGCTTCACCGATGTCGAGGGCCTGGCCGCGATGGTCGGCGGCGGCGACGTCTTCGGTGTCGGTGGCCATCATTTTGCCCGGCTGCCGATTGCCTTGTTGCGGGCCATCGCCCGCTTGGGCGTCAAGGATCTTCGCTATGTCTGCTGGGCCGGCGGCCTGCCGCTCGAACTGCTTCTCGAAGCGAATGCCGTGGCGGAGGTCGATATCTGCTTTTCCAGCCTCGATATTTTTGGCTTGCCGCCGCGCTTCCGCGCGGCTGCCGAGACCAATGCCGTGCCGGTCCGCGACTGGACGGCGCTGGCCATGATCCAGGCGCTGCGGGCGGGGCAGCAGAACCTGCCGTCGATGCCGTTTCAGCTTCCGGTGGGTTCGGACATGCTGGCGCGCGTGCCGGGTGCGATCGCCGCGCCCGATCCGATCGCGGGAATCACGACCGGGATCATCCCGGCCTTGCGGCTCGATACGTTTGTCGTCCATGCCCAGCGTGCCGACGAGAGCGGCAATGTCCAGATCATCGGACCACGGGCGCTGGATTTCGCCATGGCCGGCGTGGCGCGCGAGGTGCTGGTGACGGTCGAGGAGATCGTCCCGGTCGGAGCGCTGCGGCATGATGGTCGGCAGAGCATTTTGACCCGCAACCTGGTGTCGGCGATCGCGCTGGCACCAGGCGGCGCCTATCCCGCCTCCTGCCTGCCATTCTATGTGACGGATTATCAAGCGTTGGCTGGGGCGTTCGCGGCCAAGGAAATACCTTTGTCGGACAGCCTGGGCATGCCTTCGGAAGGCGTGCCGGAGCGGGTTCAAGACGCTGCAAAAGTCCGCGCTGAAACAGTCCTCGCAATGCCTAGGCTCGTGCACGGCAACAAGGAGGCGTCCATCGACGAGATCATCGCCGCCCGCATCGCCGCTGAGCTCGACAATGAGAGCTTTGCCAGTGCCGGCGCGGTGTCGCCGCTCGCCAATGTCGCCTACCGGCTGGCCAAAGCGACGCACGCGCCGGACATGATCATCGCCACCATGAGTTGCGGCCATCTCGACATAGCACCGAGCCCGATGATCCTGTCGCTGATCGAAAGCCTCGATTGCGAGACGGCGGTGGCGCATGCCGGCGGCGACGACACCTATTCGACCTACTACCAGGCCGGCGCGGTGACGCATGAGATCGTCGGTGCCGCGCAGGTCGACCGAAGCGGCCGCGTCAACACCATTGCGCTGCGCAAGCGTGACGGCAGCCTTATCCGGCTGCCCGGGCAAGGCGGCATGGCCGACGTCGCCAACATGCATCGCGATTATCTGCTCTACGTCCCCCGCCATTCCGTGCAGTCGCTGGTCGAGACGGTCGAGATTGCCAGCTCGGCGCGCGGCCTGTTGACTGAGGCCGAACGCGAGCCGATGGGCTATCGGACCGGCGCGGCATTGGTGTTCACCGACCTTTGCGTGTTTCGGCTCGACGGGGAGAGCCGGCAATTGGCCGTCATCGAGACCATGCCGTGCGTGACGCGCCAGCAGCTCCAGGATGCCACCGGCTTTGCCCTGACATTCGATGCCGATTGCCGCGAAGTTGCGCTACCCTCGAACGAGACGCTCGACATCCTGCGAAACCGCATCGACCCGCTCGGTCTGCGCCGCCTCGAATTCGTCAGCGCCAGGGAGCGCCGCGCGCTGATCGCCGAGATCCTCGCCGCCGACCGGCGGATGGTCGAGCGCTGTATTGCCGCACGGCGGTCGCATACTGCACCGGATTGAAGGGGGTGCGCATGGCAAAGCCGTTGCTCGAAATGTCGGCCGCGAGGGTCTTCTTCGACGGCATCTTCACCAGCCCGCGCGTCGCCCATCCGGAAGGCGTGGCCATCCATCGCGACGGCTCGATCTGGTGCGGCACCGAAACCGGCGACCTGCTGCGCCTGGCCGCCGATGGCGGCTCGGTCGAACGCATGGGCGGTACGGAGGGCTTTCTGCTCGGCATCGCCTTCGATAGCGCGGGAAACTGTTTTGCATGCGATTTGAGACATTCGGCGATCTTTCGCTGGGATGCCGCGACGGCTGGTATGCAGCGCTTCGCCTCGGCCGGCATCCGCGTGCCGAACTATCCGATCGTCGACGAGACACGCGGCTGGCTCTACGTGTCGGACAGCGTAGGCGAAGACAACCGCTCCGGCATTTTTCGCTACGATTTGAAGACCGGCGAAGGCGGCCTGTGGTGCAGCGAGACCATGGCCTTCGCCAACGGCATGGCGATGGCGCCGGGCGGCGATGGGCTTTACGTCGTGGAAAGCCATGCGGCCTGCCTCAGCTATGTGCCGATCCTTGCCGACGGCACGGCAGGGTCTCGCCAGCTCGTTGTGGAGGGCGTGAGCAACGTTCCCGATGGCGTCGCCTTGGCGCCGGACGGGTCGCTGTTCATCTCATGCTACGAGCCGAGCCGCATCTATCGTTGGCGAAAACACAGCGGGCTCGAGGTGGTGATCGAGGATCCGGCGGCAACGACGCTCGCCCATCCCACCAACATCGCCTTCAAGGGCGACAAGCTCTACACCGCAAATCTCGGCCGCTGGCACATCACCGAAATCGACTTGACGGCGATTTCCTAGATCGGGCCGAACCGGGCGGCGCTGCCCTATCCCAGCCGCCCGTGACTCGATCGGATGCGCAACACCTGCACCCGCGACGGCAACTCGATCAGGAACTCTTCGTCCCGCTCGAGATGGTGGATTTTCGTCGGATCGCCGCCGGTGAGCGCCGCCATCGCCTCGACATTTTCCCAATAGGAAATCGTCACGAATTCCGAATGGGTCGGCGTGTCCTCGCGAAAGGTCTGCACGCCCAGCGCCTTCTCGATCAGCGGCTTGATGCCGGCTTGATAGTTGTAGCTCTCATAGGCATCCGCCTTTTCAGGCACGGTTCTGCCGCGCCAGATACGAGCGATGGTCGGGGATTTCTCTGTAGCTTTCTCTGTCATGGCCAATGAATTCCTGCTGGTCTGATTGGTCCGCGGCGTTCGGCAAGGCCAGCCAAGGAACGCATCTCCCCGGCTGGCAGCCTGGTATCCAGTTGCCGGCGACTTTTTATCCTCCCCGGCCGACGAGCTCGCGCTGCCCCAGACAGGCCTCCTGCCGACCGGTAGGAGACCTACTCCTGATCCTCGGCGCCGCCTCCGTGGAAGAAGGACCGGATTTCCTGCATGTCGACGCTGCCGTCACCGTCCTCATCGACGGCGTTGAATATCCGCCCGACGAAATCCTGGACTTCGCTCTGAGAAAGCGCGCCATCGCCGTCCGCATCTACTATGGCGAACATCATTCGCATCTTCGCGCCATGCATCCCGCGTGCAATGCCGCCGCGGCCTCCCATCTCCCACCCTCGCTCAGGTGGGCCCATCCTGTAGTCGCGATGCCAGCGGTCGGGACCTCGCCGTTCCGCCCGGGGCCCGCGATCCTCCTGCATTCTCTCCTCCAGCATCTCGGTCATCATCTGGCGCATCATTTCGCGCATGGCATCCTGGCTCTGCCCGCTCATTCCGGGCGACGGTTCGGCGCCACGATCCGGTGCCGGCGCGGCCGGCGCAGGTGGGCTCGTCTGGCCGAATGCCGGCGCGGCCAACATAGCCAGCGCCGCGGCAATTACGGTGGTTTTGCTTGCGAGCGTCATCGTATTCTCCATCGGTATGAATTGTAGCCGAATATGTCTGCATCCAAGCCAAACCGGCTGCTCGCCTCATGGTTCCTGGGCAGTCGGCACGACGGCGGAAAAGTCCGCCCGATCGCGGCAACGAAAGCTCGTTGTCCACGTTGCCATGGATGCGACGCTCCACCAGGAGGAAAAAATGGCTGACGATAAGAGCAAGCGAGATTTCCGCGAGCGCGACCGCGTTGCTGCGGAAGACGACCGTGAGGTCGAGTATTTTGCCCAACAGAACGGCATCACCGCCGACCAGGTCCGTCAGTTGATCAAAAGCTTCGGCAATGATCGCGGGCGGCTGACCGTAGCCGCGAAGGCGTTGCGAGGGATTTCACCTGCCGGAGCCGACGAGGTGACCAGGGAAGCCCGCCAGCAGGCGACACCCATGCATCTCGGCAAACCCGACGAGTGATGCCGGGGGCAACTGCTCTGGCGCTGCCGCGGGCATCAGAACTTGCGGCTCAGATAATCCGAGTCGCGCAGTCCGAACCGCCACTCGGCATCGACAGCCTTGGAAATGCCGATCCGGCGGCCTGTCAGAACGGCGCCGGCTTCGCCCGGCGGCCTGAATTCGAATGGCGGCAGGTCCAGCGGCAGCCCGTCATGGGATTTGTCGATTGCCAGCGCCTGGCAAAGGCGGCCCGGTCCCGAGCAAAGCAGCCGGGGATCGTCAAGGCCGCGATTGGCCCGCATCACCTGCAGCCCGGATTGCGGTTCGATTGCGCGGATAAGCACGGCACTGCCGGGCAGGCAGACGGCATTGAGGCACCAGTGCAGGCCATAGGAGCGATAGACATACGCGCTGCCCGGGGCACCGAACATTGCGCCGTTGCGCACCGTCCTGCCACCGAAAGCATGCGAAGCCGGGTCATCCGGGCGATAGGCCTCGGTCTCGACGATGATGCCGCCAACGCCGTGCAAAAACAGCGAGGCGCCGATCATGTCGCGCGCCACGGTGGTGGCGTCACGGGCAAAGAAACGATGGGTCGTGGTCAACGTGCAGCAGACTCGATCGCGCCTGAACCTGGCGCGTCAGCAAGGTCCCGGAACGGAAGCAAAATGTCCAGCCTCTGCGCGCCGCTGAACTTGGATACGATATTCAGTGCAGCATGGCTGCGCCGATGAAAACCGCCGCGGCCAGCCCGACGATGGCGGCAATCACCAGGACCGGCCAATATCTGCGCGGTTGGACGTCGGGCTCATCCTTCAGTGGGCGCATCGCATTGGCATAGCTCGCCTGGTTGGTAAACTTCGGCGTTTCATGGCGCGCGGCAGGGCTCTTCGGCGGAGCGTTGCCGGCGGATTCCGCGTCCGTTTCCATGGGAGCCGCAGCCGGATCGATGCCCGGGGTCTTGTCCCCTTCGCGCCCGGCATCGATATCGCCCCGCGCTTGAGCCGGGCTTCGCCCAAGAGGTTCTGCGTCGGTCATCGTCGCGGTCCTTTCAGAGCATCGGCCTCAAGCATTCTAACCTGCGTCTCATTTCAAAGTTCCCCCGTTTCAAAATTCCCCCTTTTTGAAGTTCCAACGAGCGGAAACCGCCTAGGCCCGCTTACAGGAACAACCGGCGATCGAGCGGGTTGAGCAAGCATCGGGGAGAGCAAGATGGACTTGGTGAGCCACGCGCCTACATGCGGCAGTTCGATAACCGGCTCCAGCGAATTCGCATGATCTACTTCACCGCCGACACGCATTTCAGCGACCCGCGCATTTTGCGCATCGACCGCCGCCCGTTCGGCTCGCTGGCGGAACATGACCGGTCGCTCATTGCGTTCTGGAACGAGACTGTCGGGCCGGACGACGAGGTCTGGCATCTCGGCGATTTTGCCAGGGGATCGGCCGCGTTCGTGTCGTCGCTTCTGGCGTCTCTTCATGGCAGCAAGCATTTGATCATCGGCAACAACGATGCTGCGGCCACCATCGAGGCCACAGGTTGGGCGAGCACGCAACACTACAAGGAGCTGGCGCTCGACGGCAGCCTGCTGATCCTTTGCCACTACCCTTTTCGCACCTGGAACCAGATCGGCAGGAAATCGATCGACCTGCATGGCCATTCCCACGGCAGGCTGACCCCGGTCACGCGCCAGTATGACGTCGGCGTCGACAGCTGGGATTTTCGTCCGGTCACGCTGACCACCATCCTTGCCAGCCGCGGCCGAAGGGCGGCGCGGCAAAGCCGTCAAAAAGTCGAGTGATCGAAAGTGCCGGCCGTGCGTTGAGGAGTTTCAACGCCAGGGAGCACGCCATGAATAGACGTGAACTGATCGATGCCGACGGCGGCAATCATGCCGCAAAACCCATTCCGCGCGCCGCGTTCGATAGCACCTTGGCCCTGCTGCGCGAAGGCTATGACTTCATTTCGGCCCGCTGCCGGCGCATGAACACCGACATCTTTGCGACGCGCCTGATGCTGCGGCCGGCAATCTGCGTCCGCGGTGCCGAGGCTGCCGAGATGTTTTATGGCGGCGACCACTTCACCCGAATTGGTGCGATGCCGCAGACCACGCTGCGTCTGCTGCAGGACAAGGGCAGCGTCCAGGCGCTCGACGGCGCCGCTCACCGCCACCGCAAGGCGCTTTTCCTGTCGATCCTGTTGGATGGCGACCAGATCGAGCGGCTCCGCGCAACCTTCCGTCCCGCCTGGCTCGACCAGCTGGAAGACTGGCAGCGGCGTGACGAGATCATCCTGTTCGACGCCGTAAACCTCGTCCTGACCCAGGCGGCAGCGGATTGGGCCGGCATCCCCGCCGACAAGGATCGCGCCGAACTCTGCCGCGAGCTCAGCGGCATGGTCGAGAACGCCGGCGGCATCGGGTGGTCGAGCATGCTGGCGCTGTGGCGGCGACGCCGGACCGAACGCACTATCGGCGAGCTTGTACGGCGCGTTCGAAGCGGCGCGCTTGATTTGCCGGCAAACAGCCCGGTCCGCCTGGTCAGCGAATATGTCGATGCCGAGGGAATGCCGCTCGATCTTGCCAGTGCCGCGGTCCGAGATCATCAACATCATCCGGCCGGTTGTCGCCATCGGCCGCTTCATCATGTTTGCGGCGCTGGCGCTTCGCCAGCACCGCCAATGGTACGATAAGTTCGCCGCCGGCGATGACGACGGGCTGGAAGCCTTCGCCGAGGAGGTTCGCCGGCTCTATCCGTTCTTCCCGTTCATCGGCGGCCGCGCCCGCCACCCCTTCGAATGGAAGGCGTTACCGCTTCGGCAAAGGCGACTGGGTTCTGCTCGACCTGCACGGCACCAACCACGATCGCCGCCTGTTTGTGGAGCCGGACCGATTTATCCCGGAGCGCGGCTTGAGCTGGAAAACCCACGGCTTCGACTTCATCCCGCATGGCGGCGGAGATCCGGCGACTACCCATCGCTGCCCCGGAGAAGCCGTCACCGTCGCGCTGATCATGGAAGCGGTTCGCCTGCTGACGCGGTCGATGGCCTACCAGGTGCCTGATCAGGATATGACCGTCTCGCTTGCCCGCATGCCGGCGCGGCCGAAATCCGGGTTCAGGATAGATAATGTGCGGCGAAAACCCGGCTGAAAGGCTGCCGGTCGAACCGGAACCTCTGCGCAGCTGAGGCGTTCGAAAATTGCAAGGCGTAAAGGCAAACGCAATGGCTCAGAAGATCACGACAGGCGCGAACGACCGGCCGCGCAATGAAACCATCGGCCAATCCGGCGAAGGCCTGCCGGACGACAGCAGCAGGCCGCTCGAAGTCGACGAAGGCTGGGTCGCCCGGCTGAGAAACAAGCTGCAGGGCAAGCCCCGGCAAGCCGGTCGGACCAACACGGACGAAGTCCCCGCAGGCACTCCAGGCGCTGGCGAGAATATTTGCCGCCGCTGTGCAGGGTCAGGCATGATCGACGGCCGCACCTGCCCCGAATGCGGCGGAACCGGCAAGGTGACGACGCCGATAGGCGGAGGCTGAGCAATTCCAGGAAAAGTGTGAAGCGGTTTTCCGTCCGGTATTTGCGTCAAACAATAAGATAGACCGGTTCTGCGTTTCCGCGGAACGATGAACCGTCCAGCGCCGGTCAGATCGCCGGCACCCACTTCCAGAACACGCCTTCCTTGCGTTCGGGGTAGTGCTTGAACTCGCATTCGAAGCGCCAGCCGTAGTTCTTGGCGGCGGCAAGCGCCTCCTTGCTGACCGGGTTCATGCCGGTTCCCGGCGCAAACCAGTCCTCCAGCAAGTCGTCGGGGATATAGGCGCCGATCCTCAAAGGCAGCTTTTCGAGGACGATATCCATTTCAGCTGGTGCAGGCACGGGGCGCTCCTCAAGTTTATCTCACGAAGAAGTCCTTCGAGGTGGATTGGGTTCCAGAGAACAGCTGAGACTGAACGTGACATGGGCGGGCAGGCCGATCGCCGGGGATTCTGGTCATGTTGCGCTATTCTTGACCAACAAGTTCCAGTCGAGCGCTTTTTGCACTGTATTGGAACTTGACGATTGATCTGTCTCGAATCTTATCGACGACCTCATCGATCACCGGCAACGGGACAAGGAACCACTCTCGTGGCTTAACGGGATTGCCGAAACGATCCTCGATAGTGAGGTCGAGCTGCGCTGCTGAAAACACGCGGTGCAGAATGTTCTCCAGCCGTGTTCGATTGATGTTGAACAGTTTATAGGTGGCAATCACTTCGACGTCGGCGAGCAGGTACGTAGCATCGAGCGCCGCATTCGCGATTCGGGTCTCGACCTTTCCGCCAGTCACGCCAATCTTGTGGATGAGTTCTCGGTGTGGGGCGATGCCCGGATGGTTGGATTTGCTGCGAAGGACGTAGATTGTCCCGCTTTCGAGGTCTCCGTCGTCGGCTTCGCCGCCAAAGAGCGGCCCCGCCGATGGGTCGGTGATGCGCCGCCCCGCCTCATCGCGGTGAAGCGCACGCTGGAGCGAGCGCAGAAGCACATCGCTCTCCGTCCCATTGTCGTATATGACGCGCAACCGGCTGTCGCGCCGGTCATACTCGGTCATAAACTCCTCCCCCACTTCGGCAACGTAGGCGACCTGGCCGCCGACGATGAAGAACTCGCCCTTCTTGATCTCGGCCATGGTCTGAAATGGTCGCGTCTGGCGGATACCGGAGTCCAGGTCTTTCCGAACCTGAGCAAACAATGGCTTGAAGAGGTCGAAGTCCTCGCATTTCGTGCGGTTTGCGATCTCCTCGGCCGCGCGCTTGTCGGCGGCGGTGCGGACGTGCCGAAGCTGAGTGATGTCGGCTGTGCCGGCCGCGCCGGCCAGTTCCGCAAGCAACTCGTCGTCATTGGCTGGTTCCGCAAAGCCGCCCACGGCACTGCTGGCCGGCTGGAGAAGGCCCTGATGGTCCAGCGGCAGGAGCAGCGACCTGCATTCTTCGAGCGCGGAAAGGCGGTCCAGTCGCACCGCATAGAGCCGCTCGAAGATATCACGGTCCTCGCCATGGAGCGGTGGATGGCCGTGCCGTTCGACAAACCGCTGGATTTCCCCGAAGCCGGCGATGATGCGTTCCTCGCGAGGGGAGCGGCCCCCCTTCTTCTCTGGCCGGGCGAAGTCGTCGAGTTCGGCACGCAGGTCGTCGAGGTCGAGATTACTCATAGCGACCCTCGTCCTTGAAGCGGACGAAGGCGGCGGCGCCTTCGGCCATCCGTTTTTCCCAGGCATCCGTCGAGCTGATCGAGGGGAGCCGCCCCCGCTCTTTCTTGAATTTGACCGCGCGGACGGCAAGCTCCTTTGCCTCTTCCAAGGTCAGGCTGGTGCGTTTAGCGGCGATTGCCGCCGCGACCTGTTTCAGGCGGTCCTCGCTCATGGCCTTGGCGAGGATCGCGTAAGCCTCGCCGAATGGATTAATCCGGTCGATGAGGTCGATCTCCAATTCGCGGACATCCATCGCAAACCTCTGCACGCCATCGATCAGCGCGGTGTTGGCGCTCGGTTCCCCGTTGGTGCTTCCACCACCCAGCGCAATCTGCTTCGCCTGCTGCGTCAGGTTAAGGGCGGCTATGGCGTGCTGGCGCACGGCCTCCTGATCTTCCTCGTCTAGTTCGGGATACTTGTCCTTGATGATCTTGCCCATGCGGACCTGTGTTAGTTCCTCCGGCACCAATTCTTCATCAAACAGCCCACGCTCGATGGCAGTCTTGTCCTGAACGAAGGCGGCAATTACTTCGTTCAGATCCTCCTGGCAGATGCGTGCTGCTTCCTTGCTCTTGGGTTCGGCCAAACCCTTGATCTCGACTTGGAACCGGCCCGCTTCCCCGTTGAAGCCGACATTGGTCTTGTTTGGGTCGTACCCACCCTCGCCATAGTCGAAACCTTCGACAGGGCCGCTATTCGGGTTCTTCGCCGTAAAGTTGAAGCGAGGCGCAAGCACTTGCTCCATAAGCAAGCTTGCAGCGATAGCTTTCAGCGTGTCGTTCACGGCTTCCGTGACGGCGTCCTCGGAAGCGTCTGGCTCGGCGATCAGGTTGGTGAAACGGGCGCGGGTCTTACCGGGTGCGTCGCGTGTGGCGCGGCCGATAATCTGCACGATCTCGGTAAGACTCGAACGGTAACCGACCGTCAGCGCATGTTCGCACCAAATCCAGTCAAAGCCTTCCTTCGCCATGCCAAGCGCGATGATGATGTCCACGTAGTCGCGGTTATTTTTTTGCGCGGGGTCTTTCAGCGAGGCTGAAACGCGGTCCCGGTTGCTCGGATCATCGTCCACCAGATCGGCGATCCTGAGCGTGCGGCCCGCCGGAGTCGTGACGAGTTGGAAACCGGTGGCCGGATCGGTCCCCTGCCACGCCCCCAATTCCTCGATGATGTGCTCGACTTCCCTGATCTTATCCTTCGTGCTCTCGCGCGAATTGACGTTCGGTATGTGGATAATGGTTTTCTCGGCTGGGTCGAGTGCCTTGAGGATATCGTCTGAATATGCACCGGAGTAAAAGAAGTAGCCGATGTCGAGCCGCTTCAGCCATTCGTAGCCATTAAGCTGCTCGTAGTAAGTGTAGGTGACCGTCTCGAACTTGGCCTCGTCTTGGGGACTGAGCACCGGCACTGCGTCACCCCGGAAATAGGAACCGGTCATTGCGACGATGTGCGAGCGTTCGCGGGCTATCAACTGGCCAAGCTGCGCCCCAAGCTTGCTGTTGGGATCGGCCGAGACATGGTGGAACTCGTCAATCGCGACCAGCCGGTCATCGAACTTCTCTACACCGAACCGATCCATCGCAAAGCGGAAGGTGGCGTGGGTGCAGACCAGCACCTTATCGTCGCTGTTAAGGAAAGCGCCGACCGAGTTGACCTTGCCGCCCTCGCTGCCGGGCGCGTTGCAAAGGTTCCATCTCGGCTCGACGTGCCAGTCGGCCCAGAATCCGAATTTCGTTAGCGGTTCGTCCTGGAAGCTTGCGCCAATTGATTTCTCCGGCACAACGATGATTGCCTGCTTGAGCCCTTGATTGTGGAGCTTGTCCAAAGCAATGAACATGAGCGCCCGGCTCTTGCCTGACGCAGGCGGCGACTTGATGAGCAGGTACTGCTCGCCACGCTTTTCATAGGCGCGCTCCTGCATAGGCCGCATGCCGAGCGCGTTGAGCCTGGTCGAACTGCCGTTGCGGGCGTACGTGACGGAAACGGAAGGAATACCCCGTCGGGACGACCGAACGGCGTCAATCAGGTTTTCGCCCGGTCGTGTAAGGATCGCCCTGGCGAAGAAACTGGACGAGAGTTCGGGGATTTCAGACGTATCGATGTCTTCATCCCGAATTTCACCATTCTCACTGAATCTTTTGGAGATAGCCACTAAAGGCCTCCTGTTCCTTTTGCCGGGCGTAGCGTACGCTAATGATCCGCACGTGCTCCTTTCGAGGAGTCCAAACGACGACGATAGCTCGCCCATCTGGCCGCCTGGTGATCGAAAGGTTGCGTTCTTCTCCTACCTCATCAGACTGCGGCGACCTTTGTGTTAATGCATAACCCGATTTCAACGCCCTACCGGCATCCGTAAATTTGATGCCATGCTTGTCATAGTTGCAGCGTGCCTTGCTTTTATCACATTCAAACTTATTCATATTGACGCGCCCGCGTTCGTCGTCATCTTCGTGTACAGATCGAAAAGCTTCTCAAGCCGCTCTGTGTCGTTTCGAAACCGGCGACCGATATAGATGCGCTCCAACACCTCGTCGTTGCGATCATGTGCCTCGCGCAGGTCGTCGGGCATCGCCTCGGGATCGTAGAGATCGGCGATGGTCGCTGGGAAATGCGCCTCCCGCGTCAATAGGATGTCCTCGGCGCAGCGGGTCAGGTCCGCGATGTTCTTTTCCGTTAATGTGGGAACGGGGAAGCTATTGTAACAAACGCCAGAAGAATACCTGTAGTCCGATTTCATTCGACCAGCAGTCACGCTGATCCAAGCTAGGTGCATACGTGAGCTGATGATTGAAAGCACGTGTATCGGAGCATCGTACACAGCCTGAGCAGCATCAGATACAATAATTTCACTCTTCAAATAGGCGGCCGTTACATATAGACGATGCTCCGAGAAAACGCGCGGAACAACTATCTGGGACATCTTGCCAGTAATAGTGCGCTCGAACTTGTATGGCGTTTCGATGCCTAGCTTGCCCCTCTCGCTACCCGCTTCGCGATAGTTGCGAATGGCTTCCAGCCGTTGCTTGACCGGTGGGACGGTGGCTGCAAAGGCGGCTTGGTTGTCATCAACCACAAGCAGGTGCGCTCGACACCGTTGATAAGCTCAAACGACCCCACGATCTTCCGGAACAGTTGATCTGCTCCAGGATATTTCACAACAATTGCATCCCGATCCTCTAGACTCAACATGAAATGTCCCTTGTCTCTTGGGATGTTTCCCGCAACCATCTCAGGCAGATCGGAGATTGGCTTCGAATGTTTTTCGACTATAATATTCGGCCCCTCGGTCAAATATGCGTTGATTGACTTGGCCATTTTTCGTTGATCGCCAAAGTAGATAAATTTGTCACGCTTAGATGTTGCAGACAGTCCAATAATGACGCAGATGACGTTAGCATTGTGACTTGCGCTGTTTGCCCAGTAGAAGTCCTTGTGCGCGAAGATTATCTCTTGGCCGCGTTCAAATATTGACGGCCAAATTAGTGGAACCTGCACACCTTGGCAGACAGAATTAGTTGAGACGAACGCGAATTCGCCGCCATGCCGTATGAAGTCAGACGCTTTCCATAGCCAACCTGCGACATAGTCGACGGCTTTTGCGCCGTCTCTAGTCAGTTTCTTTAGGTCGGCTTTTTGGGTGGCTGTTTGAAACTTGTCCCCAACATAGGGAGGGTTTCCGCAAATATAAGTCTCACCCCCCTCGTTCATGAAATCGATCTGGGCTTGGTCTAGCGGCGTGTGAAATAAGTCATCAGCCTGATGCCTCACCCCGGTTCCTGTCGGCGGGCATATGCTCAGCCAATCCAACCGCAAGGCATTGCCGCAGGTGATCCAATTTTCGGCGTTGAGCGGCAGAAACTCAGCCAAAGCCAGCTTCTGTCCGCGATAGAGGACGTCGCATTGAAATTCCGCGATGATGAGGGCGAGGCGCGCGACCTCAGCCGGAAAATCACGCAGCTCGATGCCGCGAAAATTCGTAAGCGGTATATCGGAAGCTCGGCCTTCTTCGCCGCGTCGACGATTAATCTCTGCCTCGATCTCTCGCATTTCCTTGTAGGCGATGACAAGGAAATTGCCGCTGCCGCAGGCCGGATCGAATATCCTGATGCGCGCCATGCGATTGCGCAGGTTGAGGAGCTTGCGCGAACTATCGTTGGCTTCCGCCAGACGCGCGCGCAGGTCGTCAAGGAAAAGCGGATTCAGCACTTTCAGGATGTTGGGGACGCTGGTGTAGTGCATCCCGAGCGCGCCGCGTTCCTCATCATCGGCGACCGCCTGGATCATCGACCCGAAAATATCCGGATTGATCTTCGTCCAGTCGAGATTGCCAATGTGTAGTAGATAGGAGCGCGCGATCTTGCTGAAGTGCGGCACGTCCAAGCTGCCGGAAAACAACCCGCCGTTCACATAGGGAAAGGCATTGGCCCAACGGGGAAGGTTCGCGGCCGCCCGACCCGCGATCTTCGTGTTCATGGCGCGGAACAACTCGCCGATTACCTCATGCGTATTGGATGAGCCCCTTGCGCTCATCTTTTCGATTGTTGCCGTGAAAAGACGCGACCCGTTAAAGATGTCTGTGTCCTCGGCGAAGAAGCAAAAGATCAGCCGTGCCATGAAATGATTCATGTCGGGCCGCCGCGCTACGGTCCCCCATTCGGGGTTGTCTTTCAGTAGTTCGATGTAGAGCCGGTTCAGGCGGCCGGTGGCGCGAATGTCGAACGAGCTTTCGCGGATTTGCTTGACGGTGGTGATGCCGGCCAGCGGGAGGAAGAAGCCGAAATGGTTGGGGAAGTCGGTATAAGCGCAAGCAACCGTCTCGCCAGTCGTCGTGTCTTCCGCCTCGAAGTCTTCCCCATCCGTGGTGAGGATAAATCTCGCCTTCGCCCTGGCCGTGGCCGGGCTTGCCTTCAGCGCGGTTAGGGCCTTCGTGACCCCGCCCAACGGGCAGACAACGATGTGGATGTTGTTCGTCTGTAGGACACCGCCAACGTCGGACTTGTTCGATGCGCCCGACCGCAGTTTCCTTATCGTCGTCTCCTTGTTGCCGAAGGCGGTGAGGAAGGCGAACGGAAATTCATCCGCGTCGAATGGCGCTGCCGCCAACTCGGAAACGGCTTCCTCGATCTCAACTGCGTTCAATGCACTCCCCCAACACCCCACCCGTCGACGTAAGCAGGCAAGCACGGACGTACCATCGCTGCTTGCTCTCGCATCGCCTGGAATGGTGACACTCTACCCGACTCGCCGAGCGCTTCAAAGGAACAAAATCATTGCAAAAACAGCGCTTTAGTGGCGCACCCGACAGGATTCGAACCTGTGACCTCTGCCTTCGGAGGGCAGCGCTCTATCCAGCTGAGCTACGGGTGCCTTCAGGATCGGTGATCCCAAAAACGAACCAGCCGGTAAACCGGCCAGCCACGGCTTCTTAGCGGAAGCAGGCGCCGGCTTCAACGGGCAATCGCCAGCGGGCTCAAGTTGCCGTAGCAGCCCGGGGGAGACAGACACCGTCCCGTCCGGCGCCACCGCCTGCTCATTCTGTCACGGTAAGCACTGCCTTGCCGCTGATGCTGCGTTGCCGCAGCGCGTCGAGGGCTTGGCCGACGTCCCGCCACGGCACGGTGAGGACTACGCGCGTTTCGAGCCGGCCGGCTGCGATCAGGGCGAGCAGCGAGGCGATGTCGGCGCCAACCTCCGGACCGGAAGCGTAGTAGGCGAAGGTCTGCAGCCGCGCGCCTTCGTGCCCCGGAACGAACTGGCGGAAGCCGATGGGCGTGAGTTCGCCGCTGCTCGAGCCGAACATGACGACGGTGCCGCCGGGCGCGATCCGTTCGATAGCGTGGGCGAGGCTATCGCCGCCCACCGATTCGGTAATCAGCGAGAACAGTCCTTCGGCCAGCGCTATCGATTCGATGACCCGCTCGGCTCCGAGGCCGTGGAGATCGTCGGCATGCCGTTCAGCGGCGACCGCCACCACCGACGCGCCCTGCTGGCGGGCGATCTGGATCTGAAAACGGCCGACCGCGCCGCTTGCGCCGGTAATCAGGACCCGCTGGCCGGCCAGGTCGCCGCCGAGGCGCAGGGTCCGCAGCGCGGTCGTGCCCGCGACCGGAACAGTGGCGGCGGAGACGAAGCTGACGTCGTCCGGCAGGACGGCGAGGTGGTCGGTCGGAACGGCGACCCGTTCGGCCCACCCGGCCTCGTCGACCAGAGCCGCAACCCGGGCGCCGACGGCCGGCCCGGAGCCGTCGGCCGCGGCGCGCTCGACAATTCCGGCGACGTCCTGGCCAGGGACCCAGCCGTTCGGACGGATGTTGAGCAGGCGCAGTTCGCCGCGGTTCAGCGAGACTGCCCGGACCGAGACCAGCGCCTCGTGCGGGGCGGGCTCGGGCTCGCCAAGTTCGGCGAGTTTCAACCCGGTGGCGCTGTCGGAAGATGTGACCAAGGCGAGCATTGCTATCGTCCCTTCTTGCTGCGTGGCGGACGCCAGCCTGTTTTCGTGCGCCGGGCTTGTTGGTCCGACGCTCAGAACGCAAGCAGGGCATGACTGGAAGCCCGCCTGTCGGCTTCTGAGTTACTCATCCCTAATCTATCGACTTTCCTGTTTGAGTAATTTAGATATCTTGGCAGTCGATCGCTAAAATAAGTCAATATGAGACAGCCTCTCCGCTACCCCTGGCCTTTCGATCCGGATGACGTCCTCGCGCCGGCAATCGCCGTGCGCGTTGACGTTACCGAAACCGGGGCGGAGGTGCCGGACCACCACCACCGCAAAGGGCAACTCGTCTTCGCGCTCGGCGGTGGCGTCACATGTCGCGTCCCCAGCGGCCTGTGGATGGTGCCGCCGCATTGCGCGGTGTGGATTCCCGGCGACATGGAGCACAGCAATATCGCGACCGCCAATGCCCGGATTTTCTTCGTCTATATCGAACCGGGAGCCACCGACCTGCCGGACCGGTGCTGCACGCTTTCGATCACGCCGTTGCTGCGCGAGCTCATCATAGAGCTGACGGATCGCGTTGAGGACGATGACGCGAGGGGCGAGCTCCTGACCAGGGCTCTGCTCACCGAACTGCCGCGCATGCCTGTCCAGCAGCTGCATTTGCCGATCTCGTCCGAGCCGCGCTTGAGGCGGATCGCCGCGGCGTTGGCGCAAGATCCTGCCGATCGCAGCACCCTGGCGGAATGGGCCAGTCGTGTCGCGCTCAGCGAGAGCAGTCTCGCACGTCTCGTGGTGAAAGAGACAGGGCTGACCTTCGGGCGCTGGCGCCAGCAACTGCACCTGATCGTCGCAATGCGCGAGCTGGCCTCCGGCGCCAGCGTGCAGCAGGTTTCGGCCGATCTCGGTTACGAATCGGTCACCGCCTTCATCACCATGTTCAAGAAAGCGCTTGGCAAGCCGCCGGCAAAGTATCTCAGCAGTGTCACGCAAAACGGCGGCTCTGCGTTTGTCGCCTGAACCCGCACGCGGTCAACACTCGGACTTCAACTGTCACTGCTCCTCGGCATACAGCAGCCGCGTCTTTGCCTCGGAGGTCGGCAACAGGCTGCGCTGGATCAGCGCCTCGACGTGGTCGTTGCGCTGGCGCGCGCTGTCGGCGCCCATCACCACGATGATCAGCCTGTGCCCGTCCGCATTATAGGAGGTGACGATGTTGAAGCCCGAAGCTCTGATGTAGCCGGTCTTGATGCCGTCGACCCCGCGCACCCGGCCGAGCATGTCGTTGTGGCCGCGCACCAGCCTGCCGCGGAACATGAAGTCGCTTTCGGAGAAATAGTGGAAATGCTGCGGGAAGCGGGCGTGCAGCGCCATGCCGAGCACCGCCATGTCGCGCGCGCTGGTGTGCTGGTCGCCGTCCGGCAGGCCCGAGGCGTTGCGGAACACGGTGCTGCTCATGCCGATCTGGCGCGCCTTGGCGGTCATCATGCCGGCGAACGCCGCTTCGCTGCCGCCGAGATATTCGGCAATTGCGACCGCCACGTCATTGGCCGATTTGACGACGATGGCGCGGATCGCCGAATCGACGTCGATGGTCTCGCCGCGCCTGAACCGCAGCTTGGTCGGCGGCTGCCGGGCGGCGTTGTCCGACACCGGGATTTGCGTCTCCTTGCTGATGCGGCCCTGGTCCAGCGCCTCGAACAGGAGGTAGAGCGTCATCATCTTGGTCAGTGACGCCGGATAACGCGGCGCCGTCGAATTGACCTCGAACAGCGTCTTGCCGGTGCCGGCATCGATGACCATGGCGGCATATTTCTGCGGAGGCGCCGGCACGGCCAGCACGCTGTCGGGCGGCGTGACAGTCGTGCAGCCGGCAGCAAACAGCAGCAGCGCCAGCACAGCGACGCATTTGTGGATGGACGAAAAGAACCGGAAGGCGGACAAGTTAGTTCCGAAGGCAGGCAGTTTCTGAGACGAGGCGAAGCTATCTTAACGCAAAGGCACAGTCCATTTGGTTAATATCGGTCTGGCCCTCGAACGGTGCCCTGTCCACAGGCCGACGTGGCGCCGCCTGATGTGAATTGCCCTCCACCGCGCTTGCGCAACCGGCGGCGAGTGGGCTTTGCTGCGCCGGCAGAATCGGGCCGCCGGAATCGGGCTGGCAGAATCGGTAGGTGCACATGGATACGGTCACGATCACGGCGAAGGGCATTTCGGTATCGGTCGATCTTGCCGTCGGCCATCTCGCCGACATGACGGTCGATATCGATGGCCGCCGGCTGAAGCCGCTGCATCGCGCACCCTGGGTCGGCGAGCCGCGCGAAATGCTGCCGAAAGACCTGCCTGAAGGGACGGTCCACCTGTCCGGCGATTTCCTCTGCGCGCCGTTCTCGATCAGCGACGTCGAAGCGGCACCTTTGCATGGCTGGCCGGCAAATAGTCGCTGGGACGTCGTCGACAGCGCGGCAACGGCCGACGGCTGGCGCGCCGTCTTCCGCCTGCAGCGCCCGGTCATGGGCGCAACTGTCGACAAGATCCTGACCTTGCGCGACGATCATCCCTTTCTCTATCAGGAGCACGTCTTTTCCGGCGGCGCCGGCGCCATTCCCGTCGCCCACCACCCGATGACGGTGATGACGGCCGGCGGCAGGCTGGCCTTCTCGCCCAAGCGCCTTGCCGCAACGCCGAGTGAGGCGCCGGAGCCCGATCCGGCCCGCGGCCGCTCGTTGCTCGCCTACCCGGCACGAACCGCCGACCTGACGCGCTTTCCCGCCGCCAACGGCGGCACGATCGACCTGACCACCTATCGCATGGACCAGATGCGTGAGGACTTCGTGACGCTGGTCGAGGCCGATCATGGCGGGCCGGGCTGGACCGCGCTGGCGCGCCAGGCGGAAGCCGATCTCGTGCTGGTGCTGAAGAACCCGGCCGAACTGCCGGTCACCATGCTGTGGGTCAGCAATGGCGGGCGCGATTATGCGCCATGGAGTGGCCGCCACCGCGGCGTGCTCGGCATCGAGGACGGCCGCACGGCCGTCGGCCACGCCGCATCGCTCGGCGACAATTGGCTGAAGCGCGAAGGCGTGGCGACCGCCTTTGCCCTTTCCGAAGGGCGCCGCTTTTCGTTCCGCCATGTCATCGGCGCACTGCCATGGCCATCCGGCGAGCCGCCGCACGACGTCGCGACCTCGCCGGGCCGCATGCGCATCCTGGCGGCTGACGGTGCCGTGCGCGACATCGGCTTCGACAGCGACTTCCTGCGGATCGGCCAAGCCAGGCCCGATTGAAGGCCTGGCACAATCCGGCGTTTGAAATTTCCGAAAACTGCCGCCAAAATGCGTCAGAACCATCGTAAGGGCCCAATGTCAGAGATCGCCCATATCGCTGCTGCCATTTTTAAGCGCGCCGGCAAGGCACCGCGCTTCATCGTTGCCATTGCCGGTCCGCCCGGCGCCGGCAAATCGACATTGTCGGCAGGCTTGCACGACTTGCTGCCGGAAGGCACGGCGGAAGTCGTGCCGATGGATGGCTTCCATTTCGATGATGTCGTTCTCGAGCGGCGCGGCCTTCGCGCGCGAAAAGGCGCCCCGGAAACCTTTGATTTTGCCGGCTTCGAAGCGCTGCTGAAGCGCATCCGCGCCGGCGAGCCGGATATCGCCATCCCGGTCTTCGACCGCAGCATGGAGCTGTCGCGCGCCGCCGCTGCGATTGTCGCCGCCGACACCAAATTCATCCTGGTCGAAGGCAATTATCTCCTGCTCGACGAGGAACCCTGGACGCGGCTGGCGCCGCTGTTCGACTTCTCGATCTTCGTCGATGTGCCGCGCGCCGAGCTCGAGCGCCGACTGCTGGCGCGATGGCACGAGCACGGCCGCTCCGACGAGGACGCGCGCGCCTGGATCGCCTCTAACGATATGCCGAACATCGACCGCGTGCTTGCCCGTCGGCGGCCCGCCGACCTGGTGGTCGGCGACCTGGCCTGACTTGCAAGGAACCGCCCGGCCGGAACCTTGACAGTTTCAGGCCGTTATCCCGGACACGGCAATTGTGCCCATGAGGGAACCGTTCGATGGAAACCATGGCAAGAAAGCCTGCGCCCGCCAAGGGCAGGGCAACACGATCAAAGGCCACTCGAGTGAAAACCAGCGCCGGCCCGGCAGCGGCGGCCCGCTCCAAGGATGCGGCAAAGCCCAGCTTTGGCAAGGCAGCGCCGAAGAAGGTGGTGCCTGCCGCGGCCAAAGCCGCTGCACCCAAGCCCAAAAGATCGGCAAGCAGCAGAGGATCGATCGCAGGCAGCGCAATGCGCACTGTTAAAGCAACGGCCAATGTCGCCGCCGGTGCCGTGCTTGCCACCGCCAAAGGTGCGGCGTCGCTCGCTGCTTCCGTAGTCGGCAAGGGCGGCTCAAAACCCCGGACCAAGGCAAAATAGCCGAGCGGAATCGACGTAAGATCAGCTTCTGGCCGGAATGGTGAGGCCCCTCTGCACCGCCGGCCGGGCGAGGCCACGCTCCAGCCATGCGCCCACGCTGGGGAAATCGTCGAAACCGACGAGTTCCCGCGCCTCGTAGAAGCCGATCAGATTGCGCACCCACCCAAGCATCGAAATATCGGCGATGGTGTAATCGTCGCCCCATGATCCAGCTGCGGCCCTTGAGCCTCGTTTCGAGGACGCCGATCAGCCGTCGCGACTCGTCGCGATAACGTTCCAGCGGGCGCTTGTCGGCGATTTCGCGCCCAGCGAATTTATGGAAGAATCCGACTTGGCCGAACATCGGCCCGATCGAAGCCATCTGGAAGAACACCCACTGGATCGTCTCATAACGCAGCGTCGCGTCTGCCGGGACCAGCTTGCCGGTCTTGTCGCTGAGGTAAAGCAGGATGGCGCCGGATTCGAACAAGCCGATCGGCTTGCCGCCCGGGCCGTCCGGATCGATCATCGCCGGTATCTTGCCGTTCGGGTTCAAAGACAGGAATTCCGGGGTCCAGCTCTCGTTCTTGCCGATATCGACGGCATGCGGCTCGTAAGGCAGGCCAAGTTCCTCCAGCGCGATCGATATCTTCACCCCGTTCGGCGTCGGAAACGAATAAAGCTGGATGCGGTCGGGGTGGCTCGCCGGCCAGCGCCTAGCAATCGGAAACGCGGACAGATCGGTCATCGAAACTCCTGGTAGGGGACCGCGCCGAGCGGCACGGTCATGGCGGGTCGCAGAGAGTTAGGCGCGACGCCTGGCGCGATCAATATGCGCATGGAAAGTTTCGCCGGCCCCCGGTGAAGGAACCGCAAGGGGTGGGATCACACGGCCTTGACCGCCAGCACCGCATTGGTGCCGCCGAAGGCGAAGCTGTTGCTGATCGCGGTGCGCACGGTGCGTTCGCGCGCCACGTTCGGCGTGATGTCGAGATCGCAGTCGGCGTCGGCTTCCCGATAATTGGCGGTCGGCGGCACGATGCCTTCGCGGATCGCCATCACGCAGGCGATCATTTCCAGCGCGCCGGAGGCGCCGAGGCAGTGGGCGTGCATCGATTTGGTCGAGGACACCGAAAGCTTGTAGGCATGGCCGCCGAACACGCGTTTGATCGCCGCCGTCTCGATCTGATCGTTGGCCTTGGTGCCGGTACCATGCGCGTTGAGATAGTCGACGTCCTCGGGATTGAGCCCGGCATCGACGAGGCAGAAGCGCATCGCCGCCTCAGGCCCTTCGATGGTTGGCGCGACGATATCGGAGGCGTCGGCGGAAAGGCCGACGCCGGCGATTTCGGCAAGGATGGCGGCGCCGCGCGCCATGGCATGCTCATATGTTTCCAGCACCACCATGCCGGCGCCTTCGCCGAGCACGAGCCCCTGGCGGTCGGCCGAAAACGGCCGGCAGGTGTCCGGCGACAGTACCCGCAGGGCCTCCCAGCCCTTGAGGATGCCCCAGACCAGCGGCGCATCGGTGCCGCCGGCGACCATGACGTCGGCCCGGCCGAGCCTGATCTGATCGACCGCCGAGGCAATGGCGTGGTTGGATGACGAGCAGGCAGAGGTGATGCCGAACACCGGCCCGCGCAGACCAAGATTCATGCTGACATGGCCGGCTGCAGCGCCCGGCATTACTTTCGGGACGGTGAAGATGCCGGCGCGGTTCTTGCCTTCGAGCAGGATGGCGCGATAGTTCTCTTCGATTGCCTCCCAGCCGCAGACGCCGACGCCGACGATGGTGCCCATCCGGTAGGTGTTGGCCGCGTGCGGGTTCAATCCCGCCTGCTGTGCCGCCTCCCGCGCGGCGATCGTCGCCAGAAGGCTGAAGCGGTCCATCGACACGACCTGCTTGCGGTCGATGCCGTGCTCGGGAAGCGCCTTGATTTCGCAGCCGACCTTGACCTTCAGATCATGCAGCAGCGGATTGTCGATCGCGCCGATTGCCGAACGGCCGGCGCGCATTTCATTCCAGATTGCCGGTGCATTGGTGCCGAGCCCGCATAATCCGCCGATGCCCGTGATGACGACGCGCTTGTGCATTCAGTCAGGCTTTTTTCGCGATCAGCGCGCGAACCGCCTCGACCATGTCGCCGACATTCTTCAGATTGCTCCAGGCATCGACAGTGTTCATCTCGATTTCGATGCCATACTCTTCCTCGAGATCGAAGATGATCTCCGTCAGTTCCAGCGAATGGATGCCAAGGGCGGTCAGTTCGGTACTGGTGGTGATTTCCTCGCCGCCCGGCTCGGCATGAGCCTTGATCTTGGCGATGATATCGTTTGCCAGCTGGTCAGCCATTCGGTTTCTTCCCCAACTCTGTCGTTTCCCGACGCCAACTGATCAGCGCCCCTTTTGTCCTCGATTACGTCGTCATCGTCGCCTTTTACCCCCGCCAGGCGCCGGTGACCGTATCAAGGTGGCTCCCTCTATAGAAACCGAAACGCTGTCAAGCAACAAGCTATATATCGACAAAGCCGCCGCAGTGCTTAACGTTGGTGTCGTGGATACGATCGCATATAGCTTGACTTCAGTGCCGCCGGCCCAGCGTGTTGCCGGCGTCGCGCGGCTTGGCTGCGACTGGAACGGAGGCCGCACGCGTCTTCGGCGTCTGTACCAGGACGGTTCGGCCAAGATCCGCATGCCGGCGGTCTCGGCCGATCCGCTCGAAGCCGTCCTGATCAACACCGCCGGTGGGCTGACCGGTGGCGACCGTCTCGCCTGGGAGGTCGATGTCGGTGCCGGCGCCTCCGCAACCATAACAACGCAGGCCTGCGAGAAAATCTATCGCGCCGCGTCCGACCGCGCCGAAGTGCGGGTGCAGCTGACTGTCGGGGAAGACGGCCACATTGCCTGGCTGCCACAGGAAACCATTGTCTTCGACCGCTCGGCCTTTGCCCGCAGCCTTGACGTGGAGCTTGCCAGCGGAGCCGAGGCACTGATCCTGGAGGCTACCGTCTTCGGCCGCCTGGCCATGGGTGAACGGGCTTCGCAAGGCCATTTCCACGACCGCTGGCGCGTCCGCCAGGACGGGGCGCTGGTCCATGCAGAGGAGTTCCGCATCGGGCCGGACATTGCGGCCACCTTGAACCGTCCCGCAGCGGCCGGCGGTGCCGTCGCCGTGGCTACGCTGCTGATGGTGTCGCCACGGGCAGAGGCTTTGCTCGAGCCGGCCCGAGGCATAGTCGGCGGCCAGGGCGGCGTCAGTTTCTGGAGCGTGCGGAAATCTGGCAAGCTTCTTGCGAGGCTGTTCGCTGAGGACGGCTACCAGCTCCGCAAGCGGCTGGTGCCGCTTGTCGAATTGCTCAACGGACGGGCGGGCCTGCCCAAATTATGGTCACTCTGATTTCGATTGTGCCACCGCAGGAAAAAGCATGAATCTGACGCCGAGGGAGAAAGACAAGCTGCTGATCGCCATGGCGGCGATCGTGGCCCGCAAGCGGCTCGAACGCGGCGTCAAGCTCAATCATCCGGAAGCGATCGCGCTGATCACCGATTTCGTCGTCGAGGGTGCCCGCGACGGCCGCGCGGTCGCCGAGCTGATGGAGGCCGGCGCCCATGTCGTCACCCGGGCCCAGGTGATGGAAGGCATTGCAGAAATGATCCACGATGTGCAGGTCGAGGCGACGTTTCCAGACGGCACCAAGCTGGTGACCGTGCACGAGCCGATCAGATAACACCGCCAAGGAGAGGAAAATGCTTGAGCTGCGTCCCAACTGCGAGTGCTGCGACAAGGATCTGCCGCCCGATGCGACGGATGCGGTGATCTGCACCTTCGAATGCACCTTTTGCGCCGACTGCGCACAAAACGTGCTCGGCGGCGCCTGTCCGAATTGCGGCGGCAACTGCTCGGCCCGCCCGATCCGTCCGGCAGCGCTGCTGAAGAAATATCCGGCCTCCACCAAGCGCGTCCTCAAGGCAGAGGGCTGCGCTCCGGCCCGCAAGGCGGCGTGAGAGCTACTCGAAGATGGAAGGTACGCCGATGATCCCCGCTACGATGAAACGCTCAACGCTGTCGGCGGTCCTGCTGCTGGCGGCAGCAATGCCAGCCTATGCCCATGTCGGCGTCGGCACGGTTTCGTCCTTCACCGCCGGCTTCTCCCACCCGCTCTCCGGCCTCGATCACATGACGGCGATGATTGCTGTCGGGCTATGGGCCGCGCTCAAGGGCGACAAAGCGATCTGGGCATGGCCGCTGGCCGTGGTAAGCGTCATGCTGGCCGGCGGCGTGCTCGGCATGCTGCATGTGCCGATGCCTTTCGTCGAGCCGGCGATACTGGCGTCCGTCGTGGCACTCGGGCTGCTGGTTGCGCTCGCCGTCGATCTTCCTGTCTCGGCCGGCGTCGCCGTCATCGGCCTGTTCGCGCTGTTCCACGGCTATGCCCATGGCACCGAGGTGCCTGAGAATGTCGGCGGACTCGGCTATATGGCGGGCTTTGCCGTTGCCACGGCACTGCTCCACGCCGTCGGCATCGCGGCCGGTCTCGGCCTCGGCTGGCGCTTCCGCGGGCTTGCCCGCGCCGCTGGCGCCGCTTGTGCCGCGATTGGCGCCGGCCTCGCTTTCGGCGTCGTGTGAGGCCGCGATGATCCCCGGCGAAATCATCACGGCAAGCGGCGAGATCGAACTGAACAAGGGTCTGGCGACGGTCACCTTGAAGGTAGCCAACAGCGGCGACCGGCCGATCCAGGTAGGCAGCCATTATCATTTCTTCGAGACCAATGAGGGACTGAGATTCGATCGCGACAAGGCCCGCGGCATGCGCCTCGACATCGCTGCCGGCACCGCCATGCGCTTCGAGCCCGGCCAAGAGCGCGACGTTACCCTGGTGCCGTTCGGCGGCAAGCGCGAGGTCTACGGATTTCAGCAGAAGATCATGGGCGCGCTGTGAGATCGAAGGCGTCGAGCAGTTTCGGCTCAGCCGGGCGGCTTGGCCGCCGCATAGATGACGACCTTTCCCGGATCGTCGAATTCCACCGCCAGAACGTCCTCGGTTTGCACTCGCCGCGAATCGATGGCGTTGAACAGCAATGCGTTCGCCTCGATCTCCTTGCGCAGCTCGGCGATGTCGTCGCGATGTTGCCTGACCTTGTTTTCGATCGCCGGCGGCGGGCCGCCTTCGGTGCGCGCGGCATCGGTAAGAAACACGATATCGACCTTGTCGAGCTTGGATGTCTTGCGCACGGCGGCGATGTTTTCACGCGTGCGGTCGATCGCCGAACTGACCTTGCCGGCTTCCGCATTTGTCTGAGTCTCTTCCTGGCCGACCTCCGAGCCGACGATCCGGTTGACGGTCTCGGCGCTGTCGAGGCTCTGCGCGTTCAGCGCGGCGTGCGGAATGCTGGCTGCCAGAAACGCGGTCGCGGCAATCCCATGCAGCGATCTGGTGTCGGAGAAGGTGGTGATCGCCATCGCTCGTTCTCAGGGTCCTTTTCGAGGCTCGTGTCAGGGCGACAGGACCGAAACGTAACGTCCCCCGTGAAGGTTCCCTTTGCGATGCGGCGGGCTGGCCGGGCGCCGGCCCGCCGCCTCGTCTCGTCAGCTCGCTTTCTTGGTGATCAGCGTCAGCGCGCCATTGGTGCTCATGCTGGCGGCGATCACCTGCGCCGAGGTGAGCCCCTTGGCTTCGAGCGCGGATTTGACCTGCGGTGTCGCGTCGATCGAGCCGCGCAGTTTCTGCAGGTCGGCATCGCTGCGCTTGGCGATCACCTCGTTGACCTTGGCTTGAGTGTCCGCGGGCAGATCCTTGATATCGACGACGTTGATCGCCTGGATGGTGGGCGCCTGCGGCTGCGCCCCGGGCGCGGCAGGAGCAGGCGCAGCCGGCGCCGGACTGGGCTGCTGCGCAGGCTGTTGCTGGGCGCTGGCGGCGGTTGCGAGCACCAGCGTGGCGGCGGCTGCCAGAAGGGTCGTTTTGCGCATGGATGTTCCTTTCCATCGATTGGCAAATGGTCGTTTTGGGGTGGCCCGGCCACCTCAAACGCTAAATGGGATCGGAAAGTGTCGCTCAGCGGGTCATTGCGTGACCATAGGATGGCGGCAATGTGGGGCCCGGCTTCGACAAGCGGTATTTTCGGGCTGTATTTCGGGAGCAATTGCTGATGGCTAAAATCACCCGCGCCGCCTATGCGCAGATGTACGGCCCGACCGTCGGCGACAAGGTCCGGCTCGCCGACACCGAGCTGTTCATCGAGGTCGAAAGGGATCTCACTCTTCACGGCGAGGAGGTGAAGTTCGGCGGCGGCAAGGTCATCCGCGACGGCATGGGCCAGAGCCAGGTGTCGCGCGCGCAAGGCGCGGTCGACACCGTCATCACCAATGCGTTGGTCGTCGATGCCACCGCCGGTATCGTCAAGGCAGATATCGGCCTCAGGGACGGCCGTATCGCCGCGATCGGCAAGGCCGGCAATCCGGATACCCAAGGCGGCGTCACCATCATCATCGGTCCCGGCACCGAGATCATCGCCGGCGAGGGGAAGATCCTGACCGCCGGCGGCTTCGACGCGCATATCCATTTCATCTGCCCGCAGCAGATCGAGGAAGCGCTGATGTCGGGCATCACCACCATGCTCGGCGGCGGCACCGGCCCGGCGCACGGCACGCTGGCCACCACCTGCACGCCTGGGCCGTGGCATCTGGCGCGCATGATCCAGTCTTTCGATGCCTTCCCGATGAATATCGGCCTGTCTGGCAAGGGCAACGCGTCGCTGCCTGCCGCGCTCGAGGAGATGGTGCTCGCCGGCGCCTGCTCGCTGAAGCTGCACGAGGACTGGGGCACGACGCCGGCTGCAATCGACTGCTGCCTGTCGGTCGCCGACGATTACGACGTGCAGGTGATGATCCACACCGACACGCTGAACGAGTCCGGCTTCGTCGAAAACACGGTCGCGGCAATCAAGGGCCGCACCATCCATGCCTTCCACACCGAAGGCGCCGGCGGCGGCCACGCGCCTGATATCATCAAGGTCTGCGGCCTGCCTAACGTCATTCCGTCCTCGACCAACCCGACACGCCCCTACACGATCAACACGCTGGCCGAACACCTCGACATGCTGATGGTCTGTCACCATCTGTCGCCGTCGATCCCCGAAGATATCGCCTTTGCCGAAAGCCGCATCCGCAAGGAAACCATCGCCGCCGAAGACATTCTGCACGACATCGGCGCCTTCTCGATCATCTCGTCGGACAGCCAGGCCATGGGCCGTGTCGGCGAAGTGGCGATCCGCTGCTGGCAGACCGCCGACAAGATGAAACGCCAGCGCGGTTCGCTGCCGCAGGAGACCGGCGACAACGACAATTTCCGCGTCCGCCGCTACATCGCCAAATACACCATCAATCCGGCCATCGCGCATGGCCTGTCGAAGGACATCGGCTCGGTGGCGGTGGGAAAACGCGCCGACCTCGTGCTGTGGAATCCGGCCTTTTTCGGCGTCAAGCCGGACATGGTGCTGATCGGCGGCATGATCGCCGCCGCCCCGATGGGCGATCCCAACGCCTCGATCCCGACGCCGCAGCCGATGCATTACCGGCCGATGTTCGGGGCCTACGGCAAGGCGATGACCAATTCGTCGGTAACCTTCGTTTCGAAGGCCGCGCTCGACGCCGGCCTGCGCGGCAGGCTCGGCGTCGACAAGCAGATGGTCGCGGTCGAAAACACCCGCGGCGGCATCGGCAAGCATTCGATGGTGCTCAATGACGCCACGCCGCATGTCGAGGTCGACCCCGAAACCTATGAGGTCCGCGCCGACGGCGAACTCCTGACCTGCGAGCCGGCTACCGTGCTGCCGATGGCGCAACGCTACTTCCTGTTCTGAACCATAGGCGTTAGAACGACCGATGTAGAACATGCCGCGCCAGGCTTATGGACCCGCAACTCCCCTACGCCCACGACATTTTCCCGCATATCCGCATCGTCTTGGGCATGGTGATCGGCCTCGGCGTCACCCGCCTGCTGTCGGGGGTCGCCCGCATCGTCCAGCATCCCGGCCAATACCGGCTCTATCCCGTGCACCTCGCCTGGGTTGCGTCGGTGCTTTTAATGCTGGTGCATTTCTGGTGGTGGGAGTTCGGCCTGTTCCAGATCGAGAATTGGACCTTCGGCAAATACCTGTTCATCATCTTCTACGCCGTCACGCTGTTCCTGCTCTGCGCGCTGCTGTTCCCGGATTCGATGCTGGACTACACCAGCTATGAGGATTTCTTTTATTCGCGCCGGGCCTGGTTCTTCGGCCTGCTGGCGGCGACCTATCTGCTCGACGTGATCGATACGCTGCTGAAAGGGCCGGAGCATTTCGCCCATTTTGGCGTCGAATATCTGATCCGCACACCGGTTTTCGTCGCGCTTTGCGTCATTGCGATCCTGCTGCGCGACCGCCGCTTTCACATCGCCTTTGTCGCCGGCGCGCTCGTCTATCAGATATCGTTCATCCTGCGGCTCTTCGACACGATCGTCTGAGCGCCATTGGGGCGGCGGACGCGATAGGCTAGGCTTTTGGGAGAGGCAGTCTTACATGAAGCTCGATATTCGCACCGACTTCACCAAATTCCCGCGCGCCGTCGCCGTCCTGGCCGCAGGCGAAGCCGGAACCACCACGCCATACGACCGGGCGGTGCTTGCCCATGACGAGCGGCATCTGCGCCGTCGCGCCATCGAAACGGCCCGTAGCGACAAGGTGCTGGTCGACCTGCCCGAACCGGTGACCTTGAACCATGGTGACCGGCTGGTGCTGGAGGATGGCCGCCACATCGAGATCGTCGCGGCCGAGGAGCCGCTCTACGATATCAGGGCCAGCGACCCTGTCCATCTGGCAGAGCTTGCCTGGCACATCGGCAACCGCCATCTCGCAGCCGCCATCGAAGCTGGGCGCATCCTCATTCTGCGCGACCATGTCATCAAGGCGATGCTGGAGGGATTGGGCGCCACGGTGAGCGACGTCTCCGAGCCGTTCAAGCCGGTGCGCGGCGCCTATTCCGGGCATGGCGGCCACGGCCACGCTCATGCCGAGGCGCATGCGCACAGCCACGCCGAAGCGCATTCCCATACCCATAGCGAATCGCATTCCCACAGCCATTCGCATGACCATGACCATGACTGACCAGCCTTCCAACGTTGCCCAGCCTTCCAATATTGCTTTGTTGCGGCTGATGGCGTGGCTGTCGCCTTCCTTCCCGGTCGGCGGCTTTTCCTACAGCCATGGTCTCGAGCAAGCCGTGCATGCCGGGCTGGTTGCCGACAGCAAAGAGCTCGCCGCGTGGCTGGAAACGCTGGTCGAGATGGGTTCGGGCTGGAATGATGCGGTGCTGTTTGCCGAAAGCTGGCGCAGGGCACGCGAAACCGGCGATCTCGATGAAATCGTCGCCCTTGCCGAAGCTCTGGCAGGCTCGCGCGAGCGCCATGCCGAGACCATGCTGCAGGGCGCTGCTTTCCTGAAGGCGGCCTTCGCCTGGCCGTGCCAGGTGCTGGATCGCCTGCCGGCCGAATGTGCCTATTGCGTTGCCGTCGGCGCCGTTGCCGGCGATCACGGCATTGCGCTGCGGGACGCCCTGGCGGCCTTTCTGCAGGCCTTCTTCTCCAATCTCGTCCAGGCTGCGATCCGGCTTGGCGTCATCGGCCAGACCGGAGCGACCGCGCTGCTCGCCGGCTTCGAGCCACTGGCGTTGGAAACTGCCGCTCGCGCTTCCGGCTCGACGCTTGACGATCTCGGCGGCTGCGCATTCGTCTCCGACGTCACGGCGATGAAGCACGAGGCCCAGTATTCGCGGCTGTTCCGCTCATGATCGTCCTCGCTTTCGCCCTCTCGCTCGTCCTGCTGTTGATCACAGCACTGCATGTCTATTGGGGCATTGGCGGCATCTGGCCGGGCAGGGACGCTGCCTCCTGCGCCCGCGCGGTGGGCGGCTTCCGTGGCGTCGACGAAATGCCGGCGCCCTTCGCCAGCTTCGCCGTCGCCGCCTGCCTCGGCCTGGCGACGCTGTGGCCGATGGCGCTCGAAGGCGTGTTTGCCACGCCCTTTCCCAAGGCCGGGCTCGCCGCCACAGCGCTACTCATCGCGCTGGTCTTCCTGGCGCGCGGCATTGCCGGCTTCACGCCCTGGTGGCGCCGGCTGGCGCCCGAACAGCCTTTCGCGCGGCTTGATGTCAGCTACTATTCGCCGCTCTGTCTGTTGATCGGGCTTGGCTTTGCCATTCTTGCCCTCACGGAGTTCCCCGCATGATATCACCCAACGGTCCTCTTCGCGTCGGCATTGGCGGTCCGGTCGGCTCGGGCAAGACGACGCTCACCGAAAAGCTTTGCAAGGCGCTGCGTGATGAGTTCTCGATCGCCGTCGTCACCAACGACATCTACACCAAGGAAGACGCCATGATGCTGGCCCGGCTGCAGGCGCTCCCTGAGGATCGCATCATCGGCGTCGAGACCGGCGGCTGCCCGCACACCGCCATTCGCGAGGACGCCTCTATCAATCTGCAAGCGATCGCCGAGATGACCAAGAAATTCCCGGATCTCGATGTCGTCTTCATCGAATCGGGCGGCGACAACCTCGCTGCCACGTTTTCTCCGGACCTTGCCGACCTGACGCTCTATGTCATCTCGGTCTGTCAGGGCGAGGAAATCCCGAGGAAGGGCGGACCGGCGATCACCCGGTCCGATTTCCTGGTCATCAACAAGAGCGACCTTGCGCCCTATGTGAACGTCAATCTCGACATCATGGAACGCGACGCTGCCCGCATGCGCGGCAAACGGCCGTTCGGCTTCACCGACCTGTCGCGCGGCAAGGGCCTTCAGGAGGTGATAGATTTCATCGTCGAGCATGGCGGGCTGAGGGTCGGCGCGGCCACCAGCACGGCGGCATAGCGGCGCTCGCCTGCACCAAACGAAACCGGTTGCGCGTGTTCCAGCCGCGCGGCATCCTTGCTTCTTTCACGGAGGTTACGATGAGCATCACGCGCCTGCAGAAGGAAGTGCTGACCAACCTGCCATTCTATGAGGAGCGCGTCGATCTGGCTTGCGCCTTCCGCTGGACGGCGCGGCTTAACATGCATGAGGCGGTGGCCAATCATTTTTCGCTGGCGGTCAGCGACGATGGCTCGCAATTCCTGATGAACCCCAACCAGGTGCATTTCTCGCGCATCAAGGCGAGCGATCTGCTTCTGATCGACGCCAATGATCCCGACACGCTGGCCGGCCCGAATGCGCCCGATCCAACGGCGTGGGGCCTGCATGGCGCCATCCATCGCAACGTGCGTCATGCACGCTGCGTCATGCATGTCCACTCGATCCACGCTACCGTGCTTGCCTCGCTCGCCGACTCGACGTTACCGCCGATCGACCAGAACTCGGCGATCTTCTTCAACCGCCATGTTGTCGACGCTCATTATGGCGGGCTGGCCTTCGAGGAAGAGGGCGAGCGCTGCTCCCAGCTTCTTGTCGACCCGAAGGTCAAGGTGATGGTGATGGGCAACCATGGCGTGCTGGTCATCGGCGACAGCGTCGCCGACACCTTCAACCGCATGTTCTATTTCGAGCGCGCCGCCGAAACCTATATCAAGGCGCTGTGGACCGGCCGGCCGCTGCGGGTACTGTCGGATGAGATCGCGGAGAAAGCGGCAAGGGAACAGGAAGACTATCCCGGCCAGGCCGAGCGCCACCTTTCCGAACTGAAGGCGATCCTCGACGAGCAGGAGCCTGCCTACCGGAGTTGAGCGCGGTCCCGCCGGGCCTGCCTTAAAGCCCGAGTTCGGCTCGCAATTCGCCGGCGCTGTTGATGACAATCGCCCCCGGCGGCCCCTCCATGGGCACCTCTGGCCAGAAGATCGTCTTCATTCCAGCTGCCAGCCCCGCCGTGGCGCCGGTCACGCTGTCGTCGACCGCCACGGCCTCGGCGGGATCGACGTCGGCCAACCAGGCGGCGCGCAGGAAAGGTTCGGCATGCGGCTTGCCTTCACGCACGTCGTTGCGGCTGACCGTCTTCATGCCGGGATATACGAGGCCTACGGCGCGCAGATTGGCATCGACGATCAGCCTGTCCGAGTTGGACACCACCGCTTGCGGCACGCCAAGCGCGCGCAGCTCATTGAAAATCTCGATCGCGCCGGTGCGTGGCATCAGCGTTTCGGCCATCGGCAGATAGTGATCGTATTTGCGCACGATCCAGTCGTCGAAAGGCAGGTCGAGGCCGAACTCGTCGCGCAGCATTTCGTAGACCGGCCATGCGGCGATGCCGAGCACGCGCTCATGCAGGTCGGCCGGCGGCGCGATGCCGACGCTGTGCAGCGCCGCAATCAGCGCCGCCTCGTGCAGCGGCTCGCTGTCGACCAGCGTGCCGTCCATATCCCAGAAAACCGCTTTCGGCGTCATGCAAGGCTCCATTCTCAAAAAATTCCTTAAAGCGTTTAGCGCGCGAGATAAACCGCCGCGTCCCCGCTAATGCATGTCGCGCAAAGTGTGCAGCGGTTTTGCGATGACGACATGCATAAAAAGGAACCTAAAACGCGTCGCATGAGGCCGATCGAACGCAACGCGCTTTAGAACCGGGATTGGTGCGACCTCGACAGCCTTGCTGTTGCAACGAGACTGGGTCGACCTGTCACTTCGCTCCAAACACCAAGTTTCATCACTAAGCAATTGCTCTTACAATAGGCAATTGCGCGCAAGTTCATTCCCTGCGAAACTACTGCGCTCCGCCTCTTATGCTCGGCGGGGTTGGGAGGCAGGAACTTGAATTCGCGGCAGGACAGCGGCGGCAACAGGCTCGACGACGCGGCGCGTGCCGGCTGGCTCTATTATGTCGCAGGCAACACCCAGGACCAGATCGCCGCCACGCTTGGCATCTCGCGGCAGACTGCGCAGCGGCTGGTGTCGCTCGCAGTCTCCGAAGGGCTGATCAAGGTGCGCGTCGACCATCCGATCGCCAATTGCCTCGACCTTGCGGCACGGCTGAAATCGCGCTTTGCGCTTGATCTGGTCGAGGTGGTGCCGAGCGACCCTTCTTCTTCCTCCACTGTCATCGGCGTCGCCGAGGCGGCGGCGGCCGAGATCGAACGGCGGCTGCGGTCGCGGGGGCCGATCGTCATGGCGATCGGCACCGGCCGCACGCTGAAGGCCGCGATCGAGCAACTGCCGCCGATGGAATGCCCGCAGCACAAAGTGGTGTCGCTGACCGGCAACATCTCGCCGGACGGCTCGGCGGCCTTCTACAACGTCATCTTCACCATGGCCGACAGGGTCAAGGCGCGTTCGTTTCCGATGCCTTTGCCGGTCATCGCTTCCTCGCCCGAGGAGCGCGAGATGCTGCTCAGCCAGCCGATGATCCAGCCGACGCTGGCGCTTGCGGCCGAGGCCGACGTCACCTTTGTCGGCATCGGCGATCTCGGCCCGAAGGCGCCGCTTTACGAGGACGGCTTCATTTCGGAGGGTGAATTAAAGGCGCTGCAGAAGGCCGGCGGCGTCGCCGAGATCGTCGGCTGGGTATTCGATCGTGACGGCCGCATGATCGAGGGCATCACCAATGATCGGGTGTCGTCGGCGCCGCTGCCGTCGCGCGAAAAGTCGCTGGTGATCGCGCTTGCCATGGGCGACCGCAAGCTGCCGGGCATCTTCGCCGCCGTCAACCGGCGGTTGGTCAACGGCCTCATCACCGATGAGCGGACCGCCGCCGCCTTGCTGGCGGGCGCATGATCTCCGAGCCGCTGGCGGTCGGAAGCGATCATGTGAAATCGAAACGCATCTGATCCCCGATAAAACGAGCGTCACTACTGGTGCCGGCCGCAAGGATCGTTGCCGTCGAGAAAGCCCATGTCGCGCTGCAGATGCGGCGGCAGCTCCCGGACGTCGAGATAGGCCCGTTTCCGCGCCGCGTGCCTTGCCAATCCCCGCGCCAACCGTGAAAACCAGCCATGGGCTGGAGCAAGAAGCAGCTTTTCCTGTATTGTGGTCATGATCGTCAGCCTTCGCTATCTCTAGGCGTAATTGATCTTCAATACGGAATATCGGTAGGACCGGCCGGTGCCGCCAATCAAACGTCGATCACTGCCCATAAGGAGGGCTTATGCCGGAGCTCAATTCACGACAGCTGGTTTCGCAGCTTCCTCCGCTTCAGGCGATCCGGGTGTTCGAGGCGGTGGCGCGGCATCTCTCGTTCACCAAGGCCGCCCAGGAGCTTGGCATGACGCAGGCGGCGGCAAGCTATCAGATCAAGCTTCTGGAGGAGCGCATCGGCGCGCCCCTGTTCTTGCGCCAGCCAAAACAGATCGTGCTGACCGAACCCGGCCAGCGCCTGGCGCCCGCGGTCAGCGAGGCGTTCGCGCTGTTGAGCGGCGCCTATGCCGCCGCGCGCACCGGCGCCGACGGCTTGCTTTGCGTTTCGACGCTGCTGACATTTGCCTCCAACTGGCTGGCGCAGCATCTCGGTTCGTTCCAGGTCGCGCATCCGTCGCTGGCGGTGCGCGTCGATACTTCGAACAGGGTTGTCGACTTTGCCAGAGAGGATATCGACATCGCCATCCGCTCCGGCGGCGGCAACTGGCCGGGCGTCGAGACCCATATGCTTTTCAGGGCCGATTTCACGCCGGTCCTTAGTCCAAAGCTCGCGGCAAGCATCGGCGGCGTCAAGGAGCCGGCCGACCTGCTGCGGCTGCCGATCCTCGACCCGGGTGACATCTGGTGGCGGGACTGGTTTGCCGCCGCCGGCCTGCCGGTCGAGGAACTGGCCAAGCGTCCCGGCACCAGCATGGGCGCGCAGGCCTACGAGGCCAATGCCGCGATTGCCGGCCACGGCGTGGCGATCGTTACCAAGGCGCTGTTCAAGACCGAACTTGCCGACGGCCGCCTGATCCAGCCCTTTGATCTGGTCGGAGACGACGGCCACGCCTATTGGCTGGTCTATCCGACGGCACGACGCAACGTGCCGAAGATCCGCGCCTTCCGCGATTGGATCCTGAGCGAGATCGCTTGCCAGTAGGCTGAATCCCAGCAAGCCCGATAGCAAAGCGCCGGGCCCAATCAGCCCGGCCGAATCCTTCGTCAGACATGCCGCAAACGTCCCAGGCTTGCCGCTGCACGAGACCCGGCGTGCTGCGCTGCAGCAACGAATCCGTCTTGACATAATTCATCGCAAGTGAGTAATTGCTCACAGCCAAGGCAAATGCTCATCTTGGTTTATGGGAGGAATTTTGATGAAACTTCGCACGTTCACCCTAGGCCTGTTCTCGGCCAGCGCCCTCGCTTTCGCCGCGCATGCCGAATCCATCACCATCGCCACGGTCAACAATGGCGACATGGTCCGCATGCAGAAGCTGACCGACGACTTCACCGCAAAAAATCCCGACATTCAGCTGCAGTGGGTCACGCTCGAGGAAAACGTCCTGCGCGAGCGCGTCACCACCGACATCGCCACCAAGGGTGGCCAGTACGACGTGATGACCATCGGCACCTACGAAGTGCCGATCTGGGCCAAGCAGAACTGGCTTTTGCCGCTCGACAAGCTCGGCGACGATTACGACGTCAAGGACATCATCCCGGCCATAGCCGGCGGCCTGTCGGTCGACGGCAAGCTCTACGCAGCCCCGTTCTACGGCGAAAGCTCCTTCGTCATGTACCGCAAGGACCTGATGGACAAGGCCGGGCTCAAGATGCCCGATGCACCGACCTGGGATTTCATCAAGCAGGCCGCCGACAAGATGACCGACCGCGCCAACGGCGTGAACGGCGTCTGCCTGCGCGGCAAGGCCGGCTGGGGCGAGAACATGGCCTTCCTGACCGCTATGTCGAACTCGTTCGGCGCGCGCTGGTTCGACGAGAACTGGAAGCCGCAATTCGACCAACCCGAATGGAAGAATACGCTGCAGTTCTATGTCGACCTGATGAAGGCCGACGGCCCCGAGGGCGCGTCGTCCAACGGTTTCAACGAAAACCTGGCGCTGTTCCAGCAGGGCAAATGCGGCATGTGGATCGACGCTACCGTCGCTGCCTCCTTCGTTTCCGACCCGAAGAACTCCACCGTCGCCGACAAGGTCGGCTATGCGCTGGCGCCGGACAATGGCCTCGGCAAGCGCGGCAACTGGCTGTGGGCATGGTCGCTGGCCATCCCCGCCGGCACCCAGAAGGCCGACGCGGCTCAAAAGTTCGTATCCTGGGCAACCAGCAAGCACTATGCCGAGCTCGTCGCCTCGAAGGAAGGCTGGGCCAACGTTCCGCCGGGAACGCGCTCGTCGCTCTATGCCAATCCCGAATACCAGAAGGCAGCACCTTTCGCCAAGATGACGCTGGACTCGATCAACTCCGCCGATCCGACGCACCCGACCGTCAAGCCGGTGCCTTATGTCGGCGTCCAGTTCGTCGCCATTCCTGAGTTCCAGGGTCTCGGCACCACCGTCGGCCAGCTCTTCTCGGCGGCACTTGCCGGCCAGTCGAGCGTCGACGATGCCTTGAAGCAGGCGCAGGACGCCGCCACCGCGACGATGACCGAGGGCGGTTACATCAAGTAAGCTCCTCCCCGTGCCGGTTGCCAATGGCGACCGGCAACGGCCGCCCGAATCCCAGTTCGGGCGGCCAGCTTTCACACCGCTGAAAAACTTGGCCGACCTCGAAGGGTGACCGTCATGGCTACTCAGCAGACCCGTTCGCTTGCCCGTTTCATGATGGCGCCATCCGTGGTGCTGCTGCTGGTCTGGATGATTGTGCCGCTGGCATTCACGCTGTGGTTTTCCTTCCAGCAATACAACCCGCTCAATCCGATGCGCGACGGCTTCGTCGGGTTTTCGAACTACGCGCTGTTCTATTCCAACCCGGCATTCCTGCAGTCGATCCTCAACACGCTCACCATCGTCGTCAGCGTGCTTTTGATCACGGTGATCGGCGGTATTCTGCTCGCCCTTCTGCTCGATCAGCCGATGTGGGGACAGGGCATCGTCCGCATCCTTGTCATCTCGCCGTTCTTCGTCATGCCACCGGTGGCAGCACTGGTCTGGAAGAACATGATCATGCATCCGCAGTACGGGGTTTTCGCCGATATTGCGCGCTTCTTCGGCGGGCAGCCGATCGATTGGTTCGGGCAGCACCCGCTCCTGGCGATCATCATCATCGTTGCCTGGCAATGGCTGCCGTTTGCTACGCTGATCCTGTTGACCGCGCTTCAGTCGCTCGACGTCGAGCAGAAGGAAGCCGCCGAAATGGACGGCGCCGGCTTCATCAGCCGCTTCATCTATTTGACGCTGCCTCATATGTCGCGCGCCATAACCGTCGTCATCCTGATCCAGACGATCTTCCTGCTGTCGGTCTATGCCGAGATCCTCGTCACCACCAATGGCGGCCCGGGTTACGCCTCCACCAACCTGCCCTTCCTCGTCTATCAGAAGGCATTGCTGGAGTTCAAAATCGGCCAGGCGTCCGCCGGCGGTATCATTGCCGTCATTCTCGCCAACATCGTTGCCTTCTTCGCCATGCGCGCTGTCGGCAAGAACCTGGATAAATAAGGGAGGATAAGATGGCACGTGCGCTGAACCACCCCCACTCCGTTCCGCTGCGCGGGACACCTCTCCCCCTGCCCGGGAGTGAGGAAAGGCCTGCATCGAAGCCGCGCCCTTCCTCTACCCCGTCGATCGGGGGAGAGGTGGTTTGCGCAGCAAACCGGAGTGGGGGTCGACCCTGCCGCCAACATCGCCGATAGGGAGGACCTGACCATGGCACGTGCAGTCACCACCCAGCACAAGACGATTGCTACCGCGGCCGCCTGGATCGTCGCGCTGCTGATCTTCTTCCCGATCCTCTATACGATCATCACCTCGTTCAAGTCGGAGCAGGAGGCTATCCAGGGCTTCAACCTGTTCCCGTCGGGAACCACGGAGAGCTATTCCGAGGTCCAGGCGCAGAACGGCTATTTCAAATTCTTCCTGAACTCGGTGTTCCTGTCGGTCGGCTCAACCATCCTGGCTCTGCTCGTCGCCATACCGGCGGCATGGTCGATGGCGTTTTCGCCGGGCAAACGCACCAAGGACATCCTGATGTGGATGCTTTCCACCAAGATGATGCCGGCCGTCGCCGTGCTGTTTCCGATCTATCTGATCTTCCGCGATACCGGTCTGCTCGACAGCCGCATCGGCCTGATGGTCATGCTGATGCTGATCAACCTGCCGATCGTGGTCTGGATGCTTTACACCTATTTTCGCGAGATCCCGGGCGAGATCCTGGAAGCGGCGCGCATGGACGGCGCATCGCTCTGGAACGAGATCATCTATGTGCTGACGCCGATGGCGGTCCCCGGCATCGCCTCGACCATGCTGCTCAACATCATTCTCGCCTGGAACGAGGCGTTCTGGACGATCCGGCTGACCACCACCGAGGCCGCGCCGCTCACCGCTTTCATCAGCTCCTTCTCCAGCCCGCAGGGGCTGTTCTGGGCCAAGCTTTCGGCCGCCTCGACGCTGGCGATCGCGCCGATCCTGATCATGGGCTGGTTCAGCCAGAAGCAGCTGGTCCGGGGCCTGACATTCGGTGCGGTAAAGTAGCGGGCATCGCCTGACGCAAAACGAAAAGATAGCCCTTCGGGGGAGGAAACCATGGGAAACATCACGCTCAAGAACGTCTCCAAATCCTTCGGGGCGACGTCCATCATCGCCGGCCTCGATCTGGTCATCGAGGACGGAGAGTTCGTCGTCTTCGTCGGCCCGTCGGGCTGCGGCAAATCCACCCTGTTGCGTCTGATCGCCGGTCTCGAGGATACCAGCGGCGGCACCATCATCATCGATGGTCGCGACGTCACCGGCGAGGCGCCGGCCAAGCGCAAGCTGGCTATGGTGTTCCAGTCCTATGCGCTCTACCCGCACATGACGGTGGCCAAGAACATCGCCTTCCCGCTGAAGATGGCGGGCGAGGACCAGGCGACCATCGACAAGAAGGTGAAGGACGCCGCGCGGATCCTGAACCTCACCAACTACCTCGACCGCCGCCCCGGCCAGCTCTCCGGCGGCCAGCGGCAGCGCGTCGCCATCGGCCGCGCCATCGTGCGCCAGCCGTCGGCCTTCCTGTTCGACGAGCCTTTGTCTAATCTCGACGCGGCGCTGCGCGGCACCATGCGGCTGGAGATCAGCGAACTGCATCACCAGCTCAAGACAACCATGGTCTACGTCACCCACGACCAGATCGAGGCGATGACCATGGCCGACAAGATCGTCGTGCTCAATGCCGGCAATATCGAGCAGGTCGGCTCGCCGATGGAGCTCTATAAGACGCCGAAGAACCTGTTCGTCGCCGGCTTCATAGGTTCGCCGAAGATGAACCTGATCGAAGGCGCGCCGGCCGCCAAATATGGCGCCAAGACAGTCGGCATCCGCCCGGAGCATATGAACATTTCGAAGACGTCAGGCGACTGGAAGGCGACGGTCGGGGTTGCCGAGCATCTCGGCTCCGACACGTTTTTGCACGTCCAGGCGGATGGTGTCGGGCAGCTGACGGTGCGTGCCGACGGCGAGTTGGCCGCCCATCACGGCGACACGATCTACCTGACGCCGGAAAAGGCCAAGCTGCATCGTTTCGGCGCCGACGGGAAGGCGATGCTGCAATGAGGCTCCGGGGTAAATCGGCGCTGATTACCGGATCGGCGCGCGGCATCGGCAGGGCGTTTGCCGAAGCCTACATGCGCGAAGGGGCGACGGTCGCGATTGGCGACATCAATCTCGAAGCCGCCGAGAAGACGGCTTCGGAAATCGGCCGCAACGCCTACGCGGTAAAGCTCGACGTCACCGATCTCGCGTCTATCGATGAGGCCGTCAAGGCGGTCGAAGCCAGGGCCGGCGGCCTGGATATCTTGATCAACAACGCTGCTTTGTTCGACCTGGCGCCGATCGTCGAGATCACCAAGACAAGCTACGACAAATTGTTTTCGGTCAACGTCGCCGGCACGCTGTTTACGTTGCAGGCCGCCGCCCGTTCGATGATTGCCCGGGGCAAGGGCGGCAAGATCATCAACATGGCAAGCCAGGCCGGGCGCCGCGGCGAGGCACTGGTCGCCGTCTACTGCGCCACCAAGGCGGCGGTCATCTCGCTCACCCAGTCGGCAGGGCTCGACCTGATCAAACACCGCATCAACGTCAATGCCATCGCCCCGGGTGTCGTCGACGGCGAGCATTGGGACCATGTCGATGCCTTGTTCGCCAAGTTCGAGAACCGGCCGAGGGGCGAGAAGAAGAGGCTGGTCGGCGAAGCCGTGCCTTATGGCCGCATGGGCACGGCGCAAGACCTCACCGGCATGGCGGTGTTCCTGGCCAGCGATGAGGCCGAGTACATCGTCGCCCAGACCTACAATGTCGATGGCGGCCAGTGGATGAGTTGAGGGGGCGAAGGCGCTCTTCCCCCCGTCTCCTCCACGGGGGGAAGAGCCGTCCCGCTAAAGGGTAAAAGCAGATGACCGTGAAACTCTCTTCTTCCATCCTCGCCAAGCTGCCGCCCAAGGTCGCCGGCCCGAAATATGATCGCGCCGCGCTCAAGGCCGGCATCGTGCATTTCGGCGTCGGCAATTTCCATCGCTCGCACCAGGCCGTCTATCTCGACGACCTGTTCAATTCGGGTGTCGGCCACGACTGGGCCATTGTTGGCGCCGGCGTCTTCGAGGGCGAGAAGGTCGGCCGCGGCAAGTTGCAGGAGCAGGACTGGCTGACCACCGTGGTCGAGCAGGACAGCGGCCATATGAGCGCGCGCGTCACCGGCGTCATGATCGACTTCCTGGTGCCGGGCGATGCGGCCGCAATCGTCGAGCGGCTTGCCGATCCGGCGATCAAGATCGTCTCCCTGACCATTACCGAGGGCGGATATTTCATCGATCCGGCATCCGGCGTCTTCAATCCGACACATCCCGACATCGTTGCCGACGCTGAGCCGGGGGCGACCCCGAAGACCGTCTTCGGCCTCGTCCTCGCCGGGCTGCTGCGCCGCCGCGCCGACGGTATCGTGCCCTTCACAATTATGTCCTGCGACAACATCCCCCATAACGGCCACGTCACCTCAGATGGCGTCATCGGCCTTGCGCGGCTGATCGACGAAGGTTTGGCAAACTGGGTGAGCGAGAACGTTGCCTTTCCCAATGGCATGGTCGACCGCATCACGCCGGCCACCACCGACCGCGAGCGCGGCATTCTCTCCAGCGAGTTCGGCCTCGACGACAATTGGCCGGTGTTTTGCGAACCGTTCAAGCAATGGGTGCTGGAGGACCGTTTCACCGACGGCCGCCCGCCGCTGGAAAAGGTCGGCGTGCAGTTCGTCAGCGACGTCGCGCCCTATGAGCTGATGAAGATCCGCATCCTCAATGGCGGCCATGCGACCATCGCCTATCCGGCCGGGCTGATGGACATCCATTTCGTCCATGAGGCGATGCAGGAGCCGCTGGTACGCGGCTTCCTCGACAAGCTCGAGCATGACGAAATCATCCCGACCGTGCCGCCGGTTCCGGACACCGACCTCGAAGATTACTACCAGCTCATCGAGCACCGCTTCTCCAATCCGAAGATCGGCGACACCATACGCCGGCTTTGCCTCGACGGCTCCAACCGCCAGCCGAAATTCATCATCCCGACCATCGCCGACCGGCTGAAGGCTGGCAAAAGTGTCACCGGCCTTGCGCTGGAATCGGCGCTCTGGTGTCGCTACTGCTTCGGCACGACGGATTCCGGTGCCGTCACCGAGCCCAACGACCCGAACTGGGGCCGGTTGCAGGCGACGGCCAAGGCGGCCAGGGACATGCCTGCCGCCTGGCTTGCCATGGAGGACATCTATGGCGATGTCGGCCGCTCGCCGCCGTTCGCTGAAGCCTTCGGCCAAGCGCTGAGACTGCTGTGGACGGACGGCGCGCGCGCGACACTGACGCGCTATCTCGCCGGCGACCTCTGAAGCCGATCCAGCGCGATGACGCCTGAACTGGTCATTTTCGACTGTGACGGCGTGCTGGTGGACAGTGAGATGCTGTCCGTCTCGGCATTGCTGGAGATGATCGCGCTTGCCGGCGGCAACGTCAGCGAGGACATTGCCTACGAGCACTTCCTCGGCAAGAGCATGAAGAGCGTCCGCGAAATCCTCGCAAGCGACTTCGGGCTCGATCTCACCGACCAGCATCTGACCGAGATGCGCTCCGAACTGATGCGCAGATTCCGCGAGGAGCTGAAACCGATGCCAGGTATCGCACAGGTCCTGCCGAGGCTCGGCGTACCGTGCTGCGTCGCCTCCTCCGGCACCCTGGAACGCATCCGCTATGCGCTCGCCGTCACCGGGTTGCTTGGGCTGCTGGAGCCGCATTTGTTCAGCGCCGCCATGGTGGCGCGGGGCAAACCGGCGCCCGATCTCTTTCTCCATGCAGCAGATAAAATGAGAGCGGCCCCGCGAAACTGCCTCGTCGTCGAGGACAGCCCGGCCGGCATCGAAGCGGCGCGGGCGGCCGGCATGCGCGTCCTTGCCTTCACCGGCGGCTCGCACACCGGCAACCCGGCATTGAAAGCGCGGCTTGCGTCGAGTGAGCCGGACTTTATATTCGCTGACATGCTGCAATTGCCCGATCTGATTGCAGGCCTGGGAGCGAGAGCAAGAACACCTTGACCAACAGTTTCGTTTGCGCGGTCGATGTCGGCACCGGAAGCGCTCGTGCCGGCATTCTCGACACCGGTGGCGCCTTGCTCGGCCGCGCCGAGCACCCGATCGCCATGCAACAGCCGAAGGCCGACCATGCCGAGCACGATTCGCAGGATATATGGTCGGCGGTGTGCATGGCCGTCCGCGCTGCCCGCGAAAAGGCGGGCGTGCGGGCCGAGGATATCGTCGGCATCTCCTTTGATGCCACCTGCTCGCTGGTGGTGCGAGACCGGCATGGCGGCCAGCTCAGCGTGTCCGTCACTGGTGAAAGGCGCTGGGACACCATTGTCTGGCTCGACCATCGCGCAATTGCCGAGGCCGACGAATGCACTGAAAGCGGCCACGCTGTGCTCGACTATGTCGGCGGCGTCATGTCGCCGGAAATGGAGACGCCGAAGCTGATGTGGCTGAAGCGCAACCTGCCCGGAACATGGAACGAAGCCGGCTATCTATTCGACCTCACCGACTTTCTCACCTGGAAGGCAAGCGGCTCGCTCTCCCGTTCACAATGCACGCTAACCGCCAAATGGACCTATCTAGCCCATGAAGCAACCGGCTGGCGGGGCGACTTCTTCGAAGCAGTCGGGCTCGGCGATATCTTTGAGCACGGCAACCTGCCGGAAAAGGCAAGCCCGGTCGGTGCCGATATCGGCCCGCTCGGCGCGCAAGCGGCGACGGAGCTTGGCCTCACCGAAAAATGCCGGGTCGGCGCCGGCGTCATCGATGCCTATGCCGGCGCGCTTGGCGTGCTCGGCGGTTTCGCCGGTGACGCGACGAACATCGGCCGCCATCTGGCCCTGATTGCCGGTACGTCGAGTTGCGTCATGGCGATGTCGCCCGATCCGCAGCCTTTCGCCGGTGTCTGGGGCCCATATTATGGCGCAGGCCTTCCCGGCCTGTGGCTGTCGGAAGGTGGCCAGTCGGCCACCGGCGCGCTGCTCGACCACATCATCCGCTGGCATGGCGCCGGCGGCGAGCCGGATGCCGCCATGCATGCCAGGATTGCCCACCGCGTCGCCGAGCTGCGCGCCGCCGAGGGCGACAACATCGCCGCAAGGCTGCACGTACTGCCCGATTTTCACGGCAACCGCTCGCCGCTCGCCGACCCGCATGCCGTCGGCGTCATCAGCGGGCTGACGCTGGATGCCTCCTTCGACAGTCTGTGCAAGCTCTACTGGCGCACCGCCGTCAGCATCGCCCTTGGCGTCCGTCATGTGCTGGAAGCGCTGAACGAGAACGGCTATCTGATCGACACGCTGCACGTCACCGGTGGCCACACCAAGAACCCGCTGTTGATGGAGCTCTATGCCGATGCCACCGGCTGCACGGTGGTCGAGCCGCTGGCGGACGAGGCGGTGCTGCTCGGCACCGGCATGATTGCCGCCACCGCGGCCAGGCTTTTTCCCGATTTGAACGCTGCCTGCGTCGCCATGCAACAGGGCGGCAGGACGCGAGGGCCCAATCCGGCTGCCGCCGGCCGGTTCGATCGCGACTACCGCGTGTTTCTCGAAATGCACAGGCAAAGGCAGGCGCTGGACGCGATCCGATAAATCGGGATCGGTTGCTATCTCTGGTTCCAGCGCCCGATGACCGGCTCGTCAAGGTCGTGCTCATAACCGAGCACGCTTATGCTGGCGGTATCCAGCACGAAAAACGCGCCGGCTTGCGGCGGCAGGCCGAGCCAGCGTGCGGCCAGCACCCTAAGGAAATGCGAGCTTGAGAAGACCAGGACATTGCTGCCGACCTCGCGCAACTGGCTGACGATCCGGTCCGCCCTCGAGCCGACATCCGTGGCGGACTCGCCGCTCGGGCAGCCGTCGCGAAAGAGACGCCAGCCGGGGCGCTCGGCGAGGATTTGCTTGGTGGTCAATCCCTCATAGGCACCATAATCCCACTCCGCCAGATCGTCCTTCTTCACGCTTGACGAGCCGAAGCCGGCCAGCGCACAGGTGTTGAAGGCGCGCTGCGACGGGCTCGACCACACCGCGGAGAAGGACAGGCCCTTGAGCCGCTCAGCGATCCGCCTTGCGGCTTCCTCGCCGGCCGGCGTCAGCGGTATGTCGGTTCGGCCGGTATGTTTTCCGGACGCACTCCATTCCGTCTCGCCATGCCGAACCAGATAGATTTCGGGAAACGCGCTCATCAGGCTGCCTTTCAAATGGATCTGCCGCGACCATAGCGGCTTCCATAGCCTCTCCAATAGCCTACATTGAACCGACTGGCTTAACCCTTCCGCAAGTCAGCCTCTTGCCACCGGTGCCCATTTGATAGACAAACCCGTCGTAATGCGGAATCCGGCCGGTCTTGGCCATTTTCCGCGCTGAGACGCGGCTTCCGGCTCTTGCCGACGTGCCGCAATCGGATAGGCGGAAAACTAGAATGTCTGCGATCGAAGCCGACGCTCGCGCGCCGGAAAACCTTTGGCGTCGGGAAATCAGGGCGATGCTGGCGCTCGCCTGGCCGATGGTGCTGACCAATCTCGGCCAGACCGCGATGACCGCTACCGACGTCATGATGATGGGGCGGCTGGGGCCGGACACGCTGGCCAGCGGTGCGCTTGGTGCCAACCTCTACTTCATGCCGCTCATCTTCGGGCTCGGCCTGATGCTGGCGACCTCGCCGATGATGGCGACCGAGCTCGGCCGTCGCCGGCACTCGGTGCGCGACCTGCGCCGCACCGTGCGCCAGGGTCTGTGGCTGGCGATCCTCATTTGCATTCCGATATGGGCCCTTCTCTGGCACGGCGAGAGCGTGTTGCTGGCCATGGGTCAGGAACCGGCGCTGGCGCACCAGGCCGGCATCTATCTGCGCTGGCTCGAATGGGCGGTGCTGCCCTTTTTCGGCTACATCGTCCTGCGCTCGTTCATTTCGGCGCTGGAGCGGCCGGGCTGGGCGCTGATCATTGTCTTCGTTGCCGTCGCCTGCAACGCCTTCTTCAACTGGCTGTTCATGTTCGGCAATCTCGGCATCCAATCGATGGGCATCGCCGGCTCCGGCCTCGCCACCACTCTGTCCAGCACGTTGATGTTCGCCGGCATGGCGGCGGTGGTGATGCTTGAGACGAAATTCCGGCGCTATCGTCTGTTCGGACGCTTCTGGCGCGCCGATTGGCCGCGCTTCAAGGGCCTGCTGCGGCTCGGTCTGCCGATCGCGGGCCTGCTGGCGTTCGAGGTGACGATCTTCAACGCGGCGGCCTTTCTCATGGGCCTGATCGATGCGGCTTCGCTTGCCGCCCATGCGATCGCCATCCAGATCGCCTCGATCACCTTCATGGTGCCGCTCGGCCTCAACCAGGCGGTGACGGTGCGCGTCGGACTTGCCCACGGCGCCGGCAATCCGGAAGGTGTCAGCCGGGCTGGCTGGACCGCCTATGTCGTCGGTGTCTCCTTCATGGCGCTGATGGGGCTAGTGATGATCCTGTGGCCGCATCTCTTGATCGGCGCCTTCATCGATCTGGGCAATCCGGCTAATGCCGAGGTGGTGGCGCTTGCCGTGTCGTTCCTCGCCTTTGCCGCGCTGTTCCAGGTTTTTGACGGTGCGCAGGCGGTCGCCAGCGGCATGCTGCGCGGCCTGCACGACACCAAGGTGCCGATGATCTATGCCGCGATCGGCTATTGGGGCATCGGGCTGCCGCTCGGCGTGCTGCTGGCCTTTCGTTTCGGCTTCAACGGCGTCGGCATCTGGATCGGCCTGTCGTCGGGACTGGCGGTGGTTGCGGCACTCCTGCTGGTGCGCTGGCTGCGGCGTGACAGGATCGCGCCGCCGCTGGTATTCGGGCGTTGAATTGCTGGTTGCCCGCTCAGCGGGCCGCCGCCCGCGCTCAAAGCGAACGTGCGTATTGCGTGAGCGGAAAGCACATGATGAAGAAGATCAGCGCTACCAGCCCATAGACTTTGAATGGTTCGAAGGTCGCATTGTTGATCGCATTGGATGTCCTCACCAGCTCCTCGAAACCGATGATCGAGGTCAGCGCGGTCGACTTGATCAGCTGCACCAGGAAGCCGACGGTCGGTGCGCGGGTGATCGAAAACGCCTGAGGCAAGATGATCAGCCGGAGTTCCTGCAGATAGTGCAGGCCGAGGCTGGCGCCGGCGTCCCACTGGCCGCGCGGCAGCGCATCGACGCCGCCGCGCCAGATCTCGGCGAGATAGGCGCTGGCAAAGAAGGTCAGGCCAAGCACCGCCGCGGTCCACGGCTCGATACGCAGGCCCAGCATCGGCAAGCCGAAGAACATCAGGAAGAGCTGCATCAGCAGCGGCGTGCCCTGGAAAAGCGCGATGTAGCCGGAGGCAAACCGGCGCGCCCATTTATTCTTGGCGATCCGGAAGAACAGCACGATCATGCCGACCACGGCCCCGCCGACAAAGGCGGCCAGCGACAAGAGCACCGTCCAGCGCGCTGCCAGCAGCAGGTTGCGCAGAATGTCCCAGAAGGTGAATTCGATCATGACACGCCGGCTCCGAGAAGCCGGCGCCCGCCGCCGACCAGCAGCCGGCGCAGCCCAATCGACAGGATGAGATAGACAAACGTCACCACGAAATAGGTCTCGAAAGCCCGGAACGTGCGCGCCTGCAGCATGTCGGCTTCATAGGTCAGCTCGCGCACCGCGATCTGCGATACCACGGCGGATTCCAGCATCATGATGACGATCTGGCTGGTCAGCGCCGGATAGATCACCTTGAGCGCCTGCGGCAGCACGATCTTGATGAAGACCTGGCGCGGTCTGAGCCCAAGCGCCAGTGCCGCTTCCGTCTGCCCGGGCGGCACCGCGTCGAGCCCGGCGCCAACGATCTCGATCGTGTAGGCGGCCATGTTGAGCGTCATCGCCAACATGGCTGCCAGCACCGGATCGAGCCTGACGCCGATGCTGGGCAGCCCGAAGAAGATGAAGAACAGCTGCACCAGGAACGGCGTGTTGCGGATCACCTCGACATAGACGCCGATCGCCCGCTTGAGCAGCAGCGGACCGTTCCGCCGCCCTGCCGCGCCGAGGATGCTGAGCAACGTTCCCGCCAGCGTGGTGACAGTGATCAGCAGGATCGTCGTGGCCGCGCCGCGCGCGATCGCCCCTGTCGCCCCGGCAAGCCAGCCGAAGTCGAGGCTATAGGTCACCGGCCATCAATCCTTGAGATTGGCGGGATCGAGCGGTGTCTTCAGCCAGGCCTTCGAGCTTTCGTCCAGTCTGCCGTCGGCCAGCATCTTGGCAACCGCATCGTTGACCGCTTGCTTGAGGCGGTCTTCCTTCTTGTTGAGGCCGATATGCGAGGGCGAGGTGAGAAGCTGGAATTTCTGCTCCGGCTTCAGTGCCTCCTGACGGGCGAGCACCTGGGCGCCGACATCGTTGCCGACCACCATCAGCTGGGTCTGGCCCGAGATGAAGGCCTGGATGACGGAATTGTAGTTGTCGAAGCGGCGGATGTCGGCCGAGGCGGGTGCTGCCTCGGTCAGCGACGTGTCCTCCAGCGTGCCGCGATTGACGGCGATCGACTTGTCGGCGAGGTCTTCCTTGCCTTTGACCGCAAGTGCTGCCGGGCCGATGACGGCGATGTAATAGGGTGCGTAGGCGGCGGCAAAATCGATCACCTGCTCACGCTCCTTGGAGTAGCCGACGCTCATCAGCAGGTCGACACGCTTGTCGGTCAGGTACGGAATGCGGTTCTGGCCGGTCACGCTGACCAGATTGAGCTTGACCTTGAGCTGGTCGGCGATGGATTGCGCCACGTCGATGTCGTAGCCCTTGATGCTCATGTCGGCGCTGGCCGAGGAGAAGGGTGGGAAGTCGGAAAAGATGCCGACATTGATGGCGCCGGCCTTGGTGATGTCGTCGATAGCGTCGGCATTGGCGGCCTGGATTGTGAAACCAAGACCGGTCGCGCCGAGCATCAGCACGGCGGCGATGGAGGATTTGAGCTTCATGTGAAGTGTCATTGTCATTCCCCTGCTGGAAGCTTGTTTGTTTGAGTGCAACCGCCGGCTCCAGCGCGGCGGTCGCCTTTGGATTCTCTAGTGGACCATGATCTTCTCCGAAAACCGGTTCCCACTTTTCGGGATCATGGTCGAGCGTGTCAGCCCGCCTTGCCGGTGATTGCCGGGCTGAAGACCATCAGGCTGAGGATCTCGAACAGCACCTGCGCGCCGGCGTGCGCCGTGTTGGTGGTCGCGTCGTACTGCGGTGCCACCTCGACGACGTCGCCGCCGACGATGTTGAGTCCCTTCAGGCCGCGCAGCAGCTCGAGCACTTCGCGCGTCGTCAGCCCGCCGACTTCCGGTGTGCCGGTGCCCGGCGCGAAGGCCGGGTCGATGCTGTCGATATCGAAGGAGACATAGGTCGGGCCGTCGCCGACTATCCTGCGCGCCTTCTCGATGATGGCGGGGATGCCGAGGCCGGTCACCTCTTCGGCATGCACCACGGTCATGCCGGACTCATAGGTGAACTCCCACAGATATTCGGCCGAGCCGCGAATGCCGATCTGGATGGTGCGGCTCGGGTCGAGCACGCCGTCCAGCACCGCGTTGCGGAACGGCCCGCCATGGTGGAACTTGGTCATGTCGAACAGGCCGCTGGTGTCGCAATGGGCGTCGATATGGATCATGCCCACAGGCGCCTTTTTGCCGACAGCCTTCAGGATCGGGTGGCTGATCGAATGGTCGCCGCCGACAGACAAGGGCAAGACGCCGGCGTCGACGATCTGGTTGGTGCGGCGTTCGATGTCGTCATGGCTGGTCTCCAGCCGGTAGCGGCTCTGGAACGGCACGTCGCCGATGTCGGCGACCTTCAGCTCATGCGTCGGCGCGCATTCCAGCACATGATTGTAGGGGCCGATGCGCTCGATGGCGCGCAGCGCCCTTGGCCCGAAGCGGGCGCCCGGCCGGTTGGTGACGCCAAGATCCATCGGCACACCGATCATCGCCACCTGCAGATCGCCGAAATCCGGATTGTCGGCGGCGATTTCACGATAGGGCGCCGCGAGGAAGGTCGGGATGCCGGAATAGGGCGCCAGTCGCGTGCCGGTCTTGGAGAAGATCTTGTCGGCGACACGCTGGAATTTCGGGTCGAACATTTCGCCGCCATGGCTCTCGCCGTATTTGCGGCGCAACGCTTCGAGCTTGCCGCGGTCGTAACCCATGTCGGTCCTCCATGGCTGGTGCGGCGCGCGGACAGCGGCCCCGATAGCCGCAGCCGTCGGCTGCCTGCAGATTTCACGTCTTGATGCAATGCCTGGGCAAAGTGTCCCGTAGCTGCATTGAAAAATCAATTGATATTGTTAGTGTGTTATCTGTGAGAAAATCTCACAGAGCCTAGGGTCCAAATGGCCAAGCGTTTGCCACCGCTCAACCCGCTGCGCGCCTTCGAGGCGACGGCGCGCAACGCCTCGCTGAGCAAGGCGGCGGCTGAGCTCAACGTCACCCACGGCGCCATCAGCCATCAGATTAAGGCGCTCGAGCAATCGTTGGGTGTCAAGCTGTTCGAGCGTGCTGGTCAGCGGGTGAAGCTGACGCCGCACGGCGCCGAGTTGCTGCCGGCGGTGTCGACCGCCTTCGACGGCATTGCCGCCGCCACGCAGCGCATGACGAGGCCGGCCAGCACCGGCGTTCTCTCTGTATCCTGCGTGCCGGCGCTACTGTTGCTGTGGATGATCCCGCGGCTGGGCAGCTTCACCTCGCAATATCCGGATATCAGGCTGACCCTGATCCCATCCAATGATGCCAAGGACGTCCGCGCACCGCATATCGATGTCTGCGTACACTATGGTGACGGCAGCTGGACCGACTGCTGGATGCGCAAATGGTCGGGCCTCGAATTGTTCCCGGTGGTCAGCCCGACGCTGATCAACAACCGCCCGATCCGCACCGTCCGCGACCTCGCCGATCACGTCTTCCTGCATGGCGACGACGGCCGCGAATGGCATACCTGGCTGGCCGCCGCTGACGCGCTGGACCTGGAACGCGGCCGCCGCCACCATCTTGGCGACGCGCGCATGGCGACCGAGGCCGCTGTCCACGGCCATGGCGTGGCGCTCGGCGATACGGTGACGGCAAGCGGACTGCTCGCCAGGGGCCTGCTTGTCGCCCCGTTCAGTCTTTCCGTGCCGGCCGTCGACGATTTCTATGTCGTCTGCCGCAACGAGATGCGGTCGGCGCCGATCGTGCAATTGTTCATCGACTGGCTGTTTGCCGAGAAAGAGCAGGCCGACCGCCGCGCCGACGCGCCGGTGGCAGGTCGCATCGGCATTCGCCGCAAGCGTCCAGCGCTCAAGGTGGTCGGCGCCAAGACCGCATCCTGAGGCCGAAACTGCCGTAGGCGCCGCTTGCCGCAGGGGCTTCTTTTTGTCGGGCCAGCCCGCAAAGCGGGAGGCGCGTTCAAAAATTCGATGCTAAGAGGCATTTGGAGCAATTCCAGGAAAAGTGCGCAGCGGTTTTCCGTCCGGAATTGCGCTAGACAAAAGCTAGAGCGAGCAGCGAAGGCGCATTGAGCGATGGCAAAGACCGATATAGCGCGGCGCGTCTACAATCACACCTGGAAGCTCGACCCGATCGTCCGCAGCTTGCTCGACACCGATTTCTACAAGCTTCTGATGCTGCAGATGATCTGGGGCATGTATCCCAAGGTCGACGCCACCTTCTCGCTGATCAACCGCACCACCTCGGTCCGCCTTGCCGAGGAGATCGATGAGACGGAGCTGCGCGAGCAGCTCGACCATGCCCGCACCTTGCGCTTCTCTAAGAAAGAGATGATCTGGCTCGGCGGCAACACCTTCTATGGCCGCAAGCAGATATTCGAACCGGAATTCCTCGCCTGGCTGGAAAATTTCCGGCTGCCCGAATACGAGCTTTCCAAGCGCGACGGCCAATACGAACTCGTTTTCAGCGGCCCGTGGATGTACACGACGCTGTGGGAGATCCCGGCGCTGGCAATCATCAATGAACTTCGATCTCGCGCGGCCATGCGGGCGTTCGGGCCGTTCGCGCTCGACGTGCTCTATGCCCGCGCCAAGGCCAAGATGTGGGCCAAGACCGAGCGGCTGAAGGCGCTGCCCGGCATCCGCATCTCGGATTTCGGCACCCGCCGCCGTCATTCCTTCCTGTGGCAGCGCTGGTGCGTCGAAGCGTTGAAGGAGGGCATCGGCGAGGCCTTCACTGGCACCTCCAACGTGCTGCTCGCCATGGACAACGATCTCGAGGCGCTCGGCACCAATGCGCATGAACTGCCGATGGTGTTCGCCGCGCTCACCAATTCGGAAAAGGAATTGAAACAGTCGCCCTACAACGTGCTGCAGGATTGGCAGCGCTACTACGGCGGCAACCTGCTGATCGTACTGCCGGACACCTTCGGCACCGCGGCGTTCCTGCGCGATGCACCGGACTGGGTCGCCGACTGGACCGGCTTCCGCCCCGACAGCGCGCCGCCGATCGAAGGCGGCGAGAAAATCATTTCCTGGTGGCGCGAAAAGGGCAAGGACCCCAAGCAGAAGCTGCTCATCTTCTCGGATGGGCTGGAGGTCGAGACCATCGAGGAAACCTACCGCCACTTCCGCGGCAAGGTGCGCATGTCCTTCGGCTGGGGCACCAACCTGACCAACGATTTCGAGGGCTGCGCGCCGACCGAGACCAACCGGCTAGACGCCATCTCGCTGGTCTGCAAGGTCACCGAAGCCAACGGCAGGCCGGCGGTCAAGCTTTCCGACAATCCGGCCAAGTCGACAGGCGACGAGAAAGAGATCGAGCGCTATTTGCGCATCTTCGGCCAGAAGGACCGCGTGGAGCAGTTGGTGAAGGTGTGAGGTAGGGGAACTCTTGCGTAGTATGAGTTCCTTCGCGCCCCCCTCTGTCCTGCCGGACATCTCCCCCACGAGGGGGGAGATTGCGCCCTCATTGCTGCTTTCGCCAATCGCTAAAGTTGCAGAAGGAGAGCGAACGGCGGAATCGCCGATCTCCCCCCTTGAGGGGGAGATGTCCGGTAGGACAGAGGGGGGCGCCGTAGAGCGCTGCATTTCTGCAATCAGGCCCTTTCCCGGCCGTGTCATTTCCTTGGCTCTCCTGTCGCCCAGGCCCGCCTTCGCCCACGCCTCCGACCGCGGCCACGTCCTGCTTCTCCCCACCGGCTACTACGTCGTCGGTGGCGCGCTCGCGGTTGCCGCCAGCTTCCTTGTCCTGGCGCTACTGCCGCCGGACTCCCTCGACCGCTTCTGGCGCAAACGCCTGCCGCTTTTTACCTTCGGCGACGGCGCGCGGACTGCCGTCAGCCTGGTATCCTTTGCCGGCTTTGCAATTCTGATTGCCGCCGGCCTGTTCGGCAGCCGCGATCCGCTTTCCAATCCGCTGCCGCTGACCGTATGGACGCTGCTCTGGGTTGGCCTGGCTCTGTTGCAGGGGCTCGCCGGCGATCTCTGGTCGTGGCTCAACCCCTGGTACGGGCCATGCCGCGTCGCCTCGCGCCTGTCCGGCAGAACGCAGCCGTATCTGCTCCCCCAACGGCTCGGCTATTGGCCGGCTTTCCTGCTGTTCTTCGCCTTCGCCTGGTTCGAGCTGATCGACCCTGCGCCCGACGATCCGGCGCGGCTGGCCTGGGCCGCCGGCCTCTACTGGCTGCTGAGCTTCGCCGCCATGCAGGTCTTCGGCTACCGCGACTGGACCCTGCGCGGTGAGTTCCTGACCTTGTTCTTTTCCATGGTGGCGCGCTTCGCCATCGTCGAACGCAGTGCAGACGGCCGGCTAAAACTCTGCTGGCCGGGCGCCAAGCTGCTCGCCGCCGCGCCGCTACCGCTCAGCGGCGTCGCTTTCCTGCTGCTTGCGCTGTCGTCGGTGTCCTTCGACGGCCTGTCGAAAACCTTCTTCTGGCTAGGCTGGGTCGGCATCAATCCGCTGGAATTTCCGGGACGCACCGCTTTGATCGGCATCGGCAGCTTCGGCCTTGTGCTGACCTTTGCCGTGCTTGCGGCCGTGTTCGCGCTCGCCGTCTTTCTTGGCCAGAACCTTGCCGACAGCAAGCATTCGCTCGGTCACGCCGCCGGGCTTTTGGTCTGGTCGATCGTACCGATCGCGCTCGCCTACCACTTCGCGCATTATCTGACGGCGCTGCTGGTCGACGGTCAATATGCGATTGCCGCTCTCTCCGACCCGTTTGCGCTGGGCTGGAACCTGTTCGGTACCGCCGACATGTCAATTGAAGCCGGCGTCGTCGCCGGTGCCGGTTCGGCGTGGCGGCTGTGGAACCTCCAGGCTGGCGTCATCATAGCCGGCCACATGCTTGCTGTGCTTGTCGCCCATGGCTTGGCCTGGCGGCTGCACGCCATTCCGGCTCGCGCCGCGCTCAGCCAGTTCCCGCTCACCGTGCTGATGATCGCCTACACCGTCCTCGGCCTATGGCTGCTTGCGACGCCGAGCGCCGGATGAACGAGGTGTGCGATGCCCGTCAATCGAACCTTGGGGAAAGCTCGCTTGCCACGTCAGAGCTTTGGTGATTTAGTTTGTACACATGCAATTTTCGCCCCTCTTAACAAGAGTGGCCTGCCTGCTACAGCCATTGGTCAAAGCTCAAAAACAAGGGGAACTGCCGTGACTGACAAGAATGGGTTTTTCGATCTCTCCAGATCCGCTCTCACCCGCCGCACGGCGCTGAAGGGCCTTGCCGCCGGCGCCGGTCTTGCCGTCGCGCCGGGTTTCGTGCGTTACAGCCAGGCGCAGAGCTCGGCGCCGATCAAGATCGGCTTCCAGTCGCACCGCACCGGCATCGGCGCCGCCTATGGCCGCTGGTACGAGAAGACCACAGCGGCTGCCGTCAAGGCGATCAACGAAGCCGGCGGCATCAACGGCCGGCCGGTCGACGTGATCATCGAGGATGACGGCACCGATCCCGGCCGGGGCGCCGAAGTCGTCGGCAAGTTCGCCTCTCAGCACAAGACCGATATAGTCTACGGCACGCTGTTTTCGCATGTCGTCATCGGCTCGGCGCCGGCCGCCGGCGAGGCCAAGATGCCCTATTTCGTTGTCAGCGAAGGCCACCACGTCGCCTCGACCAAATTGAACCGCTACGTCTTCCAGCCCGGCATCACCGATGTGAAGAGCCAGATCCAGTCGATGGCACCGTGGATTGCCGCCAATGCCGGCAAGAAGGTGACGCAGATATTTCCCGATTTCGCCTTCGGCTACGACCATCGCGACTACCTTCCGCCGGCCCTGAAGGCGCAAGGCGCCGAGGTCATTGCGCAGATCGCCATCCCCCCGACGGAATCCTCCTTCACCAAATATTTCCCGCAGATCCCCGCGGAGACCGAGGTGATCTACCACGTCATGGTCGGCCCGGCGGTGCTCACCTTCGTCAAGGAGCTCGGCGAGTTCTACGGCTCCAATCGGCCGCAATTGTTCGGCTTCATCGATTCGCTCGAAGCCACCGACATCAACAGCCCCGGCCTCGAATTCCTCGACGGTAGCCATTTCTGGGAAGGCTCGCCGCGCTACGCGCAGCCCGACGATTCCCCTGCACAGAAGGCCTACCGCGCCGCCGTCGGCATCGACGACAATGGTGCCGCCGTCGGCGATCCCAAGGACGTCTCCACCGCCGCGCACATGTTCGGCTGCTGGGAAACGCTCTACGTCGTCAAGAAGGCGATGGAGGATGCCGGCTACAAGGGCCCGGAAGACCGCGCCAAGCTGGTCGAGGCGACCGAGGCGTTGACCGAGTTCGCCGAGGGGCCCGAGCATCCGCAGGGACCGAAAACCTTCAACGGCAAGATCCACCAGTGCTTTGGTATCCAGTACATCTCCAAGGTCGAAGGCGGCCGGCTGAATGTCGTCCACAAGACCAAGATCGACGACGGCCTCTACGAGCCTGAGGGGGATTACACGACGCAGACGCTGTGAGCTTGGTTTCATTAAGCACAGTGCGCTTCGGCCCACCCCCCTCTGTCCTGCCGGACATCTCCCCCTCAAGGGGGGAGATTGGCAGTTCCTGCGAAGGCGGCCGCTTTCCGACCTCGACGATTGGCGAAAGCGGTGATGACAGCCAATCTCTCGCCTCGAGGGGGAGATGCCAAGTTTTGGCAAAGAGGGCAGGCCAGAGGGGGGTGCTTCGCGCATCCGCCGGTGCTTAGCCGATGCACTTCGGACCCCACCTGCTCCTCGCCGCCCTCGAAGGCCTCGTCACCTCCGCCGTGCTGGCGCTGACGGCGCTTGGCCTGTCGCTGGTGTTCGGCGTCATGCGCGTCGTCAATGTCGCGCATGGCGAGTTTTTCATGCTCGGCGCGGTGCTTGCCTGGGCGATCTCTACGGCGATATCCGGCCATCCGGCGCTCGGCTTCCTGGCCGCCCTGGTGCTGGCGCCGCTGATCGTCGGCCTGATCGCGCTGCTCGCCGAACGGCTGGTGCTGCGCCGGCTCAACTACAATCCGGAAGCCACCATCGTCGCCACCATCGGCATGCTCTACATCATCCAGCAACTGGCACTGACCTTCTACGGCCCGGAGGCGCGGCCGGTGGAGCCGCCGTTCAGCTACCGCATCCTCCTGCCGTGGTTCGGTTATTCCGGCTACAAGCTGTCGATCATCGCCGCGTCGGCGCTGCTGCTGGTCGCGACCTGGCTGGTGCTGACGCGCACGAAAATCGGCCTCGTCATGCGCGCCACGCAATATGACAGCGAGACGGCGCAGGCCTTCGGCATCCCGGTGACCAGAGTCTATGCCGGTGTTTTCGCGCTCGGCGCCATGCTGGCTGCTGTCGCCGCGGTGCTGATCGTGCCGATCAGCCAGGCCCACTATCTGATGGGGCAGGACCCGCTGTTGCTGTCGTTCATCGTCGTCATCATCGGCGGCCTCGGCTCGCTGCGCGGCACGGTCGTCGCCGCGGTGCTGATCGGCCTTTCCGACGGCATCATCTCGGTGTTCTTCTCACCGACGCTGGCCAAGATCATCGCCACCTTGCTCGTCGCCATGGTGCTGGTGTTCCGGCCGCAGGGCCTGTTCGGGACGACATCGCGATGAAGGATGCTTCGCCGGCAAAGCCATATGCGCTGCACCTCGGCGTCATCGCCCTGCTTTTCGGGCTTAGCTTCGTCCTGCCGGAATACCATCACGGCCTGCTCGCCCGCATCATGGTGCTGGCGGTCTTCGCCATGGGCTACAATCTGCTGTTCGGCTATGTCGGGCTGCTTAGCCTCGGCCATGCCATGTTCTTTTCAGCCGGGCTCTATGGCGCCGGCCTTGCCGTCATCCATCTCGGCTGGAGCGTGCCGGCCGCCTTCGCAGCCGGGCTTGCCTGCGGCGCGCTTCTCGCGCTGGTGATCGGGCTGCTGGCGCTGCGCACCTTCGGCGTCGCCTTCATGATCGTCACTATGATGTTCGCGCAGGTATTCTATCTCGTCATCCTCTATTTCGCTGCCTGGACCGGTGGCGACCAGGGCATGGTCGTGCCGCAGCCGATGCGTGTCCTTGTCCTGGGCAGCACGTCACTCGACCTCACCAACCCGACCGTGCGCTATATGAGCGCGCTGGCACTCTTCTCGATCGTGCTGCTCATAAGCCTGGCGATAGTCCGCTCCGGCTACGGTCGCGTGCTGGTCGCCATCCGCGAGAACGAAGAGCGGACCAAAATGCTTGGCTACGATACATTTTCCAACAAGCTCGCCGCCGTCGTCATCTCAGGCAGCATCTGCGCGGCTTCCGGCGCGGCCTATGCGCTGCTGTTCGGCTATATCGGCTCGAGCTTCGCTTCGGTGCAATATTCCATCCTGCCGCTGCTCTGGGTGCTGCTGGGCGGCGCCGCCACCACGCTCGGTCCGCTGATCGGCACGCTGTTCATGTATTATGTCATCGACGTCGCCAGCGGCTACACCTCGGCCTATCTGCTGATCGTCGGCATAGCGCTCATCCTGCTGGTGCTGTTCTTCCCGAGAGGCGTTCTCGGCAGCATCCGCCAGCGCTGGCTCGGGTGGTTGCCATGATGCCGCTGCTCACCACCAAAGGCCTGTCGCGCAGTTTCGGCGGCTTGCGTGCCGTCGACGGCGTCGACTTCGCGCTGATACCGGGCGAGATTCGCGCCATCATCGGCCCCAACGGCGCCGGCAAGACCACCTTCGTCAGCCTGGTCAGCGGCCGCATCCAGTCCTCGTCGGGCACGATCATCTTTGACGGCGCCGATATCACCAGCCTGCCTGCCTACGCCAGGGTTCGCCTTGGCATCGCCTATACTTTCCAGATCACCAGCGTCTTTGCCAATCTCAGCGCCTACGACAATGTCGCCCTGCCGGTGCAGCGCACGCTGACCGATGGCCGTTCGAAGGGCGCGGTTCACACCGGCGTCATGGCGGCTCTCGAGCGCACCGGCCTTGCCGATCGCGCGCAAATGCCGGCCGGGCAATTGTCCTACGGTCACCAGCGCCTGCTGGAAGTGGCGATGGGACTGGCGCTGAAGCCACGCCTGCTGATCCTCGACGAACCGACGCAAGGGCTGGCCGACAGCGAGATCGACAATTTCATCGAGCTGGTGCGCGAGATCGCCGATAGCGCCACCGTGCTTTTGATCGAGCACAACATGCCGGTGGTCATGCAACTCGCCGACCGCATCACCGTCTTCAACGCCGGCAGGATTCTGGCCGAAGGTACGCCCGAGCAGATCCGCGCCAATGCCGCGGTGCAGGACGCTTATCTGGGGACGACCCATGACTGAGGTCCAGTCCAAGGCACTGACCGTTTCCGGGCTCGATTGCTTCTATGGCGAGGTCCAGGTGCTCTATGGGCTGGATCTGGTTCTGAACGAGGGCGAGGTGCTTTGCCTGTTCGGCCGCAACGGCGCCGGCAAGACGACAACGCTGAAGGCGATCATGGGCCTGGTGCCGGCAGCCGCCGGCTCGATCAGGCTCGAAGGCCGGGAATTGACCGGCTTGCCGGCGCACGAGGTGCCCAAAGCCGGCGTCGCCTACGTGCCGCAGGGCCGGCGGCTGTTCGCCGAGATGACGGTGGCGGAAAACATCGAGATCGGCCTGATAGCCCGCAACAAGGGCAAGGCGACGCGCGAAAACGTGCTCGATCTCTTCCCACTGTTGCGCCAGCGCCTCAGGCAGCGTTCGGGCACGCTGTCCGGCGGTGAGCAGCAGATGCTGGCCATGGCCCGCGCCCTGTGCCTGGAACCACAGGTGCTTCTGCTCGACGAGCCGACCGAAGGGCTGATGCCGTCGATGATCGCCAAGATCCGCGAAACGGTGTCGAAGCTGCGTGCGCTTGGCGTGTCGACAATTCTTGTCGAGCAGCGCGTCGATGCCGTGCTGTCGGTCGCAGACCGCGTTTGCTTCATCGAAAACGGCCGCAACCGCGAGACGGTCGATGTCGAGGAATTGCGTGCCGATCCCTCGGCGGTCCGTCGCTATGTCGGCGTCGGCTGATCAGGCAAAGAACAGCAAGCCGGCAAGCAGGAACGTCGGGATCAGCACGGCGCCCGACCATGCCATATAGCCAAAGAAGCTCGGCATCTTGATGCCGCGATGCCTGGCAATGGCATAGACCATGAAATTCGGCGCATTGCCGACATAGGTGTTGGCGCCCATGAACACCGCGCCGGCCGAGATCGCCGCCAGCGTCGAGGCGAACTCGGTCATCAGATGCTGCGCATCGCCGCCAGCCAGCTCGAAGAACACCAGATAGGTCGGCGCATTGTCGAGGAAGGACGACAGCGCTCCGGTCAGCCAGAAATAGGCAAGGTTGTCCGGCGCGCCGGTCGGCGAACTGACCAGCAGCACCAACGGCGCCAGCGCGCCGTCGAGCCCGGCCCGCAATATGGCGACGACCGGCACGATGCAGATGAAGATGCTGGCGAACAGCTTCGCCACCTCGGCAATCGGCCCCCAGCTGAAGGCGTTTGCGCCGCGAAATTCCTTCGGCGAGACGACAAGCGAGGTGAAGGCCAGTATCAGGATGGTGGCGTCGCGCAGCAGGTTCTGCAGCTCGAGGCTGACGCCCTGAAAAGAGAAACTCACCCCCGGCTTCCAGGCAGCGGAAATCAGGATCGCGGCGATTACGCCGGCCAGTAGCGGGATGTTGGCCAGGCCGCGAATGCGCACCTTGCTGTCGGGCGTCGGATCCTTGATCTTCGGCGCGCCTTCCTCCCGGCGATGCATGATGATGTCGATCGCCAGGAAAACAGCCAGCACCACGCCGGCGACGAACAGCGTCTCGGGCAGCAGGTGAACTGTCGTCCAGAAGAAATCGACGCCGCGCAGAAAGCCGACGAACAGCGGCGGATCGCCCAGCGGCGTTAGCGACCCGCCGATGTTGGACACCAGGAAGATGAAAAAGATGACGACATGGGCGTTAAAGCGCCGGTTGTCGTTGGCGCGGATGAGCGGCCGGATCAGGATCATCGAGGCGCCGGTTGTGCCGATGATCGAGGCAAGCAGCGCCCCTCCCAGCAACAGCCCGGCATTGACCAGCGGCGTGCCGTGTATGTTGCCGGCAACGAAGATACCGCCCGAAATGGTGAACAGCGCAAACAGCAGGATGATGAACGACATGTATTCGGTGAGCAGCGCATGCAGCACCGCCTGCGTGGCGGACGGGATGCCGAAGGCGATGGCCAGCGGCCCGATCACCAACGCTGCCCAGAAGGCAGCGATCTTGCCGTAATGGTGCTCCCAAGCATGATGGAACAGCAGCGGGCCGGTCGCGATGCAAAGCAATAGCCCGGCAAACGGCAGCACCCACCAAAGCGACATGGCGGCGCCCGGCAATTCGTGCGCTTCGGCCGCGAGAACCGCTCTCGGAGAAAAGATTGCTGCAATAAGTGCAGCACTTGCCGTCAACGCCGCAAACCGCATGAAGCCCCTCAAAAGTCTGTCAGGTTCGGCTGGATGACGTTCAAATCAGTGTCACGCCGGCATCGCGCATCCGGCCCAGCATCCTCTCCACGGAGCCGTTGAGATCGATGCCGCGGCAGGCGTCGAGCCGCACGGACGTCTCAAAACCGAGCTTGACCGCGTCGAGCGCCGAAAAGGCGACACAGAAATCCGTCGCCAGGCCGACCAGGGTCAGCGTCTCGATGTTCCGATCCCGGAGATAGCCGGCAAGGCCGGTCGGCGTCGTCCGGTCGTTCTCGAAGAATGCGGAATAGCTGTCGATCGCAGGACGGAACCCCTTGCGGATCACCAACTCGGCCTTGCTCCAGGCGAGGCCCGAATGGAAATCCGATCCCAGGCTGCCCTGGATGCAGTGATCCGGCCACAGCGTCTGGTGGCCATAAGGCACGTCGATCGTTTCGAACGGGTGCTTGCCGGGGTGGCTGGAGGCAAAGCTCGAATGGCCGGCAGGGTGCCAGTCCTGCGTCAGCAGGACGTGCTCGGTCCGCCGGATTAGGTCATTGACCAACGGCACGATTTCGTCGCCACCGGCCACTTCAAGGGCGCCACCCGGGCAGAAATCGTTCTGCAGGTCGATAACGACAAGCGCTTCGTCGGCCATGGAGCCTCCTTATTTTCTTGGTCTTGAGCTTAGGCTCCAATGAAAACGCGACCGGACGCAGAAACTTGACCAGATGGCCGGCTGCGTCAACCTCTCATGGCATAACAAATGCGTTCCGGGTGCACCGGTGCCAACAGCCGTGCAAACTCTGGCTTTGACAATTCCTGCCGGCTTGATATCATTTGCATACGAATGAATTTCCTGCCTTGAATGCTCGGGAAAATCTTTCGGCAGGATCCCCTCTCGGGAAGCCCATTCTGGGAAGGCAAAGCGTGATCCGTTACGCAAAACCCACCACGGTCGACGACGCCCTCGCTTTGCTGGGCGAAGGGCAATGGCGCATCCTCGCCGGCGGCACCGACTTCTATCCGGCACAGGGCAGCAAGCCTTTCCGCGACAATGTCCTCGATATCAATGGCCTGGTGGCATTGCGCGGCATTGCCGAAGCCGAAAACCATTGGCTCGTCGGCGCGCGCACCACCTGGACCGATCTCGTCCGCCATCCTCTGCCGGCGGCTTTCGACGCGCTGAAGCAGGCGGCGCGGGAAGTCGGCTCGGTGCAGATCCAGAACGTTGCCTCGATTGCCGGCAATCTCTGCAACGCCTCGCCGGCCGCCGACGGCGTGCCGGCGCTGCTGGTGCTCGATGCCGAAGTCGAACTGCGTTCCGCTGTGGCGACCCGGCATCTGCCCCTTGCAGAATTCATCCTCGGCAACCGTCGCACCGCACTGCAGCCCGGCGAAATGGTCACGGCAATCCGCATTCCCAAACCCGCGACCGCCGGCAGCTCCGCCTTCGTGAAACTCGGCGCGCGGCGTTATCTCGTCATCTCCATCGCCATGGCCGCCGCACGCCTGGCCGTCGAAGATGGTATGGTCAGGAACGCGGCCGTCGCCGTCGGTTCCTGCTCGGTTGTCGCCAGGCGCCTGGCGGGTGTCGAGGCGGCGCTACGCGGCCGGCCCGTCGGCCACGCGCTGGCCACTGCGATCCAATCCGCACCGATGGACGAGCTGTCGCCGATCGGCGACGTGCGCGGCAGCGCCGAATATCGGCTGGACGCTGCGCGCGAGATCGTCGCCCGCGCCGTGCTTGGTGCGATGGGCGCTGTTCCCGACGAAAGGGCGGCGGCCTGATGGGCATGGAGCGCGCCGACATCGCCTTCGAAGTCAACGGCGCCGCCGTCAGCGTTTGTGTGCCGCCGGTGCGGCGGCTGTCCGCGGTGCTGCGCGACGAGTTGCGGCTGACCGGCACCAAGATCGGCTGTGATGCCGGCGATTGCGGCGCCTGCACGGTGCTGGTCGACGGCGAGCCGGTCTGCGCCTGCCTGATGCCCGCGGCTTCCGCCTCCGGCACCGTGGTGACGACAGTCGAAGGCCTCGCCAATGGCCGGTTGTCGGCGCTGCAGGCTTCGTTCCTCAGCCATGGCGCAGCGCAATGCGGCGCCTGCACGCCCGGCCTGCTGGTCGCGGCAACGGCACTCCTGGACAGGACGCCTTGCCCGAGCGAGGCCGAAACGCAGGATGCACTTGGCGGCGTGCTCTGCCGCTGTACCGGCTACCGCAAGATCGTCACCGCGGTGATGGATGCTTGGCGCCACGCCGACGGCCTCGATCAGCGCATGCCATCCTCTGGCCATGCCGTTGGCTCCTCCCCGATCCGCCTCGATGGCCTTCCGAAAGTCACTGGCGGCGAAAAATTCGGCGGCGATTCCTTCCCCGCCGATGCGCTGTCGGTGCTGGTGGTCCGCTCACCGCACTATCATGCCGCCTTCAGCTTCGGCGATCTCGGCAGCTGGGTGAAGTCCCGTCCTGGCATTGCCGGCGTCTTCACCGCCGCCGACATTCCGGGAAAGAATTGTTTCGGCGTCATCGCGCCCTTCGCCGACCAGCCGGCGCTGGCCGAAGGGGTTTCGCGCTTTCGCGGTGAGGCGGTGGCGCTGGTTGCCGGCGAACGCGAGGCTATCCTCGATCTCGACCTTGCCGATTTTCCTGTCAGTTGGACCGAGTTGCCGCATTTTCTGGAAACTGGCGAAGCGCAGGCCGGCGGTGCGCAACTGGTCCATGAAAACCGGCCCTCGAACCTGCTCACCTCCGGCTTCGTGGAGCGTGGCGACCCGGAAGCCGCGCTCGCCGGTGCGGCTTTCGTCGTTTCCGGCGCCATCGACACCTGCTATGTCGAGCATGCCTATATCGAACCGGAAGCCGGCTATGCCTTCATGGACGGCGACACGCTGGTCGTCGTCGCCTGCACGCAGGCGCCCTATATGGACCGTGACGACACGGCAAAAGTGCTCGGCCTTGCCCCGGAACAGGTGCGCATCGTGCCGACCGCCACCGGCGGCGGCTTCGGCTCCAAGCTCGACGTCTCGCTGCAACCGCTCATCGGCCTCGTCGCCATGAAAACCGGCCGGCCGGCGGCGCTCGCCTATAGCCGCACCGAATCGATGATCTCGACCACCAAGCGCCATCCCGCTCAGATGAGAGCGAGCATCGGCGCCGTTGCCGACGGCCGCATCACCGGCATGGTCTTCGCCGGCGATTTCAACACCGGCGCCTATGCCAGCTGGGGGCCGACGGTCGCCAACCGCGTGCCGGTGCACGCCTCCGGCCCCTATGCGACGCCGAACTATCGCGCCGAAGGCCGCGCCATCCACACCAATGGCCCGATTGCCGGCGCCTTTCGCGGTTTCGGCGTGCCGCAGGCGACGATCATGCAGGAGACCCTCTATGACGAGCTGGCCGACAGGCTCGGCATGGATCGGCTCGAGTTTCGCCTGAAGAACTGCCTTCGGAACGGATCCGAAACAGTCACCGGGCAGCGGCTCGAGTCTGGCGTCGGCATCGCCAACTGCCTGGAGGCCCTGCGCTCACATTGGCGGCGTGCCCTAACTGACGCCGACGCGTTCAACGCCCGTAGCAGCAGCGAAAAAAAACGCGGCGTCGGCATCGCTTCTTGCTGGTACGGCTGCGGCAACACCTCGCTGCCCAATCCGTCGAGCATCAAGGTCGGCATCTCGGCATCGGGCGAAGTCGTCCTGCATCAGGGTGCGGTCGATATCGGGCAAGGTTCGAACACCGTCATCGCGCAGATCTGCGCCGATGCGTTGGGTCTTCCGCTCGAAAAATTCATGCTGAAAAGCGCTGACACGGCGATCACCCCCGACGCCGGCAAGACCTCGGCCTCGCGCCAGACTTTCGTCACCGGCAAGGCCGCCGAAAGGGCCGGCCGCGCCTTGCGCGATGAGATCTTGCGTTTCGCCAATGTCTCGGAAAAGGCGGCGATTGCGCTGGACGGCACAAGCCTGAGCATCAGGGAAGGCGAAGCGACGCGCCGCATCGATCTTTCCTCGCTGAAGGTAGACGCCGAAGGCTTCGTCTTTCGCGCCGAGGAAAGCTACGACCCGCCGACGCTGCCGCTCGATGCCAAGGGCCAAGGCAAGCCTTATGCCGTCTATGGCTATGGCGCCCAGATCGCCGAACTGGAGGTCGACCTCAGGCTCGGCACCGTGAAGCTTATAAAAATCACCGCCGCCCACGATGTCGGCAAGGCCATCAATCCTTTACTGGCAGAGGGCCAGATCGAGGGTGGCATCGCCCAGGGCATCGGCATGGCGCTGATGGAAGAATATATCCCCGGCCGCACTGAAAACCTGCACGACTATCTGATCCCGACGATCGGCGACGTGCCGCCGATCGAGACCATCCTGATAGAAGTTCCGGATCCGGAAGGACCCTTCGGCGCCAAGGGTTTGGGCGAGCATGTGCTGATCCCGACGGCGCCGGCGATCCTCAACGCCATCCGCCACGCCACGGGTGTGCTGGTCACCAAAATTCCGGCGACGCCAACCCGCATCCGCGCCGCCATCCTCGACAAGGAGGCGCGCCGATGAGCGAGCTTGCCGAACGCTTCGAGACACACGATCCCGGCGAGAAGCTGGTGGCCGAGAAGATCCGCTGCGATGCCTGTCCGGTCATGTGCTACATCGCCGATGGCCGCACCGGCGCCTGCGACCGCTACGGCAATGTTGGCGGCAGGATCGTGCGGATGGATCCACTGACCATCCTCGACCACGCGGCCGAGACCGGCGCCGCAATCGTACCCTTTGCCGAAGAAGGCGAGGCATGGGACGGCGAACTGGTCAACACCGGCTGCCGCTTCGTCACCGCCATCGGCGCCGGCACCACCTATCCCGATTACAAGCCGGCGCCCTTCATCGTCAGCCAGGAGGTCGAGGGCGTCGATCTGGTCACCGTCGTCACCGAGGGCATCTTCTCCTATTGCGGCGTCAAGGTGAAGATCGACACCGACCGTCATATCGGCCCCGAAACGGCGACGGTCCGTGCCCAAGGCGAGGCGATCGGCCATGTCACGACCGGCGAATACGGCTCGCAGATGCTGTCGCTGGGCGGCGTACATCATTTGACCGGCGGCTCGAAGGCTGAAGGGCGCGCCACCTGCGACGCCATGCTCGCCCTGTGCAACCGCAGACCGGTTGAACTCGTCATCGACGGCGGCGCCACCGTCATCGTCGAAGCCGGCAAGCCGCCGGTCATCGACGGCAAGCTCGAGCAGCGCATGCGCGTCGGCTGCGGTTCGGCTACCATAGGCATGTTCGCGACCCAATGGCGCGGCCTTGTCGACGAGGTGGTGGTGGTCGATGACCACATCACCGGCGTCGTCTCCGAGCATCAGGCCGGCAAGGTGCTTGGCTGGCAGGATACCGGCATCAAGATCATCGGCCGCCGTTCGACGCCGGGCCGTTATTTCAAGGTGTCGGAGCCCGGCCTCGGCTGGGGCGGCACCAGCATTTCCGACCCGCTGTCGATCCTTGGTGAATGGAACGCCAAAAAGGGTGCGCGCCCCGGCATGTCGCTGCTGATGGTCTCGACCACCGGCGAGCAATTCGCCTATTACGAGCTCGACGACGAATTGAAGCCGGTCCAGAAACCGTTCCCGGAGCGGCTGCGGAAGTCGGTCGAACTGATCGAGGACAATTGCGAGCCGGCGCTCTGCACCGTGCTTTTCGTCGGCGGCGCCGGCGGCTCGCTGCGCGCCGGCGTCACCGAGAACCCGGTCAATCTGACCCGCTCGGTGCAGGGCTTGACGACCTATGTGACGGTCGGCGGCGCGCCGGTCTATGTCTGGCCGGGCGGCGGCATCACGCTGATGGTCGACGTCACCCGCGTGCCGGAAGGCGCCTTCGGCTATGTGCCGACCCCGGCGCTGGTGGCGCCGATCGAGTTCACCATACGCCGCGACGATTATGTCAGGCTTGGCGGCTACGAAGGCGAAATCCGCAGCGTCGACGATATCCTGGCCAAGGGCGGCGAATATCTCAATCCGCGCCGCGGCACGGCCGCACCCCGTGACAATCCCTGGCCGCCGCTGGCGCAGTTGCGTCGCGCGACCGCAAACGGGGCCGGGCGATGAACGGCCCGCAGGCGCATTGGCTCGAGGACGGCCGGAGGCTTCACCTCAATCATGGGCCGATCGACCTGATCGTCGAGTCATTCGGCGAGGCGAGTGAATGCAGCGCCGCATATCGCCAGGCAGTGGCGCGCTTCCAGACAATCCTGCCCGAACTGGTCGAAGAGTTGCCCGAACTGCGGCGCCCGGCCGCCTCGCGGCCACGTGCTTTCGCTGGCCCGACGGCGCGCCGCATGGAAGCGGCGGTCGTTCCGCTAGCGAAACAATTCATCACACCGATGGCGGCCGTCGCCGGCTCGGTAGCCGACGAAGTGCTTGGCGCGCTGCTTGCCGGCCGCCGGCTCGAGCGCGCCTATGTCAACAATGGCGGCGACAGCGCGATCTATCTCGGCCACGGGCAGTCGATGACGCTTGCCATTGCCGGGACAGGTCATGGGTTGGCAGATCGTCTCACGATCCGCCCCGAAGACGGGATCCGCGGTGTCGCGACAAGCGGCTGGCGCGGCCGCTCCTTTTCGCTGGGCATCGCCGACGCGGTCACGGTGCTGGCGCGAACGGGTGCTGAAGCCGATGCCGCCGCGACCTTGATCGCCAACGCCGTCGACCTGCCCGGTCATCCGGCCGTTAGGCGCATACGGGCGCGCGATCTCGCACCTGACAGCGACCTCGGCGACCGTTTGGTGACGCAGGGCGTGGGGCTGCTTTCCGCCGCTGAAATCGCTATTGCGCTGGAAGGCGGATTTGCCGTTGCCGAGGAGTTTCGGCGGCGCGGCCTGATTGCCGCCGCGGCGCTTTTCCTCGGCGGTCAGGCGCGCATCGCAGGTCCGATGGCGCTCGCCAATAAAGCTTTAGAGAGGGAAATTGCTCATGCCTGAGTTTCCGATCCGCAAGATCGCCGTGCTGACCGAAGAGATTTTTCACGAAGGCGGGCCGGTGGCGAAGGTGCCGCGGCGCCGCGCGGCGGCCATGGCTGTGGTCAAGAACCCGTTCGCCGGCCGTTACGTCGAGGAACTGCAGAGCGCCATGGAGGATTTGAAGCCGCTCGGGCTGCTGCTCTCCGACAGGCTTATTGCCGCATTGGGCGGCGATCTCAAACAGATCGACGGTTACGGCAAGGGCGCCATCGTCGGCATGGCGGGCGAGCTGGAGCATGGCGCGCTGTGGCATGTGCCGGGCGGCTATGCCATGCGCGAACGGCTCGGCGACGCCAAGGCGATCGTGCCCTCGGCGAAGAAGGTCGGCGGCTTCGGCGCGCGGCTCGATGTGCCGCTCGGCCACATCAACGCCGCCTATGTGCGCAGCCATTTCGATGCCATGGAAATCGGCATCAGCGACGGCCCCCGTCCCGACGAGATCCTGTTTTGCCTCGCCATGACCTGCGGCCCGCGCGTGCACGACCGCATGGGTGGGCTGGCGGCCAAGGACATTAAGGCATGGGATGGGCTGCGGTGAGCGCCGAGGACAATCTGCTCAAGCTGGTCGAGGCCGAGGAGCCTGACGAAAACGACTATCGCTTGCAGGAGCAGGTCGGCTTCATCCTGCGCAAGGCGCATCAGCGCCATGTCTCGATCTTCGCCGCACACATCGCCGATCTGACGCCGCCGCAATTTGCCGCTTTGGCCAAATTGCGCGACGTCGGCGAGACCTCGCAAAACCAGCTTGGCAGCCTGATCGCCATGGATGCGGCGACCGTGAAGGGCGTCATCGACCGGCTGAAAGCGCGTGGCTTTGTCGAACTTAGCAAACACGAAATCGACAAACGGCGCCTGCTGGTCAATCTGACCGCCGAGGGGCGCGACGCGATCGAGCGGCTGATTCCGCTTGCCCGTGAGATTACGCAGGAAACGCTGGCGCCGCTTTCCGCCAAGGAAGCGGCCATTTTCATGAAGCTGCTGGCCAAGCTGGCTTAATCTGCTGCCTGCCGGCGTTTGGTTGTTGTTCCTGCCGGGCGCTGAACGCCCGGCAGGAAAGCCTCGTCTCAGAGGCCGTTGTCCTTCAGGATCTGGGCGGCATTTTCCTTGGTGATCTTCTGCGTCGGCAGGGTGATGGTCTTTTCCACCTTCTCCCCGTTCAGGAACTTGATCGCCTGCCGCAGCCCTTCGGCGCCCGGCGTCACATAAGTGAACGTCGCCGTCAGCTCGCCATTGGCGACCAGCTGCACGCCTTCATTGGGCAGGCCGTCGATGCCGATGAACTTGATGTCCTTCTCACGTCCGACGTCCTTGGCGGCAAGATAGGCGCCATAGGCCATCGGATCATTGTGGCCGTAGACGAGATCGATCTTCTCGTTGTTGCGCAGCGCCGTGGCCATGATGTTGTAGGCCTGGTCCTGCTTCCAGTCGCCCGACTGTTGGTCGAGCAGGTATTTTATGCCCGGCTCCTTGTCGGTGAATTCATGGAAACCGTCATGGCGGTCGTGTGCCGGCTGGGTGCCCATGCCGCCCCAGATCTCGACAACGTTGCCGGCGGCCTTGCCCTTGCCGCCAAGCAGCTCGACGGCATATTCACCGGCAGCCCGGCCGATCAGCTTGTTGTCGCCGCCGACGAACTGCGTGTAGTCGTTGGTTTCGACGTTGCGGTCGAGCACGAAGACCGGGATCTTGGCATCGATCGCCTGCTGCACGACACCGGTCAGGCCGGCGGATTCTTTCGGTGATACCAAGAGCGCATCGACCTCCTGACGGATAAGGTTTTCGACATCGGCGACCTGCTTCTCGGTCTTGTCCTCGCCGTCGGTGATGATCAGCTCGACTTCCGGATGCTTGGCCGCTTCGGCCAGGATGTCCTTGTTGAACTGGGCGCGCCAGGGTTCGATGGTCGTCACCTGCGAGAAGCCGATCTTCCACTTCTTGTCCTGCGCATGGGCGCCGCCGGCAAGCATGGCGGTCGTGGTCAGGAGTGCCGCTGTCAGCCCGGCGAGCTTCAACAATTCACGTCGTTTCATTTCTTGTTTCCTCCAATATTCAGAGACGCGGTCTCTTGCGACGGCCGCTTTGCCGCGGCCGTTTCCTTGTGCGCTTGCCCGCCGGGCAGTCGCAGATAGAAGAGAAGATCACCGGCACTGCGCTCCTGTACGAGCACGGTACCGATGATGATCATCCCCTTCAGCACCAGCTGAAGGTTCGAATTGATGTTGTGCAGCTGCAGGATGTTGGAGAGCAGCCCGAAGATCAGCACGCCGCAGAACGTCCCGGTGAGGCTGCCGCGTCCGCCCATCAGGCTGGTGCCGCCGATGACCACGGCGGCAATCGCGTCGAGCTCCAGCCCGGCGCCGGCGTCCGGCTTGCCTTGCCGGTACTGCGCGACATAGAGCACCGCCGCGATGCCGGCCAGCAGCCCTGACACGGCATAGGTGGCGATCTTCACGCGGCCTGCGGCGATGCCCGACAGCCGCGCCGCCTCCTCATTGCCGCCGATCGCATAGACATAGCGGCCGAACGGGGTGAAGCGCAGCACGGCGCCGTAGATCAGGATGGCGCCGAGGAAGAACAGGCCCGGCATCGGGATCACGCCGAATACCAGCGAGCGCAGCATTTCGAAATCGGCGGTGGCATTCGAGCCGGTGTAGACCGGCAGCACCGCATTGTTCTGGCCGGCTGTCAGCCGGGCGATGCCGAGCGCAGTGACCATCATCGCCAGCGTCACGATGAACGGCTGCAGCCGCCCGGCGACGATGATGAAGCCGTTGAGCGCGCCGAACAGCAGGCCGACGCAAGGCGCCACCAGCAGCACGCCGAGCACGCCGAATTTTGAGCCCACCTGCGGCAGCAGGAACCACAGCACCAGACTGCACAGGATCACCCCGACAATGCCGGGTGTCACCAGCCCGCGAACGCTGTCCAACCTGATGTCGTGCGTGGCCTGCGCGCCGGCGCGGGATTTTTCGATGTTCAGCAGGATGAAACGAGTGACGAGAATGCCGAGGCAAAGGGCTGCCAGGGCAACTGTCGGCACCCCCAGCACCACCGCCGGCGTCACGCCGGGGACCGTCAGCAGCATGGCACAGACGACCGTGCAGATAGCCATCAGCGAGCCGACGGAAAGGTCGATACCGCCGGTGATGATCACCGCAGTCATGCCGGTGGCAATCAGCCCGGTGGTCGACACCTGGCGCAGCACATCGAGCAGGTTGCCGTAGGACAGGAAGATGTTGTTGCCCTTGGAGCTGATCGGCGAGCCGAGCACGCCGATCAGGAAGATGGCGATCAGGCCCCAATAGAGCTTCGTCCGGGACAGGATATGCAAAATGCTCATGCGGCAGGCCTCGTCATCGTCCGTCGCGCCGCCGCAAGCCGCATGATGGCCTCCTCGCTGGCTTGCGCGCGGGACAGGATTCCCGTCTGGCGGCCGTCGGCCATGACCAGGATACGGTCGGAAAGATGCAGCAGCTCCGGCAATTCCGAGCTGATGACGGCGATCGCCAGCCCGTCTCGCGCCAGCTTGAAGATGAGATCGTAGATTTCCCGCTTGGCACCGACATCGATGCCGCGTGTCGGCTCGTCGAGCAGCAGCACCCGCGGCCTCGTCGCTAGCCATTTGCCGATGACGACCTTCTGCTGGTTGCCGCCGGAGAGCGTGCCGGCCGGCTGCTCGACGGTCTCGCAGCGAATGCCGAGCGCCTTGACGGCGTCCCGTGCCAGCCCTTGCTCACCGGCCAGCGAGCGCACGCCGAACCGCGCCAGCGCGCCGACCAGCGGCAGCGCGACATTGTCGGTGATCGAGGCCTCGAGATGCAGGCCTTGCGTCTTGCGGTCTTCCGTGACCAGAGCGATGCCGAGCCGGCGCGCATCGCGCGGCGAACGGATTTCTACAGCCTCGCCACCGAGCCTGATCTCACCGCCGGCACGTCCGCCGCTGGACCCGAAGATGGTTTCCAGGATTTCGGTACGGCCCGAGCCCAGCAGCCCGCCGATACCGAGAATTTCTCCGGCGGCAAGGTCGAAGCTGACGCCGTCGAGCACGGTGCGCCAGCCATGGCGATTGGGCTTCGACAGCGACAGCTCGCTTACGGAAAGGACGGTGTTGCCACCGGGGATGCGGTGTTCCTGGGAGGAAGCAAGCAGGTTTCGCCCGACCATCGCCGAAATTATGGCGTCTTCGTCGAGCTTGTCCATCGCCTGCGTCAGGACGTGGCGTCCATCGCGAAACACCGTGACCCGGCTGGCCAGATGCATGACCTCGTCGATGCGGTGCGAAATGTAGACGATCGCCACGCCGCTGTCGGCGAGCTGGCGGATGATGCGGAACAGCCGCTGGCATTCGGCTGGCGAAAGGGCGGAGGTCGGCTCGTCCATGATCAGGATGCGTGCCGACATCGACAGCGCCTTGGCGATCTCGACCAGTTGCTGTTCGCCGACGCGCAAGGCACCGACGCGTGCATCCGGGTCGAGCTCGATGCCGAGCCTTTGCAAGAGCGCGCCGGCAGCGCGGCTGCTCGCCTTGCGGTCGACGATCAGCCCGGCGATCAGCTTCTCGCGGCCGAGAAAAATGTTGTCGGCGACGCTGAGTTCGGGGACGAGGTTCAGCTCCTGGTGGATGATGGCGATGCCGGCGCGCTCGGCCTCGCGGACGCCGGTAAAGCGCACCGGGTGGCCATCGATACTGACCGTTCCGATATAATCCGTGTAGACGCCGGACAGGATCTTCATCAGCGTCGACTTGCCGGCGCCGTTCTCGCCCATCAACGCATGGACTTCGCCGCGCCGCAGCTCGAAGCCGACATCGACGAGTGCTGCGATACCGCCGAAGGATTTGGAGATGTGCTCGGCCCTCAGCACGATAGCCGAGCCGTCCGCCGTAGCGCCTTCCGCAGGGATGGAATTGCCGTGCTGCATGACAAGGACGGCCTCCCTCCGTCGTCACCTAACGCCTCAAACGCTAATCTAAACGTTTCGATCATGTCAAGCCAATATCTGGAGCGTAAGATTGTTCCATTTCAATTCTTGCGCAAAATCATAAGATTCCGTACGTATTGCTGCCGCGGAGTGGTGAAACGTTTCGAAAATGACAGCGTCAGGACGAAAAAAGCAGCGCAAATCCACTGCACCGACCATGCTTCATGTGGCCGAAGCGGCGCGTGTTTCCGTGGCCACCGTATCGGCGCTGATCAACGGCACCGCGACCGTCAGCCCCGAGCTCAGCCAGCGCATCGAACAGGCGATCCGCGACATCGGCTACAAGCGCAACGCCATTGCCCGCAGCCTGAAGATGGGCACCACACGCACCATCGGGCTCACCGTCCCACACATCACCAATCCGTTCTTTACCGACGTGGTTTCGGTCATCCAGCAGGCTTTCGACAGGGCCGGCTACGCCGTCATGCTGTGCTGCACCGACGAGCACCTGAACACGCAGGACGACCAGATCAGGCTGCTGCTCGACCGCATGGTCGACGGACTGATCGTCGCGCGTGTCGGTGACGGCGCGATCCTCAAACGGATTGTCGACGACGCCAATGTGCCGGTCGTGCTGCTCGACCGTGTTTGCCAGGGTGTCGACACCGATGCCGTCGTTCTCGACAATCAGCGCGCGGTGTTCGACGCCATCACTTACCTGATCGATCTCGGCCATCGGCGCATCGGCTACATCTCCGGCTCGTTCGATATCTCGCCGATGCATGACCGCATGGCGGGATACCGCGAGGCCCTCCAGGCCGCCGGCCTGCCGGCCGAGGCCGAACTCGTCCGCTTCGGCAACTTCCATGAAGTAGACGGCTACAACGCCACCATGCAGCTGCTTTCGCTGCACGACCGGCCGAGCGCCATCTTTTCGGCCAACAACCCGATGGTGATCGGCACCATGAAGGCCATTCGCGATATCGGCCTGTCATGTCCGGAGGATATTTCGGTCGCCTGCTTCGACGACTTTCCGTGGTCGGATGTGTTCCGGCCGCAATTGACCACGGTCGCACAGCCGGTGCAGGCGATTGGCGAACAGGCGGCCAATCTGCTGCTCGACCGGCTCGCCGGAAACAGGGATGCGCCGCCGCGCAAGCTGACGCTCAAGGGACGCTTGATGATCCGCAATTCATGCCGTCCGCTAGGTGCGACTGCGCAGAGCGTCAGCGCGTAGCGCTTGGGCTCTGTCAGAAACTTTGCAATGCCGGACGGACAGCGCTCCCTCTGTCCTGCCGACCCCGGCCTTCGCAGCCACTACGGGCGTTCGTCGTTCGAAAACCGAGCAATTGAAGGACGCGGCGCCGATCGAGCCAAGTGGCCAACAATCAGCCAGCCGACAGTCAGGAAAATCTTGGCAATCGAAGCATGTCGGTTTAGGAATATGACGAGATGCGGCTGATCGCCCACACGGGCGCCGGCTTGAGTCATGCGCGTGAAATCGATCCTAATCGGGCTGGTACTTGCTGGGATGGTCGCATTCTTCGGCTGCACCACCGGCGGCGCATTTAAGACTTTCCCCTCGGCCTATGGCGGCCTCACCGACGCCGGTTTTCGCGTTCCGCCGGTTCCGATCTACAAGGTTGACCAAAAGTTCCATCGGCAGACAGTGCCTTATGCGACTGAAGAGGCGCCGGGCACCATCATTGTCGATACAGGAGCGAAGTTCCTCTACTACGTGTTGGGAGACGGTCAGGCGCTGCGCTACGGAATCGGCGTCGGCAAGGCGGGCTTCGAGTGGCATGGCACTGCTCACGTTGCGAGGAAGCGCGAATGGCCGGATTGGAGCGCGCCGTCCGCGATGATCGTGCGCGAGCAGAAGCGAGGCCGCATCATACCGGCCCATATGGAGGGCGGACTCGTGAACCCGCTCGGGGCGCGGGCGCTTTATCTTTTCAACGAGAAGGGTGACACTGGATATCGCCTGCACGGTAGCCCTGAATGGTGGTCCATCGGCAAAGCTGTGTCGGCGGGCTGCATTCGCCTCATGAACCAGGACATCATCGATCTCTATGACCGCGCCACAATCGGCACCAAGGTGATCGTCATTTAGTGGACGCCGCGTTTCCCGCTAACGGACGAGCATGACGGATCGAAAACCTCCGCGTAAAACGCGCGAAATGTTCGCTATGTCTTCGCACACCTGTTCGCGATGTTCCGGCCTTGCCCGCAACAGTGGCAAGTGGCGAACCAACTCTCAGGCAGCTTCCGACAGCGATTTGTGAGCGTCGGCGAGGATCTCGAACGAGCGCACCCGCGCCGCATGGTCGAAAATCTGCGCTGTGACCATCAGCTCGTCGGTGCCTGTGCGGCGCACAAACGCCTCGATGCCTTGCCTGACCGTTTCGGGAGAGCCGACGACGGCGCAGGAAAGCGCTTGGCCGAGCATGGTCTTGGCCATTGGATCGAGGTCGCGCTCATATCCTTCGACCGGCGGCGGCAATCGGCCGGGCCGGCCGGTGCGCAGATTGACGAAGGCCTGCTGCAGCGAGGTGAACAACAGCCGCGCCTCGGCATCGGAAGGAGCGGCGAAGACGTTGAGGCCGAGCATCACATAAGGCTTGTCGAGCTGCTCCGAAGGCTGGAAACGCGAGCGGTAGATCTCCAGAGCATGGTCGAGCTCGGCCGGCGCAAAATGCGAAGCGAAGGCGTAGGGCAGGCCGAGCATGGCGGCAAGCTGCGCGCCGTAGAGGCTGGAACCGAGAATCCAGATCGGCACCTTTTCGCCTTCGCCGGGCACCGCGCGGATGCGTTGGCCGTCTTCGGCCGGCTGCAAGTAACCCATCAGCTCGACGACGTCCTGCGGGAAATTGTCGGCGCCAGCGTCGAGGTTACGGCGCAGCGCCCGTGCCGTGGCCATGTCGGTGCCGGGCGCCCGGCCGAGGCCGAGATCGATGCGGCCAGGATGCAGAGCGTTAAGCGTACCGAACTGCTCGGCGATGACCAGCGGCGAATGATTGGGCAGCATGATGCCGCCGGCGCCGACGCGTATCGTATTGGTGCCGCCGGCCACATGGGCAATGACCACCGAGGTGGCGGCGCTGGCGATGCCCGGCATATTGTGGTGCTCTGCCAGCCAATAGCGCCGGTAACCCAGCCGCTCGGCATGACGGGCGAGATCGAGCGAATTGGCGAGTGACTGTGAAGCGTTGCTGCCTTCGACGATCGGCGACAGGTCGAGAACGGAAAGAACGGTCATCGGCGCGGGTTTCCTGTGGGCCGAAGGGATGTAGGAAGCCGTTGCCGAGGCGGCAAATTCAAAATGTTGATGGAGCGCTGAGGGCACAACGGACGTGCGACCGATGCAAGGTCGTGATCTGCCCCATCGGGGGACGCTTTTGACCCTTTAAGCCGCTACTTTTTCACCTCGGGAATCTCTTCGTCCTCGATCGCCGCCGTGTGTTGCGCCGCCAGGAAATTGCCGACATGGCTGAGACCGTCGAAATGATCGCAGAACACCTTGATGACGACCAGCAGCGGCACCGCCAGCAGCGCGCCGACAAAACCCCACAGCCACGACCAGAAGGCGATGGCGATGAGGATCGCCACTGCGTTGATTTCGAGACGGCGGCCGACCACCGTCGGCGTCACGAACTGGCCTTCGACGACATCGCACATAAGAACGAAGGCCGGCGCCAGCAGCGCATAGGAAATCGTGTCGAAGCTTATCAGCGCGATGATCGTAACCAGCGTGATGGTGGTCAGCGCCCCGATATAGGGCAGGAAATTGAGCAGAGCCGCTGCCGCGCCCCAGACCTGCGCGTTGGGCACGCCGAGCGCCCACAGGCCGAGCCCGATGACCACGCCGAGACATGTATTGATGACCGTGACAGTAAGCAGATAATGCGAGATTTCACGTTCTACGTCGTAGACGACGCGCAGCGCCCGCTTCTTTTCGCTGAGACTGGGGAAGGACTGGACGATCTTTTCATAGAACATCGTGCCCGAGGCGAGCAGGAACAGCGACAGGACGAAGACGATGGTAACGCTGGCGCCGGCCGACAGCACATTGCCGGCGGCCTGCGAGAGAATACCGGATGGCGCCGTCGCCACCCTCTGAACGCCCGGCTCCTGGGATGTCTGTGTCAGGCCCTCGATCTGGCGCGAAATCTCCACGATCCGTTCGAACGGACGGCGCAGTTGTGCCAGACGTTCGGTAAGCTGCTGGCCGATCGTCGAGGTGTTGTTGATGAGGTCGATGACCGGGCCGCTGAGCAGATATCCCGCGATGGCGACGAGGCAGAACGAAAGCAGCACCAACAGTGTCGCTGAAATGACATCGGGCATGCCATGCTTGCGCAGGAAGCGAACGATCGGCGTCAGCGTCAGCGCCAGCAGGAAAGCCAGAATGACCGGCATGAAGAAGGCGCGGGCGAAGTAAAGCGCGTAGATCGCCATGAGGATGAAGATGCCGACGAGCAGCGAACGCATCAGATGCGCATCCGCCCGCGCCTCGACGCGCGGATCCGGGCTTTCGGCAGCGCTTGCGCCCGAAGCGTCGGGTTCGGCTTTCATTCTGACCCTCGGCGGCACACCGCGATTGGTGCAGACCGTTGGCGAAAACGCCTCTGTCGCTTCAAGGTTCCGTTAGCCGGCGTCACCGGCAAGGCCGCCTCGCGGCCTTGCCAATGAATCAGGTGACTGGGAATCAGGCAACCGGCGCCGCCACGGCGGGAACGGCCTTCGCAGTTTCCCGGCGCACGATCGGCGCGACTTTAATGCCGTAGAGTTCGATGGCCTTCATCACCTTGGCGTGCGGCATGGTGCCGATCGCCATTTGCAGCAGGAAGCGGTCGTTGCCGAATATCCTGTGCTGGGCAATGATCTTCTCGGCCACCTGTTCTGGATTGCCGACGAACAGCGCGCCGTTTGGGCCGCGCGATTGGTCGAAATGCGCCCGCGATGTCGGCCCCCAGCCGCGCTCGCGGCCGATGCGGTTCATCACCTCGGCCTGCGGCCCGTAAAAATCGTCGGCTGCCTGGTCCGTGGTGTCGGCAATGAAGCCGTGGACGTTGAGACTGGTGGCAAGGCTTGCCGGATCGTTGCCGGCGCGCCTGGCTGCATCCCTGTAGATGTCGAACAGCGGTGCGAACCGCGCCGGCTCGCCACCGATGATCGCCAGTGCCAGCGGCAACCCGAGCACGCCCGCGCGGGCGACGGATTGCGGTGTTCCACCGACGGCGATCCATATCGGCAATTTGTCCTGCAAGGGCCGCGGGTAGACGCCGCGGTCGTTGATCGGCGCGCGCAGACTGCCCGACCAGGTCACCTTGACATGATCGCGGATGGCGAGCAGCAGGTCGAGCTTCTCGGCGAAGAGCTCGTCATAATCTTCGAGATTGTAGCCGAACAGCGGAAAGGACTCGATGAACGAGCCGCGCCCGGCCATGATCTCGGCACGGCCGCCGGACAGAAGATCGAGGGTGGCAAACTGCTGGAAGACGCGCACCGGATCGTCGGACGACAGCACGGTGACAGCGCTGGTCAGCCTTATGCGCTTGGTCCGTTCGGCCGCTGCCGCCAGCGCCACCACCGGAGCCGAGGCAGCATAGTCGGGACGGTGGTGCTCGCCGAGACCAAAGACGTCCAGCCCGACCTGGTCGGCGAGCTCGATCTCCTCGATCAGGTTGCGCAACCGCTCATGCGCACCGATCGCACCGGGAGCTGGTTCCGGGCTGACGTCGGCGAAGGTGTAGAGACCGAGTTCCATAGTGTGTCATCTCAGCGTTTTGTCTTGGCGCTACACGTAGCGATCAGTCCGCCGCCCCGCCAGATGCCTGGATGGTGAACAGTGCGGGTGGCTTTCAGCCGAATTCAATCGAAATGGCGTCTCCCGGCTGCAACAGATCAGAATTTCATGGCTGGCATACCGTTTTGGCGCTTGAACTCTCGGTTTTCGCGCGTATGTAAGCCTCGCAAATTGACTTCAGGGAAGTGGACTTGGCTATCTATAGGGAAAAAGACGTTTTCGAGCGGCGCAATGCCGCAAACGAGGCAAAGAAGGCGCTTCTGGAGCGCTTCAAGGCAAAGCCGGCGCCAGACGATCCAGCGGTGCTGGCACGACAGGCCGAGCGCAAGGCGATCCTCGAGGCCCGCGCGATACGCGAGGCCGAAAAGGCCAGGCTGAAGCAGGAAAAGCTGGCGCGCGAAGCGGCCGAAAAGGCCGAGCGCGAGGCAGCCGCCGAAGCGGCACGCATCGCCGCGGAAGAAGCCGCACAGGCCGAAGCGAAGATCCGGGAAGCTGAAGAGAACGAGCGCATCGCCCGTTTTCTTGCCGACGAGGCGGAACGCAAGGCCAAGCGTGATGCGCGCTATGCGGCGCGCAAGCAGCGCACCGGCAGGACGCCGCCCGGCTTCTCCGCGCGATAGCGCTTTCCGGCGCTGATCAGCGGAATTCAAGAATCGGGGCCGCCTTGCAGCGGCCCCGCACGCGTTCGTCCGTCAGAATCGGCTAAGCCGCGAGCTTCAGTCCCATGATGCCGCAGACGATTAGCGCGATGCAGGCCAGCCTGATCGCCGTCGCTGGCTCGCCGAGCAGCCATATCCCCAACAGCGCCGTGCCGACGGTGCCGATGCCGGTCCACACCGCGTAAGCGGTGCCGACCGGCAACGCCTTCAGCGCCAGGCCGAGCAAGGTCAGGCTGACGATCATCGAGGCTACCGTCAGGACGCTCGGCAGCGGCTTCGAGAATCCGTCGGTGTATTTGAGGCCGATCGCCCAGCCGATCTCGAACAGTCCGGCGAACAACAGGAAGATCCACGACATCGGAACGCTCCGTTTCGATGGCTTCCGGCCGATTTCTTGAAAAGCGCAAAAATTGCCTTCGCCGCATCCATAGGGGATGCGCGTGAGCTTAGTGAACAATCATACCGGCCGCGTTTGCGGCCGGTCGAGATAAGCCGAAACGGTAGCTGCGGCCCTACTTGTCCTTCAGCTTCATCGCCTTCACCGGCGGTGCCTTCAGGGCCGGCGCCGGAGCCGGTTTCTTCGCGTCCTTCTTCGGCTTGCGGGCCTCCTTGCCTGCCTTCATCGCACCCTTAGCCATGATTCGTTCCTCCAGTTGACGTCTGGCGAAGTGAAACAAGAGAAAACGCTCGACTGCAAGAGGCCGCTGCCGTGCAGTCGCCCTGGCCGATGGCTGTCAACCGGTTTCTAATTCCCTCGTAAACCACAGCGGTCCGTGCCATGGTCTTCTTCGCACTGCAGCATCAGCCCTTGCGTTTCGCCGGCTGATGATCAGGCAGGCCGGTCAGGACGACAATGCGGATCCACATCGGTTGCCAGATGAGCTTCGACTTCCCGCAGGAAACACCGCTGATCGCGATGCTAAACGTCCATTATTCGCGCGCATCCGATCTTGAGCGGCCGGACTTCCTGACGTCGAACCCGCCGGTGCCAATCGAAAGCTACCGCGACAGTTTCGGCAATTGGTGCAACCGTTTCGTTGCGCCGGCCGGGCGCTTTGCGTTCGGCACGGACGCGGTGATCCGCGACCCCGGCTCCTTCGAGACGCGCGAGCTGACGGCGTGGCAGCACGAGGTGCGCGATCTGCCATCGGAGACGCTGCTGTTCCTGCTGCCCAGCCGTTATTGCGAGAGCGACGTGCTGTCGAATGAAGCGTGGCGGCTGTTCGGCAGCACCCCGCTCGGCATTCCGCGCGTCCAGGCGGTCTGCGACTTCGTCCATAACCACATCGTCTTCAACTATTTCAATGCACGGCCGACGCGCACCGCCGCCGAGGCCTATCGCGAGCAGAGTGGTGTATGCCGCGACTTTGCTCACCTCGCTGTTGCCTTCTGCCGCGCCCTGAACATTCCGACCCGCTACTGCACCGGCTATATCAGTGATATCGGCCTGCCAAAGCCGTGGTCGGACATGGATTTCGCCGCTTGGATGGAGGTCTATCTCGGCGGCCGCTGGCACGCGTTCGACCCGCGCAATAACGCGCCGCGCATCGGCCGCATCCTGATTGCCTCCGGACGCGATGCCGCCGATGTGCCGCTGACCCACATTTTTGGGCCGGGCGCGCTGGCTGGCTTCAAGGTCTGGACGGACGAGGTCGTCGAATAGCCCCGCGCCGCCCTTTTGAACAACTGACCTTGTGAACAACTGGGCACTTCGGGCGTTGTGGGGACTGTGGAGCGTGGGCGGGCGCTCCGCCAATCTCGGTGCATCAACCAAGGCAGCACACCATGGCGGCGCATGGCGGGTCGAAAAAAGTGATCTATGCGGCGCTCGCCGGAAATCTTGCGATCGCACTGACCAAATTTGCCGCTGCCTTGTTCACGGGCAGCTCGGCAATGCTCTCGGAAGGCGTCCACTCGCTCGTCGATACCGGCAATGGCAGCCTGCTGCTTTACGGCATGCACCGTGCCGCCCGGCCGGCCGACCGCACGCATCCGCTCGGCCATGGCCGCGAGCTGTACTTCTGGAGCTTCATCGTTGCGCTCCTCGTCTTTGCACTGGGCGCCGGCATATCGTTCTACGAAGGCGTGACGCACATCATGGCGCCGGAGCCGATTGCCAACGCCAAGGTGAACTACGCTGTCCTTGGCCTTTCCTTTCTCTTCGAAGGCACCTCTTGGCTGGTGGCGCTGAAGGAATTCCGCCACCAAAAAGGCAGCCACGGCTGGCTTGAGGCGGTGCAGCTCAGCAAGGATCCGAGTGTCTACACCGTACTCTTCGAGGACAGCGCGGCACTTCTCGGCCTCGTTGTCGCCTTCGCCGGCATATTGGCGGCGGAATTGCTGGACATGCCGAAGCTCGACGGCGCCGCGTCGATCGGCATCGCGCTCATCCTGGGCGCGACCGCGATCTTCCTGGCGCGCGAAAGCAAGAGCCTGCTGCTCGGCGAGCCGGCCTCGCCCGAGGTGCAAACAGAGGTGCTGGCCATCATCCAGCAGGACCCGGCGGTGCAACGGGCAAATGGCGTGCTGACGCTGCATATGGGTCCGCAGGAGATCGTCGCCGCTTTGAGCATCGAGTTCGAGGATCATTTGTCGGCGCCGGAGATAGAGACCTGCGTCGAGCGCCTCGAGACGCGGCTGAAGGCGGAGATGCCGGAGGTGACGCGGCTCTTCGTCAAGCCGCAGACCACCGGCACCTGGGAACGCCGGAGCAAGGCCTTGGCGGGGGCATCCGGACAAGAACCGGCCTAAGGAAAATGGCTTGAGGAAATCGATGCGCCATCGGGCAGTCCCGGCTATGATCGCAGGCAAAAGCTCCAGGAGGAACGAAGATGAAAATCGACGGCGCGTGTCATTGTGGCGCTATCACTTACGAGGCCGAAGTCGATCCGGAAAAGACCACCATTTGTCACTGCATCGATTGTCAGAAGCTAACCGGAACGGCCTTTCGCGTCACCGTGCCGGCGTCCGAGGACAATTACAGGATCACCAGGGGCACGCCGAAGATCTATATCAAGACCGGTTCGAGCGGCGCCAAGCGCGCCCAGGCATTTTGCGGTGAGTGCGGCTCGCATCTCTACGCCACGTCGGCGGGCGAGGGACCGAAGGTTTACGGTATCAGGGTCGGCACGGCACGGCAGCGCGAGCAACTGGTGCCGAGAAAGCAGATCTGGCACCGCTCGGCGCTGCATTGGCTGCCGGAATTCGAAGGCACAACCATCATCGAGGAGCAGTAGCGCCAGACCGGGGCGAAGCCTCCGGTTCCGGCGCAGCTCTCAATCGTCGCCTTCGACGACCCTTAGCCTCAATTGCCCGGTTTTCGAATCGGCGACGCGCGGGCTGATTTCCGCTTTTGCTCCGCTGCCATTCGAACCAGCGGTGTCCTCCGCCGGCTGCACGCCAAACTCCAGCGCCTCGATCTTTTGTCCGCGCCTGGTCACCTTCGATGTCGAGACAAGGATGTCCTCGATATCCTTGGCCGATTGACCGAAATGCGTCTGCAATTTGCGCACCCGCTCGTCGAGCCGGGAAACATCTTCCATCAGCCGGATAACCTCGCCCTGGATCAGGTGTGCCTGCTCGCGCATGCGGGCATCCTTGAGGATTGCCTGGATGACCTGGATCGACAGCATCAAAAGCGATGGCGAGACGATGACGATCCGTGAGCGATGCGCCTTCTGGACAACGGCCTCGAAATTCTCGTGGATTTCGGCGAACACCGATTCCGAAGGCACGAACATGAAGGCGGTGTCCTGCGTCTCGCCCTGGATCAGGTATTTTTCGGAAATATCGCGGACATGCACCTCGATGTCGCGGCGGAAAGCCTGTGCGGCGGTCTTCTGCAGTTCGGCGCCTTCGGCGGCCCGGATGGCATTCCAGGCCTCGAGCGGAAACTTTGCATCGATGGCAAGCGACGGTGCGCCGTTCGGCATCTTCACCAGGCAATCGGGCCGGCTGCCATTCGACAAGGTCGCCTGGAATTCATAGGCGCCGTGCGGCAATCCGTCGGCGACGATGGCTTCCATACGCGACTGGCCGAAGGCGCCGCGCGTCTGCTTGTTGGAAAGGATCGCCTGCAATTGCACGACCTGGCCGGCCAGCGACTGGATGTTGCCTTGCGCGATATCGATGACCGCCAGCCGTTCCTGCAGCTTGGCGAGGCTCTCATGCGTCGATCTCGTCTGCTCGGTCATGGTCTGGCCCAGGCGGCCGGTCATGGCATCGAGGCGCTGGCCGATCGACTGGGTGAGTTCGGCCTGGCGCGCGCCGAACACTTCGGCGATGGCGCCCATGCGGCCCTGCATTTCCGCCTGGCTTGCCAAGATACCAGCCATCCGCGCCTCGGCGTCGCGGGCATGGTCGGCGGCTTCCGCGGCCGCTACCGCACGCGCCTTGGCCGATCGCCACAGCGCAATGACCAACGCCACGAACAGACCGAGGAACAGCATTGCACCGAAACCCAGGACATGGCCGAGGGTGAGCGTGGTGGCGCCGAGGCGGGCGACAGGTTCGGACAGGATGGTGGCCAGTTCGTTCATGCCGACAGCATAGATGATTCGGAACGTCGGCACAGATCAAAACGTGAACGGCCCGGAGGCGCCCCGGTTGACGCTTTTCCTGCGACGTCTTAGGTGAGACGCCATGTCGATCAAGCCGCTTATCATCCTTCCCGATCCCGTCCTGCGTCAGGTTTCAAAACCGGTCGAGCGTGTCGACGGGGATTTGCGCAAACTGGCCGGCGACATGCTGGACACCATGTATGACGCGCCCGGCATCGGCCTCGCAGCGATCCAGGTCGGCGAACCCTTGCGCATGCTGGTGATCGACCTGGCCAAAGAGGACGAGACGCCGGCACCGCACGTCTTCATCAATCCCGAAATCCTTGAAAGCTCCGACCAGCGTTCGGTCTACGAGGAAGGCTGTCTGTCGATCCCGGACTACTATGCCGAGGTCGAGCGCCCCGCGGCGGTGCGGGTGAAATATCTCGATCGCGACGGCAAGCTGCAGGAGATCGAGGCCGAGGGCCTGATGGCGACCTGCCTGCAGCATGAAATCGACCACCTCAACGGCGTGCTGTTCATCGATTACATCTCCAAGCTGAAGCGCGACATGGTGGTCAAGAAATTCAAGAAGCTCGCCAGGGACAAGGCGCCGGGCAAGATGGTGGGGTAGGCGTCGACGAATGCCCCTGCGTGTCATCTTCATGGGTACGCCTGAATTCTCCGTGCCGACGCTGCGGGCGATTGCCGGGGCCGGGCACGGGTTGACGGCCGTCTACACGCAGCCGCCGCGCGCCGGCGGCCGGCGCGGGCTCGAACTGACGCCGTCGCCGGTGCAGCGCGAGGCGGCGCGGCTTGGCATCGAGGTGCGGTCGCCGGTGTCGCTGAAGAGCGAGGCGGAGCAGGAGGCGTTCCGCGCCTTGCGCGCCGACGTCGCCGTGGTCGTCGCCTACGGATTGCTTCTACCCAAACCCATTCTCGAGGCGCCGCGGCTCGGTTGCCTCAACGGTCACGCATCGCTATTGCCGCGCTGGCGCGGCGCTGCCCCTGTCCAGCGCGCCATCATGGCCGGTGATACCGAAACGGGCATTATGGTGATGCGGATGGAGGAAGGCCTCGACACCGGGCCGGTGGCAATGGTTGAAAAATGTCCCATTGGACCCGACATGACGGCCGGCGATCTGCACGACCGGCTGATGGTCCTCGGTGCTGCGCTGATGGTGCAAGCGCTCGAACGGCTGGAGCGGAATACGCTGACATTTACCACACAGGCGGAGGTGGGGGTGACCTACGCCAAGAAAATCGATAAATCGGAGACTCGCATAGACTGGCTGCGACCTGCCGGCGACGTGCACAACCAGATTCGCGGCCTGTCGCCCTTTCCCGGTGCATGGTGTGAGGCCGAAATCGGCGGCCGCGTGGAACGGCTGAAACTGCTTCGCTCGACGCTCTCGCAAGGCGCCGGCGAACCGGGAGGAATTCTCGATGACCGGCTGACGGTCGCCTGCGGGTCAGGCGCGATCAGGCCGGTCGAAGTTCAACGTGCGGGCGCAAGGCCCATTGCCGCGCAGGAGTTTCTGCGCGGGGCCAAGCTCGAAAAAGGAATGAAATTGTCATGAGCATGATGTCCATACGCGCGGCGACGCCGCGGGACCGCGAGGCGATCCGCCTTGTCGAAGAACACGCATTCGGCCAGCAGACGGAGGCCGGACTGGTCGACGCGCTGGTCACCGGCGGTGATGCCGTCGTCGAACTGGTGGCGGACGAAGACGGGCAAGTGGTCGGCCATATCCTGTTTTCACGGCTTTTCGTGCAGAATGGCGGCAAGAGCTTCCCGGCGGTGGCTTTGGCTCCTTTGGCGGTCGAGCCGTCGTTCCACGGCACCGGCATCGGCGGTGCGCTGGTCCGCGAGGCGCATATCCGCCTGAAGGCTGCTGGCGAGACGCTCGCCGTGGTGCTCGGCGATCCGGCCTATTATGGGCGTTTCGGCTACAGTCGTGCCCGTGCCGCGAAATTCGACAGCGACTATCAGGGCGAAGCCCTGCAGGCGCTTGCCTGGGGCGAGGCGCCGGAGACCGGCAGGCTGGTCTACGCCTCGGCCTTCGGCTCAGCCCTCGCCGCCTGATTTCGCCTCGATCCGGGAATGCCTCGTTTTCGCCTCGACATCGAATATGACGGCAGTCTCTTCGCCGGCTGGCAGCGCCAGGCCAACCAGCCATCGGTGCAGCAGGCGATCGAGCAGGCGATCGAGAAGTTCTGTGGTCAACAGGTTTCGCTGCGCGCCGCCGGCCGCACCGATGCCGGCGTCCATGCGACCGCTCAGGTGGCGCATGTCGATCTGATCAAGGCATGGCCCGGCGACAAGGTGCGCGACGCCGTCAACGCGCATCTGCAAGCGGCCAAGGTGCGCATCGCCATCCTGAAGGCCGCCGTCGTGCCGGATGGCTTCGATGCGCGTTTCTCGGCAATCGGCCGCCACTACGTCTACCGCATCGTCAATCGGCGCGCGCCGGCGGCGCTCGACAAGGGCAAGATCTGGTGGGTACCGAAGCAGCTCGATGCCGGTGCCATGCACGAAGCGGCAAAGGTGCTGCTTGGCCGGCATGATTTCACCACCTTCCGCTCGACCCAGTGCCAAGCTACCAGCCCCGTCCGCACGCTCGACCGGCTGGATGTCAGCCGCACCGGCGATTTCATCGAAGTCCGCGCTTCGGCGCGGTCCTTCCTTCACAACCAGGTGCGCTCGATGGTCGGCTCGCTCAAACGTGTCGGCGAAGGCGGCTGGACTGTTGCCGACCTCAAGGCGGCGCTTGAGGCGCGCGACCGTGCGGCCTGCGGTCAGGTGGCGCCGCCCGACGGGCTGTTTCTCGTCGGCGTCGATTATCCGACGCCTGGCTGATCCGGAACGCTGATCCCGAGCAGCGCCTGCAGTCCGAACAGGACGATCAGCGACGCCACGAACATGCCGGCAAAAACGGCGCTGCCGGCGGCCGCTCCCCTGCCGATCGCAACGTTGGTCATCCGCCAGGTCAAGACCATCGACAGCGCGAACAACAGCAGCGACACGAGTCCGGAGACTTCGTTGGCCGACGTCAGGAAAAGCCGGATCAACGCCGATGGCAGCATCATCCAGGCGATGATCGCCGAGGCCCAATTGCTGGCCACGACATAATGGACGAAACGGCCGCCGACGCCGACCCGCGGCGCCACCAGGGCGAGGCCTATGAGCGGCAGCACCCAGGCGCCGATATCGACGGTTGCCAGGCGGATCAACATGCTGAAACGGCCGACGAATGCGTTGGGATCGCCGATCTCGTTGGCAATACCGACCCAGCCGACGATCAGTGCCGGCGCCGCGACGACGATGGCAAAAAAGGAGTTCCAGAATCCGTCCGCCGAAAGGTCGAGCAGGCGAAATCCGTCGGCCTTGCCGAGCATCAGCCGCCAGGCACCGGCAAGCGAAGCGTAGGTTTCATCCGCTGAAAGCATCACTAGGATATGTCCTGCGCAAACCAGTCTTCAACGAAGCGCAGATAAATCTGCGTCAGCGTCTCGAGGTCGGCAATCGCCACGCGTTCGTCGACCATGTGCATGGTCTTGCCGACCAGTCCGAATTCGACCACCGGACAATAATCCTTTATGAAGCGGGCATCGGAGGTGCCGCCGGAGGTGGAGAGCGCCGGCTTCCTGCCGGTCACCGCCTTGATCGAGCCGCCAAGCGTCTCGATCAACCTGTCGTCGCGTGTCAGGAAAACGTGGCTCGGTCCGTCGCGCCAGACGATCTCGTAGTCGACCGGCGTCTTCTTGCCGGCGCGGTATTTCTTGCGTTTCGCCGCCCGGTCGAGGCGGTTGTGGATCTCGGCCTGGATCGTCTCTGCGGTCCATGTGTCGTTGAAGCGAATATTAAAGGTAGCCGCCGCCTTCGCCGGGATGACGTTGGTGGCAGGATTGCCGACATCGATAGAGGTCACCTCAAGATTGGTCGGCTGGAAATCCCTTGTTCCGTTGTCGAAGACGGGGTGAAGCAAGGCGTCGACCAGCGTCACCAGGCCGCGCACCGGGTTGTCGGCTAGCTGCGGATAGGCGGCGTGGCCCTGGCGGCCGTTGACGACGACCGTGCCCGATAGAGAGCCGCGCCGGCCGATCTTGATCATATCGCCGAGCGCGTCGGGATTGGTCGGCTCGCCGACGATCGAGGCATCCCATTTCTCGCCCTTGGCGGCCGCCCATTCGAGCAGTTTCGTCGTGCCGTTGATCGCCGGCCCTTCCTCGTCGCCGGTTATCAGCAGCGAGACCGACCCCTTCGGGCCGCCCTTCTGCGCGATATGTCGCGCTACCGCCGCGACGAAACAAGCAATGCCGCCCTTCATGTCGACCGCGCCGCGGCCGAACATCTCGCCATTGGCGATCTCGGCGCCAAAGGGTGGGTGCGTCCAGGCTGTTTCATCGCCCACCGGCACCACATCGGTATGGCCGGCAAACATCATATGCGGGCCGTTGCCGGAACGCCGCGCGTAAAGGTTCTCTATGTCAGGTGTGCCGGATTCGGAAAACACCGGGCGCTCGACGGCAAAGCCGAGCGGCTTCAACATTTCTTCCAGCGCGCTCAGCGCACCGCCTTCGGCGGGCGTCACGGAAGCGCAGCGGATGAGAGCAGCCAGATTTCTGGTCGGATCGGTAGGCAGCGTCATGGGCAAAAGCGATAGTCGAAAGCGCAAGGCCTGTCACGGCCAGACATAAGGGCCAGCCATGCCGCCGACATTATGGTTTTCATGCCGTATAATTGCGGCAAGGCCTCTCGACCAGGACAGGGCCATCGCATGATCACGCATGGCAGGACGATCGTAATCGCCGGTGCCGGCAGTATCGGATGCTACGCCGGCGGCTGCCTGATACTTGCCGGGCGAAAGGTGGTTCTGCTGGCGCGGCCTCGCATCGAGAAGGCGCTGCAAAAAGGTGGATTGCGCATCACCGACCGTGATGGCCGCGACCGATCCGTCAAGCCGGAGGCATTGTCGGTCACCGCCGATCCGGCCGCGGCATTCCCCGGTGCCGATGTCATCCTGGCAACGGTCAAGAGCGGCGCGACGCAGGACATGGCCGGGCTTATTGCGGCCCATGCCCGACCGGATGCGGTGGTACTCAGTCTGCAGAACGGCGTCGACAATGCCGATAAATTGCGAGCCCATCTCACCGCCCGGCGGGTGCTCGCGGGCATGGTGCCGTTCAACGTGGTCCAATCGCCGGAGGGCGAATTGCCGCTTCGCCTGCACCGCGCCAGCGGCGGCAAGGTGATGATCGAACAGGGCGCGACAGGCCTTGACGAACTGCTCGACGTCGAGGGCTTTGCCGTCGCCACGCATGGTGACATCGAAGCGGTGCTATGGGGCAAGCTGCTGCTCAACCTCAACAACGCGCTGGTGGCGCTTTCCGGCCTGCCGCTGGCGGCAGAGCTTGCCGATCGCCGCTGGCGGCTGATCCTGGCCGGCCAGATCGACGAAGCATTGGCGGCAATGATGGCGGCAGGCATCGAACCCGCTCGCATCGCCGGCCTGCGTCCCGCGCTGCTGCCGAAAGTGCTTCGCCTGCCCGACTGGCTGTTCAAGTTCTTGGCGCGGCGGATGCTTGCCATCGACCCTGCCGCGCGTTCGTCGATGTGGGATGACCTTCAGCGCCGCCGGCCGACGGAGATCGGCGAACTGCAAGGCGCGGTCCTGCGTTTGGCCGAAAACGCCGGCACGCCGGCACCTTTGCTGAAGCGCGTGACGGCACTGGTGCGCGCGGCCGAGCAGGAGAGAAGCGGATCGCCCTGCCTGTCGCCGGAAGCCGTCGCTGCGACCGTCAGATGGTAGCCCGCACAGGCGCCCAGTAACGGCCCTTGCCGGTGCGCTTGGCTTCGTAGAGCGCATGGTCGGAACAGGTGAGCAGGATTTCCGGATCGCCGCCGTCGGCGGGTGCGAAGGCGCTGCCGACGCTCAAGCCGACATGGATGGCGGAACCGACCCCGAGGTCGAAAGGCACCGAGACCTTTTCGATGGCCCGCTTTGCCAGGTAGGTGGCCTCGATCTCCGAGGTTGCGGGCAAAAGGATGACAAATTCATCGCCGCCAATGCGGAAGACCACGTCCCCCGGACGGAAGCCGCGCTTCAATCGTTCGGCCACCTTGCGCAGCAGCACGTCGCCGACGGCGTGGCCAAAACGGTCGTTGACCTGTTTGAAACCGTCGAGATCCATGCTGAGCACTGCAAACGGCTTGCCGCCATTGGCGGCCGGCGCCGCAAGGTCGCGGCACATGTCGCGCAATTTCTCCTGTAGGAAGATGCGGTTTGGCAGGCCGGTCAGCGCGTCCTTGATGGCCAGGTCGCGATTGTCCAGTTCGGCGCGGATCATGCGGGCATTGATTGCGTGGTTCTGAAGCAGCACGATGATGACGCCGGCCACATAGAACGGCGTTTGAATTCCGACGATCGGCATTCCGGGCGCCGCAGAAAACAATGCACCGACCACGTAAGGCAGGCTTACGGCCAACATGACGAATATGGCGAAGCGCGGGGTCGCCGCATTGCGTGACGACACCACGCCGACGACGCCTGCGACATTCAAGGCGGCAAGTACGGAAAGCGCCATATTCCCGCTGGCAACACAGCCATAGCAGCCGAGGCCGAAAACGACCGACCAGACGCCGCTGGCTGCCATCAGGCCCGCCAGCGGCCCTTTCGAGCCGCGCCTGCGGGCCTGCTCGCATTCCCGCATCAGCAGAACGCGGACGGTGAAAAGCATCAGGTCGGCGGCAATCCAGGCGTAGGGCCACCAATCCCCGGTGGCAAGAGCGGCGCTGACCGCAACCAACAGAACGCTGATGGTGCCGAACAGGACCGCGAATTTGCGGTCGAAGGTGGTGTCGAGAAGCCGGGCGCGGACAGCTTCCGGTTCCAATTTCATCGGCGAAGAGAACCAGGCAAACAGGCGAGCGGCGGCGCTCCACGTTTTGCGCGGCTCCTTGGTGGTCAGGGATAGGTCGCTTGCCAGTCGAGCGCTCCGTGCCGGTCGACACAGTCTTCGCCGGCATGCTGGGCCAGGGTGATTAACATTCGCTTAGAGCATCCGGCGCAAAACCGGGCTTTCGGAACTCCCCGTTCCGCCGCTCTGGAGCAATTCCAGGAAAAGTGTGAAGCGGTTTTCCGTCCGGAATTGCGTCAAAACAAAAAGATAGAGCGGTTCGGCGTTTCTGCGAAACGATGAACCGTTCTAGCGGATCTGCCGCCGGGTGGCCGGTTTTAGCTTGCCGGCCCCGGTCGTCTGCGGACTGCAGGCCGACGCGGCGTACCCGGCTCGGGATCGGTCTTCGCCGCACGTGCCGGCTGCCCATGAGGGGTTTCGATCAGCGTGATCTTCTGCCAGATCTTTCGCGAGAGGTTCGAAGCCAGGTTCTCGATGTCATTGACGCCGTCGATGACCACGGCGTCATTCACTGATTGCGCGAACAGCGCGGCGATCTTGCCGGTGATCGACAGCATTTCGGAGCAGTAGTCGAGATAGCGGGCAAGGTCGGCGGCGTTGGTGATGCGGGCTGGCGAATGCGCAGTCGGCTTGAAACTGGCTGAAAGCGTTGCCGGATCCTTGGTCAGCTGGTGCATGTCGATGACGTGGATCAGCGACCGCAGCCCGTGGAGCTGGCGAAACACCCGCTTGCGCTTGATCCGCTCCTCGGAGCGAATCAGGGCCAGGAAGCCCAGCACCGCGAGGATGATCATGTTGAGGGAGGCTTCGATGCCTTGCACCGACTGGAAGGCATCGTGGTTTCCCGAGATGCGGCCGAGCGGCAGGATTGTGCCGACGAACAGGAACATCAGCGCTCCGACGACGAAGGCGGCGATGATGAGGCCGCGCAGCCACCAGATCGGCGCCTCCAGCGCCTTGGCTGCCTTTGCCAGATCGCGCGACAGCGACACGAGCTCGGCGGCAACGCCGCGCAAGCCTGCATCGGGAAAGCGCTCGGCGACGCGCCCTTCCAGCCGTGCGGCGGTTTCGAGGATCAGTTTCGGATCAAGCGAGCGGTAGCGCATGACGAAATGTCCGATCGGCGCTCAGGGTTCAGCCGGGGCATTGGTGCGCTTGCCGTAGCGGTTGGGGCCGGGTTGCCCTGGAAACAGGCAAAGCACCAGAAAAGCGATGATCGAGACAACCGGCACGAAAAGCACCAGCGCCGCAACGCCCGGCTTGTCGAGGTCGTGCAACCGCTTGACCGCCAGCACCACGTTCGACCAAAGCGAGGCAATGAAGGCGATGAAGAAAATAAACGACCACATGTTGCTCTCGGTGGTGCCTTCCGGCACCAGCGTGAAACGGTAGAGCGGGAAGGCCTGTATGATGGCCACCAGCAGTCCTCCAAGAAAATAGGCCGCGCGGCTGACGCGGCCCGAAGCTTTGAAGAAAAGCCAGATGAGGTCGGATCTATCAGGCAAGCGAATTCCGTCCGTATTCGTTGAGAAAGATCAATCGCGCAGCAATTCGTTGATCGATGTCTTGGAACGGGTTCTGGCGTCGACCCGCTTGACGATGACGGCGCAGTAGAGGCTGGGGCCGGGCTCGTTGTTTGGAAAAGGTTTGCCCGGCAGCGAGCCGGCGACGACGACGGAATTAGGCGGCACCTCGCCGTAGAAGATCTCGCCGGTGGCGCGGTCGACGATCTTGGTCGACTGGCCGATGAAGACGCCCATGCCGAGCACCGAGCCTTCGCGCACGATGCAGCCTTCGACCACTTCGGAACGGGCGCCGATGAAGCAATTGTCCTCGATGATGGTTGGGCCGGCCTGCATCGGCTCCAGCACACCGCCGATGCCGACACCGCCCGACAGATGCACATTCTTGCCGATCTGGGCACAGGAGCCGACCGAAGCCCAGGTGTCGACCATGGTGCCGCTGTCGACATAGGCGCCGACATTGACGAAGGACGGCATCAGCACGGCGCCGGGCGCGACATAGGCGGAGCGGCGCACGATCGACGACGGCACGGCGCGGAAGCCCGCCTTCTCGAAATCGACGGCGCTCCAGCCGTCGAATTTCGAGGGCACCTTGTCCCACCATACCGCCTGACCGGGACCACCCTTTATGATCTCCATCGGGGTGAGCCGGAAGGACAGCAGCACCGCTTTCTTCAGCCACTGGTTGACGTGCCATTTGCCGTCGGCCTGCCGCTCGGCGACGCGGGCGACGCCCCGGTCGAGCAGGTCGAGCGCCGATTGGATGGCCTCGCGCGTCTCGCCGCGGGTTGCGGTCGAAATCGTGTCGCGTTCCTCGAAGGCGTTCTCGATAATCTCCTCGAGGCTCGCGAGATCGGGCTTCGACATGAATTCGCTCCATTACCAAGCTGTTAAGGGCCGGCGCCTTAACCTGTTTGAAAGTCGCGCGGACCCTATGTGAAGGCTTGGGGAGGGTCAATCGCGGCAGCGTCACGGGACGGCGCAAGTGAATGATTGGACGGGTAAAGCAAATATGACTCCCATGGAAAAGGCGGGATGGACGCCGCTGCCGCATTCGGACGAGGATCTGGAGCGGTCGAGAAGCGTGCCGGACACGCCGCAAACGCGCGCGGAGACATACCGGCTGGCCTGGAACGATCCCGATTTCATGACGCGGCGCGAGTTGCGCGCGGTCAGGCTGCAGCTCGAACTGCTGAAACCGGAGATGATCCTGGCCGAGCGCGGCATCCAATCGACCGTCATCCTGTTCGGCGGCGCCCGCATTCCCGAGCCCGGCGGCGAAGCCTGGGCGGCCAAGAACGAGACGCAGAAGAAGAACCTCGAGCAAAACAGCAAATATTACGAGGAGGCGCGCAAATTCGCCCGCCTCTGCTCGCAGCAATCGGCCACCTCGTACTTTCGCGAATTCGTCGTGGTGACCGGCGGCGGGCCGGGCGTCATGGAGGCCGGCAATCGTGGCGCCGACGATGTTGGCGCGCCGTCGATCGGTCTCAACATCGTGCTGCCGCACGAGCAGGCGCCAAACGCCTACGTGACGCCGGAACTCTGCTTCAACTTCCACTATTTCGCGGTCCGCAAGATGCATTTCGTCATGCGTGCCAAGGCCGTTGCGGTGTTTCCAGGCGGCTTCGGCACGATGGACGAGTTCTTCGAAACGCTGACCCTGATCCAGACCGGCCGCATGGAACGCGTGCCGGTCATCCTGTTCGGCAAGGCTTTCTGGGCAAGGGCGATCGACCTCGATTTCCTCGCCGAGCAAGGCACGATCACGCCCGGCGACCAGGATATCATCGATTTCGTCGACACTGCCGACGAGGCCTGGGGGATCGTCAGCCGCTTCTATAAACTTTGACATGCAAGCAAGGACTTGAAGCGCGCCGGCTGCCTCAAGCAGGGACTTCGACGATCGCCGTGAGAAAGCCGGCGAGATCGTCGGTGACGAAGTCCACATCGTCCTCGTTGGCCGAGTCGCGTTCCCAGATTTCCGAGAAGGTCGGCTCGAAATTGCGCGGCACCACCAGCACCGTGGTCATGCCCAGCGATTTCGGCACCGACAGGTTGCGGGCGAGATCTTCGAACATCACCGCATTTTGCCCGGTAACGGCGTGGAGTTCGGCAAATTTCTCATAGGATTGCCGCGCCGGCTTGGGGTTCAGTCCGGCTGCGACGATATCGAAAATATCATCGAAATGCTCGAGAATGCCCAGCTGCCGCGCGGTGCGTTCGGCATGCCGGCGATCCCCGTTGGTGAAGATGAATTTACGGCCGGGAAGCTGGCGAATGGCGGTGCCTAGGACGGGATCTGGAACCAGCCAGGAATAATCGATGTCGTGCACCTTCTCAAGAAAATCATCGGGGTCGATGCCGTGGCGCATCATCAATCCGTTCAGCGTCGTGCCGTATTCGCGGTAGAGCTCCTTTTGCAGCTTGCGTGCTTCCTCGCGCGGCAGTGTCAGCAATTCTCCGACGTAGGCGGTCATCTTCACATCGATCTGCGAGAACAGATTCGAATGATGCGGATAAAGCGTGTTGTCGAGATCGAACACCCAGTCGGTGACATGGGCAAAGCGGGCGGGGTCGGGAAGTGTGGTCATACGTCCTTATGGCACGAAACGATCTTTCTAACAGGAGGTTTATCCACAACCTATGCGCGCCCTGGGTGGTAAAAATGGCGCCATGATTAAAATCTTAAGCATCGCCGAAAGGTGACATTCAGCGCTTTGCTGGAACCAAGACGGACCAGTGGGAGCAAGCGATGAATCGCATATTTCTAAAGTCTGCCGCCATCGCTTTCGCCTCCGTCGCGGTCTCGCTTTTGCTGACGCTGATTGTCGTGCCGGCAATGGGGTTTCCGATCAATCGCACCATCTGGCTGACATCCACCGTGTGCCCGCTCGCGCTTGCCTGGAGCATCGGCGCCTATACGTTCTGGCAGGGCGAAAGGTTGCAGACCGCGCATCGCGAGCTCGCCCGCGCCCATGCCCAACTCGCCGCCGCGCACAGGCGCTTGGCGGAAAAGGCGAGCCGCGACGACATGACCGGCATGCTCAACCGCGAAAGTTTCTTTGCCGCTCTCGACGGCTCCCGGCGCAAATCCGATCGCGGGGCATTGCTGATCGTCGATGCCGACCATTTCAAGACCATCAACGACAGCTACGGCCATCTGATCGGCGACGATGCGCTGCTGCTGATCGCAAACGCGATAGAGCGTGGCGTGCGCAGCGGCGACGTGCTTGGCCGCATCGGCGGCGAGGAATTCTGCGCCCTTCTGATTGGTGCCACCGAACACGAGGCCAGGCGCGTCGCCGAGCGCATCCGCCGTGAAGTCGAGCGTATCCGTTTCCGGCCCGTCGACGAACGAACGGTTCCGCTGACAGTCAGTATTGGCGGCATCACCTGCGGCAGAGACGCCGCAGTGTCGGAGCTAATGCGCGCCGCCGACCAGCGGCTCTACGAGGCCAAGCATCGCGGCCGCAATCTGTCGATCATCGACCGCGATATTTCCGAAGCCGCCTGAGCTCGGTCCTAAGCCTTCTGCTGCATTCAACCGCGCCGCTGCCAGACTGTCAAAATCCGAAGATGGCGATGCGGAACAGCAGGGCGGCCGCCGCCAGCGCCACCAGAGCGATGCCAAGGCCAATGGGAGAGCCCCAGCCATACCACTCCATCGCCAGCTTGGCATATTTGAACTCCTCGGCCGGTGTGAGTAGGCCGCGCGTTGGGGTCTGATTCATGTTTCACTCCTTGCAGGCTGCGACAGGCCTTGCCTTGCGCCTGATGCAGCATATTACTATAATGGCCGTAATGTTAGGCAGATTGATAGTTAGATGGTCGAAATAAATTCGTCGAGCATGAATCGGGCCGACATGAAGACCGCCATCAGCCTTGCCATTATGGGCTGGCAGGACGCGACGCAGGCTTATGACGAGGCAGTGGGCGATAGGCTTGGGCTGAGTATGGGGGAACGCCATTGCCTATCGCTGCTCTATGGCGGCCCGCGATCGGCTGGCGAGGTCGCGGCCGCAACAGGGTTGACGCCGGCCGCGGTCACCGCGCTGATCGACCGGCTGGAGGCGCGCGGCCTGCTGACACGAACGCGCAGCCTTGAGGACAGGCGCAAGGTGGTCATAGAGGCTACGGAACTCACGCGAGAACTATCGACGCGCTATTATGGCGCGATCGCGCAGGAGGGGGAAAAGGTGATCGCCACATTCAGCGACACTGAGCTCGCCACGATCCTGCGCTTCGTCACGGCGTCGCTCGACCTTCAGCGCGACCAGCTGGCCCGGCTGAAGGCCGAGGCGTTGGAAACAGCCGACAGCCTATAGGCTCGCCGGGTCGAGCGCTGGCTCGCCTTTGCGGCGCGCCACGATCGCCGCAAGATCGGCGGTCTCGAAAGCATCGCGCAGAACGTCGAAGGACGGCAGCACGAAATAGGCACGCTGGAATTTGTCGATCTCGTAGCCGGTGCGCATCACGGTTTCCAGGTCGAACGGGACATGGTGCGCCTCGCCGCCTTCAACCGCGAACTGAAGCTCGGTGAAGGATGACATCAGCCCGGCACCGAAAGCCTTCAGCGGCTGGCCCGGCTCGCGCATCAGTCCGTATTCGACGGTGTACCAGTAAAGCCGGGTGATCATCTCGTCGCCGCCGAGCGCAATCACGCTGTCGGCCTTCTTGCCATACATCTGCATGAAGTCGGCAAAGACCGGCTGCGTCAGGATCGGCACGTGACCGAAGAAATCGTGGAACATGTCGGGCTCGACAATGTAGTCGAGCTCCTTTTGGGTTCGCAGCCAGTTGGTGACCGGGAACCGGCGGTTGGCGAGGTGGTCGAAGAACGGCGCGGCGGGAATGAGCCCCGGCACGGCGACGATCTCCCAGCCGGTGAACTTGCGCAGCTTCTCGCTGACCGCACCGAAATCCGGGATCTTATCGAGAAGACCGAGCGCCGCAACGCCATCGAGGTAGGAGTGGTGGGCGAGCTTCCTGGTCAGCTTCGTCTGGCGGTCGCACAGCGTGCGCCACACCGCCTGTTCTTCGTCGCTGTAATTGTAGCCCTGCGCCACGGTGAAATCGGCACGGCAGACCGAATAATCGCCGCGAAGGCCTCGCGCCGCGCATTCGCGGGCATAGTCGGCAACGTTCATTGTCATGGCTTGCTCTCCCTGGAAATCATGATCAGCGGATTGCCGGAAATTCTAGCGGGATGGCGCGAGGCAAATCAGCTTTGATGGTGGCTCAAATGCGGGGTTGGAGGTAAAAGACTCCACGGTCGAGCTTTGGGAGAGTGAAAATGCCTCAGTTTGATGAATTCGAGATCAAGATGCTCGACATCCTGCAACGCGACGGGCGCAAGCCGGTCTCCGAATTGGCGCAGGAGATTGGGCTGTCGACGACACCTTGCGCGCGGCGCTTCGAGGCCCTTCAGCAAGCGGGCATCATAAAGGGCTTTGCTGCGGTGCTCAGCCGCCGCGCCGTCGGGCTGATGGTCGAAGTGTTCATCCAGGTGCGCCTCGTAACCCACAGCGACGGTTCGCCCGAAACCTTTATCGCCGCCGTGCAGCGCATGGACGAGGTGTCGTCGTGCTGGACGATGACTGGAGACTACGATTTCCTGCTGCATGTCATGGTGCCGTCGGTCGACGAGCTCAATGCCTTCGTCATGCACCGGCTGATGCGGCTCGAAGGCGTGCGCGACGTACACACGCAGCTTGTGCTGCAGAACATCAAGGGGCCTGGCCATGTGCCGCTTGCACATCTCAGACGATAGGCATTTCTGCGGAAAAGCTGCACACAAACTGCTGAAGCGAGCCAATCTCCGGAACTAGATCGCCGACTACGACATGCGGACCGCCATTGCATAAGGCCCGCCATGAAAATCGTCCTGATCAACCCGCCGCATACCGCCATCGGCAGCCGTGTGCCGGACGACCATCTGCCGCCGCTCGGCTTGCTGGCACTGGGCGGTCCGCTGATCGACGCGGGACATCAACTACGGCTTGTGGACGCCGAATTCGGGCCGATGGCGCTTGCCACGCTGGTCCGGGACGCCTTGAGCGACCATCCCGACTGCATTCTGATCGGCCATTCCGGCTCGACCTCTGCACATCCGACAGCCCTGCTGATCGCCGGCATGGTCAAGGACATCGAGCCAGCGACAATCCTGATTTATGGCGGCGTGTTTCCGACCTATCACTGGCGCGACATACTGGCTGAAACGAATGTCTTCGACGTCATCGTGCGCGGCGAGGGCGAGGCGACAATCGTCGCGCTGGTCGAAGCGCTTGAGAAACGCAAGCCGCTGTCGGACGTGGCGGGGATCGCTTTTCCTGACGATTTGCGCCGTCCTTTTGCCACCCGGCCGGCAAGGACGATCACCAATTTCGACGATTACCGCATCGGCTGGGAACTGATCGACTTCAGTCGCTACAGCTATTGGGGCGGCAAGCGCGCAGTAGTCATGCAATTCTCGCGAGGCTGTCCGCATCTGTGCAACTATTGCGGCCAGCGCGGCTTCTGGACGCGCTGGCGGCACCGCGACGCCGGGAAGTTCGCGCGGGAGATTGCCTGGCTATACCGCGAGCATGGCGTCGAGCTGATCAACCTTGCCGACGAGAACCCGACGTCGTCCAAAAAAGCCTGGCGCGCCTTTCTCGATGCGATGATCGCCGAGAATGTGCCGGTGCTGATCGTCGGCTCCACCCGCGCCGACGACATCGTCCGCGACGCCGACAGCCTGCATCTCTATCGCCAGGCCGGCGTCATCCGCTGGCTGCTTGGCATGGAAAATACCGACGAGCAGACGCTTGCATTGATCCGCAAGGGCGGCAGCACCTCGTCCGACCGCGAGGCGATACGGCTGCTGCGCCTCAACGGCATCTTGTCGATGGCGACCTGGGTGGCCGGTTTCGAGGACGAAAGTTTGCGCGACCTCTGGCGCGGCTTCCGCCAGCTGATCGCTTATGACCCCGACCAGATCCAGGCGCTCTATGTAACGCCGCATCGCTGGACGCCGTTCTTCAGGATTGCCAGGGACCGCAAGGTGATCCAGCTGGACGCCCGCCTGTGGGACTACAAGCATCAGGTGCTGCAGATGACCCGCCTCAAGCCGTGGATGCTGTTCTTCGCCGTCAAGCTGATCGAACTGGCCGTGCAGTCGCGGCCCAAGGCGCTGGCCCGCATCCTGTTCCACAAGGATCCGGAGCAACGGCATTCGATGCGCTGGTACACCAAAATGGGCCGCCGCGTCTGGTTCCGCGAAGTCTGGGGTTTTCTGGTCCGCGACCGCCGCCTCAAAAATGGCCCGACGCTCGCCGAATTCTGGGGCGCGCCGCAAGACGAGGAAGAGGAATCGATGGTTGTCGAACGCCTGTCGCGTCAGTCCGTGACCGCTATTTCGTCAAACGCTTGAGCCCCTCAGACACCCGGCCTCACGGCACGATCAGCGTGCCGGCGCCGTGTTCGGTGAACAGCTCGAGCAGCACCGCATGCGGCGTCTTGCCGTTGAGGATGACGACGCCTGCGACGCCGCGCTCGATTGCCTCGATGCAGGTCTCGACTTTGGGGATCATGCCGCCCGAGACCGTGCCGTCCTTGATCAGGGCCTTGGCCTCGGCCACGGTCAACTCGTCGATCAGCTTCTTGTCCTTGTCGAGCACGCCGGGCACGTCGGTAAGGAACAGCAGGCGCGTCGCCTGGCAGGCGCCGGCGATGGCGCCGGCAAAAGTGTCGGCGTTGATGTTGTAGGTATGGCCGTCGCGGCCGGGCGCCACCGGCGCCAGCACCGGGATCATTTCGGACCGCGCCAGGAGGTCGAGCAATGTGCGGTCGACCTCGACAGGCTCACCAACGAAGCCCAGGTCGAGCACCCGCTCGATGTTGGAATCCGGATCGATCATGGTCTTGCGCGCCTTTTCGGCAAACACCATGTTGCCGTCCTTGCCGCACAGGCCGATCGCCCACTCGCCCTCGGCATTGATCAGCGCGACGATCTCCTTGTTGATCGACCCGGCCAGCACCATCTCGACAATCTCGACGGTCTTCTGGTCAGTGACGCGCAAGCCGCCCTCGAATTTGGATTCGATGCCCATCTTGCTGAGCATGGCGCCGATCTGCGGCCCGCCGCCATGCACGACGATCGGGTTGACGCCGGATTGTTTCAAAAGTGCGATGTCGCGGGCGAAAGCCTTGCCGAGCGCGATGTCGCCCATCGCGTGGCCGCCATATTTCACCACGACCGTCTTGTTCTCGTAGCGCTGCATATAGGGCAGCGCCCTTGAAAGCAGCGCGGCCTGCATTTCGGCGGTGGCGGCGACATCCGTCATCGGCGTGGCTCCCAGCTTGGCATGAACGGCGGCGTCTTAGCGGGAATTGGACGAGGGGGCAAACGGCTTTGCTGTCACCATCGATCAAATCACCGCCTATGCCGGCCGCTGGAGCGGCGCCCGTCGGCCCAGCCAGCCCGAGATCCTTTCCATCTGCGCGGCGAACGACAAAAGCGTTTCCTCGTCGCCGGGGCGGCCGGCGGCCTGGACGCCGAGCGGCAGGCCGGCATCGGTGACGTAAACCGGCAGCGTGATCGACGGTTGCCCGCTGACGTTCTGGATCGCCGGCCAGTGGGTGAACCACAGGCTCTTGTCCATCAGCTGGCCGAATAGCGGCTTGAACTTCAGCAGGCCGGCGAGGCGCAGTCTGTCCAGGACATTCTCGATGAATTCGTCGGCGCCTTTCGGGTCCATGACGCCGCAGGCGAGCGGCGGGTGCGCGATTACTGGCATCAGCACTGCATCATAATGCGCGGTTTCGGCGATAAGCCGGCGCGAGGTTGCGTGCAGCCGCTGCAGGCCGGCATAGATTTCGCCGGCCGAGAGAATTTCACCGAACCGGCTCATCACGCGCGTGGCGCGTTCGATGTCGCCTGAGATGGAGCGGCCGACGCGCAAGGCCTCGCCACGCACCGTGCCGGCCACCGCCGCAGCGACGGTTCTGGCGAAATCGGCGATGAAATCGCGATCGATATAGGGCAGGTCGATCTCCTCGACGCTGTGTCCGCCTTCGCGCGCCAGCCCGATCGCCGCATCCAGAGCTTTCAACGTCTCTTCCGATATCGGCAGGCCGAGCGGCGATTTTCGATAGAAGGCGAGCTTGAGCTTGCCCGGATCGCGCCCAGCCGCCGCAGTGAAACTGCCGTTCGGCGAGGGTGCCGCGTAGGGCGACAGCGGGTCAGGCCCGTGGGTCAGGTCGAGCAGCAGGGCCGTATCGCGCACCGAGCGGGCCAACGCATGGTCGACGACGAAGCCGTACCAGCTTTCGGTGACGAGCGGCGTCAAGGGTACGCGGCCTCGCGAGGTTTTCAGCCCGATCAGCCCGGTACAAGCCGCAGGCACCCTGATCGAGCCGCCGCCATCCGAGGCATGCGCCACCGGCACGACGCCGGCCGCGACCAGCGCAGCCGCACCGCCTGAGGAACCGCCGGTCGTATGCGCGGTGTCCCATGGGTTGCGGGTGATGCCGAAAGCCGCCGATTCGGTCACCAGCCTCAGCCCGTGTTCGGGTGCGGTGCTGGTGGCGATCGGAATCAGGCCGGCGGCCAGATAGCGTTCCGTCATCACCGAGCTGAAATCGGGGGTGAAGGCCGGGATGCGGCTGCCGCCATGCGTCGGCACGCCCTTCATAGCGATGCCGAGGTCCTTCAGCGCAAAGGGCACTCCGGCAAACGGCAGCTTGTGGTCGACGCTTTTCGCCCGCGCCCGCGCCGCCTCATAGAGCGGTTCGGCGATGGCGTTGATCTCCGGGTGGGTGGCCTCGGCCCGGGCGATCGCCGCATCGACGAGATCTTGCGGTGTGATCTCTCCCTTGTGCACGAGTGCGGCCTGGCCGGTTGCGTCATGCTCCCACAGAACCCGCTCGATCGACATGGTCGCCCTCCCGCTCATTGCAAGCTAGCGGGCTGCGATTTCATTGGCAATCGACGCTGGCGCTGCCGGTGCGCAAGACCATTTCAGTCGTTGCAAATACATTGCAATCGCCTAATTTGGCGGCGGATGACGCCGCAGGACATCAGCAACCTGATTGTCCGGACTTCGATGAAGGACCGGGCTGCGTTCGATCTGCTCTACCGGCAGACCAGCGCGAAACTTTTCGGCGTCTGCCTTCGTGTATTGAAGGACCGGGGAGATGCAGAAGAGGCGCTTCAAGAGGTCTTCGTCAAGATATGGACGAAGGCGGACCGTTTCGCCGTTTCGGATCTGAGCCCGATCTCCTGGCTGGTGGCCATTGCGCGCAATCATGCGATCGATCGGATCAGGGCGCGGCGAGAGCCTGCCGCCTATATCGATGCCGCGCTCGACGTGGCCGATCCGGCGCCGGGGCCGGAGGCCATGGCCGTGGCGGGCGGTGAGTCCGAACGCATCTACCATTGTCTCAAGGAATTGGAGAAGGACCGGGCGGCGGCCGTCCGGGGCGCCTATCTGGATGGCAAAAGCTATGCCGAACTGGCGGAGCGCTATGGCGTACCGCTGAACACGATGCGGACCTGGCTGCGCCGCAGCCTGTTGAAACTGAGAGAATGCCTGGAAAGATGACGCTGGCTGACGACAATGGACCGGAACGTGGGGGCGACGACCTGTTCGCCGCCGAATACGTTCTTGGCGTTCTGGGCGCCGATGAACGCGAGATCGCGTCGCGCCGCATCGATGCGGACGCCGCCTTCGCGCGCCTTGTCGATGCCTGGGAGGCGCATCTTTCGCCGATGGCCGCCGCCTATCCGGAGACAGAGCCTCCGATCAGGGTCAAGGAAGCATTGGACCGCCGGCTGTTCGCTGCAGAGCCGCGCGCCGGCCTGTGGTCGAGCCTTGGCTTCTGGCGCGGTCTTGCCGCCGCCGCTATTGCGGCGCTGGCGATCTACATCGCCGTGCCTTACTTCCGCCCGTCCACCGAACCGCCGCAGGCGCGGCTTGTCGCCTCGCTGGCGGCCGAAGGCAGCGACGTCAAATATCTCGTCGTCTACGATGCTGCCCGTCACGAGGTCGGTCTTTCCCACGTTTCCGGCGAGCGGGCCGCCGGCAAGGACTTCGAGCTGTGGATGATCGAAGGCAAGAAGGCGCCGGTGTCGATGGGCGTCATCCCGGCCGGTGCGACCGCGCATTTGGCCATCCCGCCCGCCGTCCAGGAGAAATTGGCGCAAGGCGCCGTGCTTGCGGTCAGCGTTGAGCCTGCCGGCGGTTCACCGACCGGCCAGCCGACTGGACCGGTGGTCGCAGCGGGCGATCTGAAGAGCATCTGACCGCTTCTCATCTCCGGAAGCAGAGCTGAAATCTATCTCCCGCGATTTAAACGCCTGCAAAGCTTGTTGTCGGATGTCGATCCGCGCCGGGCAAATTGCAGAGACAAATATTTTTTTGCGGAGAGGGCGAAACTTCAGCATTTCTATCGCGTATCTCCTTGCGTTCCCAAATGAGGGGAACGATAACCCGAGGAGATTGAAATCATGCGTAAATTCGCCACCATTTTGCTTGCCGGCACGGTCGCCATTTCCGCGCTCGCCACCATTGCCTATGCTCAAAATCCGATGGTCGGCGGCGCCGCCATGTATGCCCAGAAAAACATCGTCGAAAATGCTGTCAACTCGAAGGACCACACGACGCTGGTCGCTGCCGTCAAGGCAGGCGGCCTGGTCGATACGCTGCAAAGCGCTGGCCCCTTCACTGTGTTCGCGCCGACCAACGAGGCCTTTGCGGCACTTCCAGCCGGCACGGTGGAGACGCTGCTCAGGCCTGAAAACAAGGACAAGCTCGTCAAGATCCTGACTTGCCATGTCATCGGCGCCAAAGCGATGGCCGCCGACGTCGCCAAGATGGTCAAGAACGACGGCGGCACCCACAAGGTCAAGACGGTCGGTGGTTGCGAACTGTCGCTCAAGGCCGACGGCGGCAAGGTCACCGTGACCGACGAGAACGGCAACGTCGCCAATGTGACGATCGCCGATGTCGAGCAGTCCAACGGCGTCATCCACGTCGTCGACAAGGTTCTCCTGCCGAAGATGTAACAAACGCACGCTGCCGGCGAAGATATCGCTAAGGGCCTCCCTGCGCACACTCCGCGCCGTTCACGCAAGATGTGGATAGGCGCGGAGTCCCGCTTTGAGGACAGCGATCGTCACCGGCTTTTGATTTCCGTGTGGCGGTCGAATTTGGCACAAGCAATGACAGGAGGAATGGCCATGAACCGTCGCGAGCTTCTTTTGAGTGGTGCGGCAGCCATTGGCGTTGTCGCAGGCGCCACCGCGCTGCGCATGGGCGGAGCCCAGGATGCACGCGCGGCTGAGACTTTCGAGGTTACCAAGACCGAAGCCGAGTGGCGCGCCATCCTGTCCGACGCGGCCTTCAATGTGCTGCGCAAGGAGGGCACGGAATACCCGGGCACCAGTCCGCTGCTCAACGAGCACCGCAAAGGCATCTTCGCTTGCGCCGGCTGCGGCCTGCCGGTCTATTCGTCAGAGACCAAGTTCGATTCCGGCACAGGCTGGCCGAGCTTCTGGCAGGAAATCCCGAATTCCGTCGGCAAGACCGTGGACAGGTCTTTGGGCATGACCCGCACGGAGGTCCATTGTCGCCGCTGCGGCGGCCATCTCGGCCACGTATTCGACGACGGTCCGCCGCCGACCGGGTTGCGACACTGCATCAATGGCGTTGCCTTGACCTTCAAGCCGGCGACGGCGTGAGGACGGCTGCGACCCTGACTTTGTCGGAGCGCGAGAGGACTTCGTAATGGTTGATTTTGCGCATGACCCCGAAAATCGCTTTTCGGGGTCATGCGCGAGGGCGCCAGGCGGGGGATCCAGCGCGCCTCAATGGCCTCCGCCACCGCCGCCCTGAGCGGCTGGCTTGCGGATCACCAGGGTGAAGAGCCCAATCGTCGCGAACAAAACCGTCAGCATGAAGAATACGTCCATGAACGACAGCAGCGACGCCTGCTGCTGGACCATGCCTGACAGTTTGGAGATGGCCGCCTTGGAGGCGTCGAGCCCGGCGGTCTGCTCGAAGTTGAGCGTCATGTTCTGCAGCTTCTGCTGCGCAGCGGCGCTTCCCCATTGCACGTGCTCGGAGAGCCTGGCGTAGTGGAAGGCATTGCGGTCGATCAGCACGGTGTTGATGACTGCCAGGCCGACGGCGCCGCCGAGATTGCGGGTCAGGTTGAACAGGCCAGAAGCATTCTTCAGCCGCTCCGGCGGCAAGGTTCCGAGCGCAATGTTGTTGATCGGCACCATGCAAAGCATCATCGAGCAGCCGCGCAGGATCTGCGGGATCAGCAGTTCATAGAAATCCCAGTCGGCGGTGAGATGCGTCATCCACCAGGTCCCCGTGGCGAAGCCGAAGAAGCCGATCATCATCATGATGCGCGGGTCCATCTTGTTCGACAGGATGCCGGAGATCGGCGCAGTGAAGAACATGGCCAGGCCGCTGACGAACAGCGCCTCGCCGATCATCATCGAATCGTAGCCGCGGATCCGACCCAGGAACACCGGATAAAGATAGGTCAGACCGTAGAGGCCGATGCCGACGACGAAGGAGAACAGCGAGCCGAAGGCAAAATTGATATTGCTGAAAGCCCTCAGATCGACAATCGGCTCCTCGGCGGTGAACACGCGCCAGAAGAACAGCACCGCGCCGAAGGTCATGATGACGGCGCAGATGAACACCGCCTGATCCTGCAGCCAGTCGTTGTTGGGACCTTCCTCCAGCACATATTCCATGCAGCCCAGGAAGGCGGCCATGCCGGCAAGCCCCCACCAGTCGAACTTGCTGAACAGCTTGAGATTGGGTTTGTCGAAGTCGATCAGCGACCAGGCGGCCGTCGTCACCAGAATGCCGGGCACGACGTTGACCAGGAACAGCCAGTGCCAGGACATGGCATGACTGATATAGCCGCCGACGGTCGGGCCGATGGTTGGCGCCAGCGTCGCCACCAGACCGATCATCGGCGAGACGATGGCGCGACGCGACGGCGGGAAGATGGTGAAGGCGGCTGCAAAGACGCTCGGGATCATGCCGCCGCCGATGAAGCCCTGCACGGCGCGGTAGACGATCATCTGGTCGATATTGGTTGCGGTCGCCGCCAGCGCGCTGGCCGCGGTGAAACCTGCCGCCGAGATTGTGAACAGCACCCGCGTCGACAGCATCCGGCTGAGGACGCCCGACAGCGGGATCATCACCACCTCGGCAATCAGATACGCCGTCTGCACCCACGGAATCTCGTCCGAACTGGCGCTCAGGCCCGCCTGGATCTCGGCCAGCGAGGCCGAGACGATCTGGATGTCCAGGATGGCCATGAACATGCCGAACACCATTGCCAGGAAGGCGATGACGCGGCGTGTCGAGATGTGGTCAACCGGCACCGGCATGGCTGGCGTCGGCGCCGATCCTGCAGTTAGGGTTGCGGTCGCCATGACCTTTGCTCCCGGTTCCGCTTTACTTCGATGCCGAAGGCGCCGTGCGGCTGTCGACGGCGACGACGACGCTCAGGCCGGCGCGAAGCTTGCCCGTCTTCAGCACATCCGCGGGCACGTCTATGCGAACCGGAACGCGCTGCACCACCTTGGTGAAATTGCCTGTGGCGTTTTCCGGCGGCAGCAGCGAGAACACTGCTCCCGAAGCCGGGGCCAGCGACGACACGGTACCCTCGATGTCCTGACCGTCGATCGCGTCGACCGACACTCTGACCTTTTCACCAGGCATCAGCCGGGCAAGCTGGGTCTCCTTGAAGTTGGCGACGATGTAGAGCTTGTCCATTGGCACGATGACGGCGAGCTTCTGTCCGGGGCTGATCAGGTCGCCCTGCTCGACCGAGCGGTTGCCGACCACGCCGTCATAGGGTGCGCGCAGCACGGTGAAGGACAGATCCCGCACCGCCTTGTCGTGGGCAAGCTGCAGCGAGGCCAGCGTGCTTGCCGATTCCGCCCGCTGCGCCTGGAGCACGCCGATATTCGCCTGAGCCGCCGCGATCTGCGCGTCGGCGCCGGCTAGTGCGGCATTGGCTTGCTCGACCGCCGTCTGGGCATCGTCCAACTGGGCCTGGGTACCGACGCGGGTCTTGAGCAACTGGGCGGCACGAACCTGAGCTCGCTTCGCATTATCGGCCGCGGCCTGGTCGGCGGTCTTCTGCGCCTGCGCCTGCTTGAGCGAGGCGCGCGCCGCCTCGGTCTGGGCATCGATGCGGTCGAGCGTCTTGCTCAACGTGGCGATCTGCGCCTCGGCCTGGGCAACGGCTATCTTGTAGTCGCCGTCATCGACGATCAGCAGCGGGTCGCCGGCCTTCACCTGCTGGTTCTCGGTCACTTTGACCTGATCGACATAACCCGAGATTTTTGGCGAGATGAACGCCGTGTCGGCCTGGACATAGGCGTCGTCGGTCGTGATCATGAAGCGCCCGTCGGTCCAGTAATCATAGCCATACCAGGCGCCGGCGCCCAGCAGGGCCAGGCCGATGATGGGCAGCAACATCGAGCGCATCGAGCGCTTCTTCTTGGCGGGAGCCAGCGGGGTGACGTCGGCGGGCTTGAGAGGGGTTTCCGGCGCTTCGATCGCAGGCTGGACCTTGGCACTGGGGAAGGGGCGGACTTCGGCACTGGTGGGCGCGTTCGAGGACATGATATCTCTCTAAATTAATTGGCGCTGAATTTCGTCAGACTGAACCGTTCGGTTCGATCTCGACGTTGACTTAGCGCTTAAAGAGGCCCATATCAAGAGCAATCGAACCGGATGGTTCGAATTATTTTACGAGGTGTGACATTATGGCCGAAGCCCCCAAGGCCGCTCCTTTGCCTGATTCAGGCCCATTGCCCAGCGCCGGCAAGGACCAGTGCGATCTGCTGGACAGTCTGCCGCGCGGCCGCCCAGCCGCGGGGCAAGACCCGGTCAAGCGCAGCCAGATCATCGAGGGTGCGCGCCGTGTCTTCATCGACAAGGGCTTCGAAGCCGCGTCGATGAACGACATTACGCGCGAGGCCGGCGTGTCCAAGGGCACCATCTATGTCTACTTCGCCAACAAGGAAGAGCTGTTCGAAGCGCTGATCGAGGAAGAGCGCGGCACGATTTTCAAGAACATGTACGAAGTGCTCGACCAGATCGGCGACCTTCGCCAGACGCTGGTGAAGTTCGGCATCGTGCTGTCCATGAAGATCACTTCGGCGAGGGTCATCCTGGCGCAGCGGACGGTGATCGGCGCGTCGGAACGCATCCCGGAGCTTGGTGCCCGGTTCTACGAACGCGGCCCGAAGCGCGGCCATGACAGGGTCGTCGTTTTCCTCAACATGGCTATCGAACGCGGCCTGCTGAAGATCGACGACGTCGAGCTTGCCGCCTATCAGTTCACCGAGCTGTGCCTGGCCGGCCTTTTCCGCCAGTGCATTTTCGCCTATCGCACCAAGGCGCCAAGTGCGGCCGAGATCGAACACATCGTCAGGTCGGGCGTCGATGTGTTCCTGAAGGCCTACGGCACCGAACAGCTTGCAGAGCAGGAACGGGCCTCCAGCCCCGCCTGACAGGCTGCCAGGGTCGGTGGCCTATCCGCCATTGGCGGCGAGCACGATCGCCGCACGCAATTCCTCGAGGCCCTCGCTCTTTTCCGACGACGTGGCGAGCACGAAGGGAAATGCCGCCGGGCGTTTCTTGATCTTCTGGAGCGTTTCCTCGACCAGTCGCGGTACCCCCGCCGCCTTGATCTTGTCGGTCTTGGTCAGCACGATCTGATACGACACCGCCGCCTTGTCGAGCAGCGACAGCACCTCGTCGTCCTTGGCCTTGATGCCATGGCGGGCATCGATCAGCACGTAGACGCGCTTCAGCGTCACCCGGCCCTTGAGATAGTCGAAGACGAGCTTCGTCCACTCGTCGACCTTTTCCTTCGGTGCCGTGGCGTAGCCATAGCCTGGCATGTCGACCAGCGCCATCGGCGGCAGATCGGCGCCTTCTCCCGAAAATCCGCCAGGCACGAAATAGTTGAGCTCTTGCGTACGGCCCGGCGTGTTGGAGGTGCGCGCCAGCCCCTTTTGGTTGACCAGCGCGTTGATCAGCGACGATTTGCCGACATTGGAGCGGCCGGCAAAGGCGATCTCGGGTGGACCCTCCGGCGGCAGGAATTTCATCGCCGGCACGCCGCGGATGAAGATCCAGGCTCGCGTGAACAATTCGATGCCGATCGTGGTCTTGTTCAACGCGTTCAAACCGCTGCCTCCAGAAGAAAAATGTTGCTGCCACGAATGGCATCGAGATTGCGGCTGATCTTTTCCACCGGCCAGTGCCACCACGCCAGCGCCAGCAGCCGCCGGATGGTCCTGTCGTCGAAGCGCATCTTCACCACCTTGGCCGGATTACCAGCGACGATCGCATAGGCCGGCACATCGTGCGTCACCACCGACTTTGCCGCGACGATGGCGCCGTCGCCGATCTTCACGCCGGGCAGCATAACCGCTTCCATGCCGATCCAGACGTCGTTGCCGACGATTGTATCGCCGCGCACCTCCTTCGACCATGTCGCCGGGTCGAAACCTTCTTCCCAGCCATGGCCGAAGATGTTGAACGGATAGGTCGAAAAGCCGGACATGGCGTGATTGGCGCCGTTCATGATGAAGCGCGCACCCTCGGCAATGGCGCAGAACTTGCCGATGATCAGCCTGTCGCCGATGAACGGATAATGATGCAGCACGCATTTTTCGGCGAATTTGTCGGGTCCGTCAGGGTCGTCATAATAGGTAAAGTCGCCAATCTCGATATTCGGCGCCGTCACCAGCGGTTTCAGAAAGCCGACGCGCGTGTGCAACGGGATCGGATGCTTGATCGATGGATTGGGTCCGGTCATATCGAGCTCCGTCGAGCAACTGCCAGCCAGGTCAAAATAGCGCGATCCGTCCGGCAGTACCAATCGCTTAATCCAGGCGGGCAGCTTGTGCAAAAAGCCCCGGACGAACCGGGGCTTTTTGGTCTCGCATAGTCGGAGTGCCGGCTATTCCGCCGGCGACGGTTTCTTGCGGAACAGCGCGACCAGATTGTCCCACAATTCGATCTTGGCGCCTTGCCGCTTCATGATCACACCCTGCTGCAGGATCGACAGTGTGTTGTTCCAGGCCCAGTAGATGACCAGGCCGGCCGGAAAACCCGCCATCATGAAGGTGAAGATCACGGGCATCCAGGTGAAGATCGCAGCCTGCGTCGGGTCCGGCGGCGTCGGGTTCATGCGCATCTGCAGGAACATCGTCACACCCATGATCAGCGGCCAGACGCCGATCATCAGCATGTGCGGCAAGGTAACGGGGATCAGTCCGAACAGGTTGAAGATCGACGTCGGGTCCGGCGCCGCCAGATCCTGGATCCAGCCGAAGAACGGCGCGTGCCGCATCTCGATGGTGATGTAGAGCACCTTGTAGAGCGAGAAGAACACCGGGATCTGCAATGCCACCGGCCAGCAGCCGGCGAGCGGATTGATCTTTTCGGTCTTGTACAGCTCCATCATCGCCTGCTGCTGCTTCATCTTGTCGTCCGCGTATTTCTCGCGGATCTCGAGCATCTTGGGCTGCACCTTCTTCATGTTCGCCATCGACGCATAGGACTTGTTGGCGAGCGGGAAGAACAGCGCCTTGACAATGACGGTGGTGGCGAGGATCGCCAGACCGAAATTGCCGAAGAATTTGTAAAGCGTGTCGATCAGCGAGAACATCGGCTGAGTTATGAACCAGAACCAGCCCCAATCGATCAGCTTTTCGAAAAGCCTTATCTTGCGATCTTTCTCGTAAGCATTGATCTTGTTGACTTCCTTTGCGCCGGCAAAGATCTCCGATTCAATGGTCTTGGATTCGCCGGGCTGCAGCGCAATCGCGTCCGTGCGGAAGTCGGCTTGATAGCGATGACGGCCGTCCTCGTAATAAGCGAAGTTTGGCTGAAACTCCTGCGCTTCTGTCGGCACCAGCGTCGCCGCCCAGTATTTGTCGGTGATGCCCAGCCAACCGTCCTTGGACTTGCTCGGTGTGTACTGCTTGTTTTTCTCGAGATCGGCGTATTTGTGTTCCTGCAGGCCTTCGCTGCCGGTGACGCCGATCAGGCCTTCGTGCAACACATAGATGCTGGCGACCGCCGGCTTGTCGAAGCGGGTGATGCGGCCGTAATTGAACAGCGAGACAGGGCTGCTACCGGAATTCTGCACGGTGTCGGAAACGGTGAACATGTAGTCGTTGTCGACCGAGAATGAGCGTTTGAAAGTCAGGCCCTTGTCGTTGGTGAAGGTGAGCGTCACTGGTGTAGCCGGCGTTAGCGTCGGATTGCCGTCGACGTTCCAAACGGTCTTGGGTCCCGGCAGCGTTCCCACCTTGTCTTCGCCAACAAAGCCGATCTCGGCGAAATATCCGTTCGGCAGCGACTCAGGATTGAGCAGCGCGATCTTGGGTGAGTTTTTGTCGACCGTCTCCGTGTAGTGCTTGAGCTTGAGATCATCGAGACGCGCGCCGGTGAGGTTGATCGAGCCTTCGAGGCTCGGCGTGTCGATCTTGACGCGGCTGGTCGAGGCAATCGCCTGGTCGCGGCTGGCCGGCGTCACGGCGTCGCCGCCAGGCGCGCTCGGAATGGCGCCCGGCTGCACCGGTGTTTCGCTGGCGCCCGGGCTGGTGCCTTGGGCAGCCTTCTTCTGCTCCGCCACGCGCTGCTCTTCGATGCGGGCGGCTTCGCGCTGCATCTCGCTGCGCGGCATCACATAGAAATATTGCCAAAGCGCCAGGATCAGCACCGACAGTGCGATGGTGATGAAGAAGTTGCGGTTGTTTTCCATCGAAGCCCTTGGCCTATCGTGTTCCACGCAATCTGCGGGAGAGTTCGGCCTTCAACTGGCCGAACGGAGTGGTAAGCACGTCTTCGCGCCCGACGATGACATAATCATTGCCGGGCGCCATGTCATCCGCGGCATGCGTGCGCACGGCCTCTCTCAGCCGCCGCCGGATGCGGTTGCGAACGACGGCGTTGCCGACCTTCCTGGTGACGGTGTAGCCGACGCGCGGCGCCTCGCTGTCGCCGCGGCCCAGGACCTCGACGAGGAAAAGCCGCCCGCGGCGCTTTTCGCCGCGGCGGACAGCCAGGAATTCCGCGCGCTTCAGAAGCCGCTTGGGATGGGCACCCGTTGGCTTGCCGGTTGCGGGCAACGATCTTGTCTCTCGCTTGGTGCTCAGGCGCTGAGACGCTTGCGGCCGCGGTTGCGGCGGGCTGCGACGACGCCGCGGCCACCCTTGGTGGCCATGCGGGCACGGAAACCGTGCCTGCGTTTGCGGACGAGTTTGGACGGCTGGTAAGTACGCTTCATTTGTTTAAATACCGCGGGGTGCGGCCCTTCTTGATTCTGTCACTTTGTAACAGGAGCTTTGCCGGGCCGGTTTTGGCGCGATCGAAACCGCGCCGGGACGAATGGCCCGAGCGTGAGCGGGCTTATAGAAAGAAGGGTTTTGGAAGTCAATCCAGCGTGTCGGGCCGGCATTGTCGGACCGGCATCGAAGTCTTGCGGCCCTTTGTCCGGCTTCGGCCAAGGATGAATTTGGCAAAAAAGCCGCAATCGCCTAATCTCACCCGATCAAGCGATCGTGAAGACGAGCAGTCCCTAAGACAAGCAGCCGTGATGACAGGCAGCCGTGACGACGAGCATGAGTGAAGTCCCAGCAACCGACGAACGCATCGCCCAGGCGAAGGCGGCCACCCGCAGGGTGCCGCTGGCGCGCGGCCTGTCGACCAAGTTGCTGCTGCTCACCATCGTCTTCGTGCTCTTGGCCGAAATCCTCATCTTCGTGCCCTGGATCGCCAGCTACAGGCTGAGTTGGCTGAAGGAGAGGCTGAGCACCGCCGCCGCGGTTTCCATCGTCCTGGTGCAGGGCGAACCTGCCTCGCTGTCGCGTGCCGCCCAGAACGACGTACTGATGGCGATCGGCGCCAAGGCGATCGCCGTGCGCGACGGCGGCGTCTCGCGGCTTCTGGTCGTGGCCGAAATGCCGCCGCAGGTCGACGAGCATATCGATATCGCCAATGTCGGCATGATCAAGGGTATGACCGGCGCGCTGGACACGCTGTTTTTCGGCGGCAAGCGGATGCTGCGCGTTTTCGGGCCGGTCGGCGACAGCGACAAAGAATTCGAGCTGATCATGCCCGACCACCGCCTGCGCAATGCCATGCTGATCTATTCGCGCAACGTCGCCTTCGTCTCGCTGCTGATCTCGCTGTTCACCGCCATGCTGGTCTACGCCGCGATAGACCTGATCATGATCGGCCCGATCAGGACGATGACACGCTCGATGCTGTCCTTTTCCGAGGCGCCCGACGATCCCGGTCGCATCATTCACCCCGCCGCCCGGGCCGACGAGATCGGCGTCGCCGAACGCGAGCTGTCGCAGATGCAGGAGCGGTTGCAGAAGATGCTGACCGAGCAGAAGCACCTGGCCGATCTCGGCCTGGCCGTGTCGAAGATCAATCACGACATGCGCAACATCCTCGCCTCGGCGCAACTGATGTCGGACCGCCTGCGCCAGGTCAAGGACCCGACCGTGCAGGCCTTCGCACCAAAACTGCTGCGCGCGCTCGACCGTGCGGTGTCCTACTCGGAGGGCGTGCTGGCCTATGGCCGCACCCAGGAGCCGCCGCCGTCGCGCCGCAGGCTGCGGCTGCGCCAGCTGGTCGAGGACGTCCAGGGCCTGCTCGACATCGAATGCGGCATCGAATTCGTCAACGCCGTCGATCCGGTGCTCGAGGTCGACGCCGATTCCGACCAGCTGTTCCGCGTGCTCACCAATCTTAGTCGCAACGCCGTGCAGGCGATGGCGGCCGACACCGAGAGCGCCGTGGTGCGCCGCTTGACCATATCGGCCGAGCGCATCGGCAGCGTCAGCCGCATCGTCGTCACCGACACCGGCCCCGGCCTGCCGCCAAAGGCGCGAGAAAACCTGTTCGCGGCATTTCGCGGCTCGGCCCGCAGCGGCGGCACCGGCCTTGGCCTGGCGATCGCCCATGAATTGATCCGCGCCCATGGCGGCACGGTGGAGCTGGTCGAATCGATCGGCGGTCGCACCACATTCGCCGTCACCATTCCCGACCAGCCGGTCCGGCTCGACCAGGCCCGCAACGGTCTGCGCCGCCCGGCGTAACGAACCGTTTCGTTACGGACCGTTTCAATTCGCAAATGGTTGGTCCGAGACTACGAGCCATCGGCTCGGCCGCCGTGCAACGGCGTGTTTCGTTACGGGCCGTTCCGATTGGCAAATGACTGATCCAAGACGACGACCTATCGGCTCGGCCGCCGCGTGACGCGATCTTGCCTTCGCCGGCCGGCGCATGACGGCAAAACTTTTGGCCAGGATCGGCTTGCTTTTCGCAAATTCAGTCGCTAGGGAACAGCTCACATTCGCGGCCGGTCGCCAGGATCGGATCGCGGGGCTATGCAAAGCATGGCCTGTTGCGCGCCCGTAGCTCAGCTGGATAGAGCACCAGACTACGAATCTGGGGGTCAGGAGTTCGAATCTCTTCGGGCGCGCCATTAAACTCATGCCTACCCGGGAACATTGGTAACAGAATCTACTGCCGGTGGCCGGAAAGTCGCGAGGGCTGAGCGCCATCCATGCCCAAAAGGGGATCGTCAGCTAATGCTGCTCAGTCGGCCTGCTTAATCTCCGGGCCCGGTTCAGTCGGCGGGGCCTGGCGTGCAATCCTGGCCAGTGCATTCCTGCACGGGATCTTTCGCCGGCGGGAGACAATTTTGGCCCTCACAATGAACGGGCGGCTGCGTTGTTGCGGCTTTATTGTTCTGCGGCACAGGCCGATCCTCAGCGCGAACGGCCGGCATTCCAAGGTCGATCATGGCCGTGCACAAGAGCGCAATCCGAAGCAAATTCATTTTCGCCTCCGCAACTGACAGCGAGACGCAGATTATACCTTCGAACTGCGGCCAACATCCTGTCACCCGCGAACGGCGTTAACAGCGCGTTTCATTGCCGGTCGGAAGGGCGTACCGATTGAGATCGAGCGTCGTCCTCTTCCTGGCAAAATAGCACCAGAAACGGGGCTTTCGGCCAGAGGTGACTGAAGCCAACCTTCCGATTTTCCTGTACACCTGTTCGAAGGGTTCGAGGTGCGTTAGGGCCTCGCATATTCGAGGTTTTCAGTTCTTTCACGGGGGAACGTACATGACGGCGTTCAACAGCGTCCGCTTCCGGGTCAAGCCGGGTAGTGAAGACGAATTCGTCGAACTGTTCAGCAGCGCTCCGCGCAATTTCGAGGGATTGCGAAAAATGGCTCTCATCAAATCGGGAGATGGCGCCTTCTTCTCGATTGGAGAGTGGGACACTTTTCAGCACATGGTCGATGCCAGGCACAAAATGCTGGGCAATCTTGATCGGTTCCGGCATACGTTGCAGCAGCTTGAGGGCGGATATACGGATGCTGTTTCCGGCGAGGCTGTCTTCGAAACGGACGGCAGGAGCAGCGGCAGGTCGGTATAGTTTCGCACTTCGAAAAGCTTATGCCGTGCGCCACTTCCCGGCTCTATTACCTAAACCGCACATTCCCCCTGGAAAGCTCTGCCACCGACCTGCATCCCATCAGCCGCATGTCGCGTTCGATCTCGGTTCGCATCAGGCCGAGCGCCCGTTCGACGCCGGCCTGTCCGGCGGCTGCCAGCGGGAAGAGATAGTAGCGCCCGAGGCCGACGGCCTTGGCGCCCAGTGACAGGGCTTTCAGGACATGCGTGCCGCGCTGGACGCCGCTGTCGATGATCACGTCTATCTTGTCCCCCACTGCGTCGGCAATCTCCGACAGTTGGTCGAAGGGGCTGCGCGAGCCGTCCAGCTGTCTGCCGCCATGATTTGACAGAACGATACCGGTGCAGCCGATGTCGACGGCTTTTCTGGCATCGGCGACGCTCATGATCCCCTTCAGGCAAAACTGGCCGTTCCAGAAGCGGACCATGTCTTCGACGTCCTTCCAATCCAGCGATGGATCGAGGATCTCGGTGAAATAGCGGCTGATGGAAAGCGCTCCGCCACCGAGATCGATATGGCCGTCCAACTGCGGCAGGCTGAACTTTTCGTGCGTCAAATAGTCGATAGCCCATCTCGGCTTGATCGCGAACTGCATCATGCCGCCGAGCGTAAGCCGAAAGGGGATGGAAAAGCCGGTCCGCAGGTCACGCTCGCGGTTTCCGCCGGTGACGCTGTCGACCGTCAGCATCATCACCTCGACGCCGGACGTCTTGGCGCGCTCCATCATGGCGCGGTTCAGGCCGCGATCCCTGTGGAAATAGAACTGATAGACCTGCGGCGTCCTGTGCTTGCGGACTTCCTCCAGGCTGACCGTGCCGAGCGACGAGACGCCGAACATCGTGCCGAACTTCTCCGCCGCCGCGGCGACGGCGCGCTCGCCGCTATGGTGAAACAGTCGCTGGAGAGCCGTCGGCGAACAATAGACCGGCATCGCCAGCTTCTGGCCCATGACGGTGACCGACATGTCGACCTGTCCGACGCCGGCAAGGACATTGGGGACGAGATCGCAGTCCTCGAACGCGGCCGTGTTGCGCCGCAGCGTCGTCTCGTCGTCCGCGCCGCCATCGATATAATTGAAGATCGGATCTGGCAGGCGCTGTTTTGCCAGCCGGCGGAAGTCCTGAAAATTGTAGCAGCTTTGCAATCTCATGAAATCAATCGGGTATATGCCGGGCCCGATGTCAAGCCTGTGCCATTGTCGATCGCCGGCGCTCTCGCCTCAGCCCGCCAGAGCGCCAACCGACTCCCGCTCCACCAGTGGGCATTCGAGCTTGGTGATGGGATAGCGGCCACGACCGGGAGCAGCGGGGACTTCAAGCTGCTCGATCGCCCATTGTCCCATCGCCATATGCGGCAGGATCGACGTCGTCAGCGGCGGGAACAGATGCCGCGCGATCTCCTCGTCGTCATAACCGATCACCGAAATATCCCGGGGGATGTGCAGGCCGGCCTCCTTTAGCGCCTCGTAGCAGCCGATCGCGGTGCGGTCGTTCTGGCAGAAGATGGCGGTCGGCCGGTCCTTCAGCGCCAAGAGCTTGACGGTCGCGGCATAGCCGGCGCTCGCCGACCAATCGCCTTCGACGACCAGCGCCGGGTCGAACGGGATGTCGGCTGTCGCCAGCGCCCGGCGGTAACCCTTCAGGCGGTCCTGCGCCGCCTGCATCCAGGGCTCGCCGGTAATGGTGGCGATACGTCTGTGGCCATGGCTGATCAGGTGCCGGGTCGAGCTCTGGCCGCCGGCGATCTCGCTCGGCACCACGGCGGGGAAGGCATAGTCGGCGGTGTAGCAGTTGAGCAGGATGACCGGAATGTCGAGGCCGTAGAGATGGTCCGGCGCGACGATCTCGCGGGTGAAGATGGTCATGTAGATCAGCGCCGAAATGCCCCGCTTGGTCAGCGCCGCGATGGCGCGAGACTCCATCACCTCGTCGCCCATGGTCTGCGCCACCAAAAGCACATTGCCGGCGTTCCATGAGGCTTGCCGCGCCCCTTCAATGGCGACGACCGCCTCCGGGCTGGTCGCCAACTGGTCGACGGCGAAGCCGATCACGCCATCCAGCCCGTCGAATGCTGCAACCGGGGCTCGCAAGGCAGAAAACACGGGCGGCGAATAGCCCAGCGTTCGCGCCGTCTCGATCACCCGCTCTCGGGTTTGCTGCGACAGCCTGATGCCCGGCGTGTTGTTGAGCACGAACGAAACCGTCGCCTGCGAACAGCCTGCCGCCCTGGCGATGTCGGTCATGGTAACGCGGCCCTTGGGGTTTTTCCCGGACAGCTTGCGCCGCCTGGAGACATCGGGATCGCTGCGATCCGTCGGTTCGCTCATGGTTTCATGTTTCCCACCCCGGCCCGTCTAACCGGATCGCGTCGCGGGCGGCAAGCCGGTCCGACATGCCGCGTTTATAAACGGAAATCAAATTTATCATTATTATCAATCGAATCCCATCGCCCGCCATACGGCGGCGCAAACGACAATCTCGCCACAAAGCTTGATTTCTCGCGGATTTCTGCCGCTGCGCAAGCCATCGACGGTCCGCTCGATCCCCTGGCGTCTCTCTGCTCCACGCGGCGGCCAAGGCCTTGCCGCTCATGGCAAGCGACGTTCCAACCAAGAAACTAATACTGTTTACTAATAACTCGCAACGTTCTAAAGTCAATTTGTCATGCCCGGCATGGATCATGCTGGGCGCGGCAAATCGAGCGTGCGACGCGATGTCTGGCGGCTCTCGGGCCGGCGTAATGCGTCGCGCAATCGAAAATGTCAGACAAATCGGACTATTTACTAACCGCAAACGAGTGTCTAGAGTTTGCATCGTGGCTGGATTGGCGCCGTTCTTTCGCTGCCGGAACCCTTGAGGAGGAGGGGCGTCCAAGCCGCAATCCGCAAATTCACATCAGCGACACGACTGATTCAAATGGGAGGTTGAACATGAAATCTGTGATACGAAATACGTCCGTCGCCGCCGCGGCCCTGCTGCTCGGCCTGTCCGTCACGGCAATTGCGCGCGCCGACGACAAGCCGACGCTGGCCTTCGTCGTCAACGGCGCTTCCGATTTCTGGAAGGCGGCCGAAGCCGGCGTCAAGAAGGCTCAAGGCGAACTGCCCAACTATAGTCTGGAGCTCAAATATCCGGAACAGTCCTCGGTCGCCATACAGCAGCGCCTGATGGACGATCTGGTGACGGCCGGCGTGAAGGGGATCATGGTTTCGGCGGTGGACCCCAAGACGTCGACCGACGGGCTGAACAAGATCGCCTCGGAGACGGCATTGTTCACCACCGACAGCGACGCGCCGCAGACCAAGCGTGTCGCCTATATCGGCTCGTCCAATGTCGATGCCGGCAAGCAGGCGGCCGAGATCGCCAAGAAGGCAATGCCCGACGGCGGCAAGTGCCTCGGCTTCGTTGGCCTGCTCGGCGCCGACAATGCCAAGGAGCGCATCCAGGGCATGAAGGACGGCCTCGCGGGCACCAAGATCGAATTGGTCGACGTGCGTGGCGACGACATCGATCAGGCCCGCGCCAAGAAGAACGTCGAGGACGCGCTGGTCGCCAGCCCCGACGTCACCTGCATGGTCGGCTTCTACTCCTACAACACGCCGCGCATCTATGAAGCGCTGCGCGATGCCGGCAAGCTCGGCCAGATCACCGTCGTCGGCTTCGACGACGATCCGATCACGCTGGGCGGCGTCAAGGAAGGTACCGTCGCCGCCACCGTCGTGCAGCAACCCTTCGAATGGGCCTATCAGGGCATGAAGCTGATGGCTGCCTATCTCGAGGGCGACAAGTCGGGCGTTCCCGCCGATGGCCTGATCATCGTGCCGACCAAGATCATCGGCAAGGACGATGTCGACGCCTACGCCGCCAACCTCAAGGCGATGTCGGGAAATTGAGCGAATAAGTTGCGCCGGCTCAAGGGTTCGCCCTGAGCCGGCGATTCTATTGACGCGCCTCGCAAGGCCCGTCAGTCTGAGGCCAAAACGGCTCACCGGCTGCTGTCAGGCGTGATGAATTATTCCGACCCATCCATCGTTGCATCCACGGCCGCTCCGTTCCTGAGCCTCGACGGCGTGCGCAAGACTTATCCCGGCGTTGTCGCGCTGGACGGGTTCTCGATCGAGGTCAGGCCCGGCGAGGTCATCGGCCTGGTCGGCGAAAACGGCGCCGGCAAATCGACGCTGATGAAGATCCTCGGCGGCGTGACCCGGCCGGACACCGGCACCATCACCGTCGATGGCGTCGCCCATGACAGTCTGACCGTCGAAGCCAGCATCGGTTCGGGCATCGCCTTCGTCCACCAGGAACTCAACCTGTTCGAGAACCTCGACGTCGCCGCCAATATTTTCTTCGGCCGCGAACCGCTGCGCGCCGGCCCGTTCAGGCTGGTCGACCGCGCCAGGCTGCGAGCGCTGGCGGCGCCGCTGCTCAAACGCGTGGGCGCCAATTTCTCGGCCGATACGCCGGTGTCGGCGCTGTCGCTGGCCCAGCAGCAAATGGTCGAGATCGCCAAGGCGCTGTCGATCGAGGCGCGGCTGGTCATCCTCGACGAACCGACATCGAGCCTGCCGATCGCAGAAACCGACAAGCTGCTCGGTGTCATCAAGGCGCTGAAGGCAGACGGCATCAGCGTCATTTTCATCTCGCACCGCCTGCACGAGGTCGAGCGCGTCGCCGACCGCGTCGTCGTGCTCAGGGACGGCATGCTCGCCGGAACCTTGCCGAAGAGCGCCATCAATCACGACCAGATGGTCAAGCTGATGATCGGCCGCATGCTGAAGGAGAGGGAGAAGGCCGCAGAATCGGCGCGCCCGCCGGGCTCTGTCGCGCTGTCGGTCAAGGCCATTCGCACCGCTGCCTATCCCGACCGGCCCGTCGACCTCGATGTCAGGCATGGCGAGATCCTCGGCCTCGCCGGTCTCGTCGGCTCCGGTCGGACGGAGCTGGCGCGCGTCCTGTTTGGCATCGACAAGAGCTTTGGCGGCTCGTTCCAGCTTGACGGAAAAGATCTGGTTCTTGGTTCGGCCGCGGACGCAGTGGCCAACGGTATTTTCCTCGTCCCCGAGGATCGCAAGCTGACCGGCATCCTGCTCGACCTTTCGATCGCCCAGAACATCTCGCTGCCCAATCTGCCGGCACATTCGCGGCGCTCGCTGGTCTCGGCCAGCGCCGAGGCCGCCACCGCCGAGAAGCAGAAGACCGATCTCGGCATCAGGGCGCCCTCCGTGCAGACGCGTACCGGTACGCTGTCGGGCGGCAACCAGCAAAAGGTCGTGCTGGCCAAATGGCTGGCGATGAAGCCGAAGGTGATGATTCTCGACGAACCGACCCGCGGTATCGACATCGGCGCCAAGGCCGAGATCTACGGACTGATGCGGGCGCTGGCCGATGCCGGCGTCGCCGTGCTGATGATCTCCAGCGACATGGAGGAGGTGATCGGCGTTTCCGACCGCATTGCCGTCATGCATGAAGGCCAGATCTCGGGCATTCTCGATAAGGACCGGTTCAGCCAGGAAAACGTGCTGCTGCTGGCGGTCGGCAAGCAGCCGAAGTAGTTCGCAGGCACTGGGAGAAGACGATGAGCAAGAAAGATCTCGGCCTGCTGATCCTGATCCTGGTGGTCGGTGCGGTGGTGGCGATCATCAACCCGCGCTTCCTGCTGCCGATCAATCTCGCCAACACCTCGAACCTGATCGGGTTGTTCGGCATCCTGTCGATTGGCCAAGCCTTCGTCATCATCACCGGTGGCATCGAATTGTCGGTCGGCTCGGTGGTTGCGCTGCTCGGCGTGCTGTTTATCGACTTCATCGCCACGCGCGGCATGGCCTGGCCGGTCGCCCTGCCGCTGATCCTGGTGCTCGGCGGCATCATCGGGCTGGCGCATGGCTGGCTGATCACCCGGCTCAAATTGCAGCCTTTCGTGGTGACTTTGTGCGGCCTGTTGATCTATCGCGGCGTGGCGCGCTTCTACACCGCCGACGGCACCGCCGGCTTTGCCTTCGGACAGAACTTCCCGGAACTCGAGTTCCTGACGGCGGGGCGGTCCTGGGGCGTGCCGAACAGCTTCATCGCGCTGATCGTCATCGCCGTCGTCATGTGGGTGGTGCTGCACCGGTCGGTGTTCGGGCGCTATCTCTATGCTATCGGCAAGAACGAGGAAGCGGCAAAATATTCCGGCATCCGCACCGGCCGCATCGTCATGGCCGCCTATGTCATCTGCGGCGTGCTGACGGCGCTGTCAGCTATCTATTTCGCCATGTACACACGCTCGATCTCGCCGGCGAGCCACGGCCAGTTCTACGAGCTCTATGCCATCGCGGCCGCGGTGCTCGGCGGCTTCTCGCTGCGTGGCGGCGAAGGCTCGCTGATCGGCGTCCTGCTCGGCACGGTGCTGCTGCAGGAGCTGCAGAACCTCGTCAACCTGCTCGGCATCCCGTCCTCGCTCAACTTCGCCGTCATGGGCGGGGTGATCCTCATCGGCGTGCTGGTTGACCAGCAATGGGGCGTGTTCAGGGCGCGGCGGCGGATGCTGGAAGCCACACGCAAGGGCGTGGCGGGTGCTGCCGCTGAGTGACGCAAAAATAGCTGGATGAAATACGCCGACTGCCATGGCAGGTGGCGTGAAAGAGTCAACCGGAGCTTCGCGACAGCAGTTCAGGTCGGTCTCTATTTGGAACGAAAACCCGTATCTGAGCGTTTATTTAAGCTTTGCTACGCGGAGGCGTTCCATGCCCACGAATCCAGTTAGTACCGCCAAAGTAGGAACTCACCCCCTCCACCCGATGCTGATACCTTTTCCTGTCGCGTTTCTTGTCGGTGCGTTTGTCACCGACCTGGTTTTCTGGGGGACTGCCGATGCCTTCTGGGCACGAGCATCGATGTGGCTGATCGGGGCAGCCATAGTAATGGCCCTTATCGCTGCGACAGCCGGTTTTATCGACTTCCTCAACGAGCCGCGCATTCGCGCCTTGTCCGACGCCTGGTACCACATGCTGGGCAACTTGACCGCAGTCGTTGTGGCACTGATCAATTTCTACCTTCGCTATGCTCAAGGCGCCGAAGCGGCGGTCCGACCATGGGGCGCGCTCTTGTCGTTCATAGTGGTCTGCATACTGCTGTTCACCGGCTGGAAGGGCTGGGAGATGGTCTATCGGCATCACGTTGCAGTTCTGGATACACCAGCGGATGCGCCAGCGAAGCCTTCGACAACCACTGCCACGGATACTCATCATGCTGGTCGGGACCGGCACGCCGCATGAGGCCATAATCCAGAAAAGTGGATACCGGTTTCCAAAAAGATATCGGTTAGACAAGTAGCGCCCATACCGAATGCATCGGGTGGGCGCTATTTTAGATAAGGCCCGACATGTCGGAGAAGGCCATGGCCTTGCGCAGCATCTCGGCGAAGCGCTCGCCGGCCGCTTCACGAGGGCCGCTATTGTCGATCGAGGTGACACCCGGTCCGGACAGCGCCACATTGGCGCTGCGCGCCAGCCGTGCCAGCACTTCGCCGCGCGATTCGCGACCGCGCAACGCCAGCCGCTCGGCCAGGATATCCGGTGTAGCCGTGATTTCGACGACAGCCAGATTGGCGTAGCGTTCCCGCAGCGCCGGGATGATCGCGCGCGAGACGTTGGCGATCGCGACACGGCCGTTTGAGACCGACCAATCGACTTCGGCCGGGATGCCATAGCGCAGGCCATGCGCCTCCCAGGAAATCGCGAAGGCGCCATCCGCTTCGGCCTCGACGAAGGCAACGTCGGCGAGCGTGTCGTGATCCTCGGTGGCCGCATCGCTCGGCCGGGTGATCACCCGGCGCACGAACTCCAGCCGGCTCTCGTCGGCAAACACGGCGCGCGCATAGCCGATCACCGTGTCCTTGCCGGCACCGCTCGGCCCGACGACGGCGACGAAGACACCGTCGCGGATCGGAAATCCCGTAGCGGACAATTCACGCTCGACCGATGCCGACACCATCATGCGACTCGGCGTCCCTGCCGCCAGACGGTGCGGACGACCGGGACATGGTCGTCGACGCGCACGCGAACCAGATCGGCGCGCCGGCCGGGCTCGATGACACCGCGATCGGTGAGGCCGACCGCCTCGGCCGGGTTCTTCGAGACCATCGCCACCGCCTGTGGCAAGGAAATGCCCTCGACCACGTCGCCGAGGAAGAAGGCTGACTGGATCAGACTGAAGGGAATGTAGTCCGACGACAGGATATCGAGCAGGCCATCGCCGGCCAGCGTGCGGGCCGAGACATTGCCCGAATGCGAAGCGCCGCGCATGACATTCGGCGCGCCCATCAAAACGCCGAGCCCTGCCTTTTTCGAAGCCCGAGCCGCCTCCTCGGTGGTTGGGAACTCGGCGACACGGACGCCTTGCTCGATCGCTTCGTCGACATGGCCGACGGTCGCGTCGTCATGGCTGGCGAGCACGATGCCGCGCTCTTGGCAGGCAGCGGCGATGAAGCTGCGATTCGGGCTCGAGTTCTTCGCCGATTCCGCCATCCGCTTTTCGCAGAATTTCTGGAAATCGCGATCGGTCAGCTTCAGCTTGCGCTGGTAATAATAGGCATAGGTTTCGAGATCGACGAATTGCCGCTGTCCGGGCGCATGGTCCATCAGCGACGCCAGCCTGACCCGCTCGTCGCCGTCGAAATTGGCGAAGGCCGTGAGGCAGTCCGGCGCCGAAACCTCGCAACGCAGATGGAGGAAATGGTCGGCCCTGAGCCGGTCCTGCTGCACGCTGTCCTCGATCGCGTCGGCCAGCTTGCGTATGTCGGCGGCCGTCAGGTCGGCATCCTCGTCCATGCCGACACGCAAAGCGTCGAGCACGGTGGTGATGCCGGCGGTCGCCACCTGCGCGTCATGCGCGAGCACAGCTGCGATCGGGTTCCAGCGCACTTTCGGCCGCGGCGCGTAATGGCCTTCGAGATGATCGGTGTGGAGCTCGACCAGGCCAGGGATGATGAAGTCGCCGCCCATGTCCTCGCCGCTGCGGCCGGGTCCGGCATCGATGGCGGCGATCATGCCGTCGCGCAGCACGATCGACCCTTCGACGATCTGGTCGGCGAGCACGATCCGGGCGTTGTCAAGAACAGTCTCGGCGGTCATTTCAAGCAGTCCTTGCAGGATTTTGCAGCCAACTGGAACCAATTGGCGTCGTACAAATGCGGTTAGAACAAATAGTCATTTAGGCAGTTCTTCTGGTCAGGCAGTTCTTCTGGCCGGGCGGCGCCCGAGCGCGTGATGGGACAGCACCATGAACGGTGCGCCCGGTTCAGTTTCCACAAACAGCGTCAGCGCGTCCACCGCCACCGGCCGTTGCAGCACGTCCGCAAACAGGCTGTCGACTGCTAGGCGAAGACGAGGGCTTTCCTGTGACGACACCCGGCCGGACAGCGTCATATGGAAGCGAAACGTCTCGAAGACATAGGGATAGCCCCACTGGCAGAGATTGCGGAACTCGTCGGGCTTCAGCGAATCGGGGCTGCGCCGTTCGATCTCGACTTCCGTCAACGGCGCGCGGAAGCGGTCGAAGTCGCGCACCACGTCGTCGGCGAAGCGGTTGAGCGCCGGCAGCGGTGCTTCCGGCAACAGCGCGAAGAAGCCGTCGATCTGGCTGACGACGAGGCGCGGGATCGTAACCACCGGCGTCGCCTCGGCAAAATCGTCGAGTGCTGCACGAAGCGAGGTTTCCGTCTCGGTGGAGGCCAGTCTGAAGGGCGCCTTCAGTGTCGCATGAAAGCCATAGCGGCGCGCCGAGGCGGTATGGAAGGCAACTTCTGCCGCCGACAACTCGCCCGCAGCCTCGACCGGCTTTGTGGCGGCACCGAATGGGTCGCGGCCGAGCCAGTTGGCGGCGATCCGTGCCAGCGGTTCGTCTTGTCGGGGGGTGAAATAGATCGCGTAGCGCATCGAAAGTCCTCGTCAGCCCCGCTGCCATAGGTGATTTCCATGACGAATTGACGAAGCTTTGCGGCGTTTTCGGTAACAAAACCACACAGCCGGGTCGTTAGCCGACGATTTTTCGCTTGGACCAGCGGTTGGGGCGAAGGGGAAGTGGTTAGGCCTTCATCAGCCATTCGTGCTCGGGCGCGTTGTGGAATTTCCACGTCCGCTTCGGTCCGGCCATGACGTTGAGATAATAGAGATCATAGCCGTGGCAGGCTGCGCAGGGGTGATAACCCTTGGGGACCAGCACGACGTCGCCGTCCTCGATCGCCATCGTCTCGTCGAGCGAACGAGCACCGTTCTCGTCGGCATCGGTGTAGACGCGCTGGAAAGCAAAGCCCTGTGGCGGGTTGAGACGGTGGTAATAGGTCTCCTCGAGATAGGATTCAGCCGGCAGATTGTCCTGGTCGTGCTTGTGCGGCGGATAGCTCGATGTGTGGCCGCCGGGTGTGATAACCTCAACCACCAGCAAGGAATCGGCCGGCTTGCCTTCCGGCAGGATGTTGGTGACATAGCGCGTGTTGGTGCTTTTGCCGCGAACCTCCTGGCCGAGATCGTCGGGCCCGATGACACGGACCGGCAGACCGCCGCCCAGTCCCGGCGCCGAGCAGACGGCAAGTTCGAGATCGGTATCGGCGCTCACCGACCACTCCGAGCCCTGCGGCACATAGACCGACCAAGGTTTGCCGTCGAAGGGCGACATGCGTTCGCCGAGTAAGCCGAGATCCTTGCCGCCGGCCTTGGCCTTGCCCTTGCCGGTGACGAACACCAGGCAGACCTCACGATCCGCGGTTTGCCCGGAAGCGCTCTCGCCGGGCCTGAGCCGATGCAGATCGAAGCCGACATAGGTCCAGCCGGCGCTTTGCGGCGTCACATGGGCGATGCGGCCGTGGCCCTTATTGGCTTTGACGAGCAGTTTCGACATGGTCATTCCTTCGGTTTGGCGTCTGCCGATGGCTCGTCCTCGTCAGCCGGCTTGTAGAGGTAGAAAAACTGCCAGACGGCATAGCCGGCGAAGCCGAGCGCGATCACGCCCCAGAACGGCGTGCCGGTGGCGAATTCGATCACCGACCAGACCAGGCAGACCGCGACAACGGCGACGCGCCGCCACAGCGGCCGGAAAAACGGGTGCTCGGAGTCTTTCATCGGATCAACACCTTTCCTTGCGAACTCTCAAGCATTGGGAAAGCCCTGTGTCTCCACCGTATAGCCGGCCGCCGTCATAGCCCGCATCAATTCCTTGTAGCCGACCTGCGCCATCTTGAGCGGCGGGTTCTTCTTCGGATCCTGCTCGGCCTCGACCACGAACCAGCCTTCATAGCCATGGTCGGCGAGCCTCTGGACGATGGCGCCAAAATCCAGCGAGCCATCTCCCGGCACGGTGAAGGCGCCAAGTGCCACCGCGTCGAGGAACGATTGCTTCTCGCGATCCAGTCCCGCGATCACCTCCATGCGCACATCTTTCACATGCACATGGTTGATGCGCGGGTGGTGGTTATCAATAGCGCGCAGCACATCGCCGCCGGCAAAGGCCAGGTGACCCGCGTCGAGCAGCAATGGAATGCCTTCTCCCGAATAGCGCATGAAGGCATCTAGCTCTGGCTCGGTCTCAACTACTGCCGCCATATGATGATGGTAGGAGAGCGGCATGCCTTGCTCTGCACACCATTCGCCGAACTGCGTGAGCCGCCGGGCGTAGGCTTTCATTTCCTCGTCCGAAAGCCTGGGCTTGCTGGCGAGCGGCTTCGAGCGGTCGCCCTGGATGGAGCGGCCGACTTCACCATAGACGATGCATGGCGCGTTCACCGCCTTGAACAGGTCGATCATCGGCTGGATACGATCCTTGTTCTTCGCCATGTCTTCGTCGACCAGCGTCCCAGAGAACCAGCCGCCGCAAAGCGTCACGTCGGCCTCTTTCAGGATCGGCAGCATGATTTGCGGATCGTTGGGAAAGCGGCGGCCCATTTCCATTCCGGTAAAGCCAGCCGAGCGCGACTGGCGCAGGCACTCCTCCAGCGACACATCATCGCTGAGTTCAACAAGATCGTCGTTCCACCATGCAATGGGGGACATGCCCAGTTTGGCTTTCAAGTCGTCACTCCAGTTTTAGACATTCGAGGCGCGTTCGCGGATGGCTAAAGAACCCGCCCGCTCAGCGCTTCCTCATATTTCTTGCGCGCCGCATTCACTTGCGGCCGTGCCGAGACTTCGGGCACTGCGACATCCCACCAGCTTCCACCGGCCTCGGTCGAGACCAGCGGGTCGGTGTCGATGACCAGCACCGTCGTTCGCGCATTCTTCTTCGCCTGCGCAAGTGCCGTTTCCAGCCCGGCGATCGACGGCACCTTTTCGGCGATCGCGCCCATGCTCGCAGCATGCGCGGCGAAGTCGATCTCGGGCAAGGTTTCGTGACGGGCGTCCTTCAGCAGATTGTTGAAGTTGGCGCCGCCGGTCGCCATCTGCAACCGGTTGATACAGCCATAGCCGCGGTTGTCGAGCAGCACGATGGTCAGCTTGAGGCCGAGCATCACCGAGGTCGCGATCTCGGAATTGAGCATCAGGTAAGAGCCGTCGCCGATCATCACCACGACCTCTTCGTCCGGCTTGGCCATCTTGACGCCAAGCCCGCCGGCGATTTCATAGCCCATTGTCGAGAAGCCGTATTCTGCGTGATAGGAGCCGGGCGCGCGCGCCTGCCATAGCTTGTGCAATTCGCCGGGCAAGCCGCCGGCGGCATGAAGCAGTACCACGCCGGAGCCCATGGCGCGCTGTACTGCGCCGATCACTTGCGCGTCGGACGGATAGGCGGCATTGGTCGATGCCGTCACCTTGTCGGCATCCGCTTGCCAATTCTTCTTGCCCGTGATCGCATTGTCGGTCCAGCCTGAAAGGGCTTTCCAGCCTTTCAGCGCCGCAGCGAGTTCGGCGAGCCCTTCCGCCGCATCGGCGACCAGCGGCAGCGCCTGGTGCTTTCCGGCGTCAAAAGGCTGCACGTTGAGCCCGATGATGGTCCTGCCGGCATGCTTGAACAATGCCCAGGAGCCGGTGGTGAAATCCTGCAGTCTGGTGCCGACGGCAAGCACGACGTCGGCCTCTTCGGCCAGTCTGTTGGCCGCCGAAGTGCCGGTGACGCCGACCGCGCCCATGTTCAACGGATGATCGTCCGGGAGCGAGGATTTGCCGCCTTGCGTCTCACAAACCGGAATGCCCCAGCATTCCGCGCACCCGGCCAGTTCTTCCCACGCCTGCGAATAGAGTACGCCGCCGCCGGCGATGATCAGCGGCTTCTTCGCGCTCTTCAGCGCCGCGACGGCGGCCGCCAGTTCCCGGCGATCCGGACGGATCATGCGCGGAATCCAGACCCGTTCGGCAAAGAAGCTCTCCGGATAATCATAAGCCTCTGCCTGCACATCCTGGCAAAGTGAGAGCGTCACCGGGCCGCATTCGGCGGGATCGGTCAGCACCTGCATGGCGCGGTTGAGCGCCGGCATGATCTGCTCCGGCCGGGTGATGCGGTCGAAATAGCGCGACACCGGGCGGAGGCAGTCATTGACCGTCGCCGTGCCGTCGGAAAAATCCTCGGCCTGCTGCAGGACGGGATCGGGAATGCGATTGGCGAAGACGTCGCCTGGCAGAAACAGGACAGGCAACCTGTTTACATGCGCAAGTGCCGCAGCGGTCACCATGTTGAGCGCGCCGGGGCCGATCGAACTGGTCGCGGCCATGAAGCGACGGCGGAAATTGGCCTTGGCGTAGGCGATCGCCGCATGCGCCATTGCCTGCTCGTTATGGGCACGAAAGGTCGGCAGTTCGTCGCGAACCTGGTAGAGCGCCTCGCCGACGCCGGCGACATTGCCGTGGCCGAAGATCGCCCAGACGCCGCCGAAGATCGGCACTTTCTTCCCGTCCATCTCGGTCATCTGTCGAGCAAGAAAGCGGGTCAGCGCCTGCGCCATCGTCAGGCGGATTGTCTTGGTCATGTCGGTTCCTCCGCAGTCCTTATGCCGCGCCTTCTTATGCTGCTTTGCGGCCGCGCGCCGCAAGCCATGCCTCGGTCAGTCTCTCGAAGCGAGATGCCATGTCGGCAACCGCTTCATCGTCTGACATCTTGCCGGCAAGCCATTGTTCGGCCGCGTTGATGAAGATGGTGCGGCCGACGGCAAAGCCCTTGACGATAGACGCCTTGGCGGTGGCAGCAAAGGCAGCTTCCAATTCGTCCTGCGGCGCTTCGAGGCCAAGCAGCACAATCCCGCGGCACCACGGATCGTTCTTCAGGATCACCGCCTCGATCTTTGCCCATGCGCCGGCCGATGCCTGCGGTTCGAGCTTCCACCAATCGGGCTTGATGCCGAGTGCGTAGAGTTCCTCAAGCGCGCGCGGGATGGTCATGTCGTCGAGCTTGCCGTGCTTGCCGGCGATGATCTCCACCAGAAGTTCTCTGCCCACTTTCCGCGCGGCCTCGAACAAAGCGCGCAGTTTCTGCTGCTGTTCGCTCTTCAGCGCCGCGGGATCGTCGGGATGATAGAAGCACAGGCACTTGATGCAGTGGTCGACCGGCCATTCGGTCAGTTGCGAACCTATGTCTTGCGAGAACTCGAAGCGAAGCGGCCGCGAACCCGGCAACTCGACCGGCCGGCCGAGCCAGGCGAAGGAATGGTGGGCGAATTCGAACATCGCCTCGCGTCCGTATTTTTCGTCGAGCAGCATGCCGTAGCCGGCGCGGCCAGCCGCGACCTTGGCCGCAGCCTTGACCGTCAGCACCTTGAAAGCTGGGATTCGCGACGGATCGGCGCCCACTTTTGCCGCGACATCCTCCAGCTGGACGCGGTGGTCGCAGGCGAACGCCATCAGCGAGGGGATGTCGCGCCGGCGCGTGGTCGCCCAATGGATGTGATTGATCGCCTCGTCCTTGCGCAGCGCCAGATGCTTGCTGCCGTTTTTCAGGAAGAACTGCAATTCCTCGAAAGTCGGGTATTCCGGTGCGCAGAGCAGCCGCGACACGGCAAAGGCGCCGCAGGCATTGGCCCAGGTCGCCGCCGTCGCCAGGCCTTCCTCGCCGAGCCAGCCGCGCAGGAAGCCCGACATGAAGGCGTCGCCGGCGCCGAGCACATTGTAGACCTCGATTGGAAATCCCTTGCCGAGGATACCGTCCTCGAGGTCGTCGCTGATCGGCCCGTCATAGACGATGCAGCCCATGGCGCCGCGTTTCAGCACGATGGTTGCCGCCGACAGCGAGCGGATGGTTTTCAGCGCGCTCAGGCAATCGTCTGCCCCCGAGGCGATCATGATTTCCTCTTCGGTGCCGACGATGAGATCGCAATCGGGCAGCACCGTCTTCAACTGCGCCGAGACGCGGTCGGATTTCACATAGCGCTCGAAGCCTTCGGCGTGGCCGGCGAGACCCCAGAGGTTGGGGCGGTAGTCGATGTCGAACACCACCTTGCCGCCCTTGGCTTTCATGACACGGATCGCCTTGCGCTGGGCGGCGTCGCTGTTGGGCCGTGAAAAATGCGTGCCGGTGACGACGACCGCGCGTGCCGAAGCGATAAACGCCTCATCGATATCGTCTTTCGAAAGCGCCATGTCGGCGCAATCGCTGCGATAGAAGATCATCGGCGAGACGCCTTCATCCTCGACCGACAGCAGCACCAGGGCGGTCAGCCGCTCCGGATCGGTCTTGAGGCCTTGGACCGAAACGCCCTCGCGGGTCAGCTGCTCGCGGATGAAGCGGCCCATCTGTTCATTGCCGACGCGGGTGAGCAACGCCGAGCGCAGCCCGAGCCTGGCAGTGCCGACTGCAATATTGGCCGGACAGCCGCCGACCGACTTGGCAAAGGAGGTGATATCTTCCAGGCGCGAGCCGATCTGCTGGCCGTAGAGATCGACGGAAGCGCGGCCGATGGTGATGATGTCGAGCGGCGCATGTCTCGCTTCCACGGCTTCGCCCATTCGAACCTCCCATCGGCTTGTTGTATTGGGTAACACGCGCGAGCGGCAGCGTGGCGCCGGCAATATGAAATAATAATTCCAATCCATAGTCAATATGGAACGAGCATTCCCAAGGCTGAAAAGTGCTGTACAAGGCTCGCGCGTTCAGAAACTTTGAAGTCAGACGAACGTCAAGTGTCTACCATTGAAACCAGCTGATTTACCAAGGAAGCGGGCCATCATCGTTGAAGAACCCGGCGGTCGGGCCATCGGCGTCCAGGGTCGAAAGGTGAATGACGATCTCGGCCGCCTGCTGCACCATGCGGTGACCTTTATACCCGTTGAGATCGGTGGCAGTGTAGCCGGGCGCGGCGGCGTTGACCTTGATGCCCTGGGGCGCGAGCTCCCTGGCGAAGGCCACCGTGATGGCATTCAAGGCTGTCTTGGAGCTGCCGTAGCCCATCATGTTAACGGCGTGGTTCGCCGTGGCGGGATCGAGCGCCCGGCCGATGGACCCGGTGGAGCTGCTCACCATCACGATCCGGGCAGCAGGTGCTGCTAGCAGCAGCGGCAGGAATGCCTGGGTCACGCGGATCGGGCCGAAGACATTGACGTCGTAGGTGGCCTGGATGTCGGCGATCCGCTGCTGGCTCGGCGGCAGGTCGTAATTGATGGCGACGCCGGCGTTGTTCACCAGCACGTCGAGGCAGGGGCTGGCCTGCCTGAATGCCTCGGCTGCCGCCTTCACCCTGTCATCCCGCGTGACGTCCAGCTCAAACCACTCCACGTCGAGGCCTTCGGCGCGCAATGCCTGCGCCGCCGCCATGCCGCGTTCGGCGCTCCTGGCGCCCAGCCAGACCTTGAAGCCCATGGTCGCCAGTCGCCGGGCGATTTCACGGCCTATACCCTTGTTGGCGCCGGTCACCAGCGCGCTTTTCGATGTTCTCATAATCGATGTCTCCATTTTTCTTGTGGAAGACCCACAAATGGTGCGAGGCAGCGGGCGTTGCGCGCCGGCAACTCTCCGGCTCTTGCCTAATCCTCTCACGCTGTTGCGCCGCCGGTGCGAATGCGCGATGCTGGCGCAATGAGCGAAGCGCTGCAGGAGTTGATCGAGATCGCCGGCCGCCATGCGCGCGGGCGACGAACAAGAACGGCGGTTCCCCGCGTTTCGATCGGCCGCAGCGAAGTCGCCACGCCGCCATTGTCAGGGGTGTGGGGGTCGGGGATCTTATTCGTACTGCAGGGCGCGAAGACGGTTCTGATCGGCGACCGGGCTCTTCGTTACAATCCGGCCAGCTATTTCATCTATACTGTCGAGACGCCCACCATCAGCCAGATAATCGAAGCGAGCGCGGCGCGTCCTTACCTGGCCATTGGCTTGACCCTTGACCTGCAGGCCGTCGCCGCGCTCCTCGTCGAGCACGCGCAGGCCCTCAGTGGCGACAGTTTCTCCACCTCTCCCGCTGATGACGATCTGCTCGACGCGTTGCGTCGAATGATGCGGCTGCTTGACCGGCCAGCGGAGATTCCCGTGCTCGCGACCATGATCGAGCGGGAGATGCTGTTTCGGCTCTTGCAAGGCCCCCAAGGCGGAAAGCTTCGTGAACTTGCACGCGCCGATGGCCATCTGTCCCGGATTGGCCGGGCGATCGCCTGGATCCGTTCGCATCCCCATCAGCCGGTCCGGGTCGGCGATCTGGCCGAGATTGCCCGTATGAGCAGTGCTGCGTTTTATCGTCACTTCAAGGCGGCGACGGCCATGAGCCCAATCCAGTATCAAAAGCAAATCCGCTTGCTGGAAGCCCGCCATCTGCTGATTGCCCAGCCGGGCAACGTCGCACGTGTCGCCTTCGCCGTCGGCTATGCGAGTGCTTCCCAGTTCAGCCGGGAGTATGCCCGCCAGTTCGGGTCGCCGCCTGCCCGCGACGCAGCGCGGCTTTCGGCAGAAGGCGAAACGGCAATAGAGGTGATCTAAGGCTTGCGCTTCTTGCCAGTATCGCGCCGCTTCTCGCCGACCGCGACGGTCAGCGCCATAGCCAAAGCCATCGTCGCCGACAGCGAGCGGAAGCCGGCGAAATCGGCCTCGGCGACCTCGAACCAGACCCTGGCGAATTGGGCGAGTGGCGAAAAGGAGCTGTCGGTAATCGCCACGATCGGCACGCCTTGCTCCGAAATGACGCGCGCCTCCTCGATGGTGGCCGGGGCATAGGGCGAAAAGCTGATGGCGATCACGGCGTCCCTTGGAGAGGCAAAGCCGATCATCTCTGCATTGAGGCCGGCGGCCGATTCGATCAGCTGGTTGCGGATCTTGAGCTTGCCCAATGCATAGGCGATATAGGAGGCGACCGGGTAGGAGCGCCGCTTGGCCAGCACGTAAATGGTTTCGGCCTTGGCCAACACGGTGATTGCATCTTCGAAATGGTCTTCATTCAGCGTGCGCGAAATGTCGTTGAGCGAGGTACTGGCTGCGGCAACAAAACCGTCGAAAATCGCGCGGTGGCCGGCGCCTTCCTCGGCCTTGGCGCGCAATGCCGCCAGCCTTTCATCATAGGATGAGTTGCGCTCGCGCAGGCGCTCGCGAAACACCAACTGCAGGCTGGTGAAACCATCAAAACCAAGCTGCTGGGCAAAGCGGATCAGGGTCGAAGGCTGGACACCGGCGGAAGCGGCGATGCTGGCAGCGGTGCCGAAGGCGATATCGTCTGGGTTGTCGAGCGCATAGGCGGCGATCTGGGCGATACGTTTCGGCAAGCTGTGGCGCCGCTCCAGGATCGTCGCCCGCAGCGTCTCGAAATCGCGCGGCACCCGTTCGTCCATCGTCGCTCCGCCCAGGCTCATCGTCTGGTTCCCTCTGTGCCCCATCATAGCGGGCCTGTGCAAGAACACCATAAAAAATGAGACAAGCGTTCCATCTCCAGACAAAATGGACTAATTCATCCACACAAATTTTGCACACAGGGAGGCAAGCGGATGGTCGGGGTAGGTCTTATCGGCACGGGTTTCATGGGCAAGTGCCACGCCATTGCCTGGAACGCGGTCGGCACCGTCTTTCCCGATGTGGCCAAGCCAAGGCTGGTCCATCTGGGCGAGGTCAACGAGGATCTTGCCAAACGCCGTGCCAGCGAATTCGGCTTCGCCAAGGCGTCCGGTGACTGGCGCGCCGTCGTCGACGACCCGGATGTCGATGTCATCTCGCTGACAACGCCGAACCAGTTCCACCCGGAAATGGCCATCGCCATCCTCGAAGCCGGCAAGCATCTGTGGTGTGAAAAACCGATGGCACCAAGTTTTGCGGAGGCGCAAGCAATGGCTGCGGCGGCCCAAAAGTCCGGCAAGGTGGCCGCGCTTGGCTATAACTATATTCAGAACCCAGCGATCCGCCATATCGGCGCGCTGCTCGACGAGAAGATCATCGGCGAGGTCAACCATCTGCGTATCGAGATGGACGAGGACTTCATGGCCGATCCGGAGGCGCTGTTCTTCTGGAAGCACGAGGCGGCGTCCGGTTACGGCGCGCTCGACGATTTCGCCGTGCATCCGCTGTCGCTCATCGCCGTACTGTTCGGCCGCGTTGCCCGCGTCATGTGCGACATGGCCAAACCCTATGCCGACCGCCGCGTCGCCTCGGGCGGGCGCCGCGCGGTCGAGACCTACGACATCGCCAGCATCCTGATGCATCTCGAAAACGGCATAGCCGGCACGCTGCTGGTCAACCGTTCGGCCTGGGGCCGCAAAGGCCGGATCGCCATCCAGATTTTTGGCTCGAAGGGCTCGATCCTGTACGACCAGGAGCGGATGAATGAGTTCCAACTCTATCTGACGGCCGACCGGCCGACCGAGCAAGGCTATCGCACCATCCTGGTGGCGCCGCACCATACGCCTTACGACGCCTTCCTGCCGGCGCCCGGCCACGGCCTTGGCTTTAATGATCTCAAGATCATCGAATGCCGGGAGCTGCTGACGCGGCTTGCCGGCCAGCCGGCGCGGATCATCGACTTCGACGAAGGCCTGGAGATCGAGCGCACGGTGCACGCGATGGCGCGCTCGTTCGCGGAACAGCGCTGGATGGAGGTGCGGTAGTAAGCCCCTTCTCCCCTTGTGGGAGAAGGTGGCCGAGCGAAGCTCGGTCGGATGAGGGGTGTTGGACGGATCGCTACAGCGAAGAAATAATCGCTTAAAATCCCTCAATATTTTACGCCAAGTTTCTTCCAGCACCCCTCATCCGGCTCGGCGCTGCGCGCCGATCCACCTTCTCCCACAAGGGGAGAAGGAGGTGCTCAGGCGGCGCCTGAACGGCTTAATATCATGCTCCGGCGCACCGACCGGCGCTGCTCGACGGCGTCGGCAAGGCCGTGCAGCACCGTTTCGGTTGTTTCCCAGTCGATACAGCCGTCGGTGATGCTCTGGCCATAGACGAGCGGCTTGCCGGGCACGACGTCCTGCCGGCCGGCGACGAGGTTGCTCTCGATCATGATGCCGATGATGCGCTCGTCGCCTGCCGCGATCTGGCCCGCCACGTCAGCCGCCACCCGCGGCTGGTTTTCCGGCTTCTTGTTGCTGTTGGCATGACTGACATCGATCATCAGCCGAGGTGCCACGCCGATCCGGCCGAGCTCAGCGGAGGCAGCAGCTATGCTTGCCGCGTCGTAGTTGGGCACAATGCCGCCGCGCAGGATGACGTGGCAGTCCTCGTTGCCGGTGGTCGTCGCGATGGCGCTGCGCCCGCCCTTTGTCACCGCCATGAAATGATGCGGCTGGGCGGCGGACTTCACCGCCTCGGCGGCAATCCGCAGATTGCCGTCGGTGCCGTTCTTGAAACCGACCGGGCAGGAGAGGCCCGATGCGAGCTCGCGATGGATCTGGCTCTCTGTCGTGCGTGCGCCGATCGCGCCCCAGGCGACGAGGTCGGCAATGTATTGCGGAGTTGTCATATCGAGGAACTCGGTCGCTGAGGGAAGGCCGAGATTGTTGACCGCCGAGAGCACGTTGCGGGCCATCCGCAGACCCTTGTCGATGTTGAAGCTGCCGTCGAGGTCGGGATCGTTGATCAGGCCCTTCCAGCCGACCGTCGTGCGCGGCTTCTCGAAATAAACCCGCATCACGATCTCCAGCCGGTCCGACAGGTTTTCACGCAGCGATGCCAAACGGCTGGCATAGTCTACGGCGGCGGCCGGGTCGTGGATCGAACAGGGGCCGACGACGACCACCAGCCGATCGTCGGTGCCGGTCAGCACGGCGTGGATCGCATTGCGTGACGCGGCAACGGTGCGCGTCGCCGTCAGCGTGCGCGGTATCTCCCGCATCACCTCGTCCGGCGTGCTCAATTCCCTTATTTCTTTGACCCGAAGATCGTCTGTGGTCGTCAACACGGCTTATGCTCCTGATTGGGAGACCTGCCGGCTGAAACAAAAAAGCCGCCAGGTCTGGCGGCTGTTCGGATATTGTTGCTGCAATCTTCAGATCGAGCGCAATCCTCCCGCCGCCAGCGAGCTCATAAAGTACCAATAGGTGGCGGTCAGGTTGATCATGAGGGCTGATATAGTCGATGCGGAGGCGCTTGTCACGTGCCTGGTGAGGAGGAGGTCTACTCCAGCCCATTCGCGATTGGCTGAAGCCCCCCGAACTTCGTCATCCCAGGGCGAAGCAGGAGCGGAGCTCCGTCGCGGAGACCCTGGGATCCATGCCGTTGCCTTGGCCAAGGAGTGCTGCGGAACTAAATTCTGCATTGTAGCGACGCCTAGATGTCACGGCATGGATCCTCGGGTCTGCGTCGCGTCGCTGCGCTCCTTGCTCCGCCCGTGGATGACGAAGTGATGGGCGGCGTTCCGCTAGACTTGCCGGCGTTATTCCGGTGACGCCCCGGCGATGCTCTGATCGTAGTCGACCAGCGACCCGGTCATGACGCCGGACTGCGGGCTGATCATATAGCTGATCAACCGGGCAAGCTGCGCCGGCTTCACCAATTGGCCCATCGGCTGCGCGGCTTCGGCCTTCTCCAACCAGTCCCCCGGCGCGTCGTGCCATTTCTTCTGCACGATCGCCTCGCCCTCGGTGTCCATCCAGCCGGGCAGCACCGCATTGCAGCGGATGCGATTGCCGCGATAGGCATTGGCGACATTCTTGGTGAGTGTCGCCAGCGCTCCCTTGCTCGACGAATAGGGCGCCAGGAACGACTGGCCGCAATGCGCCGACATCGACAGCACGTTGACGATCGAGCCCGGTGCCTGGCGCGCCAGCAAATGCGCCACCACGCCCTGCATCAGGAAAAACGGGCCGCGCACATTGGTCTGGAATATCTGGTCGAACAGATCCTCGGAGGTCTCGACCAGCGAGCCGCGAGCCGAGGTGGCAGCGGCGTTGACCAGCGCGTTGACGGTACCAAAATGGCCAATCGCCGTTTCGACCGCACGCTTGCAGTCGGCCACTTTTGAGACGTCGGCGCTGATGAAGATGGCATCGACGCCTGCCCCCTTGAGGATGGCGACAGCCTTGTCGCCCTTCTCCTGCGAGCGGCCGATCAGCGCCAGCGCCCGGCAGCCCTCATCGGCCAGCGCTTCGGCGACAGCAAAGCCGATGCCTTGTGCGCCGCCGGTGACGATGGCGCGTGTTTCGGAATTGCGACCGGCTGAACCGTTCATCGCCTTGCTCCTGTGCTTGATAGTCAGATTGTTTTGTCGAGGCGGACGGTCTTGCCTTCCTTGGCCGATTTCAGCGCCGCATCCGCCAGCCTGAGCGCCACCAGCCCGTCCTTGCCGCTCGGCGCCGCCTTCTTGCCTGACGTCGCTGCCGCGATGAAGGCAGCGATCTCGTTGGCATAAGCGTCGAGATAACGGGTCATGAAGAAATCGTGCAGCGGCGGCCGCGTATAGCCTTTCTCATTGGCCAGTTCGATCGACACCGGCCGCTGGTTCTCGGCCGCAATCATGCCTTTCGAGCCATGCACCTCGATGCGCTGGTCGTAGCCGTAGGTGGCGCGGCGTGAGTTGGAGATAACGCATTGCTTGCCGGAGGCAGTTTCGAGGATGACGCTGACGCTGTCGAAGTCGCCGGCCTCGCCGATCTTCTTGTCGACCAGCACCGAAGCATGCGCGCTGACCGCCACCGGCTCCTCGCCGAGCAGGAAGCGCGCCATGTCGAAATCATGAATGGTCATGTCGCGGAAGATGCCGCCCGAGCGGCCGATATAGTCGAGCGGCGGCGGGCCGGGATCGCGCGAGGTGATTGTCACCATTTCGACAGTGCCGATGGCGCCGTCGTCGATCGCCTTGCGCACGGCGGCAAAATGCGGATCGAAGCGGCGGTTGAAGCCGACCATCAGGGTGGCGCCGGCCTTGTCGACGACGGCCAGGCAACGTTCCACCCGGGCGGCGTCGAGGTCGATCGGCTTTTCGCAGAAAATCGCTTTACCCGCTTTGGCGAAGCGTTCGATCAGATCGGCATGGGTATCAGTCGGCGTGCAGATGACGACCGCATCGATATCGCCGGCCTTCTCGATGGCATCGATGCTGCGCACTTCGGCGCCATAGGCAGAGGCCAGACCGGTCGCCGCCTTCTCGAAGGCGTCGGCAACTGCGACCAGCCTGGCCTCAGGATTGGAACCGACGGCGCGGGCATGGACCTTGCCGATACGGCCGGCACCGAGAAGAGCAAAGCGAAGAGGCATGAAGAGTTTTCCTTTGAGGATGGTTCGGAAGGGAGGGCGTGTCAGCGCCTGTGGCTCGGCGTTGGCCGTTACGCCGCAAGTTCCGCCTGCCCGGTCTTGGCGCCGGTGATGTAGGAGACGATATCGTTGCCGTCGGTGTCCTGCTTGCGCAAATTGGCGACGATGCGGCCGCGCCGGAAAACGACGATGCGGTCGACCAGGTCGAACACCTGGCGCATGTTGTGAGAGATCAGGATCAGCGGTTCGCCATTCTCCTTCAGCGTGCGGATGATGTTTTCGACCTGCATCGTCTCCTGCACGCCGAGTGCCGCCGTCGGCTCATCCATGATGATGAGCTTGGAAGCAAAGGTCGCGGTTCTGGCAATTGCTACGCACTGGCGCTGGCCGCCCGACATGTGGCGGATAGTATTGGAAAGATTGGGGATCTTGACCGCTGTCCGGACCAAGGCTGCCTCGGTCGCCTTGCGCATGAACTTGCGATCGAGGATCGAGAAGGGCCCGAGATTGAAAAGCACCCGCTCGCGGCCGAGGAACAGGTTCGACGGCACGTCGAGGTCGTCGGCGAGCGCCAGGTTCTGGAACACCGTCTCGATGCCCGCCTCGCGGGCTTCGATGGGGCCGGCAAAATTCACTTCCTTGCCGTCGAACCACATCCTGCCGCTGGTGCGCTGCTCGACGCCGGTGATCTGGCGTACGAAGGTCGATTTGCCAGCGCCGTTGTCGCCCATGATGGCGACATGCTCGCCCTTGCGCAGCTCGAAGTTGGCACCCTCCAGCGCATGGACGCCGCCATAATACTTGGTCAGGTTTTCGGTCTTCAGGACGATGTCTGACATGATCAAGCCCTCATCGCCCGCAGGCGTTGGCGCCACTGGTCGAGTACGACTGCGCCGACGATGATCACGCCTTTGACCATCTCCTGATAATAGGCGTCGAGGCGCAGAAAGGTGAAGCCGGAGATGATGACGCCGAAGATCAGCGAGCCGATCACTGTCCCGATAATCGAACCGCGGCCGCCCGACAGCGAGACGCCGCCGATAACCGCCATGGCGATCGCGTCGAGCTCGTACATTACACCCATGCCGGCCTGGGCGGTGAGATTCTTGGAGCTCAGCACCACGGCGGCGAGCGCGGCGAGGACGCCGGCAATGACGTAGACGAGGATCTTGTGGTTGGCGATGTTGATGCCGGACATGCGCGCGGCGTCCTCATTGGAGCCGATTGCATAGCAGTGCTTGCCATATTTGGTGTAACTCAGGATCAGCTGGAACAGCACTGCGAGCGATATGAAAATGATGACCGGCATCAGCCCCTTGCCAATGGCGGCGAAACTCTCGGTCGGAAACGAGATCGGCTGCCCCTTTGACCACCATTTGGCGATGCCGCGCGCGGTGACCATCATGCCGAGCGTGGCGATGAACGGCGGGATGCGCGTGTAGGCGATCAAAGCGCCGTTGACCAGGCCGGCCAGCAGGCCGCAGCCGATCGCGACCAGCACGGGCACGATCACCGGCAGGTCGGTCCAGCCCTGCGCGATGAACATCGCCTTCGGGTTCGGGTTGCCATTGACGGTCGCCACCTGGGCGAAGCTCATGGCTATCATCGCCGTGGCGCCGACGATCGAACCTGAGGACAGGTCGATGCCGCCGGTAATGATCACCTGCGTCACGCCGATGGCAATGATGCCGACTATCGACACCTGCAGGATGATGATCTGCAGGCGCGCTTCGTTGAAGATCGCATCGATATTGTCGCGGGTGTTGAACAGGAAGCTGTCGCCCAGGAAAACCCGGCCGATCAGCTCGAAAGCGCCGACCAGGATGACGAGCGCCAGGAAGACGTTGAATTCGGCCGGCCATGCGCGCCGCTTCGCATCATAGCTGAGCCCGCCGACGCCGTGAGATGTCTGTGCCAATCGTGCTTCCTCCGTCAGCCACGGTCTCCACTCGGCGCTGTTCAGGCCGAGAGGGAAAAAGCGGAGCGGCGCTGTCTTACCTTGGCGCGCCGCTCCGTATCGGACAGGTCCGCCTCAGTTCTTCTTCAGGAACTTGTCGATATTTGCCGGCGTGACCAGCTGGAATGGGATGTAGACCTTGTGCTCGACCTTCTCGCCCTTCGCCAGCTTGAGCGCTGCGTCAAGCGCGCCGGCACCCTGGCCGGCCGCGTCCTGGAACACCGTCGCATCGAGGTCGCCCGCCTGCATCGCGGCAAGCGCATCCTGGGTAGCGTCGACCCCGCCGACGACAACCGACTTCATGTCGATGTTGGCGGCCTTCATCGCCTGGATGGCGCCGATGGCGCTTTCGTCATTATTCGCGATGACGCCGTCGAACGGCTTGCCGGTCGACAGCCAGTTGGTCATCAGGTTCTGCGCTTCTTCGCGCTTCCAGTTCGACGTCTGCTTGTCGATGATCTTGATGAAGCTGCACTCCGGCGTGGCGATCACGTCGTCAATGTCCTTGGTGCGCTGCACCGCTGCCTGGTTCGACAGCTCGCCCATGATCACATAGACGTTGGCTTCAGTCTTGCCGGCCTCCTTGAACAGGCGGCAGACCTCCTTGGTCTCGAGCGTGCCGGAATCGGCTTCGTTCGAGGCGACGAAGGCCTGGTTTTCGGGCAGCGTGTCGACGTTGACCGGCTCGCGATTGACATAGACCAGTGGAATCTTGGCAGCGGCGGCTGCGTCCGACATCGCCTGAGTCGCCGAGGTGTCGACTGGGTTGACGATGATGGCGTCGACGCCTGAGGCGGCGAAGTTCTTGATCTGGTCGAGTTGCTTGGCGACGTCGTTCTGCGCATCCTCCACCTGCAGCTCGACGCCGTCCATGCCCTTGGCCTGTTCAATCATGCCGTTGCGCAGCACGGTGAGAAAATTGTCGTCGAACAACGCCATCGACACGCCGATCTTGGCAGCAAAGGCGGACGAACTCATCAGCGCCGCGAACGCGACGCCCAAAAGCAGTTTTTTCATTTTATTTCTCCTCCACATTGGTGTCCGGCTGCACCGATCTACCCGGAATCCCCGATCTCGCAGGGAATTCTCTCCCGATTGCCATTTTTAGTTCCGGAGGCATTTGCCTGAAACAGATCTTCCGGAACGAAAGAACCAAAATTCTCAGTTGGTGAAATATTTATTCCATTTCGCTTGGGCGTCAAGCGAGATTTCGCCATGAGGAATGGATTTTCGGCATTTCGAGCGCTTTTAGACGGACGCTAACGCAAGCCAGGCCTGAAAGCGTTCTGATAGATTACATCATGTCTGCCGCCGATGACCGCGACGTCAGATGTTTTCCGGCAGATAAATGTCGAAGGGCAGAAAGGTCTGGCCCGGCGCATTCGCAGCGCCGGTCTCGATGGCATGCGCCATCAGCCCGACAAGCTCGCGGCAAAGCGCCGCCAGTGGCGTCGAGATCACCATGGTCAGGAAATTATCTGCCAGCGCCGCGCGGGAGTCGGGCGTGATCTCGTTGCAGACGACCGCCGGCATCTCAGCCGGCTTTGCCTCCCTCAGCGCCGAGATCGCGCCTTCCATGCCGCCACCGGCGACATAGCAACCGGCGAGATCAGGGTGGCGGGCCAGAAGCTCGATCATTGCATCATGCGTGATCTGGTTCGCTTCCAGATTGACCAACGTCTCGAGGAGAGTGAATTCCGGCGCCTGCTCGCGAAAGAAGGAGCGAAAACCGATCTCGCGAAGCTCATGGCCGTGGAAGCGATGGCTGCCGACGAACAGGGCAACCTTGCCAGGTCTCTTCGCGGCCTTCGAGATCATCCAGGCAGCGGTTCGGCCGACCTTGCGATTGTCCAGGCCAACATAGCCCTCGCGAATACCGGACGCAAAGTCGGAAAGCAGGGAGAACACCGGTACGCCATTGGCTTTGAGAGCCTCGACGGCGACCGTCAGCGTCGGGTGATCAGGCCCGACCAGGGCGACGGCCCTGGATTTGGCGGCCAGCTTGCGCATCCGCTCGACGATCTCGTCCGGCGCCAGCGAAGCGGCGAAGTCGATGGTGGCCACGCCGCGAAAGCGCGGCGACTGCGATACCGCCAGTTCAAGCTCGCGGGCAAATTCACTGTAGAAGACGTCCTCCCGTCTCAACAGCAGGAACCCGAGCCGGTATTCGGGCAATTCATGGCGCATCCGCTGCTTGATCAATCCGGCTGCGTGATAGCCGATGCTGGTCGCGGCCTCATAGACGCGGCGCGCGGTTTCCTCGCGCACCGGCAAGCGGTTGTTCAGTACCCGGTCGACGGTGGCAACGCTGACCCCCGAAATGCGCGCCAGGTCGGTGATCGTCGGCCGTTTCGCCATCGCTGCCTCATTCCACTGTTTGGCCCTTTTACACCATTCTGATGGAAAATGATAGAAACTATCTTTGTGATATTGAGCCTATCAGGGCTCGGCGTTATTTTGAACGCTGACCGAACATGATCGAGGCCTCCGCTATGGTGGATATTGGACTCCGAACCGGGAATACGAGCTCCGCAGCAGCGTCCCGACGCGACTACAGCCTGATCGGCCGCGACGCGAAGCTTGCCGTCGAGAGCGGGCTGGCGGCGGCCGAGTGGTATCACACCGACGTGCCGCGCAAGCAGATGAAGGAGCTGATGCAGCGCTCCGACGGCCCGGCGATCCGCGATACCATCATCTGGCTCGGCACCATGATCCTCAGCGGCGCCGGCGCCGCCTGGTTCTGGGGCAGCTGGTGGTGCGTGCCGTTCTTCTTCGTCTATGGCGTCCTCTACGGTTCCTCCACCGATTCACGCTGGCACGAATGCGGCCACGGCACCGCCTTCAGGACGCAGTGGATGAACGACGTGGTCTATCAGATCGCCTGCTTCATGATCATGCGCAATCCCGTGACCTGGCGCTGGAGCCACACGCGCCATCATACCGATACCATCATCGTCGGCCGCGATCCGGAGATCTCGGTGATGCGTCCGCCCGATCTGCTGCGCGTGGTGCTCAACTTCGTCGGCATTCTCGACGCCTGGCAGGCGATGAGCGACATGCTGCGCAATGCAGCCGGTATCGTCAGTCCGGCCGAAAGAACCTTCATTCCCGACCAGGAGCAGCCGAAGGCAATTCGCATTGCCCGCATCTGGACGACAATCTATGCCGCGACCATTGCGCTGGCGCTCTATACCGGCTCGTTCCTGCCGCTGATGCTGGTCGGTCTGCCCAGGCTTTACGGTGCCTGGCACCATGTCATGGTCGGCCTGCTGCAGCATGGCGGCCTGGCTGAAAACGTCACCGATCACCGGCTCAACAGCCGCACCGTCTACATGAACCCGATAAGCCGCTTCATCTACTGGAACATGAACTACCATGTCGAGCATCACATGTTTCCCATGGTGCCCTATCATGCGCTGCCCAGGCTGCACGAACTGATCAAGCACGATCTGCCGGCGCCGACACCGTCCATCCTGGCCGGCTACCGCGAGATGATACCGGCTTTCCTGCGCCAGCTGCGCAATGAGGATTATTTCATCAAGCGCGAACTGCCGCCGACGGCGAGGCCCTATCGCGAGGATTTCCACAGCGATAACGCTGCTGTTGCGGTGGCTGCTGAATGACAAGCCCATGCCAAGGCATCAAACATCGAGGGACCCGTAAATGAGCGACTGGGTCGAGGCCTGTGACGCCGAGGACATCGACGAAGAGGACGTGATGCGCTTCGACCATGGCGGCCGCACCTTTGCCATCTATCGCAGCCCCGACGACGGGTATTTCGCCACCGACGGGCTTTGCACGCATGAGAAGGTGCATCTGGCCGACGGGCTGGTGATGGACGATATCATCGAATGCCCGAAGCATAATGGCCGCTTCAACTACAAGACAGGGGCTGCCAGGGGCGCGCCGGTCTGCGTCGATCTCAGGACCTATCCGGTCAAGGTCGACGCCGGCAAAGTCCTTGTCCGGATCGGTTGATGATGACGAAGGGAATGGTCATCATTGGCGCCGGCGAATGCGGCGGGCGCGCCGCCCTTGCGCTGCGCGAGCTCGGCTATGATGGACCGGTGACGCTGGTCGGCGACGAGCCGCATCTGCCCTATGAGCGGCCGCCGCTGTCGAAAGACGCGATGGTTGCCGACGCGCCGCTGCTCAAGGCAATCGCCACCGACGCGATCCTGGCCGAAAGATCGATCAGGCATATCCATTCGGTTCAGGCGGTGGCGATCGACCGCGCGGCGCATGTCGTGCGCCTCTCGGACGGTTCCGTCCTGGCCTACGACAAGCTCCTGCTGGCGACCGGTTCGGTGCCGCGCAAGCTGCCGATGCCGGGCCTTGGCGGGCGCTGCGTCTACCTCCGGACCTTCAACGACGCGCTGGCCATTCGCGCCCATCTCAGCGCCGGAAATCGCATCGCCATCATTGGCGGCGGCTTCATCGGGCTTGAGCTTGCCGCGGCGGCACGCAGACTGGGTGCGGCGGTCACAGTTATCGAGGCGCAGCCGCGCATCTTGATGCGCGGCGTGCCGGCCGAGATCGCTGAGATCATCCATCAGGCGCATGAAGCCGAAGGCGTGAAAATCCTGTGCGGCGAGGGCATCGCCGCCATTGCCGATGATGGCGCCGAAGTGCGCATCGCGCTCGCCGGTGGACACGACATTGTCGCCGATCTTGCCGTGATCGGCATCGGCGCCGTGCCGGTGACCGGACTTGCCGCGGAGGCGGGGCTGACCGTCGACAATGGTGTCGCCGTCGACGCCGAGCTTCGCACCAGCGACCGGGATATCTTTGCCGCCGGCGATTGCTGTTCGTTTCCGCTCGCCATCTATGGCGGCCGGCGCGTGCGGCTCGAAGCTTGGCGCAATGCACAGGAGCAGGGCGCGCTCGCCGCAAGGAATATGCTTGGCGCCGGCGAGTCCCATGCGGCGGTGCCGTGGTTCTGGTCGGATCAGTACGGCCTGACCTTGCAGATCGCCGGCCTGTCGGACGAAGGCCGCAGCATCGTGCGCCGCGACCTCGGCTACGGCGCCTTCATCCTGTTCCACCTCGCCGAGGACGGCAGGCTGGTTGCGGCAAGCGGCATCGGCCCAGGCAACGCGGTCGCCCGCGACATAAGGCTGGCCGAGATGCTGATTGCAAAGCAGGCAAGGCCGGCGCCGGAAGCGCTAGTCTCGCAGGCGGTCAAATTAAAATCGCTGCTGGCGGCTTGATCCGCCGCGTGGATAATTGGCCGAACGCGTTCGGCTAAAACAGCGCTTTCAGCTCCGGCAGCTTGTCGTTGACCAGCCAGCCATAGTAATTTTCCTCGGGCAGCTTTTCCGGCTCGCCCGCAGCGCGGCGCTTGTCGTTCTCGGCTTTCAGCGCATAGGCGCGCTGTTCGGGATTGCCGACATTGTAGAGCGTCGACGTGATGCCGGGATTGCCTGAGATGTCGAAGCCGGCAATGCTTTTATAGGCGTCGATCGACTTCCTTATCGTCGCCGCGACATAAGGCAGTGTCAGGTCAGGGTCCATGATCGTCTTGTAGACCGCATTGGGGTCACCGACGTCGAGTTCCGGCAGGCCGGAAACCTTGTGCACGAGATCGCTCATCTGCAGTGCCGTCAGCGGATTGAGCTGGCCAAGGCCAAAAGTCTGGCCGGCATAATAAGGCTGGAAGAAAGTGGCGCCGAAGCGGTCGTTGGGAAAGCTCTCGCCGTTGACGGTTTTGCCGCGGAACGACCGGTTCCACACCTGTTCGCGGCACTCCCACAGATCGTAGCTGTCGGACTTCCCTGCGCATTTCGCAAATTGCGGCCGTTGCACGAAATCGGTGATGTCCTCGCCATCATAGGCAAAGGAGAGCTTGCTCGACAGATACGAGATCGCCTTGACGTAATAGGTCTGCAGCCGGTCATAGGCATCGACATTATAGGTATGCTCGCCGACGATGGCTCCAACGATATGCATTGGGTCGATGTCATAGGCCGCGGCTGCCTGCTTGATCTTACCGCGCAGCTCGGCATCGTTCTGGAGCAGCGCAAAGACTTTGCGGTATTTCGCCTGGAAGGTGGTGTTGGTCGCCTGGGTGCGCCGGCTCGAAGCGCCCGGTATGTCGGGCTGCTCGGTGTTGCGGTTGCCCGGCGGCACCATCGTTGCCGCTTGTGCGGCGAACATGGCTGCCGCCAGCGTCAGCCCCAAAATGACGAGGATTAGTTTTTTCATGCGCCGCCGCCCAAATAGTCGCCGGCAAACTAGGTAATGCTCCACCGGGAGTCGAGAGACGCCTGCACCCGACGGGACGAAAGCTTGCCGGATGCTTCCATTTGGCCACACATCGGGAATGCTGGGCCAAATTGGGGAGGCCGGGAGCAATTCCCCGACCCTCTTCGAGAATGAAGCGTCTCCTACAGGATGAAACGCGACAAGTCCGTGTTTCTGGAGAGGTCACCGACATGCTTCTCGACATAGGCGGCATCGATGGTCACCGAGGTGCCGTTGCGGTCCGGCGCGTCATAGGAGATATCGTCCAGCACCCGTTCCATCACCGTCTGCAGCCGCCTGGCGCCAATATTCTCGACGCTGGCGTTGAGGTCCACGGCGATGCCGGCCAACGAATCGATGGCGTCGTCGGTGAAGACCAGATCGACGCCTTCGGTCTTCATCAGCGCGATATACTGCTTGATCAGGCTGGCTTCGGTCTCGGTGAGGATGCGGACGAAATCGCCCTTCTCCAGCGCCCGCAGCTCGACGCGGATCGGCAGGCGGCCCTGCAATTCCGGCAGCAGATCGGAGGGCTTGGCGACGTGGAACGCACCCGAGGCGATGAACAGGATGTGGTCGGTCTTCACCGGTCCGTATTTGGTCGCAACCGTGGTGCCTTCGACCAGCGGCAGCAGGTCGCGCTGCACACCTTCACGCGAAACACCGGCACCGATGCCGCCTTCGCGCGAGGCGATCTTGTCGATCTCGTCAAGGAAGACAATGCCGTCATTCTCGGTCGATTCGAGTGCCCTGCGCACTACTTCGTCCTGATCGAGCAGCTTGTCGGACTCGTCGCTGATCAACAGCCCGTAGGACTCCTTGACGGTCGTCTTGCGCAACTTGGTCTTCTTGCCGCCCATCGCTTTCGACAGCATATCGTTGATGTTGAGCACGCCGATATTGGCGCCCGGCATGCCGGGGATCTCGAAGCCGGGCATGCCGCCATTGCCGGTATCGGCCACTTCGATCTCAATCTCCTTGTCGTCGAGCTCGCCGTCGCGCAGCTTCTTGCGGAAACTGTCACGGGTGGCCGGGCTCGCCGTCTTGCCGACGAGCGCTTCGAGCACCCGTTCCTCGGCGTTGATGTGGGCACGCGCCTTGACGTCCTCGCGCATCTTCTCGCGAACCAGCCCGATGGCGATCTCGACCAGGTCGCGGATGATCTGCTCGACATCGCGGCCGACATAACCGACCTCGGTGAACTTGGTGGCTTCGACCTTGACGAAAGGCGCACCGGCAAGGCGTGCCAGGCGGCGCGAAATCTCGGTCTTGCCGACGCCGGTCGGGCCGATCATCAGGATATTCTTCGGCATCACCTCTTCGCGCATCTGGCCCTCGAGCTGCTGGCGGCGCCAGCGGTTGCGCAAGGCAATCGCCACGGCACGCTTGGCGTCTTTCTGGCCGATGATGAAGCGGTCGAGTTCCGAAACGATTTCGCGAGGAGAGAAGGTGCTCATGTCACTAAATTCCAGTTTGCCACTGCCGAACGGACTCGAACGGATGCAGCAGCATGATCACGTTGAGTGTCAGATTGTCCCGGATGAGATAGCCGACACCGAATTCGAAGATGAGGGCGAGGGTTACGATCACCCATATAGGAAGCCTTCGCGCCATGACAAACCCCAGCACCATGGCCAGCGTGTCCGACACCGAATTGATGATGCTGTCGCCATAATAGTCGAGCGAGATCGTGCCGGCGCGATAGCGATCGATGATGAAAGGGCTGTTCTCGAGCAGCTCCCAGCCGCCCTCTATAACCACCGCAAAGGCCAGCCTGAGCCCGATCGGCGAGCGCGGGAAAACGAACCACGCCAGCGCATAGAACAGGAAGCCGTGAATGATGTGCGAGAAGCTGTACCAGTCCGAAATATGCTGGGAATTCTCCGAGCTTTGCACAATGCCGTGCCACAGCTTGACGTAGCCGCAGGTACAGATCGGCGTCCGCCCCATGCCGTAGAGGACCCCGGCCTGGAAGATGACCAGGCCGAGAACCAGCAGAAGCCCCATTCGCCAACTGTCGTAGTAGGCCGAGACGGTTTTGTCGCTGGATACGCTCATGCTGCTATTGCCCCTCTTCTGCGTCACCCTGTTCGGCATAACCCTCTGGGGCATCAATCGCCATCAGCACGGCATCGCCATATTCCGACTTCCTGCGATCGATAGCCGTGAAACCGGCCTTTTCATAGGCACGGATAGCCCGTGCATTGGCGGGGTCCGGGTCGATGATGACGCGCGGCGTACCTTCCTCGAAAAGCTGCTCGACGAACTGCCGGACGATCGCCGAGCCGTGGCCGACCCCGACAAGCTCCGGCACGCCGATCGACAGATCGATGCCGAGCGTGCCGAACGGCTGGTCGCTATAGGGATGGCCGTCCTCCAGATGCGGATCGTAGCTCTGCAAATAGCCGATGGGCTTTCCGTCGAGCTCGATAATCAGCGGCTCGACCGAAATGCTGTCGATATGCTCGCGGATCTCCGCAATCTCGGTCTCTGGGTCGTTCCACCATTCGGCGACATGCGGCTCGGCAAGCCAGCCGGCGATCATCGGCAGGTCCCTCTGGGTCACCGGCCGAAAACCATAGCGGAGGCTCCGCTCAGGCGGCATCGAGGGTTTCGACGACGAAGTTGTTGTTGGTGTAGACGCAAATGTCTGACGCGATCTGCATCGCCTTGCGGGCGATCTCCTCTGCGCCCTTGTCGCTGTCCACCAGCGCGCGTGCCGCTGCCAGCGCGTAATTGCCGCCCGAGCCGATGGCCATGACGCCAAATTCGGGCTCCAGCACGTCGCCGGTGCCGGTCAGCGCCAGCGACACCGACTTGTCGGCCACCAGCATCATCGCTTCCAGCCGCCGCAAATAGCGGTCGGTGCGCCAGTCCTTGGCAAGCTCGACGCAGGCGCGTGTCAGCTGGTCGGGATATTGTTCGAGCTTGGCTTCAAGCCGCTCGAGCAGAGTGAAGGCATCGGCGGTGGCGCCGGCGAAACCGGCGATGACGTTGCCGCCCTTGCCGATGCGGCGCACCTTCTTGGCGTTGCCTTTCATGATGGTCTGGCCGAGGCTGACCTGGCCGTCGCCGGCGATCACCACCTTGCCGCCCTTGCGCACGGTCAGGATGGTCGTGGCATGCATGGTCAGTTCATTCGACATTTTCTGCTCCGATAAGCACCGATCCCATCGAGGCGATCGGCGCGTTACGAGTGACTTGATCGGCCATATGTATGCATAGGCCGGACGATTGCAAACCGGCCATCCACCGGGTCGGATCGGGCTCCGCAGCGGTAACTGGCAATCGCCGGATCATGCTGCTAGAAGGCTTTCGTTTTCAGGCATGTGAACGCCTGAATCGTGCAAAATCTGAGACAAGGATGAGGTCATGGCGCCCCGTTCCGCCGAGATAAGCCGCAAGACCAGGGAAACCGACATCGCCGTATCGGTTCAGGTCGACGGCTCGGGCAAATCCGACATTTCGACGGGCGTCGGCTTCTTCGACCATATGCTGGACCAGTTGTCGCGCCATTCGCTGATCGACATGACCGTGAGGGCCAAGGGCGACCTGCACATAGACGACCACCACACGGTCGAGGATACGGGCATTGCGCTCGGCCAGGCGCTGGCCAAGGCATTGGGCGAGCGGCGCGGCATCATGCGCTACGCCTCGATCGATCTCGCCATGGACGAGACACTGACGCGGGCGGCAATCGATGTCTCCGGCCGGCCTTTTCTGGTCTGGAATGTTTCATTCTCGTCGCCGAAGATCGGTACGTTCGACACCGAGCTGGTGCGCGAATTCTTCCACGCGCTGGCGCAGAATGCCGGCATCACGCTGCATGTCACCAATCATTACGGCGCCAACAACCACCACGTCGCCGAGACCTGCTTCAAGGCCGTGGCGCGTGTGTTGCGTTCGGCACTTGAGCGCGACCTGCGCCAGCCGGACGCGGTTCCCTCCACCAAGGGATCCCTGAAAGGGTAACGCCATGGCCATCTATGTCGTAATGGAGCCGCCAGGCCGCAGCGAAAGCGTGGACACTACCTTTATCCGTGACGGCTTTGCCTGGCTCGGCTTCCTAGTGCCGCCGCTGTGGCTGGCCTGGCACCGGCTGTGGGTCGAGGCGGCATTGGCGTTTGTCGCCATGGGCCTGCTCTCGATGCTGGGCGAAAGGCTGGACCTGGAAACAGCCGGCTCGCTTTTATCCCTGCTTGTCATGCTCTTTGTCGGACTGGAAGGGCAGGGCTTGCGGATCGCAGCCCTGCGCCGTCGCGGCTGGCATGAATGGGGCGTGGTCGAGGCCGACAGGCTCGACGACGCAGACGTCCGCTATGCATTGGAAGCCGATGCTCAGTCGGATGAACAACCGACGGTGCAACGCATCGTCCCAGACGCAGCACATGCCCGGTCGGCGCAGATGGGCCTGGCGCTGGGGCTGAACCATATTCCGGGAAAGCCCTGAGATGAGGGTGGCGATCATCGATTACGGGTCGGGCAATCTGCGCTCGGCCACCAAGGCCTTCGAGCGTGCTGCGCATGAAGCCGGCATTGCCGCCGCGATCGAACTCACCGCCGATGCCGAGCGGGTCAGGACCGCCGACCGCATCGTCCTGCCCGGCGTCGGTGCCTATGCCGATTGCGCCGCTGGACTGCGTGCGGTCGCCGGCATGTGGGAAGCGGTCGAGGAGGTGGCGATCGCCAAGGCTCGGCCGTTCCTCGGCATCTGCGTCGGCATGCAGCTGATGTCGGAGCGAGGCCTGGAAAAGACCGTCACAAAGGGCTTTGGCTGGGTCGCCGGCGACGTCAAGGAGATCACGCCGGCCGATCCGACACTGAAGATCCCGCAGATCGGCTGGAACACGATTGACCTGAAGCGCAAGCATCCGCTGTTTTCCGGCATTGCGACGGGTGGCAAGGGACTGCACGCCTATTTCGTCCACTCCTACCATCTCGATGCACGGAAGGAGGATGAGGTGCTGGCGGTTGCCGACTATGGCGGCCCGGTAACGGCCGCTGTCGCCCGCGACAACCTAGCCGGAACGCAATTCCACCCCGAGAAGAGCCAGGCGCTGGGCCTGGCGCTGATCACCAATTTCCTAGGCTGGAGGCCCTGAACCATGAGCAAGAAGGGCTATTGGATGGCAATGGTCGATGTCCACGATCCCGAGATCTACAAGCAGTACATCGAGGCCAATGCCGCGGCTTTCGCGAAATACGGCGCGAAGTTCCCGGTGCGCGCCGGGCGGTACACCAGCCCGGAAGGACCGGCAGGCAATCGCCACGTGCTGGTGGAATTCGAATCCTATGAAAAGGCGCTGGAATGCTACGGCTCGCCTGAATACCAGGAGGCCTTGAAGTACAGGCTCGCCGGCTCGACCGGCCACTTTGTCATCGTCGAAGGCGCCTGAAGGTGTTTCTGTTTCCGGCGATAGACCTCAAGGACGGCAAATGCGTGCGCCTCAGGCATGGCGACATGGCGACCGCCACCATCTACAATGACGATCCCGCCGCTCAGGCGCGCGCCTTCGCAGAGCAGGGCTTCGAATGGTTGCACGTCGTCGACCTCAACGGCGCCTTCAAGGGCCAGAGCGTCAACAGCGCCGCGGTCGGCGCCATCCTGAAGGCGACGAGCAATCCGGTGCAGCTCGGCGGCGGCATCCGCACCCTGGCGCAGATCGAGGACTGGCTCGACCGTGGGCTGGCCCGCGTCATTCTTGGCACCGTGGCGGTGCGCGATCCGGATCTGGTCAGGCAGGCCTGCAAGGCATTCCCGGGCAAGATCGCCGTCGGCATCGACGCCAAGGGCGGCAAGGTCGCGGTCGAAGGCTGGGCTGAAGCCTCGAGCCTCGGCGTCATTGAACTGGCGAGGAAATTCGAGGGTGCCGGCGTCGCCGCCATCATCTACACCGATATCGACCGCGACGGTGTGCTGACCGGCATCAACTGGGACGCCACCATCGATCTCGCCGACGCGGTGTCGATCCCGGTTATCGCCTCGGGCGGGCTCGCCTCGATCGCCGACATCGTGCGCATGACCCTGCCCGATGCCCGCAAGCTCGAAGGCGCGATCTCCGGACGCGCCCTCTACGACGGCCGCATCGACCCGGCCGAGGCATTGGCGATCCTGCGTGGCAAACCGATGGCAGGGGTGTGAAACGTGAAGGTCTCGATTATCGTTGCTCCCTACGACAGCGGGCACTATCACGAAGGGTGCGGCCAGGGGCCGGACGCCATCATCGGCGGTGGGCTGGTCGAAGCCCTGACCGTGGCTGGCCATGACGTCGCCGTCGAAGATATCGGCAAGGTCGGAGACGAGCAGGGGCGCGAAATTGCAACCGGCTTCGCCGTCTGCAACGCCGTCGCGACCAGGGTTAACCTCGCCCGCGATGGAGGACGCTTCCCCATTATCCTTGCTGGAAATTGCCTGACCGCCGCCGGTGCGGTCGCCGGTGAAGTTGCGGATTCGATCATCTGGATCGACCAGCATGGCGATCTCAACACGCCGGAGACGTCCTCCTACGGCTTTCTCGACGGCATGGCGCTGGCGGCGACGCTCGGGCTCTGCTGGCATCCGATGGCGGCAGCAATTCCGGCGTTCCGGCCGATAGACCCGGCGCGCTGCATGCTGGTCGATGCCCGCGACCTCGATCCCGACGAAAAGCGACTGCTGGAAACTTTGCCGATCGTGCGCACCGAATGTGCCGGTGCACTCGATATGATCGGAAAGCTCACGGCGACAGGGACTGTGCGGGCGCATCTGCATCTCGACCTGGATGTCCTCGATCCGGATGTGTTGCAGGTGAACCGCTACGCGCACCCGGGCGGCCCGAGTCCGGAACAGCTACGGCAGCTTGCCTGCGGACTGGCCAGGTCAATCCCAATCGTCGGCGTGACGCTCTCGGCCTACGACCCGGCCTTTGATTCTCAGTCCGAAGTTCCGCCCGTCGTCGGCCAGCTGCTTGTCGACTTTCTTGCGGCGATCGAGAGGATCTGATGCTGAAAGCCCGCGTCATCCCCTGTCTCGACGTCAAGAACGGCCGTGTCGTCAAGGGCGTCAATTTCGTCGACCTGGTCGATGCCGGCGATCCCGTCGAAGCGGCAAAAGCCTATGACGCGGCCGGCGCCGACGAGCTCTGCTTTCTCGACATCACCGCCTCGTCGGAAAACCGCGAGACCATTTTCGATGTCATCGCCCGCACCGCCGAACAATGTTTCATGCCGCTGACCGTTGGCGGTGGCGTCCGTCAGGTCGCCGACATCAGGAAGCTGCTACTGGCCGGCGCCGACAAGGTGTCGATCAACACGGCGGCGGTGAAGACCCCAAATTTTGTCGCCGAGGCTGCCGACAAATTCGGCAACCAGTGCATCGTCGTCGCCATCGATGCCAAGAAAGTGTCCGCTGCGAGCGAGGCTGATCGCTGGGAGATATTCACCCATGGCGGCCGCGAGAAGACCGGCATCGACGCCGTCGAGTTCGCTCGGCGAGTGGTCGATCTCGGCGCCGGCGAGATCCTGCTAACATCGATGGACCGCGACGGCACCAAGGCCGGCTACGACATAGCCCTTACCCGCGCGGTCGCCGATGCCGTACGCGTGCCGGTCATCGCTTCCGGTGGCGTCGGCACGCTCGACCACCTTGTCGAAGGCATTCGCGACGGCCATGCCGGCGCGGTGCTGGCGGCGTCGATCTTCCATTTCGGCACCTACAGCATCGCCGAAGCCAAGCTGCACATGGCTCAGGCCGGACTGCCGATGCGGCTGGACTCGCCGGGTAATCGGTCCTAGAGCCTTTCCGGCTAAGAAGAGGCTGTAAACGCCGTCATGACCGAGTTCTCGCTCTCCGAACTGGAGAAGATTATTGGCGAACGCGCACGTTCCGGCGATCCGGATTCGTGGACGGCCAAGCTCTTTCAGCGCGGCATGAGCAAGGCAGCGCAGAAACTCGGCGAAGAGGCGGTCGAAACGGTGATCGCAGCCGTCAGCGCCGACCGGGACGCGCTTGTTTCGGAAAGCGCCGATCTCATCTATCATTGGCTTGTCGTTCTCGGCATAGCGGACATTCCGCTGAGCGATGTGCTCAACGAGCTTGAACGCCGCACCGGTCGTTCGGGCATCGCCGAAAAGGCGTCTCGGCTGGACCGGGGCTGATCGCTGCGGAGGAACTCGATGGACCAGCTCGCTCCTACCGAGAAGTATTCACCCTATCGTTTCTTCTCGGCCGAGCAATGGTCGCGGTTCCGCGCCGATACGCCGATGACGCTCACCGAGGACGAGGTCCGTCGTCTGCGGTCGCTGAACGATCCGGTCGATCTCCACGAGGTCGAGCGCATCTATCTTTCGATGTCACGGCTGTTGTCGGCTCATGTCGAAGCCAGTCAACTCCTGTTCAGGCAACGCCAGGCCTTCTTCAACGCGCTGGACGCGGCCAAGACACCGTTCATCATCGGCATTGCAGGTTCCGTGGCGGTCGGCAAATCGACCACGGCGCGCGTGCTAAAGGAGCTGCTGGCGCGCTGGCCGTCGAGTCCCAAGGTCGACCTGGTCACCACCGACGGTTTCCTGCTGCCGAACGAAATCCTGCGCCGCAACAATTTGATGGAGCGCAAGGGCTTTCCGGACAGCTACGACGTCGGCGCGCTGCTGCGCTTCCTGTCTGGCATCAAATCGGCGCAGCGCAACGTCCGCGCGCCGGTCTATTCGCACCTGACCTATGACGTCATTCCGGGCGAGTTCCAGACCATCGACCGGCCCGACATCCTGATCTTCGAAGGCATTAATGTCCTGCAGCCGGGCAAGCTGCCCAAGGACGGCAAGATCGTGCCTTTCCTGTCGGATTTCTTCGACTTCGCCATCTATATCGATGCCGAGGAGGCGCTGATCCATCACTGGTATATCGCCCGCTTCATGCGGCTGCGCGAAACCGCCTTCCGCGACCCGGCCTCCTTCTTCCACCGCTATTCGCAACTTTCCGAGGATGCGGCCCGCGCCATCGCCGAGGGCCTGTGGACCAACATCAACCTGAAGAATCTGCGCGAGAATATATTGCCGACCCGCGCCCGTGCCGATCTCATCCTGCGCAAGGGCGCCAACCATCTGGTCGAGGAAGTGGCGCTTAGGAAACTGTGAAATCCCGGGACATTCCTTAAAGTCATCTTAACCCAGTCTTTCTATTGTCGGGCCTGATCTGCGGGCTCGGCAAACAAATGAATGCGCCATTCCTAAACATCGATCAGCCGGCAGCTGACCGCATCGCACGTCCGGGCAGCGGCGGCGCAACGATTGCCCTGATCGTGCCTGTCCACAATGAGGAAGGCGCAATTGCTCCATTCCTGAAGGCGGTATGCGAAAGCACCGCGCCGCTGAAGGACAAAGGCGTTGCCCTCGAGTTCATCTTCGTCAACGACGGCAGCAGCGATACGACGCTCGAAAAGCTGATCGAAGCCCAACAAACCGATCCCCGCATCCACGTAATCGACCTTTCACGCAATTTCGGCAAGGAAGCCGCGATGACCGCGGGGCTCGACAGCTGCGATGCCGATGCAGCGATTCCGATGGATGTCGATATGCAGGATCCGCCGCATGTCATTCCGCTGCTTGTGGAAAAGTGGCGCGAGGGTTTTGAGGTTGTTCTGGCCAAGCGAGCCAATCGGTCGAGCGACAGCTTTCTCAAGCAGCGCTCCGCCTCGATGTTCTACCGCGTTCACAACTGGATCGCGCAGCAGAAGATCCCGCACGATGTCGGCGACTTCCGTTTGATCGACCGCCAGGTCATCCAGGCGCTGCGGTCTTTGCCCGAACGCCGTCGTTTCATGAAGGGCCTGTTCGCCTGGGTCGGGTTCCGCACCGCAAGCGTCGAATATGTCCGCGATCAGCGCATCGCCGGCCAGTCGAAATTCTCCGGCTGGAAGCTGTGGAACTTCGCGCTCGAAGGCATCACCAGCTTCTCCACCGCTCCGCTTGAAATCTGGACCTATGTCGGCGCGACGATTTCCGCGCTGTCGTTCCTCTACGGCCTGCTGATCGTCGCCAAGACAATGATCTTTGGCGTTGATGTGCCCGGCTACGCCTCCCTGCTGGTCAGTGTTCTTTTCCTTGGCGGCATCCAGTTACTCGGCATCGGCATCATCGGACAATACCTCGGCAGGGTCTACGCCGAGATCAAGCAGCGTCCGATCTACATCGTGCGCCGCAAATATGAGGGAATGAGCTGATGGAGATCGACGCCTACCGACAGATGGCCGCCACCGAAGACGAGCATTGGTGGTTCTGCGGGCGTCGCGCCATCGCCGAGGCGGTCATTCGCAGCATCGGCCTGCCTGAAAACGCGCGCATCGTCGAGATCGGCGCCGGCACCGGCGGCAACATCCGGATGCTGGAGCAGTTCGGCGCAGTGACGGCAGTCGAGATGAGCGATCTCGCGCGCAGGATTGCCTGGGAAAAGACCGGCCGCGACTTCCTCGCCGGACATCTGCCGGACAACATTCCTGTCGCGCCGCAAAGCTGCGACCTCGTCTGCCTGTTCGACGTGCTGGAGCATGTCGCCGAAGACGAGGCGTCGCTTGCCGCGATCCGCCAAGTGCTGAAACCGGGCGGCAGCGTCGTCCTCACTGTGCCCGCACACCAATGGTTGTGGAGCACGCATGATGTGGGGCTGCATCATATGCGGCGCTATTCACGCAATCTGCTGCGTGAACGAATCGAAAGGGCTGGTTTCGCGATCGACCGGCTGAGCTACACAAATGCCGCGCTCTTCCCGGTAGCGGCGCTGGCACGACTGGTGGACAGGTTGCGCAAGTCGGCCTTGCCAGCCGGCCATGCCACGCCGCCAAAACCACTGAATGCGGCGATGAAGGCAGTCTTTTCGGCGGAAGGCCGCATCATACCAAATGCAAGCTTGCCCTTCGGGGTTTCGCTGCTGGCGGTATTCCGCGAGGACAGCGCCGTCGAAACCGCTCGCCTCGACGAGAAATTGGCAGCTTGACCGCGTCATGGGCACCGGCTCGTATCGTCGACTATCGCGCTTTGCGCTGATTGGCATCGCGTCGACGCTGATCTACGCCGTTTGCGCTTTTCTGCTGTCGCGTGGACAGGCAACGGCGGCCCTGCCGGCGGCGCTCACATCGTTTGCGGCCTACGCCGTCGCCGCGCTGTTCTCCTACACCGGGCATAAATATTTCACGTTCACCTCGGGCGGCAGCCACGCTATGGAATTGCCCCGCTTCCTCCTGCTCACCGCTTCCGGCCTCGCCGTCGCGATCGCCCTGCCGGGGCTTTTGACCCAGATGCTCGGCGTCCCTGCCGCAATCCCGATCCTGCTCACCTGCATTGCCGTGCCGGTCATCAACTATGTCGTCCTCGGGCGGTGGGTGTTTCGTGGTCTCTAGCGCGCGATCCCTCAGTGAACTGCTGCCCGGCGCCAACCGCTTCTCGCCCTTTGTGGGCGTAGCGGGTGCTCCGTTGCTGCTGGCCAGTCTGGTCGTCACATACGCCGTCTGGCTATCGACCGTTGCAATTCCGACCAATGTTGACGTGTCGTGGCTTCTGGTCGTCTGCGACCGCCTGCTTGGCGGAGAGCGGCTCAACACCGACATCGTGGAGACCAACCCCCCTTTCTCGATCTGGCTCTACATGCCGTTCATGCTCCTGGAAAAGCTCACTGGCATGCGTGCGGAATTCTGGCTGACGCTTGGCGTCGTTTGCCTGAGCCTGGCCAGTCTTTCCGTTTCCGTCCACATTCTCGCGCGCGATGAACCGGTCTATCGGCAGCCCCATGCGCTGTGGGCGGCAGCGGCGGCCCTGTTTTTGATCCTGTGTTTCATGCCGGATCAATTCGGCCAACGCGAGCACTTCGCATTGGTTGCCATTCTGCCTTGGGTGGCGTTGCAATGCACACGTCAGCGGAACCTGGATTTCAGCGCGGGCTCGCGCCTGGAGCACATGGTCGCGGGCTTCGGCGCGGCGGTCGTGGTCATGGTCAAGCCGCCCTATTTTGTGCTGGCCTTCATGTTGCCGTCGCTCTGTCTTGCGCTTGAAAGGCGGTCGCTGAGACCGCTCTTCGTCGCAGAGAACCTGGTGGGCGCTGCGATCGTGGCCGCCTATATCGCGTCCATCGCGCTCTTCGACCGCGCTTACGTCAGCGACGTCCTGCCCTTGGTCAGGGAGGTCTATCTTCCGTTGAGGGCCTCTGCCGCCGATATGCTGGCAAACTGGCCGAAAGTGGTGCTGCTTCTGGCCGCCGCCACCGTGCTTGCGGCCGGCGGCCTGAGAAAGACGAACTGGGACGTCAGGATTCCGCTCCTGACCGCCCTGGGGTTCATTCCGGCCTTCATCGTCATGGGCAAGGGTTGGCCCAATCACGCGCTGCCGATGGTCGTTGTTGCGACACTTGCATTTGGCATCCAGCTTGTGCGGTTCGGCACATTCGGCAGTGCAGGCTTCGTTCGCAAGGCCGCCCTGATCTTCGGCTGCGTGCTGGTGCTGCAAATAGCGGTCAGGGCACAGTACGCGGCGCTGACGACGGATAACGGCCCGATCGCCCGGTCTGTCGCCGCGATCCGCGCAACGGTCGAAACCCCGACCATCATGTCGATTGCCGACCAGATGCAGGTTGCCCATCCCCTCGCCAGGCTGGTCGGCGGCAGGTTCACATCACGCCATCCGAGCGCCTGGGCGGTCTCCAACGCGGACACGCTCGCCCGCGTCACCGGCGATCTCGAACGGAGACCGGAACTTGAAAGCATCCGCGATCGGGTGATCGGCGAAAACGCCGCCGAGATATCAGCGAAGAAGCCCGATATCGTGCTGTCAGGCTCGCCCGCGTGGACTGCCCTGATGCTGCAGGACAAGCGGATCCAGGTCGCCTTGGCCGACTATCGTCTGCTGCACGCCGAGCCGGAAATCACTGTCTATCTGCGTTACACGGCGCCTGCGCCGCTCCAAACCGATTGAGCAGGAGCCCCCGGAAACCCATGACACGGCTGGATCCAATCGCTCCGCTGGACGACATATGGCTCGATCTCGAGAGCCTCGGTGCAACAGCATGAGCGTCTCGAACGACATTGGCGGCTTGAGCCGCTGGCGCGACCGGGATATTGCGGCGTCGCTGCTTCCTAGCCGCAATGTCCTGGCCATTGCCGCAGTCACCGTCTTCTCGATCTTCTGGCAGCGACGTTGGGGGACTGTTCCCGACACTAGCTGGCTGATCACGGTCTGCGAGCGTATGCTGTCCGGTGAGCGGCTTTACTCGCAAATCTACGAGACCAATCCCCCATTCAGCGTCTGGCTCTATCTGCCGCCAGTGGCTGCGGCCAGATTGCTGGGCACCGCCCCGGAAATCCTGGTTGAGGCCTGGACATACCTTGCCGTGCTTATCGGACTTTCGCTCTCGGGCGTGATCGTCAAGCGTGCGGGTTTCACCGAAACTGCATCATTGTTTGCACTGGGGCCAGCGTTTTGCGCAATGTTGGTGGTCTTCCCCGGAAATGCCTTCAGCGAGCGGGAGCATATCGGCATGGCACTTTTCATGCCGCTGCTTGCGCTTCATGCCTGGCGCGCGCGCAGAGATGCAGCTGCCCAACCAGACCCCGGGCTCGCCGTACTCGCCGGCCTGTCGGGCAGCATTCTGCTGCTGGTCAAGCCCTACTATGCGATCATGGTGTTGGCGCCGGCGCTGGTCGTTGCAGTGCGCCGGCGCAGTCTGAAATCGATCTTCGCCCTGGAACACTGGGTCATTGGCGGAATCTGCGTTGTCTATCTCAGCACGGTCACGCTGATCCATCCGGAATTCGTGCGCGACATCTATCCCCTCTTGGCGGATGTTTATGCAAAGATCGGCATCTTTTGGCCGATTGTGATCGGCTACGGTTTCTCGTGGTGTTTCCTTGTCTTCCTGATCTGGTGGCTGTGGCCGGCCAGGCGGTTTCCAGAGCTGGCGGCGGTAGCGTTGGCTGCATCGATCGCCGGCATGTTTCCCCTGTTCTACCAAGCCAAAGGCTGGTCTTATCATGCCTATCCCGCGATCTTTTGCGCTGTGGCAGCCATTTTCTGCCTGCTGGCACTGCCCAGGATCGTGCAGCAGCCGTCGAAGCTGTTGACGTTCGTGACGGCTCCTTCGCGAGCTTGGGCATTGGCGGCGGTGGCAATCGCTTTCTTGCCCTATTGGAGCACCCAGAAACCAGGGCCGGCACTGGTTGCCGCAATTCGCGCCGCCACCGATCGGCCGACCGTAGCGTTGGTCAGTTCGGATATTTCCTCGGGACATCCGTTGAACCGTATGATCGATGGGCAGTTCGTTTCGACCCACGTCAGCGATTGGCTTGGAGCGTTCGCACTTTCCCTGTCCCGGCAGGCAGCTCTCTCGGGTGACACCGCCGAAGCCACGCGTTACCGAGCCATCATGGCGCGCTACGTCGAAAGCAAACGCGAAGAGTTCGCGCGTCTGCGCCCGGATATCGTCGTCTTCAAGAAAAACAACACAATGTGGACAAGCCAACTGATGGGGCGTTTTGGCTTTGACGCCATCCTGGCGCACTACCGCATTCTTATCGAGGACGAGACCGAGCGCATCTATCTGCGCGACGATTATGTCCGCCCGGGCCACCGGCCACCCGAACAGCCTATTTCGGCATCGTCACCCGTCGCAGCGTCAGATTGATGCGGCCGCCACTCCTGAGCAATGCCGAGGTCGACGGGTAGATACGGTCGACGCCGTGAAAGCAGAGCCGCCCTTCGCCGCCAAGCACGACGACGTCGCCACTCCTCAGCCTGAACGATTTGGTGGCGCCGTCGCGCGTCGTCTGGCCGACCCGGAACAGGCAATCGTCGCCGAGCGACACCGAGACGACAGGCGCGGAGAAATCGCTCTCGTCGCGGTCCTGGTGAAGACCCATCTTGGCATCCTGCGAATAGAAATTGACCAGGCAGGCTTCCGGCGGGTGCGCATAGGCAGATACATCCCGCCACAGTTCGAGCAGCATCTCCGGGATCGGCGGCCAAGGCCTTCCGGTCACCGGGTGGGTCGGCTGGTAGCGATAGCCGTGCTCCTTGTCGGTGACCCAGCCCAGCGGACCGCAATTGGTCATGCGCACGCTCATCTCCTTGCCGGTACGCGGCATCGCCGGCACGAACAGCGGCGCCTTCTGCACGACCTGCCGGATATCTTCCACCAGCACTTCCTGCATGGCGCGCGACAGGTAGCCGGGCATATGGCGGACGCCTTTGGGCAGTACGAGCATCGCGTCGCTTAATCCGTTGGTCTGGAGAAATCAGAATGCCACCGTCAAATGAAAACGGCGACCCGAAAGCCGCCTCCGACGGTGGCTGCGCGCTTTAACCGGCGATCTGAGATCCGAAGCCGCTTTGGCTGTCACTCATCCCCGACCCGGCCGCGCAGTTTCTTGATCGAGCCGCGCCCGGCCTTGCTCTTGAGCCGTCTTTCGACCGCGCCTTTGGACGGCCTTGTCTTCTTGCGCGGCGGTGGTGGTGGTTCGGCGGCCTTGGCGACCAGTGCCGTCAGCCGCGCCCGGGCGTCCGCCCGGTTCTGCTCCTGGGTGCGGAAGCGTCCGGCTTCGATGACGATGACGCCGTCCTTGGTGGCGCGCTGGCCGGCAAGCTTGATGGTCCGTTCGCGCACCCGCTCCGACAGGCCGGCCGCATTGGCGGCATCGAAGCGCAATTGCACTGCCGTCGCCACCTTGTTGACGTTCTGGCCGCCCGGGCCGGACGAACGGATGAAGTCCTCGTGCAGGTCGCCCGGATTAATCACCGCATCGTCGGTAATGATGATCTTGTCGTCGGCGTTCATGCCGCACTCATGGCGCGGCAGGCGAAAAAAGAAAAGGCCCGATCGAAGCCGGGCCTTGAAGCATCACCAGGGGCGACGGCTATTCAGCCGCTATCTGCATGCGTGGTGCGGCGCCGAGCACGGTGGCGTCGACATGGGCTTCGAACTTTTCGAAATTGTCGACGAACATGCCGACCAGCCTTGCCGCCTGCCGGTCGTAGGCGGGCTTGTCGATCCAGGTCGATCTAGGGTCGAGAATGGCGCGGTCGACGCCGGCAACCGTCACCGGTACGTCGAAACCGAAATTGGCGTCGGTGCGGAAGTCGGCCGCTTTCAGCGAGCCGTCGAGCGCCGCCGCAAGCAGCGCCCGCGTTGCTTTGATCGGCATTCGCTTGCCGGTGCCGTAGGCGCCGCCGGTCCAGCCGGTGTTGACCAGCCAGCAATCGACGCCGTGGCGGGCGATGAGCTCGCGCAGCAGATTGCCGTATTCCGACGGATGCCGCGGCATGAACGGTGCGCCGAAGCATGTCGAAAATGTCGCTTCGGGTTCCGTAACGCCCTTCTCGGTCCCCGCCACCTTGGCGGTATAGCCGGAGAGGAAATGGTACATGGCCTGCGCCGGGGTCAGCCGCGCGATCGGCGGCATCACACCGAATGCGTCGGCGGTCAGCATGATGATGTTCTTCGGGTGGCTGGCGCGCCCCGTCTTGCTGGCGTTGGGGATGAAGTGGAGCGGGTAGGCGCAGCGTGTGTTTTCGGTCAGCCCGCCGTCGTCGAAATCCGGCACGCGGCCTGCGTCGAGCGCCACATTCTCCAGCACCGTGCCGAAGCGCTGGGTGGTGGCGAAGATCTCCGGCTCGGCTTCGGCCGAAAGCTTGATCGTCTTGGCATAGCAGCCGCCCTCGAAATTGAAGATGCCGTGCGGTCCCCAGCCATGCTCGTCGTCGCCGACCAGCGTGCGCGACGGGTCGGCCGACAACGTCGTCTTGCCGGTCCCGGAAAGGCCGAAGAAAACGGCCGCGTCGCCGACGGGCCCTTCATTGGACGAGCAGTGCATCGGCATCACACCTTTTGCCGGCAGCAGATAGTTGAGCACGGTGAACACCGACTTCTTCATCTCGCCGGCATACGAGGTACCGCCGATCAACACGATCATGTGCGAAAGATCGACGGCAATCACCGTTTCGCCGCGCGTGCCGTGGCGGGTGGGATCGGCGCGGAACGACGGCAGGTCGATGATCGTCAAATCGGGCATGAAATGCTCGAGTTCGGCGGCGGCCGGTCGGATGAGCAGATTGCGGATGAACAAGGAGTGCCAGGCAAGCTCCGTGATCACCCTGGTCGGCAGCTTCAGCTCCTCGTCGGCGCCGCCGACCAGGTCCTGCACATAAAGGTCCTTTCCAGCCGCGTGGGCGCGAAAATCGGCAAGCAGCGTATCGAACTGGATCGGCGAAATCGCTTTGTTGTTGTCCCACCATACATGCGGCGCGGTGCTTTCGTCGCTCACCACGAATTTGTCCCTGGGCGAGCGGCCGGTGTGCTGCCCGGTCTCGGCGGCAAGCGCGCCATGCGCGGTGAGTCGGGCCTCGCCACGGCGGATTGCCTCCTCGTAGAGCGCGGCCGCGCCGAAATTATAGCGCACCACGCCCGTGGTTCTTAGGCCGATCCGATCGATTGCACATGCAGGATTGCGTTTGCCGGCTTCCGACATGGGTGTCCCTTCTTCGATTTACCGCGTCTTTACCGGCGAATTCCGGAACTCCCATTGCAGGAGCTAAAAACGTCAAAACCAGAAAAGGCGAATGATATCAAATCATTAATCGATTTAAATATTTTGAAAGTTGTTTAAATCGTTTATATGTGCAAAAACACTGATGGTTGCCCAAAGGATTGGCGATGTTCATTCGTCCAATCCATATCGAGGTACAATTGTGGCCGTCGACATGCCGTGCGTGACAGCGGATACAGCCTATGCCACATTTTGTACCTAATTTGTCCTGCAAAAGCCCCTTCTCGACGAAAGAAGGGACAGCTCATGAGGGAGCCGCTTGAAATGGCAACAATCGCGCTTGTCGACGACGATCGCAACATTCTGACTTCGGTTTCGATCGCCCTCGAATCCGAGGGTTATCGGGTCGAAACCTACACGGATGGGGCATCGGCGCTGGAGGGACTGGCGGCGCGCCCGCCGAACCTCGCCATCCTCGACATCAAGATGCCGCGCATGGACGGCATGGAGTTGCTGCGCCGGATGCGTCAGAAATCCGACCTGCCGGTGATCTTCCTGACCTCCAAGGACGACGAGATCGATGAACTGTTCGGCCTCAAGATGGGCGCCGACGACTTCATCCGCAAACCCTTCTCGCAGCGTCTTCTTGTCGAACGCGTCCGCGCCGTGCTGCGCCGCGCCAGCACCCGCGAGGCGGCTGCCAAGGCGCCCAACCAGCAGGCTCGGTCGCTTGAGCGCGGCCAGCTTGTCATGGACCAGGAGCGCCACACCTGCACCTGGAAGGGCGAGCCGGTGACGCTTACCGTCACCGAGTTCCTCATCCTGCATTCGCTGGCACAGCGTCCGGGCGTTGTAAAAAGCCGTGATGCGCTGATGGATTCGGCTTATGATGAGCAGGTTTATGTCGATGACCGCACCATCGACAGTCACATCAAGCGGCTACGCAAAAAGTTCAAGGCCGTTGATGATGACTTCGAAATGATCGAAACCCTTTACGGAGTCGGATATCGGTTCCGCGAAGCTTGAGTCGAGCGGGAGCTGCTATTCGATGGCAGTGCAAGTAGAGCGAGTGAGACGGTCGGGCGCCGCCAGGCGCCCGCCGCGGATTCTGCCCGCCTTCGTGTCGAAAATTACGGTGCCGATGCGCCGGTTTCTCGGCCATCACATCTTTTCCAGCCTGACGCGGCGTATCCTCTTTCTCAACCTTGCCGGCCTTGCCGTCCTGGTCACCGGCATTCTCTATCTCAATACCTTTCGCGACGGGCTGATCGACGCCCGTGTCGAGAGCCTGATGACTCAAGGCGAGATCATCGCCGGCGCGATCGCCGCCTCGGCGACGGTCGAGACCGATTCGATCAGCATCGATCCGGAGAAGCTGCTCGAGTTGCAGGCCGGCGAAAGCCTCGGCCCGGGCTCCGATCAGCTCGATAACCTCGATTTCCCGATCAATCCGGAGCGCGTGGCGCCGGTGCTCAGGCGGTTGATCTCGCCGACGCGGACCCGAGCCCGCATTTACGACCGCGATGCCAACCTGCTGCTCGATTCCCGCCATCTCTATTCGCGCGGCCAGATCCTTCGCTACGACCTGCCGCCGGTCGAAGAGGAACAGCCAGACCTTCTGGAGCGCATCCAGAAATTCGTCTTTGATTTCTTTCGCAACAAGCAGCTGCCCGTCTATCGCGAGCAGCCGGGTGGCAACGGCGCCGCGTTTCCGGAAGTGGTCAAGGCGCTTACCGGCAGCCCGTCGACGATCGTGCGGATCTCGGAGCAGGGCGAGCAGATCGTTTCTGTGGCGGTGCCGATCCAGCGCTTCCGTGCCGTTCTCGGCGTGCTGATGCTGTCGACCGAAGGCGGCGACATCGACAAGATCGTCGCGGCCGAGCGGAAGGCGATCCTGCGCGTGTTCGGCATTGCCGCCCTGGTTACCGCCATCCTGTCGATGCTGCTGGCCTCCACCATCGCCAATCCGCTGCGCCGGCTTTCCGCGGCAGCCGTCAGGGTTCGCCGCGGTGTCAAGAACCGCGAGGAAATCCCCGACTTCTCCGATCGGCAGGACGAGATCGGCAATCTGTCGATCGCCGTGCGCGACATGACCAATGCGCTGTACGCCCGCATCGAGGCGATCGAAAGTTTTGCCGCGGATGTCTCGCACGAGTTGAAGAACCCGCTTACCTCGCTGCGCAGCGCGGTGGAGACATTGCCGCTGGCCAGGAACGACAATTCGCGCAGCCGGCTGATGGATATCATCCAGCACGATGTGAGGCGGCTTGACCGTCTCATCACCGATATTTCCGATGCCTCCCGTCTCGATGCCGAGCTGGCGCGGGAAGATGCGGGAACCGTCGACCTCAAGAAGTTCATCACCGATCTGGTCGCCGTCTCGCGCGAGGCCACGCGCAACAAGAAGGCGGTCGAGATCGAATTCAAAGTCGCCAAACTGCCACAGGGCGTGAAAGGCTACTTCGTCGTCGGTCATGATCTGAGGATCGGCCAGGTGATCACCAACCTGATCGAGAATGCCCGCTCGTTCGTTCCCGAGGAACGTGGCCACATCACCATATCGCTGGCGCGCGCCGGCAAGTTCAACATCGTCACCATCGACGACAATGGACCCGGTATCCGGGCCGATAACATCGATCGCATTTTCGAGCGGTTCTATACCGATCGGCCGGCCGGCGAGGCGTTCGGTCAGAACTCGGGCCTTGGCCTGTCGATATCCAGGCAGATCGTTGAAGCCCATGGCGGCATGCTGAGCGCCGAGAACATCCCGGGCACCAAGCCTGGCGAGATCAAGGGCGCGCGCTTCGTAGTGACGCTGCCGGCGGAAGGCTGACGGATGAATTCCAATCACGCCTGGTCCTATTGTGCAGCCTGAAAATATCCACGGCACCGCGATCCTGATAGGTGATCGCGGCATTCTCATCACCGGACCGTCCGGCTTGGGCAAGACGACGCTGGCGCTCGCCTTGATCGATCATTGCAGCCAGCGTGGGCTGTTTTCCCGGCTGATCGGCGATGACCAGCTCTATGCTGCAGATTGCGACGGGCGGCTGGTCTGCCGCGCACCAGCCAGCATAGCCGGCCTCGTCGAGGTGCCGGGATTCGGCCCCAAACCGTTACAGTTCGAGCCAAGCTGCGTGATCGACCTCATTATCCGGTTGGTGCCAGCCGGCAAAATGGCCCGCTTCCAGGAAGACTGCAGCGAACTCGTTGTCGGCGTACCAGTGCCGCGCATCGATCTTGCCGGGCGCAATGTAGCGGCGGCCTTGCCGGCAGTGATGTCGCGCCTGTCGATTGCGCCTTTCCTGTGATCCGATTTCGATTTTTTGCTGCAATGCGTCAAATTGGCTTGGGCCGGCGCAATTTTGGGCTTGTCAACGGGCCTTGCGTCGACAAGATAGCGCTCCCGCCACCTGGAACGGTCGGCGAGCATAAAATGCGCCTGTGAAGCGGCGATGACGGGAGCCACCAAAGAATGATCGGACTCGTGCTTGTAACGCACGGTCAACTGGCCGCCGAGTTCCGCAATGCCGTGGAACATGTCGTTGGGCCACAAGACAATTTCGAGACCGTGGCGATCGGTGCCGACGACGATATGGAACAGCGCCGCCGCGACATTATCGAGGCAGTCGGCCGCGTCGATACGGGATCAGGCGTCATCGTTTTGACCGACATGTTCGGCGGCACGCCCTCTAACCTCGCCATTTCCGTGATGGAATCCGGGCGTATCGAGGTCATTGCCGGCATGAACCTGCCGATGCTGATCAAGCTGTCCAGCGTTCGCAAGGGCGACAACATGACGGCCGCGCTGGATGAGGCGCAGGCTGCCGGCCGTAAATACATCAATGTCGCCAGTCAACTCCTGAGCAGCAAATGAGCGCGCTGTTGCCGGAAAAGGACAAGATCGTTCGCGACTTTCCGATCGTCAACCAGCGCGGCCTGCACGCACGCGCCTCGGCCAAGTTCGTTCAAATCGCCAGCGGCTTCAACGCCACGGTCCAGGTCGAGAAGGACGGCGTCAAGGTCGGCGGCACCTCGATCATGGGCCTGATGATGCTGGCGGCGAGCCCCGGTTATTCGATCCGCGTCACCGCCACCGGCCCGGAGGCCGAAGAGGTCATCGATGCGCTGGAGCAACTGGTTGCTTCCCGTTTTGGCGAGGAATGCTGACGTGCGGGTCGCTTCCGAAGACATGCACGGATAAAGATTTCTTTATATCCCATTGTCGTCCGACTCCCGATCTGCTAGTCAGGCCGGCAACTCGCGCCCTCCGACACGCTTTCGGGGCGGGCGCGTCCCGCAATCAATTCGCATCGGAGCACTGCCATGACGGGTAGCAAGGACTATGTGGTCGCAGACATCGCGCTTGCCGGCTGGGGCCGCAAGGAGATCGAGATCGCCGAAACCGAAATGCCGGGCCTGATGGCCTGCCGCGAAGAATTCGGCGACAAGAAGCCGCTCAAGGGCGCGCGCATCACCGGCTCGCTGCACATGACCATCCAGACGGCGGTGCTGATCGAAACGCTTAAGGCGCTCGGCGCCGATATCCGCTGGGCTTCCTGCAATATCTTCTCGACCCAGGACCACGCTGCCGCGGCCATTGCCGAGGCCGGAATTCCGGTGTTTGCCGTCAAGGGCGAGACGCTGGAGGATTATTGGGTCTACACCGACAAGATCTTCCAGTGGGCCGATGGCGGCACCTCCAACATGATCCTCGACGACGGTGGCGATGCCACCATGTACATCCTGATCGGCGCCCGCGCCGAGGCCGGCGAGGATGTGCTGTCCAATCCGGGCAGCGAAGAGGAAGAGATCCTGTTTGCCCAGATCAAGAAGCGCATGCAGGCATCGCCCGGCTTCTTCACCAAGCAGAAGGAAGCGATCCGCGGCGTCACCGAAGAGACGACGACCGGCGTCAACCGGCTCTATCAGTTGCAGAAAAAAGACCTGCTGCCGTTCCCGGCGATCAACGTCAATGATTCCGTCACCAAGTCGAAATTCGACAACAAATATGGCTGCAAGGAATCGCTTGTCGACGGCATTCGCCGCGGCACCGACACGATGATGGCCGGCAAGGTCGCGGTTGTCTGCGGCTATGGCGACGTCGGCAAAGGCTCGTCGGCTTCGCTCAAGGGCGCCGGCGCCCGCGTCAAGGTCACCGAGGTCGATCCGATCTGCGCGCTGCAGGCGGCGATGGACGGTTTCGAGGTGGTCACGCTCGAAGACGCAGCGCCGACGGCCGACATCGTCATCACCACCACCGGCAACAAGGACGTCGTTACCCTCGACCACATGCGCCTGATGAAGGACATGGTGATCGTCGGCAACATCGGTCACTTCGACAACGAGATCCAGGTGGCCTCGCTGCGCAACCTGAAATGGACCAACATCAAGCCTCAGGTGGATATGATCACCTTCCCGGACGGCAAGCGGATGATCCTTTTGTCGGAAGGCCGCCTGCTCAACCTCGGCAACGCTACCGGCCACCCGAGCTTCGTCATGTCGGCGTCCTTCACCAACCAGGTGTTGGCCCAGATCGAGCTGTACACCAAGCCCGGCCAGTACGAGAACCAGGTCTATGTCCTGCCGAAGCATCTCGACGAAAAGGTCGCGCGCCTGCATCTCGACAAGCTCGGTGCCCGCCTGACCGAACTGTCCGGCGAACAGGCCGCCTATATCGGCGTCACTCCGCAGGGACCGTTCAAGCCGGAACACTACCGCTATTAACCACGGCGAAACTTGCCACTAGATATTGAAGCCGGGCGATTGACTTTTCGCCCGGCTTTATTTTTGCGCTGATTGATTCTTCACGCCGATTCGCGCAAGCGCTATGGTGCTGATTCGCGGTCCGGGGACGAGGCCCGGGCGCACGCATCAGGGCGGTCTTGCATTCAGGCGGCGAAGAGGACCAAGACATGCCGGGGGATAACCCGCCTTGCGCGGGACAGGCCGTTTCCGGCGGCCATAACGATTCGATCACGGGCTCCGCTGCCAGAGGCGGCAGCCTTCTATGGCGCGCCGGCAGCCGTGTCGGGGTGCTGCTTGCTTCTTCCGCGCTGGTTGGTCCGCTGCTTGGCTTTACTGCACATGCCCAAACCCGCGTGGCGCAAAAGGCCGGGCTGTCGGTCAGCACGGTCGAGGTCATGCAACTCGCCATGTTCGTCGGCGTCATGGGGGCGGCATTGCTGTCGGCCATCTTTCTGATCCGCGAACGGGCGCGCACCGCGGCGGAAAATGCCGAGCTCAGGACCCGTATCGCCGACGTCAATGCCGCGCTGCAGCGCTCGGAGGCGCTGCTCCATTCCCGCGATCAGCGCGTGGTGGTATGGGCGGCCGAGAACAAGAAGCCCGAGCTTGTCGGGACATTGCCGATCGAGAGCGGCGCGCCGGAGGACCGGGCGGCCTTCCTGGCTTTCGGCCGCTGGCTGATGCCGCGTTCTGCGGCCGCACTCGAACATGCCGTCGCGGCACTGCGGGACAAGGCAAAGCCGTTCGATCTGGTCATCGAATCGCAGGCCGGCCAGCCGCTCGAGGTTCACGGCCGCAAGAGTGCGGCGCATGTGCTGGTTCGCTTCGTCTCGCTTTCGGAGACACAGCGAAGCCAGGCCAGGCTGAAGATCGAGAACCAGCGCTTAGCCGCCGACCATGAGACGCTGATCGGTCTTCTGGATGCGCTCAAGATGCCGTCATGGCTGCGTACTGTCGACGGGCGGCTGAAATGGGTCAACCGCGCCTATGCCGAAGCGGTCGAGGCCGAGAATGCCGAAGCGGCGGTCCGCGATGGCAAGGAATTCCTCGGCGGCCAGGCGCGCGACACGATCGCTGCGCAGCACAAGTCGCGCGCGGTCTTTGAACAGACGCTCTCCACGGTCATCGAAGGCGACCGCCGTATGTTTGCCGTGACCGATTTTGCCTGGGCGGATGGTTCGGCTGGTCTTGCCTGCGACATCAGCGCTATCGAGGCCATTCGCGCCGAATATGAGCGGACCATGCAGAGCCACGCCGACACGCTCGATCAGCTCAACACCGCCGTGGCGATTTTCGACACCGATCAGAAATTGCGGTTTTTCAATCAGGCGTTCCAGAAACTATGGGGCCTCGACAGCGGCTTCCTGCACAGCGCGCCGGACAACGCCTTGCTGCTCGACCGCCTGCGCAGCGAAGGCAAGATCGCCGAGCAGCCCGAATGGCGGCGCTGGAAAGAGAGCCTGCTCGGCGCTTACCGCGCGGTTGAATCGCAGGAGCATTGGTGGCATCTGCCGGACGGCAAGACCATTCGCGTCGTCGCCAATCCGCAGCCCAAGGGCGGCGTCACCTGGGTGTTCGAGAACCTGACCGAGAAGATGGACCTTGAAAGCCGCTACCAGACCGCCGTCCGGGTCCAGGGCGAGACGCTCGACAACCTCGCCGAAGGCGTCGCTGTGTTCGGCCCCGACGGCAGGCTGAGATTGTCGAACCCGGCGTTCGCGGCATTGTGGGGGCTGGATGCCGATGCCTCAAAACCCAACGTCCATGTCTCGACGATCCGCGACCTTTGCGACCGCCGTGCCGTCGACAGTCCGTGGGGCGGGTTCGTTGCCGCCATCACCGGCTTCGACGACGAGCGCCGCGACCGCCACGGCCAAACCCAATTGAACAACGGCACCGTTTTGCGCTACGCCGTCATCCCTTTGCCCAACGGCCAGGTGATGATGACCTTCGTCGACGTTACCGACAGCGTCAATGTCGAGCGGGCGCTGAAGGACAAGAATGAGGCGCTGCAAAAGTCCGACCAGATCAAGAACGAATTCGTGCAGCACGTCTCCTATGAGCTGCGCTCGCCACTCACCAACATCATCGGCTTTACCGAGCTTCTTTCACTGCCGTCGACTGGTCCGCTGAACCAGAAGCAACGCGAATATATCGGGCATGTCGGCTCGTCCTCCTCGGTCCTGCTCACCATCGTCAACGACATCCTCGACCTGGCGACGGTGGATGCCGGCATCATGGAACTCGACATTTCCGAAGTTCACATCGATCGAACCATTACGGCTGCCGCCGAACTGGTCGCCGACCGGCTGGAGGAACATGCGATCAAGCTTAGGATCGACGCGGCGGCCGCGCCGAAAACCTTCCACGGCGACGAGATCCGCGTCCGCCAGATCCTCTACAATCTGCTCAGCAATGCCGCCAATTACGCGCCGGAGGCGAGCACCATAACGCTCGCCTGCCGCCAACTTGCCGACGGCGTGGAATTTTCCGTTCACGATGACGGCCCCGGCATGCCGCCGGACCTGCTTGACTCAGTGTTCCGGCGCTTCGAGCCGCGCACCAATGGCGGCCGCCGCCGTGGCGCCGGGCTCGGCCTGTCGATCGTCAAGAGCTTTGTCGAACTGCATGGCGGCAGCGTCCGCATCGAGACCGGCAGGGATAAGGGCACCACGGTTGTTTGCGCCTTTCCCGACACGCCGTCCGGCATCCGCGCGGCGGCCGAGTAGCGCGTTCGATGGCGGTATTGGTGCTGGAGCGTTTTCTCGCCGACGAGGCTGCGACGGCAAGGTTCGGCGAGGATCTCGCCATGTCGCTGCGCATTGGCGACGTGCTCGCCCTCAAGGGCGATCTCGGCGCCGGCAAATCGACCTTGGCACGGGCGCTGATCAGGGCACTGGCCGACGATGCCGGACTCGACGTGCCGAGCCCGACCTTCACGCTGGTCCAGAGCTACGACACGCGTGTGCCGGTTCATCATTTCGATCTCTACCGCTTGGGCACGGCATCCGAGCTGGACGAGCTGGGCTTCGACGAGGCGCTGACGCAAGGCGCCGCGCTGGTCGAATGGCCGGAGCGGGCAGAGGCATATCTGCCGAAAACCTCGGTGCTGGTCGAACTTCTCCAGCAGGGCGACGGCCGACTGGCGAGACTATCGGGAGAGGGCGCCGCCTTCGAGCGCGCGGCGCGATCGCTGGCAATGCGCGATTTTCTCGGGCAGGCCGGTTGGGGCGAAGCGCAGCGACGATATTTCATCGGTGATGCCTCGGCTCGCTCCTACGAGATCGTCACGCTCGCCAGATTTCCGCTGCGGGTGCTGATGAACTCGCCAAGGCTGGTGCTCGGACCGCCAGTCCGCGACGGCAAACCCTATGTCGAGATCGCTCACACCGCGCAATCCGTTTCGGCGTTCGTCGCCATCGACCGGGCCTTGCGGGCCGGCGGCGTCAGCGTCCCGGAAATCTATGCCCAGGATCTCGACCAGGGTTTTCTCCTGCTGGAGCATCTCGGTTCCCAAGGGTTTCTCGACAAGCGCGGCCAGCCGGTGGCCGAGCGCTACGCTGCGGCGGCCGAACTGCTTGCCATGATGCACGGCAAAACATGGCCGACCCGCATGCAGGCCGGCCCCGGCGTCTTCCATGAGGTGCCGCCTTTCGACCGCGACGCCATGATGATCGAGGCCGAATTGTTGGTCGACTGGTATGTCCCGGCGATATCAGGCGCTCCGCCTAGAGAGGCGCTGCGCGCCGGTTACCGCAGCGAATGGAGTGCGGTGCTCGATCGGCTGGAGGGGCGCGAATACACGCTGATGCTGCGCGATTTCCATTCACCCAACCTGATCTGGCGCGCTGACCGTTCCGGTCACGATCGCCTCGGCGTCGTCGATGTCCAGGACGCGCTGATCGGGCCGTCCGCCTACGACGTCGCCTCGCTCGCCATGGACGCGCGCGTCACTATCTCACCCGAAATCGAAAAGCACACGCTCGCCGCCTACATCGCCGCGCGACGCGCTGCCGGTGCCTTCGATGAGAACGAATTCCGCGAAACCTATGCAATCATGGCCGCACAGCGCAATTCCAAGATCCTCGGCATCTTCGTGCGGCTCGAAAAACGCGACGGCAAGCCTTATTATCTGAAGCATCTGCCGCGCATCCGCGACTATCTTCGCCGGGCACTGGCGCATCCGGCGCTGGCCGGGCTGCAGGATTTCTACATCGCCCACGGCTTGCTGGAGGAACGCTCGATTTGACGGCTAAGGATTTGGGCCTGAAGGCGTCGGATGAGCAGCCGATGCCGACGACCGCCATGGTGCTCGCCGCCGGCCTCGGCAAGCGCATGCGGCCGATCACCGACACCATGCCGAAGCCGCTGGTCAAGGTCGCCGGCAAGACATTGCTCGACTGGGGGCTGGACTGCCTAGCCGAAGCCGGCGTCGCCACGGCCGTCGTCAACGTCCATTACCTCCCGCAACAGATCGTGGACCATGTAGCCCGCCGCAGTGCGCCGAGAATCGTCATCTCGGATGAGAGCAGGGGCTTGCTTGACTCCGCCGGTGGTATCGTCAAGGCATTGCCCAGTTTAGGGGTGCCCTTCTACGTGCTCAACGCCGACACCTTCTGGATCGACAGCGGCGTCTCCAATCTCAGGCGTCTTGCCCTTGCATGGGAGGGCGCGACAATGGACATTCTGCTGATGCTTGCGGATCTCCAGTCGGCAACCGGACATAGCGGCGGCACCGATTTCCTGGTGGCGCCGGACGGCGCCTTGCGGCGTGCGAACAACGATCCGGCCGGCCTGATCTATGCCGGCGCCGCAATCGTCCATCCGCGCATCTTCAAGGATGCGCCGGCCGGTCCACACTCTCTCAACGCCTATTTCGATGCGGCAATCGCCGCCGGCCGCCTGTTCGGCATGAAAATGCAGGGCCACTGGATTACTGTCGGCACACCTGACGCGATCTCGCGGGCGGAAGCAGCGGTCGCCGCCGCGCTTGCCGGCACGCCCAATGCTGTTGCTGAGGCACCCGGCGCTCTTACCGAGTCGAAATGAGCGGCTCCCGCCGCGTTTTCTCGATCCCGCCCGGAGCGCCGTTCCTGCCGACGCTGGCCGAGGCGCTGCTTGCGGGGCGCTTGGTTCCCGGCTTCGCCTATGACGGCGATCCGCTGGCGCTGGCCGATCTCACCATCTATGTGCCGACGCGCCGTGCGGCGCGGGCGCTTCGCGGCGTCTTCGTCGATGCTCTCTCGCGCTCGGGAAGCCGCTCGGCGATCCTGCCGGTCATCCGCCCGCTTGGTGAGTTCGATGAAGATGAAGCCGCCTTCGAGGCAGGAGCTTCGGTCGCCATCGACCTTGCGCCGCCGATCGCCGCGGTCGAGCGTCTTCTGCTGCTTGCGCCGCTGGTGCGGGCGTGGAAACGCCGCCTGCCGGCACATGTCGCGGCATTGTTCGACGAGGAGATCGTCATACCGGCCTCCGCCGCCGACGCCATCTGGCTGGCGCGCGACCTTGCACGCCTGATGGATGAGATCGACACCGAAGGCACGGATTGGGCAAGGCTCGCCGACCTTGTAACCGGCAATCTTGCAGGCTGGTGGCAGGTGACACTCGACTTCCTGACCATCGTGACGGAGAACTGGCCGAACCTGCTCGAGGAACGCCATCGTTCCAATCCGGCCGCGCATCGTAATGCCCTGATAAGGCTGGAGGCGGCGCGGCTGAAGCGTAATCCGCCAGCCGGACCGGTGATCGCCGCCGGTTCCACCGGCTCCATTCCCGCCACGGCCGAGCTGCTTGCCGTGATCGCCGGTCTGCCCAATGGCGCCGTCGTGCTGCCCGGGCTCGACCGGGCGTTGGACGAGCCGTCCTTTGCCGCGATCACCACACCGGGCGCGCGCCCAGCCGTGCTTGGCCACCCGCAATACGGCCTGGCAAAGTTGATCGGCAAGATCGGCGTGCCGCGCGCCGATGTCGAGGAGATTGCTGTTGCGCCGCGACCGCTTGCGCTGCGCGCCGCACTTGTCGGCGAAGCGCTGCGCCCGGCGGAGACCACCGAGCTCTGGGCCGAGACGCGCGCCCGCTTTAGGGCCGGCGATATTGCCGAGGCCTTCGCCGATGTGACGCTTCTCGAAGCCGCCAGCGAACGCGACGAAGCCGTGGCGATCGCTGTCGCGCTCAAACAGGCCGTCGAACGGCCCGGCCGGCGCGCCGCACTCGTCACCGGCGACCGCGCTCTGGCGCGGCGCGTCTCAGTCGAGCTGCTGCGCTTCGGCGTTGCCGCCGACGATTCCGGCGGCACGCCGCTGATCAACACACCAGCCGCCAGCCTGCTCAGGCTGGCGCTTCAGGCAGCCTTCCGCCCGGGCGACCCCGTCGCCCTGCTGTCGCTGCTCAAACATCCCCTGCTTGGCCTCGGCCTGGAGAGGGCAAGCGTGCGCTATGCGGCCGAAATCGTCGAACTCGTGGGGCTGCGCGGCGGCACAGGGCGTCCGGACGTGGCGTCGCTGCCGCAGCTCTTCGACACCCGGCTCCTCGAATTCGACGGCGGCGGCAATCGCCGCCCACCCTTCTGGTGGCCGCGGCTTTCGGTCAGGCGCATCGAACAGGCGCGCGACCTGCTGATCCGGCTAACGGCCGCGCTGGCGCCGCTGGTTGCTTTTCGCTGCGACGAGAATGCCGATCTTGCCACCCTTGTGCGCGCCAGCGTCGTTGCGCTCGAAAGTCTCGGCCGCGCCGCTGACGGCAGCCTGAGCGAACTCTATGCGGGCGATGCCGGCGAAAAGCTCGCCGAGCTCTTGCGCGGGCTGGTCGCGGCCTCGGTGTCGTTCTCCTTCGCCGCTGACGAATGGCCTGACGTGATGGAGGCGCTGATCGCGCCCGAGACGGTCAAGCCGGCGCAGGGCACCGACAGGAACATCGCCATCTGGGGTGCGCTGGAAGCGCGGCTTCAGGATGTCGACACGCTGGTCGTCGGCGGGCTCAACGAAGGCGTGTGGCCGCGCAAGCCGGAGAGCGACCGCTTCATGTCGCGGCTGATGAAGACCGGCATCGATCTTGAACCGCCCGAGCGGCGCATCGGCCTTGCCGCCCATGATTTCCAGATGGCCATGGGCGCCAAAAAAGTGGTGCTGGCTCGCTCCGGCCGCTCCGGCGACGCACCGTCGGTACCTTCGCGCTGGCTGCAGCGCATCCTTACATTCGTCGGCGAGGACCAAGCTGCTGCACTTCGCCGGCGCGGCGACGAACTGCTTGCCTGGGCGCGTGCGCTCGATGCCGGCGAAAAGCAGGACTTTGCGCCGAGGCCGCAGCCGAAGCCGCCGCTCGCCGCGCGGCCGCACCACTTCTCGGTCACCGAGATCGAAACGCTACGCCGCGATCCCTATGCGGTCTATGCCAGAAGGATACTCGGCCTGATGCCGCTCGATCCGGTCATTCGCGATCCGGGCGCCGCCGAGCGTGGCACGCTGTTTCACGCCATTCTGCACCTCTTCTCGGCGAGGGTGGCCGACCCGCGCGCGCCGGAGGCGCTGGACGGGCTCATCGCCGCAGGCCGCTCCTGCTTTGCCGACGCGTCCCTGCCCGCCGATGTCGAGGCGGTGTGGTGGCCGCGTTTTGAAAAGCTTGCCGCCGGCATCATCGAATGGGAGCGCGGCCGGGCCGCCGCCGTGGCACGGCGGCACGCCGAGGAACGCGCCGAAAAGACCGGTGTCGGCCTATCCGGCGTGACCCTGTCCGGCTACGCTGATCGAATCGATCTGCTGGCTGGCGGCATGGCCGACATCCTCGACTACAAGACCGGCTCCTCGCCATCCAAAGCGCAGGCGCACACGCTGCTCGCGCCGCAACTGGCGCTGGAGGGCGCGCTGCTGCGTCGCGGCGCCTTCAAGGAGCTTGGCGCCTGTGAGCCGTCGCAACTGGCTTTCGTGCGGCTGAGGCCGAATGGCGAGGTGTTCGAAGAATCGATCCTCGAATACAACCGCAAGCCGCGAACCGCCGCCGATCTCGCCGAAGAGGCCTGGGCGAGGTTGGAAAAGCTGCTGATCCACTATGCCGACCCGACGACCGGGTATTTGTCGCGGGCGTTGCCGTTCCGCGAGGGTGAGACCGACGGCGATTACGACCATCTCGCCCGCGTGCTCGAATGGTCGGCCGGCGGCGATGCCGACGACGAGGGAGGAGAGGCATGAAAAAGGCCTACCCCATTCCAAGCGACACTGCCGCCAGCCAGGCAAGCGCCTCCGACCCGCGCAATTCCGCCTGGGTGTCGGCCAATGCCGGATCGGGCAAGACCCATGTGCTCGCCCAGCGCGTCATCCGGCTTCTGCTGCGCGGCACCGATCCGTCCAAGATCCTGTGCCTGACCTATACGCGTGCCGCCGCCGCCAACATGTCCAACCGGGTGTTTTCGACCCTGTCGCAATGGACGGCCCTGGGCGATACCGAGCTCTCGACACGGATAGAGGCGCTAGACGGCCGCCAGCCCGACCGCGAAACCATGCGCCGGGCGCGGCGGTTGTTTGCCGAGGCGCTGGAAACACCGGGCGGGCTGAAGATCCAGACCATCCACGCCTTCTGCGAATCGGTGCTGCATCAGTTCCCGCTGGAAGCCAATATCCCTGCGCATTTCGAAATGCTCGATCCGCAAATGGAGGCTTCGCTGTTTGCCGCCGCCCGCCGCGACATGATTTCGGGCGGCGTTGCAGGCGATGCGGCATTGTCCGAGGCCTTCGCCACCGTGCTGGAGCGCGGCGGCGAGCATGGGCTCGACGCACTGCTGGCCGAGATCGTGCGCAAGCGCGATGGTTTGCGTGCGTTCATCGCCGCGGCCGGCGGCGATGGTTTTCAGGCGCTGTTCGACGAGTTCCATTTCCGCGCCGGCCAGACGGCCGAAGGTATAGCCGCCTCGGTCTGGCCGCTGCCCGGCTTCCTGCCGGATTATCTCGTCACCTTTTCACGGGCGGCCGAGGCCGCCGATGCGCGCATCGTGCTGAACAATCTGCTGCCATACGCCCGCCTTGCCTTTGCCGAGGAGGATCCGGTACGTCGCCTGAATTTGCTCTCCAAGGCTTTCCTGAGGGCCGACGGCGAGCCTTACGATCCGGCAAAGACATTTAAAAGGGCATTGCTTGACCGGCTGCCCGATCTTGCCGAACGTTATCTGGCGGCGGTCGACGCCATTCTCGAAATCTCCGACCGGCTGGCCTTGTTCAGGATGCTGGAAGGCACGCGTGCGGCGCTGACCATCGCCGACTGGCTGATCGCCCGTTACGAGCAATTGAAGCGCGCCCGCGGCTTCCTCGACTTTAACGACCTGATCACCCGCACGGTCAACCTTTTGGCACGGCCCGATGCCGGCCCTTGGGTGCAGTACAAGCTCGACCAGGGCATCGACCACATCCTGCTCGACGAGGCGCAGGACACCAGTCCCGACCAGTGGGAGGTGGTCAAGCGGCTGGCAGAGGAGTTCTTTGCCGGGCTCGGCGCACGCGACGCGGTCCACCGCACCATCTTTGCTGTCGGCGACGAAAAGCAGTCGATCTATTCCTTCCAGGGAGCCGCCCCGGATTCCTTTGCCGACAGCCGGCTTTTGTTTGCCGGCAAAGTTAGATCCGCCGCCGCCGCCTTCGCCGATCTCAAGCTGACCTGGTCGTTCCGCTCGACCGAAGATGTTCTTGCCGCCGTCGACCGGGTCTTTGCCGACCCGAACGTGCGGCGCGGCATCAGCCACGATCCTGATCCGCTCGACCACAAGGCGATCCGCACCGATGCGCCGGGTCATGTCGAGGTCTGGCCGTCGATCGGCGCCAACGTCGTCGACGAACCAGACGATTGGACGCAAGCGGTCGACCATGCCCACGCGCCGGCAGTCCGCGTCGCTGAAAACGTCGCCGCAACGATTGCCGGCTGGATCGGCAACGGTGAGGTCATCGAAGGCCGCGGCAAGAAACTCCGCCCCGGCGACGTGCTGGTGCTGGTGCGCAAGCGCGATCGCTTCGTCCATGCGCTGACGCGGGCGCTGAAGCGCCGCGACATTCCGGTGGCCGGCGCCGACCGGCTCAGCCTGCCCGGCCACGTCGCGGTGAAAGACCTGATCGCACTTGGCCATTTTCTCATCCAGCCCGAGGACGATCTGTCGCTGGCCGCCGTGCTGCGCAGCCCGATCTTCGATGTTTCGGAAGAGCAGCTTTTCGCGCTTGCTGCCCAGAGGCCGTCGGGCGTCTCGCTGATCGCCTCGCTGCGCCGGCATGTCGGCGAAAGCGAGGCGTTGGCCGCAGTCGTCAGCCGGCTCGACACATGGTCGAACGAGGCCGCATTCAAGCCGGTGTTCGAATTCTATGCCGCAGCTCTCGCCCGCGACGGCCTGCGCAAGAAGATGATCGCGCGGCTCGGTCCGGAGGCCGGCGATATCCTCGACGAATTCCTGAATTTCTGCCTGGCCGAGGAGCGAACCGGCCTGCCAGGGCTGGAATCCTTCCTGTCGACGCTGGAAAACGCCGGCCCCGAGATCAAGCGCGAAATGGACCAGACCCGCGACGAGGTTCGCGTCATGACCGTGCATGCCGCCAAAGGCCTGGAAGCGCCGGTGGTATTCCTTGTCGATGGCGGCTCCGCGCCGTTCAGCGACCAGCATCTGCCGAGATTGATGCCGTTCGAAGGCTCGGGCGACTGCTGGGAGGGCAAGGGCTATCTCTGGCGTTCGGCCAGCGATGTCGCCAATGGGTTTTCACGCGCCGCATCGGCCCGCGCCCGCGAGCTCGCCGATGACGAATACCGCCGGCTGCTCTATGTCGGCATGACCCGCGCCGAGGATCGGCTGATCGTCTGCGGCTACCATGGCAAGCGGGCGCCGAATACCGGCACCTGGCATTCGATCGTCAGCCGCGCACTGGTCGGTGCCGCGGAGAGCGAAGAACGCCGGCATCCCGCCACTGGCGAGACCGTGCATCGTTTCCAGGTGACGAAACTGCCGCCCATGCCACTGGCGGCAGTGAATGAGGCACGACAGGCGGAACGCTTTGCACCACTGCCTGAAACCCTGTTCCGGCCTCTGCCGCCCTTCGAGGAATTGCCGCGGCCGCTCTCGCCGTCCGGCGCCTCGGTGCTGATCGACGAGGCGCGGCAAGCGGTGGCCGACACGCGTTCGCCGGTACTGGATGCCGACGCCGAGCCCGGCTTTGCCGTCATGCGCGGTCTGGCGCTGCACAAATTGCTGCAGATGCTGCCCGGCATCGCCGAGGGAAAACGCCGGGATGCCGCCGAACGCTATCTGGCAAGAGCCGGCGCGGAATGGCTCGACGACGAGCACGACAAGGCCTTGGCTGGCGTTTTCAGAATTCTTGCCGACAGCCGCTTCGCGCCGCTGTTTGCGCCAAACTCGCGCGCCGAAGTCGCCATCATGGGCAGCCTGGAGGTAAGGGGCAAACTGCGCTCGATTTCCGGCAAGATCGACCGGCTGGCAGTAACGCCGGACAAGGTTTCGATCGTCGACTACAAGACCAATCGGCCAGCGCCAGCTACGCTCGCCGAAGTGCCGCAAGCCTATGTTCTGCAGCTCGCACTTTATCGCGCGCTGCTTCAGCCGCTCTATCCGGGACGCGAGGTCTCGGCGGCGCTGCTGTTCACCGAGGCGCCGCGGCTGATCGAGCTGCCGGCGGCGGCCTTGGACGATGCGCTTGCTAGACTCACGGGAGCGTGACACAACACTTGCTTGAAGACGGACGCGATCACCACCACATTTGGTGCGACGAACAAATCGAAAGGATCTCAGCATGGCCACCGTCAAGGTCGACAAGAGCAATTTCCAGGCCGACGTGCTCAACGCCAAGGAGCCGGTCGTGGTCGATTTCTGGGCGGAATGGTGCGGCCCGTGCAAGATGATCGCCCCGGCGCTCGAGGACATCGCCATCGAACTCGGCAGTAAGATAAAGATCGCCAAGCTCAACATCGACGAGAATCCTGAGCTGGCCGCGCAGTTCGGCGTACGCTCGATCCCGACGCTGATGATTTTCAAGGGCGGTGAAGTCGCCGACATGAAGGTCGGTGCTGCGCCGAAAACGGCATTGTCGCACTGGATCAACGGCAGCCTCGCCTGATCCGATCAAAATTTTGCAGAAAAGCCCGGCCTCGCGCCGGGCCTTCTTTTGCTGGCGTCATTGGTGGGCCGCTCTGGCACTCGCGGCTTGCCGCCCGGTATTCTTCTCTTCTGAATTCAAAGGAGAAGCGATATGACCGGATCCGCCAAGGCCACCGTCTTCATCGACAATGAGCGCGTCATCGTCACCGAATACCGCTTCGCCCCGGGAGACAACACCGGCTGGCATCGCCATGGCCACGACTATGTGATCGTGCCGTTGACCGACGGCAAGGTGAAGCTCCTGACCAAGGATGGGGAATCCTTTGCCGAGATGAAGAAGGGCTCGCCGTATTTCCGCAACGAGGGCGTCGAACATGACGTCATCAGCGCAAACGATGGCGAATTCGCCTTCATCGAGGTCGAGCTGAAGTAGTCCACCAACGCATCGGCTGCGCCGCCACAATTGTCCGGCGAGGCGCGATCACCAATCCGCGATACGATCGCCGCCGACGAATTGTGCGCTTTTCTCAGTATATTCAAACAGTTCGATCTTCACGCCGTTGGGGTCGCGGATCCAAGCCTGGTAGGTGTCATCGCACGCGCGTTTCTTTGAAGTGACATCAACGCCCTTTGACCTCAGATGGGCGATCGCGGCATCGATGTTTTCCACTTCGAGGCAGAAGTGGTTGATCTGGTTCCAGTCGCTATAGCTCGCGCCGTCTTTCTGGAACACCTCGACATGGCTGCGGCTGCCGCAATTGAGGTAGAAGCCGAAAATCTTGCCGTCGCGCAGGAAATTGAACTGGGTGTCCATGCCGAGGACGTTCCGATAGAAGCTTCGCGTCATCTCCAGGTCATTCGCGAAAATGCAAACGTGAGCGAGCTGCTTTACCTTGATCATGATTGGCTCCTCGCGGTGGTCTGATAAGTGTGGCGTCACCGTGGCCGGCTGAAGCACGCCTCAAACCGGCGGCGTGCCGTTTTCGGCCAATACCGCGCCGGCCAGGTAAAGTGACCCGCCAATCAGGATGCGCGGCGGCGGTCCGTCCCATGTGTCGCGCAGCAGCATCAGTGCGTTTGCAACGGAACTAACCGGTTCGGCCGACAAGCCTGCCTCGATGGCGCGGGTCGCCAGTTCGTCGTTCGGTACGCCGGCGTCGCTCAGGCTCACCGGCACGGTGTAGACGTGCCGCACCAGCCCTTTGAAGGCGCGGAAATAGCCGCTTTGGTCCTTGGTGTTGATCATGCCCGAGATCAGGAACAGCGGCCGCGGGTTCTTTTCCTCCTGCTCGGCCAGGGCCTCAGCGACGACCACGCCGGCGCCGGGATTATGGCCGCCGTCGAGCCAGATGTCGGCGCCCTTCGGCGCCAGTTCGCTCAGCCGTCCTTGCGGCAGCTTTTGCATGCGGCCCGGCCAGGCAACATTCGCCATCGCCTTCTCGGCAGCGCGGTGGCTGATCTCGAAGCCCGCCGCCTTGACCGCCGCGATCGCCGCCGCCGCATTGGCGAATTGATGGCGCCCCGGCAGGCGCGGCGGCGGCAGGTCCATCAATCCGTCTTCGTCCTGATAGACCATGCGGCCGTTTTCCTCATAGGCAAGGAAATCCTGGCCATAGACGAAGGCGGGGCAGTCGAGCCGCTCGGCGGTTTCGATGAGCACCTGCTGGGCCGTCTCGCTTTCCTGCGCGCCGATGACGACCGGGCATCCGCGCTTGATGATGCCGGCCTTTTCGGCGGCGATCAGCTCGACGCGGTCGCCGAGATAGGCTTCGTGGTCGAGCGACACCGGCATGATCACCGACACGGCCGGTTCGGCGATGACATTGGTGGCGTCGAAGCGGCCGCCAAGGCCAACCTCGAGGATGACGGCATCGGCCGGATGTTCGGAAAACAGCAGGAAGGTGACGGCGGTGAGGATTTCGAAGACGGTGATCTTCTGGCCTTGATTGGCTTTGGCGACGCGGGCGATGGCTTCGGCGAAGACCTTGTCGTCCACCAGCCTGCCGCCGCCATCTGCGGCCAGCCGGTAGCGCTCGTGCCAGTTCACCAGATGTGGCGAGGTGTGGACGTGGACGCGGTAGCCGGCGGCTTCGAGCAGCGCCCGTGAAAAAGCAGCACAGGAGCCCTTGCCGTTGGTGCCGGCGATGTGGATGACCGGCGGCAACTGGTCTTGCGGATTGCCGAGGCGCTCGAGCAGCCGCGAAATGCGGTCGAGCGAAAGGTCGAAGCCCTTCGGGTGAAGCGCCATCAGGCTTTCGATTTCGCGGTCGGCGGCAAGCGTGGTCATGAAGGAATCCTACGCGCGCGCACAACGGCACACAACAGCCGCTCGCGCCGCGTGATGTCGCGTCAGGCTTGCGGCCGGGCTTCGGCCGGTATCGCCACCGGCGGCAGGATTTCCGGCTCCCGCGGGTTTTGCTCTTCCGGCAGCTTGAGCAGCATTCTCAGCAGCCGCGCAACCGTCTGGCGCATCTCCAGCCGCGACACCACCATGTCGACCATGCCGTGTTCCATCAGATATTCGGCGCGCTGGAAGCCGTCGGGCAGCTTTTCGCGGATGGTCTGCTCGATGACGCGCGGTCCGGCAAAGCCGATCAGCGCCCCGGGCTCGGCAATGTGCACGTCGCCCAGCATGGCGTAGGAGGCGGTGACGCCGCCGGTTGTCGGGTTGGTCAGGACGACGATGTAGGGAAGGCCGGCCTCCTTCAGCCTGTCGACGCCAATCGTGGTCCGCGGCAGCTGCATGAGCGACAGGATGCCTTCCTGCATGCGGGCGCCGCCGGAGGCCGCAAACAGGATCAGCGGCCGCTTGCGCTGCAAGGCGACCTCGAAACCATGCACGATGGCGTCGCCGGCCGCCATGCCGAGCGAGCCGCCCATGAAGGCAAAATCCTGCACCGTCACCACCACCGGCAGGCCCTCGACCGTGCCCAGCGCATTGATGATGGCATCTTCCATGCCGGTCTTGGCCTTGGCATCCTTCAGCCGGTCAATGTAGCGCTTTTCGTCGCGGAACTTGAGTGGATCCTGAACGACCTTGGGGTTTTCCAGCGTCTCGTATTTGCCGTCGTCGAGGAAGAATTTCAGCCGTTCCTTTGCCGATATCTTCATATGATGGCCGGAGGACGGAATGACGAACTGGTTCTGCTCCAGATCCTTATGGAACACCATTTCACCGGTCTCGGGATCCTTGATCCACAGGTTTTCCGGCATGTCGGTGCGGCGGCCGAGCATCGAATTGATCTTCGGACGGACGTAATTGGTGATCCAGTTCATCGCTTCGGCTCCTGTCCCTTAAGAAGACGTAGGAAGATTATTCGGCGGCAGCAAGGCGAGCCGCGCGAACCCCTTGCGAAAGCCCGCTGACCAGCGTGGCGACGGCCTCGGCCGGATCGGCGGTCTTTTCGCCCTTCGGCCCGAGCACGTTGGCGACGGCATTGACAATCGCGGTGCCGACAACGACGCCGTCGGCCGACGCGCCGATGGTGCGCGCCTGCTCGGCGGTCTTGACGCCGAAGCCGACGCAGACCGGCAGGTCGGTATGGCTCTTGATGCGCTTGACCGCTGCCGCCACCTTGCCGGTGTCGGCCAGCGCCGAACCGGTAATGCCGGTCATCGAGACGTAGTAGACGAAACCCGACGTGTTCTGCAGCACCTTGGGCAGGCGCTTGTCGTCGGTGGTCGGCGTCGCCAGCCGGATGAAATTGATGCCGGCCTTGAGTGCCGGGATGCAAAGCTCCTCGTCCATCTCAGGCGGCAGGTCGACGACGATCAGCCCGTCTATACCGCTGGCCAGCGCATCGCTCAGGAAGCGCTCGACGCCGTAGATGTAGATCGGATTGTAATAGCCCATCAAGACGATCGGGGTTTCACTGTCGCCGGCGCGGAATTCCGAGGCCATCTTCAGCGTTTTGACCAGTGTCTGGCCGCCCTTCAGCGCCCGCAGGCCGGCCGCCTGGATCGCCGGGCCGTCGGCCATTGGATCGGAAAACGGCATGCCGAGCTCGATGATGTCGCTGCCGGCGCCGGGCAGCGCCTTCATGATCGACAGGGAGGTGTCGTAGTCCGGGTCGCCGCCCATGAAATAGGTGACGAGTGCCGGTCGACCTTCGGCCTTCAGCTTTGCCATGCGGCGGTCGATGCGAGTGGCCATGATCAGATCTCCATGCCCAGCATATTGGCCACTGTGTGCACGTCCTTGTCGCCACGGCCGGACAGGTTGACGATGACGATCTGGTCCTTGTCCATATCAGGCACGATCTTCACCGCCTGCGCGATGGCATGGGCCGATTCCAGCGCCGGAATGATGCCCTCGACGCGTGTCGTCAGCTGGAACGCCTCCAGCGCCTCGTCGTCGAGGATCGGCACATAGTCGACGCGGCCGGAATCGCGCAGCCATGAGTGCTCCGGCCCGACGCCGGGATAGTCGAGGCCGGCCGAGATCGAGTGGCCGTCCATGATCTGGCCGTCGGCGTTCTGCAGGAGGTAGGTGCGGTTGCCATGCAGCACGCCGGGCGCGCCGGCACTCATCGAGGCGCAATGCTCGATGCCGTCGAGCCCGCGGCCGCCGGCTTCGACGCCGATGATGCGCACCTGCCTGTCATCCAGGAAGGGATGGAACAGGCCGATGGCGTTCGAGCCGCCGCCGACACAAGCGATGATGGTGTCCGGCAGCCGGCCTTCCTGCTCGAGGATCTGGGCACGCGCCTCGGTGCCGATCACCGACTGGAAGTCGCGCACCAGCTCCGGATAGGGGTGCGGGCCGGCGGCGGTGCCGATCAGGTAATAGGTATCCTCGACATTGGTCACCCAATCGCGCAGCGCCTCGTTCATGGCGTCCTTCAGCGTGCCGTGGCCGGCGGTCACCGGCCGCACCTCGGCGCCCAGAAGCTTCATGCGAAAGACGTTGGGGCTTTGCCGGGCGACATCGGTTGCACCCATATAGACGATACAAGGAAGCCCGAAGCGCGCCGCCACTGTAGCGGACGCGACGCCATGCTGGCCGGCGCCGGTCTCGGCGATGATCCGCGTCTTGCCCATGCGCTTGGCGAGCAGGATCTGGCCGAGGCAGTTGTTGATCTTGTGCGAGCCAGTGTGGTTCAGGTCCTCGCGCTTGAAATAGACTTTTGCGCCGCCCCCGAGGCCCTTAGCCGCGGAAACCCCGCGAAGATGCCGGGTAAGGCCTTCGGCGAAATAGAGCTTCGAAGGCCGCCCGGCGTAATGCGTCGAGAGATCGGTCAGCTCGGCCTTGAAATCCGGGTCGTTCTTGACCTCGTTCCAGTGCCGCTCCAGCTCGAGGATCAGCGGCATCAGCGTTTCGGCAACGAAACGACCGCCAAAAATGCCGAACATGCCCTGCTCGTCGGGGCCGGTGCGGAAGGAATTCGGTATCGCCGGCTTATCCATCGCCGATCTCCTGGTCTGCGGTTTGAAGCGTGGTCAGGCGGCGCGGTTGTCGCGTGCTGCCCCGACGGCCCGGAAAAATTGTTCGATCAGCGCCGGTTCCTTGACGCCCGGCGCGCTTTCCACGCCCGAAGAAATATCTATTCCGGGCGGGTTCACGAGCCGAACGGCGTCGCCGATATTTCCAGCATTGAGCCCACCGGAAAGCATGTAATCGACGCCGGCGTCAAGGCCGGCAAGAATGCGCCAGTCGAAGGCAAGACCGTTGCCGCCCGGCAATTCCGAATTCCTAGGCGGCTTGGCATCGAACAGAAAGCGGTCGGCAATGCCGACGAAGGGTTTTACCTGCTCGAGATCGGCAGCCTCGCTGACCGGCAGCGCCTTCATCACCGGCAAGCCGTAGCGCGCCTTCACCTCGGCCACCCGCTCAGGGGTTTCGGCGCCGTGAAGCTGCAGCATGTCGGGCTGCATTTTTTCGACGATCTCATCCAGAAACGCGTCGCCGGCGTCGACCGTCACCGCAACCGCCTTGGCCCTGCCGCGCGCCGCTTCGCGCAGGCGGCCAGCTTCCGCCGGCTCGACATAGCGCGGGCTTTTGGCAAAGAAAATGAAGCCGACATGGCTGGCGCCGCCGGCCAATGCCGCGGCCAGTGCCTTGTCGGTCTTCAACCCGCATATCTTGATGTCGAGCGCCATGGCGCGGGATTGGCACGAAACGGCCAAAGAGTCGAGAAAAAGCATCCTGTTTGCCGCCAGCGCGGAACGCGCTACCTTGCTAATGTAAGAGCGCAACGCGCTACCTTGCTAATCTAAGAACGCAACGCGCTGCCTTGCTCAGGCACAAAGGCGGGAGAACAAAGATCATGCCGGAAAAGACCGTCGCGGAACTCAGGCAAAAGCTGGCGCAGGCCCATGAGGTCATCGCTCATTTGATGGACAAGGCCGCCTTCAACGGCGCCGAGGCGCACCGGGCGCTGGCTTATTTCAGCAACGATGGCTTTGAGAAGGATTTCCTGCCCTGGCCGCGCCACGCCGACGAGGGGCTGCGGCCGGAGGAGTTGAACGCGGCCAATGACGATTGAGCAATTAAGCCCTGATCAAAAGCGCACTCTGTCAATGGAGTGTTCCTCCTCTCAACGCGCAACTTAGGTTGTTCATGGCCTCCAACGGAAAGTCATGTTTGCGCCAGTTTTCCTTGTAACCTTGAGGCCATGTGTGTTCAAAACCTCACGCGCGGCACTGAGAACTGCTTCTGCGAACTCTCGCAACCCGCATGTGGCTTCAAGTTTCACCTCGCCGAAGTCGTCTGGCTCGTCAGACCAGATTTCTGAAAATTCCAGTATCTGCACTCTGACAAAAGCGCCTTCTGGCACCAGGACGAAGCGATACTCACCGGGCTCATCACAGAAGCGTGCGACCGAATACCTGGTGCCTTTCAGCGCGTTCAGCGTGGCGCCAAGCAACTCGTTGAGGGCATCGCCCAGATAAGACGCCGCCACGGTCGCCTGAAGGTCCCCAACCGTGACATCGCACATCGCCCAGCCCGCTCCAATCAGCCGGTATTCCATCCGCGCAGGCATCAATCACTCGAACGCGATCGCCTGCAGCGCGCCGCCATTGCGCTTGAGCCAGTCCTTGCAGCGCTCGGTGTCCGGGCAAAGCTGCTCGCATAATTTCCAGAATTTCGGGCCGTGGTTCATCTCCTTGAGGTGCGCCACCTCATGCGCGACGAGGTAGTTTATCACCGGCCGCGGCGCCATCATGATGCGCCAGGAAAACGACAGATTGCCGTCCGACGTGCAGGACCCCCAGCGGCTCGACGTATCCTTGAAGCGGATCGCCTTGGCCCGCTTGCCAATCGCCGCGCTGTGCTTCGTCACCAGCGCCTCGATCTCGCGCTTGGCTTCGCGCTTCAGGAAATCGGCGATGCGGCGCGGCAGATGCACGCGTTCGCCATGCACGATCATCAGCGGTCCGCGCTCGTCGCGCGACAGCGTGACGGTTCCGCGTTTCGACGGTTCATGGACGATGCGATGCGGCACACCGCGCACCGGTACCTTGATGCCGGGCCGCACCTGTGGCCGGTTGGGTACCTTGGCCAGCCTTTGCACCAGCCAGTCCTGATGGCGGTCGAGGAATTTTTCCACCTCGCCGCGGCGCAGCCCCGGCGGCACGGTGATGCGCAGGCCGCGGCCGCCGGAGTCGATGCGCAGCGTCAGGCGCCGCGCCCGGTCGTTCTCGACGATCTTGAGCGGCAGCGTGCGGCCGGCAACGCAATGCTCGCGCTCCACGACGGGCGTGGGCTTGGGTTTCGCCGGGGTGCGGAAGAAGCCGAATGACATGCCGGGACGATACGCGATTCGAGGGAAACGAATAGAACAAAAAAGAAACGGCGCCGCTGACGCGACGCCGTTTTTGAATTATTTATCGGGGCAAGGACCTTTACTCGTCGAGCAGGCCTGGCGTGGAATTACCGCCGCGTTTGTTGTTCGTCGTCGAGCCGGTTGACCCACCGGTCGTGGGCGACGTCGACTTGTTGCGGTTGGCCATGAAGCGGTCGAACTCTTCCTGGTCCTTGGCGCGGCGCAATTCGCGGGCATATTCGTCGAACTCGCTCAGCATCTCGTCGAGCTTGCGGCGTTCCTCGGCAAGCCGCTCGAGTTCCTTTTCGCGCCAGTCGTCGAAAGCGACGTTGCCGGTGCGGGCGGAGCCATGGCCCCAGCGCGCGGCCTTGTCGGACCCGCGGCGGCAGCCGGCGAAGATGCCGTCTGTGGCGCGATTGACGTCACGCTTGAAGCCCTCGAGCCGGTCGCCCCAGATGATGTAGGCGAGCATGGCGAAGCCGAGCGGCCAGAACACCATGAACCCGATCACCATCAACGCGATGGTCGCCGGCGTCCAGGCCGGACGGATCAATGCAGATGTGTTCATTTCTCCCAATCCTTCAGTTGGAGACAGCCAAATCCGGCTGCGTGAAATCGAAATGGGATGGAGAAAACGGCGATTCAAGACAGCGACCGCCAAAACCGGACAAGCGGCTGAAATGATTATCGCTTTTTGAGCATTTCGAGGAAAAGAGCAGTCAGGCCCCGTAAGGGGGCAATGCCGCCGACGGTTCTGTAGTGAAAATCCAGCGCCGATCGCGTCTGCTGGCTGAGTGCAATGGTTTGACGCTTCGAAGCCGTCCGTTCAAAAATCCAGAGGCGCATTGTCGACGACCTCTTTCATCACGAAGAAGGTTCTGGTCTGGCGAACGCCAGGCAGTGCGATCAATTGGTCCCCGTGGATTCGGTTGAAATCCGCCATGTCACCAACCCTGATCTTCAGAAAATAATCGAAGTCGCCTGCCACCAGATGGCAGTCGAGGATGAATTTCAGCTTGGCGACGGCCTTTTCGAATTCCGCGAAACTCTCCGGGGTCGAACGGTCGAGTACGACGCCAACCATCACCAACGCGCCTCTGTCGACCTTCTGCGGGGTCACCATCGACCTGACATGGCTGATGTAGCCTTCATCGAACAGGCGTTGCGTCCGGCGGTGGCACGTCGCCGGGCTAACAGCGACCGACTGCGCCAGCTCCGCATTGGTCAGTCGCCCATTGCCCTGGAGCAGGCGCAACATTTTCAGGTCGATCCGGTCGAGCGCTGCGCGCATGAAAGATTCTTCCGTTATTCGGATTAAGAATCGAATATATATGACATTTCAATGCCATGAAGCGATATTTTGGATATTCTGGGCTCGATCTTTGAGAGCACATTTCAAGGCAGAGCTGATAGTGTTCATCGCACCACACCGCAATGAATGGAACAAGCGAGGGCACTCTCATGCTCGAGAAATTCGAACGTTATCCGCTCACATTCGGGCCGACCCATATCGAGAAACTGGAGCGGCTTGGTGGTCATCTCGGCGGGAAGGTCGATCTCTATGCCAAGCGGGAGGATTGCAATTCCGGCCTTGCCTTCGGTGGCAATAAACTGCGCAAGCTCGAATATATCGTCCCGGACGCGATCGCCTCAAACGCCGACACACTGGTGTCGATCGGCGGCGTCCAATCCAACCATACGCGCATGGTGGCGGCCGTCGCGGCGAAGATCGGCATGAAGTGCCGCCTCGTGCAGGAAAGCTGGGTGCCCCACGAGGACGCCGTCTACGATCGCGTCGGCAATATCCTTTTGAGCCGGATCATGGGCGCTGATGTCCAGATGGTCGATGAGGGTTTCGACATCGGGATTAGGGAAAGCTGGGAACAGGCAATCGCGGATGTGAAGGCCAAGGGTGGCAAACCCTATCCAATTCCGGCCGGGGCTTCGGTACACAAATATGGCGGCCTGGGCTATGTCGGCTTTGCCGAGGAGGTCCGCGCGCAGGAGAAGGAGCTCGGCTTTGCCTTCGACTACATCGTCGTTTGTACCGTCACCGGTTCGACTCACGCCGGCATGCTGGTCGGCTTCGCCAAGGACGGCCGCGAGCGCAAGGTGATCGGCATCGACGCATCCTGCACCCCGGCGCAGACCAAGGCGCAAGTGCTCAAGATCGCGCAGAGCACCGCGACGCTGGTCGAACTCGGCAAGGAGCTCGATGAGAACGATGTCGTCCTGATCGAAGATTATGCCTATCCGGTCTACGGCGTCCCCTCGCAGGAGACGAAGGAAGCAATCCGTCTCTGCGCGCGTCTTGAAGGCATGATCACGGATCCGGTCTATGAGGGAAAATCCATGCAGGGCATGATCGATCTCGTGAGCAAGGGTTATTTTCCCAAGGGATCGAAAGTGCTCTACGCCCACCTTGGCGGCGCTCCGGCCATCAACGGATATGCTTATGCGTTCCGCAACGGCTGAATCTATCCCGCCTGCCGCACCATGGCGTCCACCGCCCGCACCAGCATGTCGAGATCCTGCGGCCGCGACAGGCGGTGGTCGCCGTCGGGAATGAGCGACAGCGTGACGTCGTCGGCCGGCAGCAGGCTGACCAGCTTCAACGCATGGCTCGACGGCACGTCGGGATCGGCAAGGCCTTGCAGGATGTGGACCGGACAGTGCGTGTCGATCGGCCCGGTCATCACCCGGTTGTTGCGGCCGTCCTCGATCAGCGCGCGCGTGTAGATGTAAGGCTCGGCTGAATAGTCCGACGGCTCCTCGAAAAAGCCCTTTTTCCTGAGGTCGCGCTTTTGCGCTCCGGTCAGCACCGGCTCGATCAGTTCAGCGGTGAAATCGGGCGCCGGGGCCAGCAGCACAAGACCTGCGATGCTGTTTTCGCCCGCCTTGCGCAATTCCTGCACCATGCGCAGCGCGATCCAGGCGCCCATCGAGGAGCCGACCAGGATCTGCCTGCCCTGGGTGAAGCGGCGGAAAGCCGCCAGGCTCTCGCCCAGCCATTTCGAGATGGTGCCGTCGGCAAAGGCGCCACCCGATTCGCCGTGGCCGGAATAATCGTGGCGCAGAAAGGCGCGACCTTCTTTGCGCGCCCATTCCGACAGCGTTTCGGCCTTGGTGCCCAGCATGTCGGATTTGTAGCCGCCGAGCCAGACGATGCCGGGCTCGGCACCTGCCGCATGCCTGACGGCGATGCTCGTCCCGTCGACGTCCAGGAAGATCGGGGTGGTGGTCATGGTGTATTCCCTCACGCCGGTCTTTTGGCACAAGCGGGGGTTCAACGAAAAGTGCTCCGCCACTTTCTTCGCTTGGTGCAGAGGAGCATTCCATCGAGCAGGTGATTTCCTGAGAATGCTGTGCTATTGACTCCGACCGCGCGCTCACCACATTGCGCGTTCGCAATTCTGAACTGAAGAACCCCTTAACGAAACGGCTCAAGGAGACCACGACCATTCGCAGACCTTTCAAAGCAGCGGCGCCCACCAAGGAAGGCCCGCGCTCCAACCGTGACATCCGGGTTCCCCGGGTCCAGCTAATCGACGCCGAAGGCCAGAACCGCGGCGATGTCTCCATCAACGATGCATTGCTGCTCGCCGAAGAGGCGGGGCTCGATCTGGTCGAGATATCGCCCAATGCAGTGCCGCCCGTCGTAAAGATCCTCGATCTCGGCAAGCTGAAATACGCCAACCAGAAGAAGGCGGCCGAGGCGCGCAAGAACCAGAAGGTCATCGAGATCAAGGAGATCAAGATGCGCCCGAACATCGACAGCCACGACTATGAGACCAAGATGAAGGCCGTCCGGCGCTTTTTCGAGGAAGGCGACAAGGTCAAGCTGACATTGCGCTTCCGCGGTCGCGAGATGGCGCATATGGAACTCGGCATGCAGCTTCTGAACAAGGTTCGCGAGGAAGTGGCGCCCATCGCCAAGGTCGAAGCCGAACCGAAGCTCGAAGGCCGCCAGATGATGATGGTGCTGGCGCCCCGCTAAAGCGCGTTGCGCTTTAGTTCTGTTTTGTGCATGTCGTTGTCGCAAAACCGCTGCGCACTTTTGGGCGACGTGCATAAAATCCGCCTGAATCATGTTGCAAGGCGTCCCGGCGATCGGCGGGGCGCCTGTTTTCTTGGCCAGACGCTGCGATCGCCGGCGAGAGCAAAGACGCTCTGGTTCCCTCGACGATCGGATTCCCGACATGGTCAATGAAGTCAAGCATTCGGAAGCCAGATATGGACTGGGCAGCTATCAGCACACGCGCAGGATGGTACTTGCCGTTCTGATCGTGGTGATGTTTGCGGCGCTGCTGTTCGGCCAGTCGGTTTTCCCGCCCGATACGCCAGTGCATGAAACGATCGAAATGGTCGGCGTCGTGCTGATCTTTCTCGGCGTCGTCGGACGCTTGTGGTCGACGCTCTACATCGGTGGACGCAAATCCTCAGAAGTGGTGACCGGCGGACCGTATTCGATTACGCGCAACCCACTCTACCTTTTCTCCACTTTAGCTGCCGCCGGTGTCGGCGCACAGATCGGCTCCATCTCCGCCACGATCGGCTTTGGAGCGCTCTGCGCGGGTGCCTTTTACATCGTTATCCTGCGCGAGGAGAAATTCCTCAAGCAGGTTCTCGGCGCGCCATACCAGGCCTACCTGGCGAAAGTGCCGCGCTTCTTCCCGAAACTATCGCTGTATCAGGAAGGCGACACCGGCAGCTTCAAGCCGCGCCTGCTGCGAACCACGCTGCTGGACGGTCTGGTCTTCCTGGTTGCCTTGCCGGCTTTCGAACTGATCGACGGCGCCCAGCAGTCCGGCATATTGCCGGTGCTGTTCCGTTTCCCCTGAGTGCAGTGTTGCTGAGTACAGTGTTGCTGGGCACGGGGTGTTGCGCGCCAGCCCGCTTTGACGTATAGGACCGCCGTTCCCAAAAAACCGCCCGGCAGGGCATGCCGTGGCGGTTTCATTTGCTTTTCGGGCTTTGGTCGGCCTGAAGCGAACAAAAAGCGCATTGGTGCGCATATAAACGGAGTAGCAAAATGCCCAAGATGAAGACCAAATCGGCCGCCAAGAAGCGGTTCAAGATCACAGGTACGGGTAAAGTTCTGTCGGCTGCGGCCGGCAAGCGTCACGGCATGATCAAGCGTTCCAACAAGTTCATTCGAAATGCCCGCGGCACGATGGTTCTGGCTGAACCGGATGGCAAGAAGGTCATCAAGAATTTTCTGCCGAACGGCCTCTAGGGCATGATGCCAAAAAGTTGCAGACTTTTTGGAAACATCATGCGCCAAAATAAGAGCATTCGGTCTGGGCACGCATTTGTTTTACGCAATTCCGAACGGAAAACCGCCAGGCACTTTTCCTGGAATTGCTTTTAAGGAGATCATGACATGGCACGCGTAAAGAGAGGCGTCACCTCGCACGCCAAGCACAAGAAGGTCCTGAAAGCCGCCAAGGGTTTTTACGGCCGTCGCAAGAACACCATCCGCATCGCCAAGCAGGCGGTGGAAAAGTCGCTGCAGTACGCCTATCGCGACCGCAAGAACCGCAAGCGCTCGTTCCGCGCGCTGTGGATCCAGCGCATCAATGCGGCGACGCATGAGCATGGCCTGACCTACGGCCGTTTCATCGACGGTCTCAACAAGGCCGGCATCGAGATCGATCGCAAGATCCTGTCGGACATGGCCATCCACGAGCCGCAGGCCTTCGCCGCACTCGTGGCCAAGGCCAAGGTCGCGCTCGAATACCTGAAGAATACCACGCCGAATGCTTTTGAAAGCGCTGTCGCTTAAGACCAGCGCTTCCCAAGCTATTCGACACTTGATTTGGGAAACCCGCGCTGGCAGGGCTGGCGCGGGTTTTTCTTTGCTTCCAATCGGATCTGGAACATGAGTGACATGGAAACTCTCGAAAATTCCCTGATGGCCGAGATCGCCTCGGCCGCCGACGAGCAGGCGATCGAGGCGGTGCGTGTCTCTGCCCTTGGCAAGAAGGGCTCGGTTTCCGAGATGCTGAAGACACTCGGCTCGATGAGCGCCGAGGAGCGACAGGTCAAAGGCCCGGCAATCAACGGCCTTAAGAACCGCGTCACCGAGGCACTTTCGGCGCGCCGCGCCGAGCTGAAAGATGTGGCGATCACGGCACGGCTTGCCGCCGAGAAGGTCGACGTCAGCTTGCCGGTCAGGCAATCGCCGGCCGAGCGCGGCCGCATCCATCCGATCAGCCAGGTTATCGACGAGATCGCGGCGATTTTCGGCGATCTCGGCTTTGCCATCGCCGAAGGTCCGGACATCGAGACCGACTATTACAATTTCACCTCGCTGAACTTCCCGGAAGGCCACCCGGCGCGCGAGATGCACGACACCTTCTTCTTCCAGCCGGACGCGCAGGGCGAGCGCAAGCTTTTGCGCACCCACACCTCGCCGGTGCAGATCCGCACCATGGAGATGCAGAAGCCGCCGATCCGCATCGTCATTCCCGGCAAGACCTACCGGCAGGATTCCGATGCCACCCACTCGCCGATGTTCCATCAGGTCGAGGGGCTGGTGATCGACAAATCGGCCAACGTCGCCAACATGAAATGGGTGCTGGAGGAGTTCTGCAAGGCCTTCTTCGAAGTGCCGAGCGTCAAGATGCGCTTCCGGCCGTCCTTCTTCCCGTTCACCGAGCCCAGCCTCGAGGTCGACATCCAGTGCGACCGTTCGCGGCCCGGCGAGGTGCGCTTCGGCGAGGGCTCGGACTGGATGGAGATCCTCGGCTGCGGCATGGTCCACCCCAATGTGCTCCGTTACGGCGGGCTCGATCCCGACGAATACCAGGGCTTCGCCTGGGGCATGGGCATCGACCGCATCGCCATGTTGAAATACGGCATGCCGGATCTGCGCGCCTTCTTCGACGCCGATGTGCGCTGGCTGTCGCATTACGGTTTTAGGCCGCTTGACATGCCGACGCTGTTCGGGGGCTTGAGCGCGTGACGACCGGGCCGCAGCAAATCCGCGGGCAGCTCGCCTTCCTGCACATGTCCGACGCGCGGCCGCATAGCTTCAAGTGCAGCGTGCCCAGACCAGACGGAACACAGTCATGAAACTCACCCTCTCCTGGCTCAAGGATCATCTCGAGACCGACGCCTCGCTGGCGGAAATCGTCGAGCGTCTCACCTCGATCGGCCTCGAGGTCGAGCATGTCGACGACCGGGCGAGCCTGGCTCCCTTCGTCATCGCCAAGGTGGTGACGGCGGTCCAGCATCCCGACGCCGACCGGCTTCGCGTGCTGACCGTCGACACCGGCGACGGCAAGCCGCCGGTGCAGGTCGTGTGTGGAGCGCCGAACGCCCGCGCGGGCCTGGTCGGCGCCTTTGCAGCACCGGGCACCTATATTCCCGGCATCGACGTGACGCTGACCGTCGGCAAGATCCGCGGCGTTGAAAGCCACGGCATGATGTGCTCCGAGCGCGAGCTCGAATTGTCCGAGGAGCATGACGGCATCATCGACCTTCCGGCCGATGCGCCGGTCGGTACCAGCTTCGCCGCCTATGCCCATCTCGACGACCCGCTGATCGAGATCAATCTGACGCCGAACCGGCCGGATGCGACCAGTGTCCATGGCATCGCCCGCGATCTGGCGGCGAGCGGGCTCGGCACGCTGAAGAGCGCGCCGATAGAGCCGATCCCCGGCAAGGGCGAGACGCCGGTCAAGGTGACGATCGAAGCGCCGGAGCTCTGTCCCGGCTTTGCGCTGCGCCTGGTGCGCGGCGTCAAGAACGGACCGTCGCCGAAATGGCTGCAGCAAAGGCTTCTCGCCATCGGCTTGAGGCCGATCAGCGCGCTCGTCGATATCACCAATTACGTCACCTTCGACCGCGGCCGGCCGCTGCATGTCTTCGACGCTGCGAAGGTCACCGGCAATCTCGCCGTGCGCCGGGCGCGTGATGGCGAAAAGGTGCTGTCGCTCGACGGCCGCGAATACACGCTGACGCCGGAGATGTGCGTCATCGCCGACCAGGACGGCATCGAATCGATTGCCGGCATCATGGGCGGCGAGCATTCCGGCTGCGACGAGAACACCACCGACGTGCTGATCGAGTCGGCGCTTTGGGACCCGATCACCACCGCCCGCACCGGCCGCGCGCTCGGCATCATCACCGACGCACGCTACCGCTTCGAGCGTGGCGTCGACCCGGAAATGATGGTTCCCGGCTTGGAGCTGGCAACGAAGCTGGTGCTCGATTTCTGCGGCGGTACGCCGGCGCAAACCGAAGTCGTCGGCTATGCCGGCCATCAGCCGAAGATCGTCTCGTTCCCATTGTCGGAAGTGAAGCGGCTGACCGGCATCGAAGTGCCGCGCGCGACGAGCCTCGACATTCTAGCCCGCCTCGGCTTCAAGCCGGAGGGCACGGGCGATGTCGTCAATGTGGCGGTCCCGTCCTGGCGGCCGGATGTCGACGGCAAGGCCGACCTGGTCGAGGAGGTCATGCGCATCCACGGCGTCGACAATATCGCGCCGCAGCCGCTTGGTTCGCACGATGCGGTCAACGCCAGGATCCTGACTGTGCTGCAGATCCGCACCCGCGCCGCCAAGCGGGCGCTTGCCGTGCGCGGCATGATGGAGGCCGTCACCTGGTCGTTCGTTCCGGCAAAACACGCCGAATTGTTCGGCGGCGGCCAGCAGGCGCTGAAGCTTGCCAACCCGATCGCCGCCGATATGTCGGACATGCGGCCGTCGCTGCTGCCGGGGCTGATTGCGGCAGCACAGCGCAATGCCGACAGGGGCATCGGCGATGTCGCGCTGTTCGAAGTGTCGGGCACTTACGAGGGCGACGGCGCCGACCAGCAGCGGCGTGTTGCCGCCGGCGTGCGGCGCGGCACCGCCAGGCTCGAGGGCTCCGGCCGCCATTGGGCCGGCAATGCCGGCGCCGTCGGCGTCTTCGATGCCAAGGCCGATGCGATCGCAGCACTCGAAGCCTGCGGCGCGCCGGTCGAGCGGCTGCAGATCGAGGCTGGCGGCCCGGCCTGGTATCATCCCGGCCGCTCCGGCACGATCAAGCTTGGGCCGAAGGTAATCCTTGGCACGTTTGGCGAGTTCCACCCGAAGACGCTGGAGGGGCTGGACGTCTCCGGCCCGCTCTGCGGCTTCGAAGTGTTCATCGATACCGTGCCTGAGCCGAAGGCCAAGCCGACGCGAACAAAGCCGAGGCTGGATCTGTCCGCCTTCCAGGCGGTCAAGCGCGATTTCGCCTTCGTCGTCGACAAGGCGGTCGAAGCCGGCACACTCGTTCGCGCCGCCCTTGCCGCCGACCGAAAGCTGATTTCCGGCGTCTCGGTGTTCGATGTTTTCGAGGGTGCAGCGCTCGGCGCGGCGAAGAAATCGATCGCTATCGAAGTGTCGATCCAGCCGGTCGAAAAGACGCTGACCGACGACGATTTCGAGGCGCTGGCCAAGCGCATCGTCGAGAATGTCGGCAAGCAGACCGGCGGCGTGCTGCGCGGCTGAGCTTGCGGACATATGGCGAATCGCCCTCCAAAGGGCGATGGACCATCTGCGCTATTCAGGGCTGCCCTTTGAGGAACAGCGAGCAGTCTTTCTCGATATCGTCTCAGCCGATCCGCTGGTCAGTGAGACGCTGTCGCGGGTACGCGGTCTCGACCTCCCCGACTGGCTGGTCGTTTCCGGCGCGCTTTACAACAGCGTCTGGAATCATCTGACCGGAAAGCCCTCGGGGTACGGCATCCGGGATGTCGACCTGTTCTATTTCGATGAGAGCGATCTGTCCTATGAAGCCGAGGACACGGTCATCCGCCGGGCGGCGAAGCAGTTTGAAGGACTGACGCTGCCGGTCGAAGTGCGCAACCAGGCGCGGGTGCATCTGTGGTTTGAGGCGCGCTTTGGCGGTTCCTATCCCAGACTGTCGTCGTCCGCCGAGGCGCTGTCCTATTTCGCTTCGAAAACCCATGCGGTCGGGGTTAGATTCGGCACCGATGGGCAACTCGCGCCCGTGGCGCCGTTCGGGCTCGACGACATCTTCTCGTTTCGCGTTACCCCGAACCGTACACTGGATAATCGGCAGACGCACGAGATGAAGGGCGCGCGTGCCAGGGAGAACTGGCCGGAGATCAGTGTCGTGCCTTGGTAGGAAATGTCGGCGCGAGGCACCCCCCTCTGCCCTGCCAGGCATCTCCCCCTCAAGGGGGGAGATCGGATGTCGCCTCGGCTTTCGCCAATCACCGGCGCCGGAAGGGCGGGCAGGGCGCGGGAACTGCCAATCTCCCCCCTTGAGGGGGAGATGTCCGGCAGGACAGAGGGGGGTGCCTCGCGCCGAGGTCTCACAACGCTTTGCATCGCACCGTATTAGTCAAAAAGGGGTGCCGAAACGCCCCGTTTCGATTAGGCCGTCGATTGCCGTTCACCCGTTAACCAGCGCCAGCAGCTCCTCGGTATAGCGCTTGCCGACCACCTTTTCCGGCGACAGGGCGTCGCCGATGGATGCCACCTCGGCCTGGCTCAGCACGATATCGGCTGCCGCCGTATTCTGCTCCAGATGGCGCATTTTTCGCGCACCAGGGATCGGGACAATGAAGTCGCCCTGATGCAGCACCCAGGCGAGCGCCAGCTGCGCCGGCGTCACGCCCTTCCCGGCGGCCATCTTTTCCAGCACGGCGACGACCGCCGCATTGGCCGCCATGGCGTCGGCCTGGAAGCGCGGCAACCCGCGGCGCCAGTCGTCGGCGCCGAGAACATCGGGCTTGGCGATCGTGCCGGTGAGCAGGCCGCGGCCGAGCGGGCTATAGGGGACAAAGCCGATGCCGAGCTCGCGGCAGACGGCAAACACTTCCCCCTCCGGATCGCGGCTCCACAGTGAATACTCGCTCTGCACGGCGGCGATCGGGTGCACGGCATGCGCCCGGCGGATGGTCGCCGCACTCGCCTCCGACAGGCCGAGCGCCCGCACCTTGCCCTCGCGCACCAGCTCGGCCATGGCGCCGACCGTATCCTCGATCGGCACGTTGGGGTCGACGCGGTGCTGGTAATAGAGATCGATCACCTCCGTATCCAACCGCTTCAATGACGCTTCGGCCACCGCCTTGACATGCTCCGGGCGGCTATCGACACCGGCCATGCGCTCCATGCCGCTGCCTTCTTCGAGGATCTTGAAGCCGAATTTGGTTGCGATCGTCACCTTGTCACGCACCGGCTTCAGCGCCTTGCCGACCAGGATCTCGTTCTCGTAAGGGCCATAGACCTCGGCCGTGTCGAAGAAATTGACCCCGATCTCGACGGCATGGCGCAGCGTGGCAATCGCCTCCGCCTCCGGCTGGCCACCATAGGCAAAGCTCATCCCCATGCAGCCGAGGCCGACCGGGTAGACGTCAAGTTTATTGCCAAGCTTGCGGGTTTGCATCACGTGTCTCCTTGTTGTGATGGTTGTGATGCCGCAGAGATAGCGTCTTGCACTGAGTTCGATAATCGGCTCTCATGTGTACGGGCTGTTCCAAGAAATAGATCAATGCAGCGAACCCATCTTTCACAGCTCGCGGTGCTGGCAACCGTCGCCCAGTGCGGCAGTTTTCGTGGCGCCGCCAAGGAACTGGCAATCGCGCCATCGGCGGTCAGCCATGCGGTGTCCAGCCTGGAAGCGTGTCTTGGCGTTCGCCTGCTGGCGCGCAGCACGCGCAGCGTCGCTCCGACCGAGGAGGGCGCGCAACTGCTCGAGCGCCTCAGGCCGGCGCTGTCGGAAATCGACCTGGCGCTGGAATCGGCGATCGAGGCGCGCGACCGGCCGGCGGGCAATCTCCGGCTGACCGTGCCGCGCACCGCCGCCCACCTGGCGCTGACGCCAAGGCTCGGCGCCTTTGCTGCTGCCTATCCCGACATCGTGCTGGAGATCGTCATCGAGGACCGCTTCACCGACGTCGTCGAGGGCGGCTTCGATGCCGGTGTGCGACTGGGCGAGAGCCTGCAACGCGACATGATCGCGGTGCGCATCGGACCAGACCTTCGCGGCGCCGTGGTCGGCGCGCCATCCTATTTCGAGACCGTGCCCAAGCCGCAGCATCCGCACGATCTCGCCGCTCACCGCTGCATCCGTTTCCGCTTTTCCAGCGGCGTTCTCTACCGCTGGGAATTCGAGCAAAACAGCGAGGAGATCGAGATACCGGTGCAAGGGCCGCTGATCCTCGACGAGGACCATCTGATTGCCAACGCCGCGGTCGACGGCGCCGGGCTCGCCTTCGTGTTCGAGGACTATGTCCGCGACGCGCTCGCCGCCGGCAAGCTCGTTCGCGTGCTGGAGGACTGGTGCCCGCGCTTCGACGGCTTCTTCGTCTATTACCCCAGCCGCCGCCAGATGCGGCCGGCGCTCAGGGCCTTTGTCGATTTTTTCAAGGTCGGCGAGTAAGCCAACCCTACACAGGGGTGAGGGTGGAAGAAAGCCGACCTGGCATTCGTTCACCGACCATGTCAGCACTGCCCAAAAACCAGACGGCCGGCTACGGCTGGACGGCGATCATCCTTCACTGGCTGATCGCGGCGCTCTTTATCGGCCAGTTCGTGCTCGGCTTCGTCATGGTGCGGCTGTCCAGCCAGCGCACCGCCTTCGAGCTGATCCAGCTGCATAAATCCTTCGGCTTCCTGCTGCTTGGACTGGTCATCCTGCGCATCGCCTGGCGCCTTGGCAGACCGGCCCCGCCGCTGCCGCGCTCGGTCGGCCCGTTCGAGCGCCGGATGGCGCCGCTGGTCCATCTCGCGCTTTATGCGTTTCAGCTCGCTCTGCCGTTGTCCGGTTGGGCGCTGGTCTCGGTCTCGGTGCTGGAGATCCCGAGCGTGCCGTTCAATCTGTTCGTCATGCCCAATCTGCCGCTCGGTGAATCGGACACGGCAGAAAGCTTCTGGGCAGCGACGCACTGGTATCTCGCCTATGCCGGCATCGGACTTGTCGCTTTGCATCTCGCCGCAGCGCTGCGCCATCATTTCTGGCTGAGGGATACCGTGCTGACGCGCATGATCAAGGCTTCGTCACATCACGACAGGGAATAGAGCGGACCGCTCATTCGTTGATGGGGCGAGGACGCAAGAAAGCGTTGCCTGCCAAGAGGACCATTTCCATGTACGCGCGCATCTTCGGATTTGCGGCCGCCGCCGCTTGTTTTGCCATGCCTGTTTTCGCCGCCGTTGCCCTCGGCGACGCGGCCGGCAGCTACATCATCCGCCCGGGGAGTTCCAGCATCCACTTCTCCATCGGCAAGCTCGGCGGCGGCGGGCTCGACGGCGCTTTCTCCCGCTTCAAGGGCAGTATCCTCATCGACAACAGCGATGTCGGCCGGTCCCAGGTCAATTTCACCATCTTCCCCGAAAGCGTCGGTACCGGCCAAAGCCGCATCGATGCCTTTCTCCGCTCGGACGCAGTCTTCGACGCGGCCAACAATCCGGAGATCCAGTTCCGTTCGACCAGCGTCAAACGGACCGGCGACACGTCAGCCCTTGTCACCGGCCGGCTGACGGCGCGCGGCAAGACCTTTCAGGAAAAGTTCACGGCCGATCTCGGTGGCCTCAAGGCGGGTACGATAAAATTCCACGTCACCGGCAAGGTGCTGCGGTCGCGCTACGGCATGGATGTCGGCACGCCGATTTATTCCAACGTCGTCGACTTCGACATGACGCTGACCGGCAAGCGGGGATAGCCTTTGCAGGACCCAGGTTCCGCAAGGGCAGCGCCGGCATCCGGACAAGCCGCAGATGATCGCCCTGTTCGCCGCCATGCTCCTGCATTGGCTTTTCCGCCGATTTCAGGCAAACCTCCAGGCCTGCAATCGAGAGGAGAAATCTGATGTTCCGATGGGGTGTTTTGTCGACGGCCAAGATCGGCCGCGAGCAGCTTTTGCCGGCAATCGTCGAGGCGGAGAACGGCGTGCTGTCCGCGATTGCCAGCCGCGATCTGTCGAAAGCGCGGGCGCTGGGCGAACGCTTCGGTGCGCGCCACGCGTTCGGCTCCTATGAGGAGCTGCTCGCCTCCAGCGACATCGACGGCGTCTACATTCCGCTGCCGACCTCGCAGCATGTCGAATGGACGGCCAAGGCGATCGAGGCCGGCAAGCATGTCCTGGTCGAAAAACCGCTGGCGCTCGATGCCAAGGACATTCCGCCGCTGATCAAGCTGCGCGATGCCAGGAAGGTGCTGGTCTGCGAAGCCTTCATGGTCGTCTACCATCCGCAGTGGATCAAGGTGCGCGACCTGATCGCCAACGGCGCCATCGGCCGGCTGCGCCATGTCCAGGGCGCGTTCTCCTATTACAATGTCGACCCCAACAACATGCGCAACAAGCTCGATCTCGGCGGCGGCGCGCTGCCCGACATCGGCGTCTATCCGACGGTATCGACGCGCTTTTCGACCGGCAAGGAGCCTCTGCGCGTCCAGGCGACGATCGAGCGCGACAAGACATTCGGCACCGACATCTATTCCTCGATCCGCGCCGATTTCGGCGACTTCGAGCTGTCGTTTTACCTGTCGACGCAGATGGCGGCACGCCAGGTGATGGTCTTGCACGGCGAGAAGGGCTTCATCGAGGTGTTCTCACCGTTCAACGCCGGGCTCTACGACCATCACCGCGTCGAGCTGCACAACCAGAACCACAGCGAGGCGCAGGTGTTCCGCTTTCCCGGCACGCAGCAATACCGGCTGGAAGTCGAGGCCTTTGCGCGGGCGGCCCAGGGCGGCAAGGACCGCGTCTTCACTCTGGAAGAATCGGTGCTCAACCAGAAGGTCATCGATGCCATCTTCCGCGCCGGCGAGAAGGAAGGCTGGGAAACAGTCTAGGCCGGCCATGATCCCAAAAAGTGGGGACCGGTTTTTGGACAAGATCATGGCCAAATAGATGTCCGACGATGCGGATGTGATCATTGTCGGCGCCGGCCTTACCGGCCTTGTCGCTGCGGCCGAACTGACTGCGGCCGGCAAGAAGACCATCATCGTCGAGCAGGAGCCGGAACAGTCGCTTGGCGGCCAGGCATTCTGGTCGCTCGGCGGCATCTTCCTTGTCGATTCGCCCGAACAACGGCGCATGCGCATCCGCGATTCGTATGAGCTGGCGCTCGAGGACTGGCTGGGCACCGCAGCCTTCGACCGCACGGAAGATCTCTGGCCGCGCCGCTGGGCCGAGGCCTATCTCGGCTTCGCCGCCGGCGAGAAGCGCTCCTGGCTCATGCAGCGCGGCCTGAAATTCTTTCCGGTGGTCGGCTGGGCCGAGCGCGGCGGCGGCAATGCCGTCGGCCACGGCAATTCGGTGCCGCGCTTCCACATCACCTGGGGCACCGGCCCTGGCGTGCTCGAACCGTTCGCGCAGCGCGTACGCGAGGCCGAGAAGCGCGGGCTGATCCGCTTCAAATTCCGTCACCGGGTCAACGAATTGACGCGGACGGGCGGCGTCGTCGACGGCGTGCGCGGCGACCTATTGGCGGCGAGCGATGCCGAGCGCGGCCGCAAGAGCTCGCGCGAGATCACCGGCGATTTCGAGCTGAAGGCGCAGGCCGTCATCGTCGCCTCCGGCGGCATCGGCGCCAATCACCAGCTGGTCCGGGAGAATTGGCCGAAGCGGATGGGCGCGCCGCCGAAACGCATGATCACTGGCGTTCCCGATCATGTCGACGGCCGCATGCTGGCGATCGCCGAAGCCGCCGGCGGCCGGCTGATCAACCGCGACCGCATGTGGCACTATGTCGAGGGCGTCAGGAACTGGGCACCGATCTGGACCGATCATGCGATCCGCATCCTGCCCGGCCCGTCATCGCTGTGGCTCGATGCGCGCGGCAAGCGCCTGCCGGTCCCGCTCTATCCCGGCTTCGACACGTTGGCCACGCTCAGCCACATCATGAGCACCGGCTTCGATCATTCCTGGTTCATCCTGACCAAAAAGATCATCCAGAAGGAGTTCGCGCTGTCGGGCTCCGAGCAGAACCCCGATCTGACGGGGAAGAGCTGGCGCCAGGTGCTCGGCCGCGCCACCAGCGGCGTGCCCGCGCCGGTCAAGGCGTTCATGGAGAAGGGCGAGGATTTCATCGTCGAGCCTGATTTGCCGGCGCTGGTCGCCCGCATGAACGCAGTGGCCGGCGGCGAGCCGCTGCTCGAACTGGCGCAGGTTGAGCGCGAAATCCGCGCCCGCGACCGGCAGCTCGACAATCCGTTCTCCAAGGACATGCAGATTACTGCGTTGCGCGGCGCGCGAGCCTATCTCGGCGACCGGCTGATCCGCACGGCTAGGCCGCACAAGCTGCTCGATCCCGCCAATGGCCCGCTGATTGCCGTCAGGCTCAGCATCTTGACCCGCAAGACGCTCGGTGGGCTGGAGACTGACCTCGACAGCCGCGTGCTGGGCGCCGGCGGCCAACCAGTCGAGGGGCTGTACGCGGCGGGCGAGGCCGCCGGTTTCGGCGGCGGCGGCATGCACGGCTATGCGGCGCTCGAAGGCACGTTTCTCGGCGGCTGCATCTTTTCCGGCCGCAGTGCCGGACGGGCGGCGGCACGCGCGGTGGGGTGAAACAAGGCCCGCCGGCGGCCGTTGCGCCAAGGTGGCGATTGCACCGAATGGCCAACTTCCCTTAGAGCATTTTGCAGCCAAAATGGAATCATTTGGCGTCCGCATAAATGCGGCAAAACAGATGGTTAGAGCGGGTTACCGGTTCCAGGAGAACCGGAACCGCTCTAGGCGAAGGGCTGCAAATTGACGTCTTGAAGCTTGGAACCGGCAAGCAAAGCCTCGAGCACCTGCTTCTTGAGAGACAGGCACTGCGAACGGGCAAGTTTGACGATGGCGGAAACCTCGCCTGCCTCGCAGGCAAGGACCAGCTCCTTTTGCTGGGCGATGATCAACTGGGTGAAGTCGCGGGACTTGAAGCCGAGGTGGAGAACCCGCGCCGACTGGTCGAGTATCTGGTCCAGGAGATGCGCCAGTCGTAAATTTCCCGAGAGCTCCGCAAGGGCCAGACGAAAGGCACGGTCGGCCGCAAGAAAGGCAACGTGGCTGCGTAGCGTCTCCGGCTTCAGCACTTTTTGCGCTGCCAGCCTGACATCCTCGAGCCCGCGCTCGGTCATGTTCGATGCCGCCACCCTGAACACTTCCGGCTCGATCAAGCTGCGGACATCGAAGATCTCGTTGACATCCCGCAGGCTGAGCGTAGCAACGACGTAGCCGCGGCGCGGCTCGCTCCTGACCAGTCCTTCCTGCATCAGTCGGGCCAGCGCCGCGCGGATGGTCGCCTTTTTGATCTGGTATCGATCACCGATCTGTTTCTCCGTCAGCGCTTCGCCGGGGCGCAACACGCAGGCAATGATGTCGTTCCTCAGCTGCTCATATGCCTGTTCCCTGCGAAGGACGTCGGCGGCTGACAGTGCTGTCGCCTCGACCGTGGCCGGCCTTGCCGGTTCGGCGGTCAACTTCGTCGTTTTCATATTCTGTCCGTCTGGCTGTCCGGTTGACGCTGGCATCAGCATTCGGTAGCGTGAGCATCTCAGATTGATAATCTGAGCATCTCAGGGAGGATAACTGATATGCCTTTACCCGCCAACTCGCCTCTCTACGCCGCTGCCGATGATATCGTCAATGCCGCGAAGGGGCCAGGTCCCCTCGAAGCGGTAAGGACGGTCCTGGGCGACTACACCAACCGCTTTCACGCATCGGGAACACTCGCTCACGAAGAAGACGACGACGAGGTGCTTCTGCATGCGAGTCCGAACCTGACGATCTATCACATCACTCTGTCGCCCGGCCTGCAGTACCCGCCTCACAACCACCTGATGGATGCCTTGATCGGCATCTACAAGGGCAGCGAGACGAACTTCATCTATCCCGTTGCCGGCAGCGAACTCGATGTTCCCGAAAGGCAGGACATCGCAGCGCCTGCCGTGGTGCACATGGCGTCAAATACCGTGCATGCGGTTGCGAATACGGGCGGTGCGCGATCGGGTGCGCTGCATGTCTACCTCGGCGATCTCACACGAACCCACCGGCAGCTGTGGAGTCCGGACAGCAACCACGCCGAGCCGTTTGACAATGACCGCTATCTGGCCGGCGCTCGGCCCATTCAGCAGTCCGGGCACGAATGAGCGCAGGGGCGTCGCGGGCGGCGAAATTGGCCGTGATCAGCGGACCCGTCGGAATCGCGTCACACTTGTCACTCTCGCCAATCCGCTATCGCCCCTATCCTGGCTCACGACCCAACACGTCGCGCCGGTGCGGCGACAAACCAGCAAGGGAGATGCACAATGACGGCACATCAGAATGGCACAGGCGAGCAGACGACGCGGCTCGCGATGAAGACACCACCGGTCGTTTCGCCTGACGCGTGGGAGGCCGCGCGCCAGCAGTTGCTCGTGAAGGAGAAGACTGTGACCCGGGCTCGCGACGCACTGGCCGCCGAGCGCCGGCGGATGCCGTGGATGGCGGTGGAGAAGACCTATACGTTCGAGGGCCCCGACGGAAAGGTGAGCCTGCTCGACCTGTTCGAGGGCCGCCGTCAGCTGATCGTCTACCGCGCCTTCTTCGAGCCCGGCGTATTCGGCTGGCCCGACCACGCTTGCCGCGGCTGCTCGCTGGGGGCGGACCAGGTCGGCAATCTTGCCCATCTGAACGCCCGCGACACCACGCTTGCCTACGCCTCGCGCGCACCGCAGGCCGACATTGCGCGGCTGAAGGCGCGGATGGACTGGAAGATGCCCTGGTACACCATCACCGACAGCTTCGATGCCGATTTCGGCGTTGACGAATGGCACGGCCACAACGTGTTCATCCGCGACGGTGATCGCGTGTTCCGTACCTACTTCATTAACAACCGCGGCGACGAGGCGATGGGGACCGTATGGAGCTATCTCGACCTGTCGCCGCTCGGCCGCCAGGAGGTTTGGGAGGATTCGCCCGAGGGCTATCCGCAGACGCCGACGTACAAGTGGTGGAACTGGCACGACAATTACGGCGCCGAAGCCGTTCCCGACAAAAAGTGGGTCGAGGTGTCGGACGCCGGAGAGGCCGCGTTCCGGAACCGCACTGAATAGAACGTCTTTGGCGTCGCGCAAATGCGGCCAGGACAATTGGAGGAGCGGGATGCACGGTTCGACCGCATCCCGCTCGCTATGCAGGACAACGGACATGAGCGAGATTCATGCAGGCGGATCCACCGGCGATGCGAGCCCGGCCGGCGATAGTGCAGCCGATTGGCTGTCCTTTGCGGCCGCGCCGACCTTCGCAACCATGGCGCTGCTGACGCTTCTCGGCGGCGTGCCGGACATGATGTGCTCGACCGGGCAAGAGGCGTCACCGCTGGGCGGCATGGTCCCGATGTACCTGCTGATGAGCGGCTTTCATTTAGGACCTTGGCTGAAGCAGGTTTCCGGCCGGCGACGCCGCCGCAAATAGAGCTGTACCGGCCGACAAAGGCCCGTTCTGGTCGGGAAGACATCCCTCACCAGATCCACTCGCCCCTTCCCAAAACCGCTACCGCATCGACAATCCGGGTAAAGCTCGAGCGGGCGCGGCCGGCCGTGTGCCTGGCGCGCAAATAGCCATGCACCAGCCCCGGCTCCTCGAGCCACCAGGCGCGCCCGCCCGCGGCAACGATGCGGTCGCGATAGGCTTCGCCGTCCGACGACAGCGGGTCGCATTCAGCGGTGATCACGACGGTGGGCGGAAGATTGGCGAACTCGGCGTCGGCGAGCGGCCACAGAGTGAGATCGCCGGTGCGATCGTCGCCACCGGTCCTGATGTCCCTGTAGAAAACGAGGTCGCGCGCGGTAAGCATCGGCGCCTCCGCGTGGGTGACGTAGGAACCGGCGGAGCTGTCGCCGCCAAGGCCGGGATAGACCAGAATCTGGCCGATCGGCTTGCGCGCATGGCCGCGCGTTGCGTGACTGACAGCGGCGGCGAGATTGCCGCCGGCACTGTCGCCGCAGAGCAGGACAGGACGCTCGTAAGTCGCCGCCGCCCATTCGAAGGCGCTGATGGCGTCGTCGAAGGCGGCCGGATGAAGGTGCTCAGGCGCCAGCCGGTAGTCGACCGAAACCACTTCATAGCCGGTGCGGCCGCAAAGCTCGGCGCAGAGGTCGTCGTGGCTGTCGAGCCCGCCGAGGATAAAACCGCCGCCATGGAAATAAAGCACCATCGCCGAAGCTTCCGGCGCCGGGGCGCGGTAGACGCGGATCGGAATGTGCCAGGGTGTGGCAATGGCGGTGGTTTCCGCCGTGACGCCTTGGGGATAGCCGGCAAAGAACTCGCGGCACATCCGGTTGTAGATCTCGCGCTGCTCGGCGATGGTGTAGTCGATCGTATCGGGCGGATAATAAGAATTGGTCCGCTCGATGAAGGCCCAGGTCTCGGCGTCGATGAGGGTTTTGTAGTCGGTCATGGGCGCTGAATGGATCGCAATGAATCCGCCTGAACACCCTCCTCTGGCCTGCCGGCCATCTTCCCCTCAAGTGGGGAGATCGGCAGCTTCGGCGAAACCGCCTTTTCTCCGGCGTCGACAATTGGCGAAAGCGATGATGACATCCAATCTCCCCCCTTGAGGGGGAGATGTCCGGCAGGACAGAGGGGGGTGAGCGCCATCATTCCTGCAATACCACTACTTCCCCTTCCACACCGGATCGCGCTTCTCGGCAAAGGCGCGAAAGCCCTCGAGATTGTCCTCCGAGCCGTAGAGTGCGTCAACCGTCGACAGTTGCCGGCGCGTCACCCGGTTCATCGCGTCCTGGAAAGTCAGCGATTCTGCGACCCGGGCCGTCTCCTTGATCGCGGCGAAGACCAGCGGCGGGCCGCTGGCGAGCAGCCGCGCGATCTCCCAGACGCGGTCCTCCAGTCTTTCCTTGGGCAGCACCTCGTTGACCAGGCCCCATCGATGCGCCTCGGCGACATCCATCCAGCGGCCGGTGAGCAGAAGGTCCATGGCGACATGGTAGGGGATGCGCTTCGGCAGCTTGATCGTCGCCGCATCGGCAAGCGTGCCGGCGCGGATTTCGGGCAGCGCGAAGGAGGAGTGATCCGATGCATAGATGAGGTCGCAGGATAGCGCCAGTTCGAAGCCGCCGCCGACCGCCATGCCGTTGACGCAGGCGATCACCGGCTTGTTGAGATCGCGCAGTTCCTGCAGCCCGCCGAAGCCGCCGACGCCGTAGTCGCCGTCGACCGCGTCGCCGCCGGCCGCGGCCTTCAGGTCCCAGCCGGCGCAGAAGAACTTGTCACCGGCGGTCTTGACGATGGCGACGCGCAAGTCGGGATCGTCGCGAAACGCCTTGAAAGTCTCGCCCATCAGCCGCGACGTCTTCAGGTCGATGGCATTGGCCTTGGGCCGGTCGAGCGTGACTTCGAGGACAGCGCCTTCGCGGCGGGTCGAAATGATTTCAGACATTCTTCTTGTCTCCAAGCACCAGCAGCGCATCGGCGATCCAGGCGCCCTTGCCTTCGGTGCAGACGATCAGCGGATTGATGTCGAGTTCCTCGATCTCGCCGGCGTTTTGCTGCACGAAAGCGGCAATGCCCGATATCGCATCGATTGCCGCTGCGACATCGGCCTTCGGCCGACCGCGATAGCCGTCGAGCAGCGGGAACAGTTTCAGCCCGCGCAAAGCGGCCTCGATATCGTCGCGGGTCGCCGGCAGCATCAGCGTGACGCTGTCGCGCAACAGCTCGACCAGCACGCCGCCGGTGCCGAGCGTCATCACCGCGCCGAACATCGGGTCGCGGGTGAAGCCGACGAGCAGCTCGGCGACGCCGTCGCGCACCATGCGCTCGACATAAAGGCCCGTGCCGAGCGGGCCGAGATCGTGGGCGGCGGTGCTGACGGATTCGGCATCCCTCAAATTGAGCCGGACCGCGTCGAGCTCGGACTTGTGGATGACACCAAGGGCCTTCAGCGCCACCGGGAAGCCGAGCGCCATCGAGGAGATGACAGCTTCGACCGCGTTGCCGGCGCGCTCGCCCTTCGGCACGGGGAGCCCGGCCTCAATGAGCCGCGCCTTCGCCTCGGCCTCGTCCGGCGTGACATGGTCGCCGACCGGCGCGCCGGACGCCGAAGTGTCGATCGGCTGCGCCTGCGGCTCGCGCCAGGCCCAGCCGATGAAGGCCGCCGCCTGGGCGGCGTCCATGGCTTCGGAGATGCCGAACAGCGGCACCATGCCCCGCGCCATCAGGCCGGCAGTGTATTCCTCGGGCAGGTTCTCCGGCAGCGAGGAGACGATCGCGCCTTGCGCGCTGTTGGTCTTCAGCGCCACTTCGAAGGCGCGCAGCGTCGCCCACCAGTCGGTGTCCGAGCAGCGGTCGGGGCGCGGGAAATCGAGCACCAGCATGTTGAGGTCGAAGCCGCCCGACACCATCGCGGTGAAGGTGGCGGTCATCGCCGGCTCGTTGTTCCAGATGAAGGTGTGGTAGTCGAGCGGGTTGGCCACCGCGACCAGCGGCCCGAGCGTCGATTTGACATGCGCGCGGTGCTCGGGGGTGAGTGGCGGAAACGTCACCCAGCGGCCTTCGGCGCTGTCGGCCATCACCGACGCCTCGCCGCCCGAACAGCTCATCGACGACAGCCGGTAGCCGGGCAGGGGGCCGGTGACGTGCAGCAGCTTGAGCGCCTCGATGAAGGCCGGGATCGAATCGATGCGGGCGATGCCGAGCCGCTTCAGGAAGGCGCCGGACGCTGCGTCCGAGCCGGCCAGCGACGCGGTATGGGAAACGGTCGCCTGCCGCGCCTGCTCGGAGCGGCCGACCTTCATGGCGATGACAGGCTTTTTCAGCTCGCGCGCCCGTGCCGCCAGCCTTTCGAAGCCGGCTACCGAATCGAAAGCCTCGATATGCAAGCCGAGCGCGGTGACACGGTCGTCCTCGATCAGGCCGAGCGCCATTTCGGAAAGCCCGGTCTGCGCCTGGTTGCCGGCGGTCATCAGAAAGGCGATCGGCAGGCCGCGCTTCTGCATCGTCATATTGATGGCGATGTTCGACGACTGGGTGATGATGGCAACGCCGCGACCGCCTTCTGGCAGCCTGATGCCGCCATGCTGGTCGGGCCACAAAAGCGCGCCGTCGGCATAGTTGATGAGCCCGTAGCAGTTCGGCCCGATGATTGGCATTTGGCCCGCCGCCGCGACCAGCTCGGCCTGCAGCCGCTCGCCGTCCTCGTCATAGGCCTCGGTTTCGAGGAAGCCGGCGGCGAAGCAGACCGCACCGCCGGCGCCGCGCTCGGCCAGTGCCTTGACCACTTCGATGGTCAAGTGCCGGTTGACGCCGACGAAAGCGGCATCCGGCGCACCGGGCAATTCGGCCACCGAGCGATAGGCCTTGCGGCCGGCGACCTCGGCCTTGCTCGGATGCACCGGCCAGATCTCGCCGGCAAAGCCCATCTTGATCGATTGCGCGACGACGGCGGCAGCCTGCGCGCCACCGAAGACCGCGATTGTCCGCGGGCGCAAAAGGCGCTCAAGTTTGTGCATGAACACCCTCCTCTGCCCTGCCCTCTTTGCCAAAACTTGGCATCTCCCCCTCAAGGGGGGAGATTGGCAGTTGGGCCGCCGGCCCCAGGCATGCAACGGCAATAACTGGCGAAATCAGGAATGGCGGCCGATCTCCCCCCTTGAGGGGGAGATGTCCGATAGGACAGAGGGGGGCGCGAAGGAATGCAAACATTGCGCTGTTCAGCCCCCGAACGGGCGCAGCAGCGCCCGCGAGATGATGTGGCGCTGGATTTCCGAGGTGCCTTCCCAGATGCGCTCGACGCGGGCGTCGCGCCAGATGCGCTCGAGCGGCAAATCGTCCATCAGCCCCATGCCGCCATGGATCTGGATCGCCTCGTCGGCGACAAAGGCGAGCATCTCGGTGGCCTTCAGTTTGGCCATGGCCATGTCCTGGTCGGTGACGGTACCCTGATCGTACTTCCAGCCGGCTTCGAACACCATCAGGTCGGCGGCCTTCAGCTCGGTCGCCATGTCGGCGAGCTTGAACGACACGCCCTGGAACTTGCCGATCGGCTGGCCGAACTGCTGGCGCTGCGCGGCGTATTCGACGGCGTGGCCAAGCGCCCGCTCGGCGCGGCCGAGGCAGGTGGCGCCGACCTGCAGGCGCGTTGCGCCAAGCCACGAATTGGCGACGTCGAAGCCTTTGTGGACCTCGCCCAGAACCTGACTGGCCGGCAACCGGCAATCGTCGAATTCGAGGATGGCATTGGTGTAGCCGCGATGCGAGACGTTGCGGTAGCCGTCGCGCACCGTAAAACCCTTGGTGCCCTTATCGACAAAGAAGGCGGTGATCTTCTTGCGTTTTCCACGCGAAGACCCTTCCTCACCCGAGGCCATGAAGACGATGGCGAAATCGGCGAGGTCCGCATGGCTGATGAAATGCTTGGTGCCGTTCAGCACCCAGTCGTCGCCGTCTTGCACGGCGGTTGCCTTCATGCCGCGCAGATCGGAGCCGGCGCCCGGCTCGGTCATTGCCAGGCAATCCCATTTCTCGCCGCGAATGCAGGGAAACAGATATTTTTCGCGCTGCTCCGGCGTGCCGGCGAGAAGGATGTTCGAAGGCCGCGCCACGCAGGTCCAATGCAGCGCGTAATTGGCGCGGCCGAGTTCCTTTTCATAGAGCAGCCAGGTCACCGTATCGAGCCCGGCGCCGCCGACATCGGCCGGCATGTTGGCGGCATAGAGGCCGGCTTCGATCGCCTTGGCCTTGATCTCCTCGATCAGCTCGCGGCGCAGCACGCCGGTACGCTCCACTTCGCGCTCATGTGGGTAAAGCTCGTTCTCGACGAAGGCCCGCGTCGTCTCGACGATGAGCTTCTGCTCCTCCGAAAGACCAAAATCCATGGTCTCAGCCTTTCTTCCTTTTCTTCGGCTTTTCAGCCTTTGCCTTTTCGGCCGCCTTGGAGGCGGTGGGCTTCTTGGCCGCGAGCTTGGCCAGCTGCCTGGTGTAGTCCTTATGCAGGGCGCCGGCACCCCAGCCTTTGGCTTTGTTCTGCTTCGACAGTGCCTCCATGATGGCGACCAGATTGTCGTCGCGGATCTTTTCGAGCTCGCGGATCGACAGACCGTGCGCCTGGTCGTCCGACTGCGTGGCGATCAGCTCGACCAGCTCATCGTTGAACTCCGGCACGTCCATCAGCTTGGTCCACGGCCATTTCAGGCACGGGCCGAACTGCGCCATGAAGTGGCGCATGCCGGCCTCGCCGCCGGCGACGCGATAGACCTGGAACATGCCCATCTGCGCCCAGCGCAGGCCGAAGCCGTAGCGCATGATGTCGTCGAGCTCCTCGACCGTGCAGATGCCGTCCTTGACCAGCCACAGCGCCTCGCGCCAGGCCGCTTCGAGCAGCCGGTCGCCGACGAACGCTTCGATCTCCTTGCGGATCACCACCGGCTTCATGCCGATCGAGGCATACATCTCCTTGGCGACTTCGATCGCCTCGGGAAAGGTCTGTTCGCCGCCGACGATTTCGACCAGCGGCAGCAGATAGACGGGGTTGAACGGATGGCCGACGACCAGCCGCTCCGGGTGCTTCTTCATCGCCACCTGCATGTCGGTCGGCTTGATGCCGGAGGTGGAGGAGCCGATAATGGCGTTGGCCGGCGCATAAAGGTCGATCTCGGCCAGCACGCGGTGCTTCAAGTCGAGCCGCTCCGGCACGCTTTCCTGGATGAAGTCGGCGTCGGCCACCGCCTCGGCGATCGTCTTGGCGAAGGTAAGCTTGCCCTCCTTCGGCAGGCCGCCGGGCAGCATCTGCTTGTAGGCGCGTCGCGCTCCCTTCATCACCTCGCCGACCTTGCGTGACGCCTCGGGGTCGGGATCGAAGATCGACACGTCGATGCCGTTGAGCAGCAGCCGCGCCACCCAGCCGGCGCCGATGACGCCGCCGCCGATGGCGGCCGCCTTGTTGATGATGCTCATGCGGAAGCTCCGGTTCTTGTGCGGGCTGTTGCGGGGTCGGTGAGGGCGACACGCTCGCCGGCACGGATCACGGATGCGTCATAGGCCTTGCGCGCGAACACTTCGAGCACGAAGGGCCGGAAGAAATCGATCGGCAATGTCTCGTAGTCGGGATCGAAGCTCGACTGATCCCAGCGTTCGCAAAACTCATCGCAATCGTCGAAGTAGATGTGCCCGGCGAAACGGTCGCGGGCGTGTGGATTACCGCCGAGGTGGTGGGCGTAATAGAGGCGCTGGAAATCGCCGTGCTTCTCCACCACCCAGGTGCATTGCTCGCGCACAAAAGGCTTCAGGATCGACGCCGCATACTCGTCGTGGTTATAGGGCGCGTAGATGTCGCCGATATCGTGCAGCAAGGCGCAGGCAATCCAGTCGGTGTCGGCGCCGTCGCGCCAGGCCCGTGTTGCCGCTTGCAGTGAATGGCCGAGCCGGGTGATCTTGTAGCCCGAGAGGCCCGCATCAAGCTGGACGAGCGCGTCGAGCAGCCGCTCGCCGGTCTTTACCGCATAGTCGATCTCGTGCTCGGTGAGGAACGCATAGTCCTCGCGGTCGCCGTCCTTCATGGCGGTGAATTTCACGGTCTTCATCGGCGGCTCCTCCCAACCGGCTACCGGCTTTTCAAAGCGGTGCGCGCTTCGTCAGGTTCAGCTTCTTGCGGACTTCGTCCGGGCCGATGACCCTGGCGCCCATATTCGACACGATGCTGACCGCCCGCTCGACCAGCTGCGCATTGGTCGCCAGCACGCCCTTGTCGAGCCAGAGATTATCCTCCAGTCCGACGCGGACATTGCCGCCGGCCAGCACCGCGGCCGCGACATAGGCCATCTGGTTGCGGCCAATGGCAAAGGCCGACCAGTTCCAGGTCGACGGTACATTGTTGACCATGGCCATGAAGGTGTTGAGGTCGTCCGGCGCGCCCCACGGCACGCCCATGCACAATTGCACCAGCGCGTCCGGCTTCAGCACTTCTTCCTCGACCAATTGCTTGGCGAACCACAGATGCCCGGTGTCGAAGGCCTCGATCTCCGGCTTGACGCCGAGCGCCGTCATCATGCCGCCCATGGCACGCAGCATGCCGGGCGTATTGGTCATGACATAATCGGCCTCGGCGAAATTCATCGTGCCGCAATCGAGCGTGCAGATTTCCGGCAGGCACTGGCGCACATGTTCCATGCGGTTGCTCGCGCCGCCCATGTCCGTGCCTTTTTCGTTCAGCGGCAGCGGCTTCTCCGGCGGGCCGAATACCATGTCACCCCCCATGCCGGCGGTCAGGTTCAGCACCACGTCGACGTCTGCCGCGCGGATGCGCTCGGTTACTTCGCGATAGAGATGCACGTCGCGCCTAGGCTTGCCGGTCTCGGGATCGCGCACATGGCAGTGCACGATTGCAGCACCTGCCTTTGCCGCCTCGATGGCCGAATCGGCGATCTCTCTGGGCGAGCGCGGCACATGCGGGCTGCGGTCCTGCGAACCGCCGGACCCGGTCACGGCACAGGTAATGAAAACCTCACGGTTCATCGCTAACGGCATCGGACTCTCTCCCAATAGAACGTAGGGCAAGAATGCCTGACTTGCCGGAAACTGTTTTGCGTTTTACGAAGATCGTGTGACCAAAAACGAAAAACCGACGATCTTTCGGGCCGAGCGTTTGCCGCTCAAGGTAACGCTGCTGGTATTCTCCGGCTCGTCGATCATGTGCGTCGCGTCGGCCGTCGATCCGTTGCGCGCCGCCAACCGCATTGCCGGTGAGACGCTGTTCGATTTCAGGCTGGTCTCGGTGACAGGCGAGGCGCCGGTCACCACATGCGGCCTGCCGGTGGTGGTCAGCGGCCGCTTCGATGCGGCTGACACAACCGATATGCTGGTCGTCGTCGCCGGCTTCGGCACGCAGAACTACGCCACATCGGCCCTGCTGTCCGGACTGCGCCGGGCGGCGCGCGCGGCACGCGCCTGCGGCGGCGTCGAGGCCGGCACCTGGCTGGTTGCCCGCGCGGGTCTGCTGGAGGGGCGCAGCGCCACCACCCACTGGGAGGACATGGAGGATTTCTCGTCGGCCTTTCCCGGCGTCGACGTGCGCCCCGACCGCTACGTCATCGATGGCCCGGTGTTCACCACCGGCGGCGCCTCGCCGACCTTCGACCTGATGCTGCATCTGATCCGCACGCGGCTCGGCATGGCCGTGGCGCTCGATGTCGCGAGCGTCTTCATCTACGACCAGGCGCGCGCCGCGACGGACGCGCAACCGCTGGTCTCGCTCGGCCGTCTCGACGGCTACGATCCCAGGCTGGCGCAAGCCATCCGGCTGATGGAAGCGCATGTCGACCAGCCGCTGACTGTCGCCGCCGTGGCAAAGCGCGCCGGGGTGACGGCACGGACGCTGGAAAGCATCTTTCGCAAGTCGATCGGCGAAACGCCCGGCGCTTATTACCTCAGGCTGCGCCTCGGCGCCGCGCGCCGGCTGGTGGTCGACACGCGCATCGCCATGGCGGACATTGCCGGGCGAACGGGGTTTTCGTCCGCCGCGGCATTTTCCAGAGCGTTTTCAAGAGCGTTCGGCGAAGCGCCGGTCAGGCTGCGTCGGGGATAATGCATGTCGCCCCAAAAGTGCGGAGCGGTTTTGGGATAACGACATGCATAGACAAAGGTAGATCAGGCAGCGTCCTGGCGGTCGCTGCTGCCGTCGATCTGCGAGCGCATCTGTCTCGCAAGATGGGTCTCGAAGCGGCTGGCGACCGCGCGATCCCATTCGTTTGCACTCAGCGCACCTTGTTTCGGGTGCGGCAGCGCCATCAGCCGGTCGATGATCGATCCAGCCTCGCCAGATGAGAGCAGGGCGTCGATTTCGCGTTCGTGCTGCATATCGTTTCGCCTCCTTCTTTCTGAATCCCGCCACGAACCACACTATAGGAGGTTCGTGACGGCTGTTTGAAGGCAAGAGCGAGGCGATTGATGGGCGATGCCGGGCAAAGTTTTGTCCGCCGCCGCCCATCTTGGGCACGATCGTTCCGGCAGGTCAGGCAGTGCTTCAGCCAAGCCGCATCGACAGTTCAACATCCTCGCCGAACGGCGTGGACATGTAGCCACTCCCGGTCGAGCGCACCCGCTCGAGGTATTCGGGGCAAAGATCTGCGTTGTCGGCAACGACGAAGGCGCCCGGCCTGAGGCGGCTTTCAACCAGACTCAAGATCTCGGGATAGAGCGCTTTGGCGCCGTCGAGCAGAAGCAGGTCGACCGTTTCGGGAAGATCGACGCTTAATGTTTGCAGCGCGTCTCCTTCGCGGATTTCCACCATGTCGATGAGACCACCTGCTGTCAGATTACTCCTCGCGCGCGCGACCTTGGATGGCTCGAACTCGCTGGTGATCAGGCGGCCGCCGCCATTGTCCCGCAAGGCTGCGGCAAGGTGCAGGGTCGAGATGCCGAACGAGGTTCCAAATTCAACGATCGTCCGTGCATCGCTGCCTCGTGCCAGCATGTAGAGCAGCGTGCCAGTCTCTCGCGAGACGGGAAGCCAGAGGTCCTTTAGCCGCCCATAGAAATCGAGGTATTCGGTCTTGCTCCGAACGAGGCGCATCCGCTCCTCGGCGGAGAGTTCCGCCACCGCGGGGCTCGTTGCGGCGGCGGCTTCCTCGAACAGGCGGTCCAGCAGGGGCGCGAGCGGCGTTGTCGTCAGTGTGGTCATATCGGTCTCCAGTCGGAATTGAATGCGTTCTTGTGCGGCATTCAAAATACGACTAATCATTCGCATTCACTAATCGCATTGGCGCGGCTCTCAATGAGCGATCACCGAAGTCCGCGGATTTCCTCGCGAAAACAGCCGAAGCAGGCCCGCTCGGCGGAGCTCGTCGCTGCGATTTTGCAGGCTGCTGTTCAGGTTTTGGCGAGGGAAGGCGCGCAGCGCTTCACCACGGCGCGGGTGGCCGAGAAGGCCGGTGTCAGTGTCGGATCGCTGTATCAGTATTTTCCGAACAAGGCGGCGATCCTGTTCCGGCTCCAGAGCGACGAATGGCGGCAGACGACCGATTTGCTGCGCGACATCCTCGAGGACGTGAGGAAACCGCCACTTGACCGGCTGCGCGACCTGGTCCACGCCTTCCTCCGCTCGGAGTGTGAGGAGGCCGCGGTGCGTGTGGCGCTCGACGACGCCGCACCGCTTTACCGCGACGCGCCCGAGGCGCAGACGGCAAGGGCGTCCGGAGACCGCACCATCCAGCTCTTCATGCAGGAAGCGTTGCCCAACGCCGCGCAAGCGACTCGCGAATTGGCCGGCGATCTGGTCATGACGACGCTCAGCACGGTGGGGAAGCAGTTCTCGGAGTTGCCCCGAACCCCCGCGGAGATTGAAGCCTACGCCGACGCCATGGCCGACATGTTCTGCGCCTACCTGAGAGGCCTCGATCACGGCTAAGACGCGCCAAACCCGGTCAGCGAACAGGCCACGCGAGTTTCACACGGGGCAAAACCTTCGTCGGTTCAGCCCCGCGGAAAGCCGTCTTTAGCCGGCGGCCGCTGAACAATGTGGCCGTGAAAACGGTACGCCTCAGACGTACCGGTTGACGATGATTTCGAGCAATTCCTGGCGGCCGGATCTGGGCTGCGGCTCGATCTTCTCCTTGACGACGCGCTCGGCGATTTCCTCCAGCGTGCGCTTGCCGGCAAGCATCGCCTTGGCCTCGGCCGAATCCCAGCCGGCATAGCGCTCGGCGAGCGGGGCGGACAGCGCCTTGTCCTCGACCATGCGTGCCGCTGCCTTGAGGCCGCGGGCGCAACAATCCATGCCGCCGATGTGGCCAATCAGCAGGTCCTGCGGATCGAGCGACTGGCGCCTGAGCTTGGCATCGAAATTGGTGCCGCCGGTCTTGAAGCCGCCGGCCTGCAGCACCTGATAATAGGCGAGTGCCATCTCCGGTACATTGTTCGGGAACTGGTCGGTATCCCAGCCCGACTGGTAGTCGTTGCGGTTCATATCGATCGAGCCGAAAATGCCGAGCGCATTGGCCAGCGCCAACTCATGTTCGAACGAATGGCCGGCCAGGATGGCGTGGCCCTGCTCGATGTTGAGCTTGACCTCGTTCTCCAGTCCGAAACGCTTGAGGAAGCCATAGACGGTGGCGACGTCGTAATCATACTGGTGCTTGGTCGGCTCCTGCGGCTTCGGCTCGATCAGGATGGTGCCTTCGAAGCCGATCCTGTGCTTGTAATCGACGACCAGGTTGAGGAAACGGCCGGCCTGTTCCTGTTCGCGGGCAAGGTCGGTGTTGAGCAGCGTCTCATAGCCCTCGCGGCCGCCCCACAGCACGTAGTTCTCGCCGTTCAGCCGCTTGGTGACGTCGATGCAGTGTTTCACCGTCGCCGCCGAATAGGCAAAGACGTCCGGATCGGGATTGGTGGCGGCGCCTGACATGAAGCGGCGGTTGGAGAACAGGTTGGCCGTGCCCCACAGCAGCTTGACGCCGGTCTGCTTCATCTTTCCCGAGAAGTAATCGGCGATCTCGTCGAGCCGCGCCGCACTTTCGGAAAAGTCCCGGCCCTCCGGCCGCACGTCGGCATCGTGGAAGCAGAAATAAGGCGCGCCCAGCAGCGAAAACATCTCGAAGGCGACGTCGGCCTTGAGTTTGGCCAGCTCCATGGTGTCGGTGCCGCCGGCCTTGGGGAACCATGGCCGGTCGAACGTCTGGCCGCCGAACGGATCGCCGCCCGGCCAGGCGAAGGAATGCCAATAAGCGACGGCAAAGCGCAGATGGTCTTCCAGCCGCTTGCCGGCGACGATCTCGTCGGGATTGTAGAACCGGTAGGCCAGCGGATTGGTCGAATCCGGTCCCTCGTATTTGATCTGTTGGATGTCGCCGAAAAAACCGCTGCTCATGTTCTTTTCCTCTCGCATGGTTCGGCCTGATTACCTCAGGCGTAATTGGTTTCGCGCTGAAGCTGGTCGAAAAGGCTCATGTCAAAGCCACCCAACGAAGGAGACATACCATGACCGACCTCAACACCATTGCCGAAAACTACATCGCCGCCTGGAACGAGAGCGACGACGCGCGCAGAAAAGCCTTGCTCGAGGCAACCTTCACCGAGGACGTCGGCTATCGCGATCCGATCATGCGGGGCGACGGCCATGACGGCATCGCGGCGCTGATCGACGGCGTGCAGCAGCGCTTTGCCGGCTTTAGGTTCTCGCTGAAAGGCAAGCCGGACGGCTTCGCCGATACCATCCGCTTTTCGTGGAATCTTGGGCCGGACGGCATCGAATCCGTCATCGAAGGCACGGATATCGGCGTCATCGAAAATGGCCGGCTGAAAAGCGTCACCGGCTTTCTCGACAAAGTGCCGGCACAATGAGGCCTTCTCGGCAGGCCGCGGCGTGGGCGGGAAACCGTTCACGCCGTGGCGCCTCTGATCGCCGGATAAAGCTGGCGATAGCGCTGATAGGCTTGCGCATAGGCGTCACCGAGGGCGGCGACCGGCTCGACCGTGGCGTCGGTCGCCGGCGCCGCGCAGACGGCGCGCGGATCGGCACCGGTCGCCGCGATCAGGCCAAGTCGGGCCGCGCCAAAGGCAGCGCCGAAATCGCCGTCGGCTGGAATATCGACTGGCAGGCCAAGCGCTGTGGCGATGGCCTTCAGCCAATAGCGCGAGCGCGAGCCGCCGCCGATCGCCGTCACCCGGGTCAGCGTCGTGCCGGCTTTGGCCAGAGCTTCGAGGCTGTCGCGGAAAGCGAAAGCGACGCCTTCGAGCACGGCCTGGGTCAGCGCCGCGCGGCCGGATTCGTGGGCAAGCCCGGTAAACGCGCCCCGAATGACGGAATCATTGTGAGGCGTCCGCTCGCCTGACAGGTACGGCAGGAAGGAGACACCGGCCGGCGCCTGCAGCGCATCGCCGAGTTCGGCGGTCAACTCGCCGGCGCTTTTTCCAGCGATCCCCGACAGCCAGTTGAGCGAATCGGTTGCCGACAGGATGACGCCCATCTGGTGCCAGGTGCCGGGCAGTGCGTGGCAGAATGTGTGCACGGCGCTTTCCGGGTTGGGCAGATACGACGCGTTGGCGGCGAAAAGCACGCCGGACGTGCCGAGCGAGACGAACGCCTGCCCGGCGCCGACCGTGCCCATGCCGCAGGCCGAAGCCGCATTGTCGCCGGCACCGCCGGCGATCGGGATGCCCGCCTGCATGCCCCATTTCGCGGCCAGTTCGGCGCGCAAGGCACCGGCCTTGGCCGTGCCTTCGACCAGCGACGGCATCTGGCTTTCGTCGAGCGATGTGGCGGCGAGCAGTTCGGCGGACCAGGCTCGTTTGCCGACATCGAGCCACGACGTGCCAGCCGAATCCGACATTTCCGAAATATGCTCGCCGGCGAGCCAGAGCCGCAAAAAGTCCTTCGGCAGCAGGACCTTTGCCACCTTGGCGAAAACAGCCGGTTCGTTGTTCTTGACCCAGGCCAGCTTTGGCGCGGTGAAACCGGGAAAGACGATGTTGCCGGTTAGCTTGCGAAAGCGCGGGTCGGCGTCGAGCGCGGCCGCCTCGGCGTGGCTGCGTGTATCGTTCCATAGGATGCAGGGGCGCAGCACCTGATCGGCGGCATCGAGCAGAGTGGCGCCATGCATATGGCCGGAAAGGCCGATGCCTTTGACCGCCGCGAGTTCCTTCGCATGCATTGACCGCAGCTCGCCGACCGCCGCTTCGCAGGCGCGGATCCAGTCGGCCGGGTTCTGCTCGGACCAGCCGGGATGCGGGCGCGACACGTCGAGCGGTGCATGGCCGGAACCGACGATGCTCTGCCTTGCATCGATCAGCAGCGCCTTGACGCCCGACGTGCCGAGATCGAGGCCGAGATACATGTTTCCTCCCATGTCCGTCATGCCTGGCGGCGACGGTCTTTCTTGCTTCCCTGCCCAGTCCTGTGACACGGGCGGCGAAGATATCCCGGCAATCGTGCCGCCGGAAACGCACCCCGGTCAACACGCGAAGATTTTTTCGACGCTCGAAAAAATCTGGCCGGGGCAGTTTTTAAGGCAAGATGTGGCCTTGGTCAATTCGCCGCGAGAGCGGTTGCACGCCGTGAAAACAGTGCCGACAACGGGCTGTCCGGCCGTGCCAGCGCGCGTTCCGCCGCAAGCGCCCTCGCCAGCGCGCCATCACCGGAACGCAATGCCGCCTCGATCAGCGTCAGGTCGATGACGTCGCGTTGTGCGTGGCTGCCGCCGAAGCGATGGGCGATTGCCCGGATCGGCCGGATCAGGCGTATCGTCCCGGCATAATTGCCCTCGCCGAATGCCTTGATGGCGAGCGTCAGGGGCTGGCCGACATCCCTGGTGAAAGCAGCGTTGTCGTCCTTGCCGCGGATCGCCTCGCGCTGCGCCTCGAGCAAGCCGCGGGCCGGCGCTTCGAGGCCGGCGCCGACAAACGCCATCATCGCGTGGGCGTCGTTGAAGGCATAATGGCCGGCGCTCGCCTTGGGCAACCAGTTGGCGGCGAGTGCCGTCCAGCGCTCGCCGACATCGACGCCGCCGAGATGCAGCCGCCACAGGATCGCCGAGGCATCGACCATGTTGAGCGCCAGCTTCGAGCGCTCGCCATAGATCGGCCCGTCGTAGAGCGCCAGCACCTCGTCGGTCTCGCCGAGATCATAATGGAACAGCGCCAGATGCCACCAATTATGCACCTGCAGGAAGCTTTCCCGCGTCCACGCTTCGGGATTGGCGCGCATCCACAGAATGCCGTCCTTCTGCCGGCTCTGCATCTCCATGACATGGGCCACCGCATGCTGGGCCCAGCCGTCGCGCGGCTCGAGATCCACCGCCGTGCGGCCAAGTTTTTCGGCGCGCGCGTAGTCGCCCATTTCCTCCAGGCCAAAGGCCTGCATCCCGAGTATGGCGTGATAGCCCGGCATGCCGCTCTGCCAGGACGGCAGCGCGCGGCCGATGCGGTCGCGCAGCATGCGCGCATTGCCGGTGAAGAAGTCGATCTGGTGGCCGGTCTGCAGCGCCAGCGCATCGAGCGGAAACTCGATGGCGATATCCTCCAGCACGCGGGCGGCCTCGTGCCAGCGTCCATCCGCAAGGTAGCCAAGGGCGGCGACATGCGCCTGCTCGCGCGTCGTCGCGGCAAGCGGCAGCGCCGCCTCGTGACATGCCTTGGCCACCGCCGTCGCTTCGCGCTCGGTGGCAAGGCCAAAGAGATAACCCTTGAACACATGCGCCATGACGAAGCCGGGATCTTCGGCGATTGCCCGGTCAATGGAACCGACCGGATCGCCGATGAAGCACTGCAATTCGCGAACAGCCCGGCTGTAGGACGAGAGCCCGGCCTCCGTCGCGCCAGACAGCGTCAGGCCAAATGCGTCGCTCACCGCCATGGTCTGTTCTCAGTTGCCCGAGCGCATCGCCACTGTCGCGATGCCGGCGCCGACCAGCAGCGTGCCGCCGGTGCGGTTGAAGATGCGGATCGCCTTTGGGTTGCGCACCACGTTGCGCGCCCTTGCCGCGATCAGCGCATAACCGAAGGCATTGGCGAAGGCGAGCGCCAGGAAGGTCGTCTCGAAGATCAGCATCTGTGTCCAGAAATCCGCATGCCGGTCGAGGAACTGCGGCAGGAAGGCGACAAAAAAGGTGATGCTTTTCGGATTGAGCGCGGTAACCAGCCAGGCATGCGCCATCATTTTCGCCGACGACACCGCATCGGTGCGCGGTTCGGCCCGGAGCGCGCCGCCGGCGCGAAACAGCTTGATGCCGAGATAGATCAGATAGCCGGCGCCGATCACCTTCAGCACGGTAAACACGGTGGCCGACGCCGCCAGCAGCGCGCCGATGCCCAGCATCGACAATGTCATCGCGGTGAAGTCGCCGAGCGCCACGCCGACTGCCATCGGCAGCGCGGTGCGCCAGCCCTGGCCGAGCGCATAGGACACCACCAGCAGGATGGTCGGACCTGGAATGACCAGAAGGACTGCCGAGGCGGCGGCAAAAGCGGCCCAGTTTTCGAAGGACATTTTCTTCTCCTTGAGCTCAAAGAAGAGGATAAATCCTTGGCCTCGCGCAGATGTAAAGAGGCAAAATCGAAAAAGCCCCTCGTTAATGCCAGGCGGCCGGCCTTCACGCTTTTTCAACCATGATTGGCGAAAATGCCTGCTATTCGGCCGGACCGTGTTTCCCGTCGACAGCGTAGGGTTTGGGTAAATGCGTGAGTTGCCGCAAGGTCTGTCGCTGCCGCACAATGGCGACGCAATCGAAACCGAAATACAGCTTTCCCGTCGCACGGTGCTGTCCGGCGCCGGTGCGCTGGCGCTGCTCGGCATCGCCGGCTGCAGCCAGACGCTGGATCTGCCGTCGCTCCAGCTCGACGACGTCACCACCGGCTCGATCCGGCCCATCCGTCCGAGTATCAGCGTCGACAAGAACATCACCAGCCCCGACGTGATGTACGCTTCGCTCACCGACGGTGGCTTCAATGTGCCGGAAGTGCCCTATCTCAAGGTCAAGCCGGAGTTCCGCCGCCAGATCGTCGTCGATCCGACCGGCGAGCAACCCGGCACGATCGTCGTTCACTCGCAGGAACGGCTGCTCTATCTGGTGCAGCCCGGCGGCGATGCGATCCGTTACGGCGTCGGCATCGGCAAGGACGGGTTCCGCTGGTCCGGCCGCGCCAACATCCAGTACGGCAAGGAATGGCCGGTCTGGACCCCGCCGCCCGAGATGATCGCCCGCAGGCCGGAACTGGTGAAATGGCAAAGCGGACAGCCGGGCGGCCTCGACAATCCGCTCGGCGCGCGTGCCCTCTACATCTATCAGAACGGCAGCGACACCGGCTATCGCATCCACGGCTCGCCCGAATGGTGGAGCATCGGCCAGGCGATGTCGTCGGGCTGCGTGCGGCTGATCAACCAGGACATCATCGATCTCTACAGCCGCGTCTCCAAGAAGAATCCGGTCGTCGTCGTCTGACCGGCGGCCAAGGCTCGAGCGATTACTCTGCCGGCTAGCGCTGCACACCCATGTACTACAATTTTGTGCGAATTCATGCGACGCTTCGCCTTGCCCAGCCATGTCCGCTCGCGTGACTGACAAGTTTTGGGAGATCGCGACATCGTTGCGCTGATCGAGGCGAGCGAAGCGGAGAAGCCGACCATGCGTGGTCCCTGCAAGAAGCAAGAAAGCAATTGATGCCGATTGTCAGGATAGCCGAACTGGAAATCGATCCTAAGCAGATCGGCAGCTACAGGGCCCTGCTTGCCGAAGAGATTGAGGCTTCTGTACGCGTCGAGCCGGGCGTGCTTTTCCTTCATGCGGTGGCAGTAAAAGGCACGCCTGAAAAGGTGCGCGTGATCGAATGCTACGCCGATCAGGCGGCCTATGAGGCCCACCTGACCACGTCGCACTTTCTCAAATACAAGGCGCAGACGGCGAGTATGGTCAGGTCACTTCGGCTCATCGAAACGGATCCTATCGCGCTGCAGGCGAAGAGTGGCCCGATTTCAAACTGACCCACTGCCTCTGCCGTTGCGCGATGCCGCAAGACAGGCGAATGTGCCTGCGATTTTCACCGCCCGGGAGACGTGAACAATGGCCGGAACTTTTGTCATCGCGCAAGGCGGCGGCCCGACCGCCGTCATCAACCAGACCGTGGTGGGCGCCACGCTCGAAATCCGCAAGCGGCATCCCGGCGCCAAGGTGCTTGGTTCCATCCACGGCGTGCGCGGAATTCGTGACGGCAATTACGTCGATCTTTCCGCCATCCCCGAGGACCGCCTGCGGCTGATCGCGGCGACACCGAGCGCCGCGCTTGGTTCGACGCGCGACAAGCCGGATGCCGCCTATTGCGACCTCATCCTCAACGGCTTGAAGAACGCCGGCGCCGATGCCTTCATCTATATCGGCGGCAACGACACCTCGGGCACGCAGCAGATCCTCACCGACGCCGCCGGCGGCAAGATCGCCTTCGTCCACGCGCCGAAAACCATCGACAACGATCTCGAGGAGAACGATCACACGCCCGGCTTCATGTCGGCGGCCGAGTTCGTCGCTGGAGCATTCCTTTCGGTCGATCTCGATTTCCGCGCTCTGCCGGGCATCTATGTCGGCATCGTCATGGGGCGGCATGCCGGTTTCCTGACGGCCGCGTCCGCGGCCTGGCAGCTCGATCAGGACAGCGGCCCGCATCTCGTCTACGTGCCGGAGCGGCCGTTCTCCGCGGCGGGCTTCATCGACGACGTTCGTGCAACGCTCGACCGCCACAAGCGCTGCATCGTTGCCGTCTCCGAAGGCGTCAGCACCGCCGACGGCAAAGCGCTGGTCGAAAGCCTGGTGCCGCCGGAAAGGCTGGAGCGCGACCAGCACGGCAACGTCAAGCTGTCGGGCAGCGACCTGCCGGCAGCCTTGGAGCGCGCGCTCGCCGAAGGATTGCCGGGCAAGCGGGCGCGCGTCGATGCGCTCGGCTATATGCCGCGCGGCTATGTCGGCGCCATCAGCGCGGTGGACGCGCAGGAGGCCTTCGATGCCGGTGCCTTCGCGGTCACGGTGGCCGACGAGGGGGGCGGTTCGGTGGCGCTGCAATATGACGGCAAGAAAACCGTGCTGAAGAAGGTGCCGCTGAAGAACGTCGCCGGCAAGACGCGCCATATGCCGGATGATTTCATGCTGCCGGATGTCAACCGGCTGTCCGATGCGGGGATGGCCTATCTGAAGCGGCTGGTCCCGCAAAAGTACAAGGTCGGCAAGCCGTTCGTCTGATGCCGGCCTTGATCTGATGGACAGCTGGTTCAGCAAAACCATCGTCGACGCCAAGACGACGATGCTGACCGAGCCCTTCGTGCACGAATTCGTGCGCGCCAACATCTGGCATCTGCGCGGCCGCGATGTCGACCTGCTGGTCGACACCGGCATGGGGATCTGCCCGCTGGCGCCGCAGATCGACACGCCGTCCGGCAAGCCGCTGCTCGTCGTCGCCACGCATATCCATCTCGATCATGTCGGCTCGCTGCACGAGTTTCCGTTGCGGGCAGGGCCGCGCCACAGCGCCGCACAGTTCGACAGCATGGATGAAGCGGTGACCTACGCCTACATGTTCCATGATCTGGAAGGCGCCGTCTCCAGGCTGCCGGCAAAGGGCTGGAAGGCGGCCGATTACAGGATTCAGCCGGCGCCTCTGGCCCGGACCCTGGACGAGGGCGATAGGATCGACCTCGGCGACCGCCAATTCCGCGTCCTGCATCTGCCCGGCCACTCTCCGGATTCGATCGCGCTGTTCGACGAGGCTGACGGCCTGTTCTTCGCCGGCGACGCCATCTACGACGCCATGCTGATCGACGACCTGCCGGATTCGGATCGTGCCGCCTATCGCCGCACGATGCAGCGCCTGCTCGAGCTGCCGATCCGCATCGGCCATGGCGGTCATGGACCGAGCTTCGACGGCAGGCGGATGCGCGAGATCGCCACCACCTATCTCAGCCGGACCGACCGGAAAGGCGAATAGGAGGCCTCGGCTGAGGCGGCGCAAATCTGAAGCGATTTGTCTTGCGCAGCTATTTTGTTCTTGCTTTGTGCCGGCAGCTATGCTAGTAATCTGGGTATGGTGCTGATTCGCCCCAATGACCCGCCGCAAGGCGGGTTTTTGTTTTCGGGTTTCGGCGCCAGCCCGGCAAGGCGGCTGCCAGCCGGAAATTAAATCTTCGTAATATTATCTGGAAACCACGATCGGCGCCCTAGATGCGGGGCTGTCGATCCGGTCGGCCGCCGTGCCAGGCGAGACAGGCAAGGCCGACACGCCGATAGAGCATTCCGGTGACGGAACGCTGCGGCGCCCGATCAATCTCTCGCCCGGACAACGGCCATGTCACCAATCCAGACCCTTCGCAGACATCGCGTCGCCGCTCTGCTGGGCGCCGCGCTGATCGTCAGCCCCTTCGCCCTGCCCCTCGCTCCCAGGCTGAATGATGTCCTGGCGGCAACAGTGACCCCACCTGTCACCGGAATGACGGCGCCCAGCGGTTCGTTCGCTCCGGTCGTGGCGGCCGACAAACCGGCAGTGGTGACCATCGCGACGGTCATGAAAGTACAACAGCCGGACACCATGAGCGACGCCTCTCCCTTTGGCGGAACCTCGCCTTTCGACGACTATTTCCGCCATTTCTTCGATGACCAGGGACAGCCCGCCCCCAAGACACCGCCGGAACAGGCGCCGCGCACCGAGGCCCTCGGCTCAGGCTTCATCGTCGGCGCCGACGGCACCATCGTCACCAACAATCACGTCGTCGACGGCGCCCAGTCGATCAAGGTGACGCTCGACGACGGCACCGAGCTTCCCGCCAAATTGATCGGTCATGACGCCAAGAACGATCTTGCCGTGCTCATGGTCAAAGCCGGCAAGCCCTTGCCGATCATCAAATGGGGCGATTCCGACAAGCTCATGCCGGGCGACCAGGTGCTCGCGTTCGGCAATCCTTTCGGCCTTGGCACCACGGTCACGGCCGGCATCGTCTCGGCGCGCGGCCGCGACCTGCATAGCGGGCCGTTTGACGACTTCATCCAGATCGACGCACCGATCAACCGGGGCAATTCCGGCGGCCCGCTAACGGATGTGAACGGCAATGTCGTCGGCATCAACACGGCGATCTTTTCGCCGAATGGCGGCAGCGTCGGCGTCGGCTTCGCCATCCCCTCGGACCAGGCGCAAAAGGTCGTCGCCAAGCTGATGAAGGGCGGCTCCATCCAGTACGGTTATCTCGGCGTCCAGATCCAGCCGGTGACGCCTGACATGGCGAGCGCCATCGGCCTCGATCACGCAGCCGGCGTGCTGGTCGCGCAGGTCAGCGACGGATCGCCGGCCGCCAAGGCCGGCATCGAGACCGGCGACGTCATTACCAGTTTCGCCGGCCGCGACATAAAGGATCCAAGGGATCTGTCGCGCACCGTCGCCGACGTTGCGCCCGGCACGAGGGAAACCCTCAATGTCTGGCGCCAGGGGCAAAGCCTGCAGATCTCCGTCGAGGTCGGGCGCAACGAAGACGACATGGCAACGGGATCGGTGACCAGCGATCGGCGTCAGCCGTCGACGGAGCAGGGCCTTCGCGCACCGGCGCTCGGTCTCGGCCTGATGGACGTCACCCCGGATGTGCGCCAGGCAATGAACCTGGCAGGCAACCAGCACGGCGCGCTGGTCGAGCGCGTCGACCCGAACAAGGCGGCATCGGCTTCCGGCATCCAGCCCGGCGACATCATCGTCGCCGTCGACCAGCATCCGGTGAGGAACGCCAGGCAGGCTAACCAGGCGATTGTGCAGGCTGCCAAATCTGGCAAGAAATCGGTGCTGCTGCTTGTCGAGCGTGGCGACGCCCAGATGTTCGTCGCCGTCCCCTTCGCCAGTGGCTGAAGCGGGCGCCGCGCTGCCAAGATCGATGTAGAGCATTGCCGCCAGGCCGGAGCCAAGATTTCGGTTGCCCGCGCACGCGTCTTCGAGAAAACTGACAAAGGTCGATTGGACCTTGCGCAAACGGATATTCTCGATGGTTACCCGAGGCTTCTCTTCCGGACGAAAGCCGCCGACGGATACGGATGCACGTATCCCGCCGGGGCAATATCTCGAGCAAGGTTTCCCGGTCCTGTCGGCCGGCCCGACGCCGCATGTCCGCACCGAGGATTGGTCGTTTACGCTTAAGCACGGGCCGCGGCCGATCAAGAAGTGGAACTGGGCCGAGTTCAACGCGCTGCCCTTGACCAAGATGACGCGCGACATCCATTGCGTCACCGCATGGACCAAGTTCGACACCGCGTGGCAGGGCGTGCTGGTCGACGACATCCTTGCCGACGCCGGCATCGAGCCGCCCACCGCCTTCACGCTGGCGCTGGGTTTCGACGGCTATTCCACCAATGTGCCAACGAAGGATCTCACCGGCGGCAAGGCGATGGTGGCACTGCTTTACGAGGGCAAGCCGATCACCCCCGATCATGGCGGCCCGGCCCGGCTGCTCGTTCCGCACCTCTATTTCTGGAAATCGGCCAAATGGCTGAACGGGTTGCAGTTCACCGAGCGTGACGAGCCGGGTTTCTGGGAATTGCGAGGTTATCATATCTACGGCGATCCGTGGCGCGAGCAGCGCTACACGAACGATCCATGAGCGACGCACCGGCGGCGCAGTCGCCCTGGCAGACGGTCACCATCACCCGCATCCAAAAGCGCACGCCGCGCGTCACCAGCTTTTTCCTGCAGCCGTCGCGGCCCTTCGTCTACCATGCCGGACAGCATGTCGATGTCAGGTTGACAGCGCCGGACGGCTATCAGGCGCGCCGCTCCTACTCCATCGCCTCGGCGCCGGAGACCGGCGAGACCATCGAACTGGCGATTGAAAAACTCGAGGACGGCGAGGTCTCGCCGTTCTTTCACGAGATCGCGGCGGTGGGCGACGAGGTCGAATTGCGCGGGCCGCTCGGCGGCCATTTCGTCTGGTCCGACGGCGATGGCGGACCGCTCCTGCTCGTCGGCGGCGGGTCGGGCGTGGTGCCGCTGATGTCGATGGTCCGTCACCGGGCGATGCGGGGATCGCTGGTCGCCGCCACCTTGGTGTTTTCGGCGCGGGTCTGGGACGAGGTGATCTTTCGCGACGAGTTGATCGACCTCGCCGAGCGCCGGGATGGCTTCGACCTGGTGCTGACGCTGACGCGCGAGCCGGCCCGCCGTCCGGCAGATCATGCGCGGCGGGTCGACGCCGCGATGATGGTGCAAGCCATGACGAGGCTGCCCGCGCCGCCGAAGCTCGCCTTTGTCTGCGGCTCGAACGCATTCGTGACGGCCGCCGCCGAGGCACTGATCGATGCCGGGGTGCCTGCGGCACTCATCCGCACCGAACGCTACGGGGTCTGACCGGTTCTGCTTGCCCGGTTGCTGCCTTTGTTGGGCGGCATAAAGCAGGCCAAAAGCAGCCGCAACGCCGACGCCGCGTTTGGCCGAAATGGTTAACGATTCGACAAAGAGCCTCGGCTGCGACTTTTGTCGGTTTAAAAAATCGAACCGAACGGTTCGTTTCTGTTGACAATGCGTGCAGGACGCTGTGAACGCTGCCTCCCCAAGTCACCTTGCAGCCAGACCGATACTATGGGCTATCTACTTGATATTTAGCAATAAAATTGTGGCGAAGGGAATCTCTGGCACAATTTCAAGGTGTAGATTCTTGGTCCACACCAAACAACTTCGTGATTGGAAACTGGCCATCGCCTTTCCCACATCGGGGCTGTCCGAACGACGCGAATTCCTCCCAAGACACGCCGCTGGACGGACGGAAAAACTGAGATACTGGAGTACTAAAATGAAAAAGATCGCTCTTGCCGCCGTCGCCGTTTTGGCCATCACCGGCAGCGCCTTCTCTGGCAGCGACAACTTTGGTTCCAAGGGTGCGAACCAGCCTGCCGCTTCGGTCGACAGCTCGTATACGGCTTCCATTCAGAAGCCGGCTCATGCTGACCAGCAGCCTGTCCAGGGCGCCGACCGTAACCTCTTCGGCAACAACTAACAGTCGATCCCAGCATCAGGGCGGCGGGCATATCCGCCGTCCGGGGATCTGAAAAATTCAGGAGTATTAAGATGAAAAAGATCGTTCTTGCTGCCGCCGCCGTTTTGGCCATCACCGGCAGCGCCTTCGCGGGCAGCGACAACTTTGGTTCCAACGGAGCCAACCAGCCTGCTGTCTCGGTCGACAGCTCCTACACGGCTTCCGTCAAGACGTCGGACCAGGCTGAAAAGCAGCCGGTTGTCCAGGGCGCCGACCGTAACCTCTTCGGCAACAACTAACAGCCGATCCCACCATCAAGGCGGCGGCATGCCCGCCGCTTGATTTCGAAAATCCAGGAGTACCCAAAATGAAAAAGATTGTTCTTACTGCCGCCGCTCTCTTGATTGCCGCCGGCAGCGCTTATGCCCGCAACGACAATGTTGGCGGGACCGACATCAACAAGCAGTCGACCGTCAACGTCGACAACACGCAGACGTATTCGGTACGTGACAGCAACTCGCCGATCTACAAGCTGCTGAACTCGTCTGGCGATGTGCCCAAGTCCGCGCCTCAGGGCGCCGACCGCAACCTCTTCGGCAACAACTAGAGCAATTCCAGGAAAAGTGTGAAACGGTTTTCCGTCCGGAATTGCTCCAAACAAAGAGATAGAGCGGTTCGGCGTTCCGTGAAACGATGAATCGCTCTAACGGCCGAACTGGAATTCCAGACAAGAGCGGCGGGCCATGCCCGCCGCTCTTGTTTTTTGCATGGCGGAAGAACGCCTGCTTCAAGCCGCCTTTGCTTCTGCTTCATGGAGCGCGAAAGAGCGCCCGTCCGCGTCGAAAATATGCAGGTCGCCGGCGTCCGCCGTCAGCCGCAGCGTCGCTCCGCGCTTGACCTCGACATTGCCCGGCAGCTTGGTCACCAGCGGCAGGTCGGCGCGGCCGATGTCGACATAGACGAGCTGGACCTCGCCGAGCTGCTCGACGTAATCGACCGTCCCTTCGAACAAATAGTCGGCGCCGGTGGCAATCATCAGATCCTCCGGCCGCACCCCGAAGCTCACCGCAGCGCCTTTCGCCGAGGCAGGCGTTGCGATCGGCACCGTCGCCTTGCGGCCGCCGACATGGCTGACGACCGTCGGGTTGCCGGTCTTGTCGATCGTCGCCGGCAGGATGTTCATCGCCGGCGAGCCGATGAACTGGGCGACGAACAGATTGCCGGGCCGCTTGTAGAGCTCCATCGGCGTGCCGACCTGTTCGATATGGCCTTCCTTCAGCACTACGATGCGGTCGGCCAGCGTCATCGCCTCGACCTGGTCGTGGGTGACGTAGATCATCGTTGTGGCCGGCATCGACTCCTTGAGCTTGGCGATCTCGATGCGGGTGGCGACACGCAGCGCCGCGTCGAGGTTGGATAGCGGCTCGTCGAACAGGAAGACCTTGGGATTGCGCACGATGGCGCGACCGATGGCGACGCGCTGGCGCTGGCCGCCCGACATCGCCTTGGGCAGACGGTCGAGATATTTGGTCAGCTGCAGGATCTCGGCCGCCTGGCGCACCCGCTTGTCGATCTCGGCCTTGCTTTCCTTGCCGATCTTCATCGAGAAGGCCATGTTGTCGTAGACGGTCATGTGCGGATAAAGCGCATAGGACTGGAACACCATGGCGATGCCGCGCTTTGACGGCGGCACGTCGTTGACGATCTCGCCGTCGATCTTGAGCTCGCCCGAGGTGATCTCCTCCAGCCCGGCGATGCAGCGCAGCAAGGTCGACTTGCCGCAACCCGAGGGGCCGACGAAGACGATGAATTCGCCCGACTTTATGTCGAGGTCGACGCCGTGCAGAATGTTGAGATTGCCATATGATTTCCTCACTTGCCTTAGCGTGACATCGGCCATGGTGTACCCTCCAGTTCTTCCTTGAATTCAGTCGATACGCCCGAACCAGGCGCCGTAGCCGCCGAGGCGGATAGTGCCGGCGCCAGTCTGTCCCGAAAACCCGTGTCCCGGCAAGGGCTGCAATGAGCGGCCGCCAAGATCGACTTCGGCCGGCTTTGCTCCGAGATTGAAGGCGCAGACGATCTGCTCGTTGCTTTCACGGCGGGTGAAGGCGACGGTGTCGCCCTCGCTTTCGATGAACTCGATATCACCCTTGGCCAGTGCCGGATGGGCGCGGCGGAAAGCCAGGAAGCGCCGGTAGTGCTCGAGCAGCGAGCCGTCGTCGCCTTGCTGCACATTGACGGCTTGCGCAAGGTGCTTGCTGGGCACCGGCAGCCAGGGCTTTGCCGTCGAGAAGCCGCCATTGCGGGCGGCGCCGTCCCAAACCATCGGCGTACGGCAGCCGTCGCGTCCCTTGAATTCAGGCCAGAAGCGGATGCCGTATGGGTCCTGCAGATCCTCGAAGCTGAGCTCGGCCTCGCTGAGCCCGAGCTCCTCGCCTTGATAGATGCAGACCGAGCCGCGCAACGACATCAGCAGCGCCGAGATGACCTTGAGGTAGGCGGTCGGGTCGGGCTCGCCGGCTGCCCAGCGAGAGGCGGGACGCATCACGTCATGGTTGGAGAAGGCCCAGCACGACCAGCCGTCGCTGGCCACCTTGCCGAAGGTTTCCAGCACCGAGCGTACCTTTGCCGCGCTGATCTTCTCCGGCGCCAGGAAGTCGAAGGAGTAACACATATGCACGCGCTTGCCGCCGGCCGTATAGGCCGCCACCACTTCCAGCCCACGCTGCGAATCGCCGACCTCGCCAACCGCGGCCGTCGCCGGGTATTCGTCGAGCAAGGCGCGGAAGCGTTCGAGGAAGCCGAGGTTTTCAGGCCGGCTCTTGTCGTAGAGATGGTCCTGGTAGTTGTAGGGGTTGACGGCCGGCGCCGTCTGGTCGTTGCGCTGCTCGGGCGGCAGCGGCGGATTGTCTTCCAGGCCTTGGCTGTGGAAATAGAAATTGATGGTATCGAGGCGGAAGCCGTCGACGCCGCGCTCCAGCCAGAAGCGGGTGACGTCGAGCAGCGCGTCCTGGACCGCGCGGCTGTGGAAATTGAGGTCGGGCTGCTCGGCCAGGAAATTATGCAGGTAATATTGCTGGCGGCTGGTGTCCCACTGCCAGGCCGAGCCGCCGAAGATCGACAGCCAGTTATTGGGTGGCGTGCCGTCCGGCTTGGCATCCGCCCAGACATACCAGTCGGCTTTTGGATTGCTCCGGCTCGAGCGGCTCTCCTTGAACCAGGGATGGATGTCGGCGGTGTGCGAGAGCACCTCGTCGATCATCACCTTGAGGCCAAGCCGATGCGCCTCTGCGGTCAGCGCGTCGAAGTCGGCCAGCGTGCCGAACATCGGATCGACGTCGCAATAATCCGACACGTCGTAGCCAAAATCCTTCATCGGCGATTTGAAGAATGGCGAGATCCAGATGGCGTCGACACCGAGCGAGGCGATGTAGGCCAGCCGGCCGATCATGCCCCTGAGGTCGCCGATGCCGTCGCCGTTCGAATCCTGATAGCTGCGCGGGTAGATCTGGTAGATCACGGCACCTCGCCACCAGTCGCGATCTATAGCGAGATCTGGCTTCGGGGTGGCCTTCAAAGCGGATTGCATGATCTCAACCTCCTTTCACCGAGCCGGCAAGCAGCCCGCGGACGAAATAGCGCTGCAGCGAGAAGAACACGATCAGCGGCACGATGATGGTGACGAAGGCCGATGTCGTCAGGATCTCCCAGTCGCCGCCGCGCGAGCCGAGCAACGCATTGAGCTTGGCGGTAAGCACGATCTGGTCGCCCTCGGTACCAAGGAAAACCATCGCCACCAGCAGATCGTTCCACACCCAGAGAAACTGGAAGATGGCGAACGAGGCCAGCACCGGGAACGACAATGGCAGCACGATCTTGACGAAGATCTCGAAATCGCTGGCGCCGTCGATACGCGCCGACTCCATGATCTCGCGGGGCAGGCCGGCGATATAGCTCCTCAGAAGATAGATGGCGAAAGGCAGGCCGAAGCCGGTATGCGCCAGCCAGATGCCGAGATAGGTCTTCGACGGCACGCCGAAGAAGCTGCCGACGCCGTTATAGAGCTTCAACAGCGGAATCAGCGACATCTGCAGCGGCACGACCAGGAGGCCAATGATGACGGCGATGAGCAGGGCCCGGCCGGGAAAGCGCATCCAGGCCAGCGCGTAGGCGGCGAACGCGGCGATCAGGATTGGAATGACGGTCGCCGGAATGGTGACGGTCAGCGAGTTCATGAAGGAGCGGCCGATGCCTTCCGAAAACAGCACCGAGTCGTAATTGTCGGTGGTGAATTTCGGCGGCGCCGACGAGGCGTAATAGACGCGCTGGCCGCGTTCGCCTTCGAAAGCCTTCGGCGAGGTCATGACGAAACTGCCGTCGGCATTGAGTTGCAGGATCACGCCGTCGCCGAGATCGGCTGTCGTGCCGGCGGGATATTGCGTCGGCGCTGCCGACTTGACGCCGAAGGCGCTGATGTTGCGGGCCGGACCGTCGCCGAAGACATTGCCTTGCAGAACGAACTTGCCGTCCTTCTCGACTTGCGCCGAGGCGGGCGGCAGCCGTCCGGCTTCCGTCTGGCTGGAACTGGTGAACGAGTTCCACCAGCCCGAAGCGATGATCTGATCCTTGTCGCGCAGCGACGAGACCAGAATGCCGAGCGTCGGAATCGTCCAGATCGCAACGAAGATGAAGACGGCGATATGGACGCCGAAACGGCTGACAAAGGACTTTCCGGTCGACGCGGCCATCTCAATGTCCTTCCGTCTCTTTGTTCGCCTGGCGGATGTTCCAGACCATGATCGGAATGACCGCTATCATGATGATGATGGCGATGGTGGCGCCGCGGCCGAAATCGCCGCCGCCGCGGAACATCCAGTCGAACATCAGATTGGCCAACACCTGGCTGTTCCACTGGCCGTTGGTCATGGTCAGCACGATGTCGAAAACCTTCAGCACCAGGATGGTGATGGTGGTCCAGACCACGGCGATGGTGCCCCAGATCTGCGGCACCATGATCTTCCAGAAGATCTGGAAAGGGTTGGCGCCGTCGATGACGGCGGCTTCCAGCGTCTCTTCCGGAATGCCGCGCAAGGCCGACGACAGGATTACCATGGCAAAGCCGGTCTGGATCCAGATCAGGATGACCATCAGGAAGAAGTTGTTCCAGAACGGCAGCGAGATCCAGACCTGCGGCTGGCCGCCGAAATACTGGATGATGGCGTTGAGCAGACCGATCTGCGTCTGCCCGTCGCCGCGATATTCGTAGATGAATTTCCAGATGACGCTGGCGCCAACGAACGAGATGGCGAGCGGCAGGAAGATCAGGCTTTTGGCGATGGTGCCCCACCAGATCTTGTCGGTGAGCACGGCGATGATCAGCCCGAGGAAGGTGCAGGCGGCCGGCACCACCGCCAGCCAGATGATGTTGTTGAGGATCGAGTTGCGGAACTCGCGGTCGCCGAACGCCCATTGATAGTTGGCCAAGCCGACGAAATGGGCGCCGCCGCGATCGAGGAACGACAGCCTCAGCGTCTCCACCACCGGGTAGATCAGGTAGATAGTGAGGATAATCATCGCCGGGCCGACGAACAGCCAGGGTCGGATCACCCCCTGCCGGCGCAGATTGTTGATCGCCGCCTTGCCGGAAACGCCGCGTGCCGGAAAGATCGTGTCGAGTGCCTTGTTGGCGCCCCAGAAATAGGCGACGCAGCCGCCCACGCCGATGATGATGACGAATATCGCCGAAAAAATCTGAGCCGCCATGGGTCCCTCCCCCTGCGCACGGATCCGCCAGTCGAGAATGGCTTTGGCGACGGGATCATGCGCCGATTCAGTTGTCTGGAGCGCGACCAGCCGGAAAGCAGGTCACTGGGCGCGCGTCATGCCGGAATGCATTGTGCTCACGACAATCGACGCGACGCCAAGCACCGGATAAGGTCCGGGCCGTTTGAGGCCCGGACCACATCACATTGGGAACTCAAGCCGGCCGCTTACTTGATCGCGTCCCAGCTTTTCTGGATGTCAGTGGCGACGTCCTGGGCGGACTTGCCGCCGACCAGGTCGATCATGCCGGTCCAGAACGCACCGGCGCCGATCTTGCCCGGCATCAGGTCGGACCCGTCGAAGCGGAAGGTCGAGGCGTTGGCCAGGATCTCGCCCTGCTTCTTCAGCGCGTCGCTAGCATAGGCGTCCTTGTTGACCGACTTGAACGGCGTCACGAAGCCGCCCTGTGCCATCCAGATCTCATGAGCGAGCGGCAGCTTCAGGAATTCGATGAACGCGCGGGCACTCTTGCTATCTTTAGTGATCATGGCCAGCGTGCCGGCGCCGAGCACCGGAGTGCCGAGCTCGGGCTTGGAGGCGTAGGGCGGGTAATAGAAGAAGTCGGCATCCTCGCCGATCTTGGTGCCTTGCGGGAAGAAGGTCGGGATGAACGATGCCTGGTGGTGCAGATAGCATTTCGGCGGCACCGAGAAGAGGCCCTTCGGGCTGTCACGGAAATCGGTCGCCGCAACCGCCTTGGCGCCGCCCTCGACCATCTTGTCGTCGGTCGCGATCTTGCCGAAAATGTCGATGGCGTTGACCACTGCCGGATCGTTGAACGGAATTTCGTTCTTAACCCATTTGTCGTAGGTCTCGGGCGTCTGGGTGCGCAGCATGATGTCTTCGACCCAGTCGGTCGCCGGCCAGCCGGTGGCGCCGCCCGAACCAAGCCCGATGCACCATGGCGTGCCGCCGTCGGCGATGATCTTCTTTTCGAGCTCGGCAAGCTCTTCCTGCGTCTTCGGCACCTTGTAGCCCGCTTCCTCGAAATTGTCCGGCGAGTACCAGACCAGCGACTTCACGTCGGCCTTATACGGAAAGGCGAAGAAGCCGGGCTTGCCGTCCTTGTCCTTGAACGTGCCGAGGTCGACCCAGGATTGGCCGGCGCCGTAATTGTCCTTGACCCAGTTGGCCGTGTCGTCGCCGAGCGGCGTCAAAAGGCCCTTCGATGCCAGATCCTGGATCAGGCCCGGCTGCGGCAGCACGGCAATGTTGGGCGGGCTGCCGGCCTGCGTGTCGATGACGATCTGCTGTTCGTAATTCTCCGACGAGGAGTACTTGATCTCGGCGCCGGTGGCTTCGGAGAAGTAATCGAGGACGGTGCGGATAAGCCCTTCGTCCTCGCCGCGCCACGGCCCGAAGATCGTCAGCGTCTCGCCCTTGAGGTCGACCTTCTTGAGCTCCTCGTAGTTGGCCCAGTTGAAACGGGGATCTTCGCCCGGCTTGAACTTCAGTTCGGCTTGCGCCGGCATGGCGAGCGCAAGCGTGGCAAACGCAGCGCCCAGCAGAAGCATTTTCTTCATCGGTATTCCCTCCCAGTGGTGACAAACACCGAACGAAACCTCCATTCCGTTCGCCGGCGCTGCAGGACTGTGACTCAGTCGGAAAGGAACTGCAACCTTTCGTAGGGTCTTCCAAAGCGCTTTGGTGATTCTGATCTCGCCACTGAATTGATCCGGAGTCAAGAGAAAGCCAAATTAATCGATTTAATTTCTACGGTCGAGTGCCGGCGAAAGTGCGCTGCAGCACAGTTTTCTGGCGGTGCAGCAGCAAATTCGGCTTCAAACCGGTCCGAACCGTGCGTAAGGTCATTGCACTCGGCGGCGCAGTTCGTAGCGGCCAGATCGATTCAGATTAAAAGCGCTTTGAGGTTTGGAGGCCTCCGGTGAACCTCAAGCAGCTCTCCCACATGCTGGCGCTTTCGCAGACTACGGTGAGCCGCGCATTGAACGGCTACCCGGAAGTCAACGAGGAAACGCGCCGGCGGGTGGTCGATGCCGCCAAGCGTCACGGCTATCGCCCCAATCCGAGCGCCCGTCGGCTGGCGACCGGCAAGACCGGCATGATCGGCTATGTGCTGCCGACGGGAACGACGGTCGATATCGACCCGCATTTCGTCGAGTTCCTGTCCGGCCTCGGCGACTATGCGCGTTCGCACGAGCTCGACCTGGTGCTGTCACCGGCCGATGCCGACGACCAGGAGACGACGTACCGCCGCATTGTCGCCAACCGGCAGGTCGACGCGGTCTATATCTCGTCGCCGAGGCCGGCCGACCGGCGGGTGGCGCTGGTCAATACGCTCGGCATTCCTTTCATCGTCCATGGCCGCAGCGAAGGCTTCGATTTCGACTATCCGTTCACCGACATCGACAATGAGGGCGCCTTCCACGAGGCGGCGCGGCTACTCGTTCAGCTCGGTCATAGGCGTCTGGCGCTGATCAATGGCGACGATCGCGAGACCTTCGCCATCCATCGCGAGCGCGGCGTGCGCCGCGCGCTTGCGGCGAGCGGCCTGGTGCTTCGTGATCAGCATGTCTGTTCGCTCACCATGACCGAGGAGAACGGCTACCGCGCCGCCCGGCGCTTGCTGGAACAAAGCGACGCGCCGACGGCGATCGCCTGCTCCAGCCTGATCATGGCGCTCGGCGTGGTGCGCGCGGTGCGCGATCTCGGCCTGACCATTCCGGGCGACCTGTCGCTGATCGCCCATGACGACGTCTTTCCCTGGCTGAAGCCGGAAAATTTTTCGGTGCCATTGTCGACGACGCGTTCGTCGATCCGCCTCGCCGGCGCGCGCATCGCCGAACGGCTGGCGGCGCGGATTTCCGGCCTGGAGGAGGGCGCTCGCGGCGAAGTCTGGCCGGTCGACCTGGTGGTCAGGGGATCGGTCGCCGGCGCGCCGGCCTAGAGGCAATCACTCTGAACGGCCGAGGTCGACTCTTGGCGGCTGTTGGCCAGCACCAGCGGGTGCGTCCTGGTCTCAGGCCGCGGATTTGAGGTGATCGATGAAGGCGCGCAGCTTCGGCAGGACTTGGCGCTTGCCGGGATGATAAAGGAAGACACCCGGCGTCGTCGTGGCGACGCTGTCCAGCACCGACTGGAGTTTTCCTTCGGCTATCAGACCTTCGGCGAGTGGTCGCGGTGTCTGCGCCAGCCCGACGCCCCGCATCGCAGCCCCGACCAATGTCGAATAGTCGTGCGCAATCAGCGGGCCTGAGACGACCGCTTCGATTGCGCCGTTGCCGTCGATGAAGGACCAGGGCGCGATAGCGCCATTCGAGCGGCGCAAGCGTAAGCAGGCGTGGTGGCGCAAGTCGTCGACACGCTCGGGACGGCCGTAGCGCTCGAGATAGTCAGGGCTGCCGACGACCACGAACGAGAACGGTGGGGTCAGCCGCACCGCGACCATGTCGGCGGCGATGAGTTGCCCGAGGCGGATGCCGGCGTCGAACCCGCCGGTCGCGAGATCGACCATCTGGTCGCTCACGGCGATCTCCAGTTCGATCTCAGGATAGGCTTGGCAGAACGACGCGAGCAGCGGCTCCAACATCAGCGGCACGATAGCGCGGGGCACAGACAGGCGCAGCAGACCGGTCGGCCGCTGGCCGATATCGCGGGCGGCCTCGCCGGCCGCGACGAGCTCTTCGAATGCCGGGCCGGCACGGTCGAGGAACCGCTGGCCAGGCTCGGTTAAACCAACGCTCCGCGTCGTGCGGACGAACAGCGCTGTGCCCAGGCGGGCTTCCAGCGCGCGCACCGCTTGGCTCACGGCGGATGGCGTCACGCCGAGATCGGCGGCGGCACGGCGGAAGTTACGGCGCCTGGCGACGGCCAGGAACGCCTCGACGCCCTCCAGCGCACCATGTCGGACTGTGTAGTTCTGCTTCATAGGTTGTTGTGATTACACCGGATAGTCGAATTGCGGTAGCGGGCTTAAAGCCGCATGAATCAACTGTTGAGAGAAGGCCAAATGTCCACGGAAATGGTGTTCCAAACCCATCTTGTTCTCGGCTATGTTGCGTGGCTGCTTTGCTTCGGCGCGTACGGTTTGCCGTGGCTCAGGTCGATGGACCGGGTCGCGGCGCAACGCGCCATCGCTACGCTGCACAGCTTCCGCTTCTTCGGGCTCGTCTTCATGGTTCCAGGTGTCGTAAGCCCCAATCTGCCCACCGATTTCGCCGTATTCGCCGCCTACGGCGATTTCGCGACTGGCGTGCTGGCCATGCTGGCGCTGCTCACAGTGAGGATACGCCCGCTCTTCTGGCCGTTCGTAGTCGCCTTCAACGTCGTCGGAACGGTCGACCTCATCGTCGACTATTACCATGCCGTCCAGATCGGCCTTCCTGCACGCGCAGGCGAACTGGGCGCCACCTACGCGATCCCGATCATCTACGTACCGCTGCTGATGATAACGCACATCGCCGCATTCTATTTTCTGCTACGTCCTCAGCAAAACGCGACTTGAGCGGGCTATTCCTTCGCCGCCTCGGCCGCCTTGGTATTCAGCAGGCCAAAGCCGAAATCATTGTCCCGCCCCTTCGCGCCGAGATCCCTTGCGGTGACGGCAAGTGCTTTCTCGACCCAGTCGGCCGAACGGTCGGGTGCGGCATGGAACAGGTTGGCGACGGCGCCGGTCACGATCGCTGCGGCGAAGGACGTCCCGGTCACCACGTCCGAGCCGGCGCCGCTCGGCGCCACCATCTCGACGCCGGGAGCGGAGATGAAGACATAGGCGCCGCGATTGGCCTGCGGCATCAGCCCGTCCTTGGCATCGGTGGCCGTCACCGCCATCACGCCGTCGAAGGCGGCCGGATAACCATAGGGCGCCTTCGGTCCGTTATTGCCGGCGGCCGCAACCAGCACGATGCCAAACGCGCGCGCATTGCGGCAGGCGATGCCGAGCAGGTCGTTCTTCGGACCGACGAAGCTCATATTGATGATGCGGACATCCTGCTCCGCCGCCCAGTCGAGCGCCGAAAGGATGACGTCCATGGTCGACTTGCCGCCCTCGAAGGCGCGGGCGTGATAGATCCTGGCACCCGGCGCCATGCCTTTGAACGCGCCGGTGCCGGCAATCAGTCCATCGACCGAAGTGCCGTGGTCGCGCGCCTTGATCGGCACGTCGGGCATGGCATCGAACTGCCCGGCGATGACGCCGGAGAGCGCCGGATTGCCGTCATCGATGCCGGTGTCGATGACGCCGACGCGCACATTCTCGCCGCTGGCTTTGTCGGCATCGAGCGCAATGCGCTCGAACGCATAATTGACGATGCTGGCCGCCTGCTGCAGCGAGTAGACGTGGTTGGCCTCACGCCGCAAAGTACGGCCGTCGGCGGCAAGTTGCGCCAGCACGACGCCGACCGGGCGGCCATCGGGAATGCCGAAGCGCACCAGCGTGTTGCCGAGCAGCCGCGACTGCCGCTGCGAGCGTATCTCGAGGCCGAACGAGGCCGCGATCTGCTGGACCGCGCCGGCATCGCCATTGACCGTGACCAGCACCTCGTCGGGCACGAAATCGCCGATCACGGCGCGCGGCGGCTCGGTTGCGACAAGATCGGTGGGTGCTACGACCGGACCGCCCGGCGCGGCAGCCTGTATTGCCGGCGCGACGGCGGGTGGGGTTGCAGTATTGCCAGGAGGTATAGGCGCCTCGGTGACTACGGCAGGATTGGGGAACAGGTCGAAAATCAAGTCCGGAAGAAACACCGCGCCCGTTATTCCAGGAGCCAGCGCTTTGCCGCCATCCTTCACGGCGCCGCCATCCTTGGCGCAGTCGGCGTTGGCAGCATTTCCCCGGTTCAGGCAGTCGATCTCAGCCTGGGTGAGGTTCGGGTCATTGGTCTGCGCCATTGCGGACGCGGCGAAGATTGTCATCGCTGCCGTCAATCGAATGACCGCCTTAGCCGCCATCAGCCGGTTTCCTTCCCTCCAGCGCAGCTTCGGTGAAAGGCTGGGCGGCAATAAGGCCAAGCAGCTTCTGATAGTCGGCGGCGGTCTTGGCCGGAACGCCGAGGCGGAAGACACCGTCGGCGGTCGGCCCGCCGGCGATCTTCAACTGGTTCTGGTCGAGAAAAGCGATGATGTCGGACAGCTTCGCATCCGGTTTGAACTTCACAAGGGCAAACGGCATTTTGGCCAGATCGTCCTCCGATCCGGCAATCTCGAAATCGCCACCTCTGTTGCCGGTCTGCACAAAGGATTGCGCTACGACCAGGGCCAGCAGCACCGCGGCCGCGGCCCAGGCGACGCCGGCGGGCACCGCCATGAAGCGGCTCCAGGCTTGCGCCAGCCAGGACGATGCCGCAGGCGCGCGGGACGGGCCGGCCTCGGCGTCGAGCGCCTTGGCAAAGCGGCTGAGCGCATCGGCCGGCGGGCGGATTGCCTCGTTTGCGGCAGCGGTGCCGGAGAATTCGGCCTCGGCCTCGCCTAGTGCGGCCATCGCCGCCGGATCGCTCGCCAGCCATTCCTCGATGGCTTCGAGCTCGGTGCCCTCCAGCGAGCCGTTCAGATAAAACGGCAGCAGCATTTCCATTTCGTCGCGGCGTGACATTTTTTCAGCGGCGCTCATGGCCACCCCCTGTCGTAACCGGCGGCCTTGAGGGCTTCGCCGAGTTTCTTGCGGGCGTAGAACATCCTGGTCTTGACGGTTGCGACCGGGATGCCGAGTACCTCGCCGATCTCGCTCACCGATTGCCCGTGATAATAGGCAAGGTCGATCACCGTGCGGTGCTCTTCCGGCATGGCATCGATAAAGCGTCGCAAGGCGGCGGCCTTGTCTTCCTTCATCGTCACGACTTCCGGCGTGTCGGCGCCGTCGGCGACCTGGGCCGCGTCATCGTCGTCGATCCAGTCTTCCTTCTTCTTGCGCAGCAGGGACAGCGCCTTGAAGCGGGCAATGCCGAGCAGCCATGTCGAGACCTCCGAGCGCCCCTCGAAGGCCGGTGCCTGCCGCCAGAGTTCGAGGAACACCTCGTTCGCGATATCGTCGGCCATCAGTTCCGATCCCGTCTGGCGTGCCACGAAGCGGTAGACCCGCGCGTGGTGGCGCATGAACAGGAGCCGCACGGCGGCACGGTCGCCTTTCGCGACCCGCTCGACAAGCGCGCGATCGGTCTCCGCGGCCGTCATCGCCGGTCGAGCCGCCTGGCTCCTGCCTGCTCTGTCGCTGATCGGCCCAAAAAGGTTCACCGCATCCGCCCGTATATTTGCGGAGGCTAACTGAAGAGCGGGAGCGTTGCCAGAGGGAGAAGAGGGCGCGCGCTCAGCTCAGGAACGGCTTTGCCTTCATTGTCGCCGGCACCGGCACGCCGAGGCGCGCAAGCACCGTCGGCGCGAGCTGCAGCTGATCGAGCAGCGTATTGGCTTCCGGACCCTCGCCGGATCCGAAGTAGTAAAGTGCGAAATCCTGCATCTCCTCGTCGTGGCCGCCATGATGGCCGCGATCGGTCTGGCCATGATCGGCGGTGACGATCACCTCGTAGCCGGCTTCCCGCCAGCCTGGCAGAAAGCCGGCGAGCATGGCGTCCATTGCATAGACGGCATGATCCATCTCGTGGCAGTCATGGCCGAAGCGGTGGCCCATCGAGTCCAGAGTACAGCTGTGCAGGATGCCGTAGTCGATGCCGTAGCGCCTGGTCAGCATGGTCAACGTCGCGAACAGGTCGACGTCGCTCGGCGTCATCTGGTTCCTGGCATTGTAGCCGGTCATGGTGTGGAACCGGCCATGGCTGATCGGCCTGCCCGGCTGGTCGAACTCCATGTCCTCGACCAGGTCGAACGGATAGGCCCGGAAGAATTCGGACCAGTAGGAGTGGGTGACCGCACCGGTCTTGCCGCCGGCCCTGCTGACTTGGGAAAAGATGTCCGGCTGTTCGACCCGAAACCGGTTCTCGTTCGACAGGATACCGTGCACTTGGGGCGGCACGCCGGTGTGGATCGAGGCATAGCAGGATGCCGAGGTCGACGGCAGCACGGAGCGCATTTTCCATACGCGGGCTTCGCCTGATTGCACCCAGCCTTCGAGATTGCCCATCAGCCGTCGCCAGTTCCGGTAAGGCACGCCGTCGAGGATGATGAGCAATAGTTTTGTGTTGAGCGCCAAGGGCGCCTCCATGCGGCTTGATCGGAAAGTCAGGGCGGGCCTGCCGTTCAATCCACGCCCGGACAGGATCGTCGGGCTCAAAGCGCGGCCCGCTAGTTCCCCGCGCTGGCCATGCGCCGTCCCTTGATCGCTTTCTCTAGCCAGCCGATCTCCATTTCTGGCACCGACGATAGCAAAAGATCGGTGTAGGCATCGAAGGGTGGCGTCAGCACGGTGCTCTTGGCGCCGTAGCGCACCACTTCGCCGCGATACATCACGGCGATTGAATCGGCGATCGACTTGACCGTGGCCAGGTCGTGGGTGATGAACAGATAGGCGACGTTTTCCTCTTTCTGCAGCCCGAGGAGCAGCTCCAGTATGCCGTGGGCGACCAGCGGATCGAGCGCCGAGGTCACCTCGTCGCAGATGATCAGCTTCGGCTTTGCGGCGAGCGAGCGGGCGATGCAGACGCGCTGCTTCTGGCCGCCCGAAAGCTCGGCCGGATAGCGGTCGACATAGCCTTTGCCCATTTCGATCTTGTCGAGCAGTTCCGCGACACGGGCATCACGTTGCCTTCCGCGCAGACCGAAATAGAATTCCAGCGGCCGGCCGATGATGGTGCCGACCGTCTGGCGCGGGTTCATCGCCACGTCGGCCATCTGGTAGATCATCTGCAGTTGGCGAAGATCCTCTTTCGGCCGGTCGGCAAGCCGGTTGGCGAGCGGCCGTCCGTCGAAGGTGACGGTGCCTTGTTCGGGCGGCAAGAGGCCGGTGATGGCGCGCGCCAGTGTCGATTTGCCGGAGCCGGACTCGCCGACCACCGCCAGCGTCTGGCCGGGGAAAATATCGACCGAGACGTTCTTCAGCACCTTGATGTGACTGCGGCCATAGGCGGCGGTGATGTTCTTGACCGACAGGAACGGGCTCGTGCCAGGCTTCTGCTCCTGGTGTTCGATCTCATGCACCGAAACTAGCGCGTTGGTGTATTCCTGGCGCGGCTCCTTGATGATCTGGCGGGTGCCGCCCCATTCGACCAGCCGGCCGTGGCGCAGCACCATGATCTCGTCCGAGACCTGGGCGACGACGGCAAGGTCGTGAGTGATGTAGAGCGCCGCGACATGCGTGTCGCGGATGGCATCCTTGATCGCCGCCAAGACGTCGATCTGCGTCGTCACGTCGAGCGCCGTGGTCGGCTCGTCGAAGACGATCAGGTCGGGTTCCGAGCACAGCGCCATTGCCGTCATCACGCGCTGCAGCTGACCGCCCGAGACCTGGTGGGGGAAGCGCTCGCCGATGCTTTCGGGGTTCGGCAGGCTGAGCTTCTTGAACAGCGCCACGGCGCGCTTTTCGGCTTCGGCCCGCGTCGCCGTGCCGTGCAGGAGTGCTGCCTCGACCACCTGGTCCATCAGCCTGTGCGCCGGATTGAAGGCGGCTGCCGCCGATTGTGCGACATAGCAGACCTCGCGGCCGCGCAATTTGCGGAACCCTTCGTTGCCGCCCTTCAGGATGTCGCGGCCATTGAGGATGACCTCGCCGCCGGTGATGCGCACGCCGCCGCGGCCGTAGCCCATCGACGACAGGCCGATGGTCGATTTGCCGGCGCCGGACTCGCCGATCAATCCGAGCACCTTGCCCTTTTCGAGCGTCAGCGAGACATCGTGCACCAGCACGATGTTCTTCGGCGCCTCACCCGGCGGATATACCGTGGCCTCGATGCGCAGATTGCGGATGTCGAGCAGCACGCCGGACTTCGGTTGCCCGGGCTTCGGTTGCCCGGGCTTCGGTTGCTTGTCAGCCATTACCCGCGTCCTCCCTTCAGGCTTGTCGTGCGGTTGAGCACCCAGTCGGCGACGAGATTGACGGAAATCGCCAGCGCTGCGATCGCCGCCGCCGGAATGAGGGCGGCGCCTATGCCGAAGACGATACCATCCTTGTTTTCCTTGACCATGCCGCCCCAATCGGCGTCCGGCGGCTGTACGCCAAGCCCGAGGAAGGACAGCGTCGACAGGAACAGTACGGCATAGATGAAGCGCAGGCCGAGTTCCGAAACCAGCGGCGACAGCGCATTGGGCAGGATTTCCCGGAAGATGATCCAGCCGCTGCCTTCGCCGCGCAATTTGGCCGCCTCGACGTAGTCCATCACGTTGATGTCGACGGCGACCGCCCTCGACAGGCGGTAGACGCGGGTCGAGTCGAGAATGCCCATGACCAGGATCAGTGTCACGAGATTGGATGGCAGCACCGACAGCACGACAAGGGCCATGATCAGTGTCGGAATTGACATCAGGAGATCGACGAGACGCGACAGAAGCGTGTCGAACCAGCCGCCGAAAACCGCTGCCGAAAAGCCGAGGATGGCGCCGAGCGAGAAGGACAGCGCGGTCGCCAGCACCGCGATGAACAGGGTGATGCGGGCGCCGTAGATCATGCGCGACAACAGATCGCGGCCGAGATTGTCGGTGCCCAGCCAATGCGCCGCCGACATCGGTTCCCAAGGGACGTCACTGACGATCTCGGCATTGCCATGCGGCGCGATCCACGGCGCAAAAATTGCTGCCAGCACGAACAGCGCCGTCAGCACGATGCCGACCAATGCCGGGATGGGGATGCGTTTGATGACGAGCATACCCGCCCCCCTCATTTCGGATGTCTGAGGCGCGGATTGGCGACGATCGCTGCTATGTCCGCGATGATGTTCAGGCTGATGTAGACGGCGGCGAAGATCAGCCCGACCGCCTGCACCACCGGCACGTCACGCTTGGTGACGTGGTCGACGAGGTATTGGCCCATGCCTGGATAGACAAAGATAACTTCGACCACGACGACGCCGACGATCAGGTAAGCGAGATTGAGCATCACGACGTTGATGATCGGCGCAATGGCATTGGGGAAGGCATGCCTGCGGATGACCGCGAAGGCCGAAAGCCCCTTGAGTTCGGCGGTTTCGACATAGGCCGACTGCATGACATTGAGGATCGCGGCGCGCGTCATGCGCATCATATGGGCTAGCACCACCAGAGTCAGCGCCGCCGCCGGCAGTGCGATGGCCTGAATGCGTTCGCCGAAAGGCATCCCGTCATAGACAGTGGAAATGGCGGGAAACCATTGATGTTGCACCGCGAAGAAAAAGACGAGTACATAGCCGACGAAGAATTCCGGGAAGGACGTCGAGGCCAGCGCCAGTCCCGAGATCAGCTTGTCGACCCAGCCATTGCGGTAGCGCACCGCGATCAGCCCGAGGATGATCGCCAGCGGCACCGCGACGACCGCCGCCCAGAAGGCGAGGAACAGCGTGTTCCACAGCCTTCCCTTGATAGAGGTTGCGATATCCTGACCGCTCGACATAGCCGTGCCGAGATCACCGGTCAGAATGCCGCCGAGCCAGCGAAAATAACGGATGTAAGCGGGATCATTGAGGCCGAGCTGCTCGCGCAGATTGGCGAGCGACTCCGGTGTCGCCGATTGTCCGAGGATGGCTTGCGCGACGTCGCCGGGCAGGATCTGGGTGCCGGCGAAGATCAGGACCGAAACGGCCAACAGCAGCAGAATGCCCAGCGCAATGCGCTGGGCCACCAGTTTCACGATGGGTGAGGACATATCCGCAAGGCCGGGCTCAGGCTTCGAGCCAGCACTTCGCCAGAGCATATCCGTTCATCAACTCCTGATGCGGATCATCCACCCACCCGGCAACCTTGGCGCCCGTCGCGTCGATAAACTGATTGAACATCGGCAGGATTAGGCCGCCCTCGTCGCGCACCATCACAGCCATGTCGTGGTACATTGCCTTGCGCTTGGCCTCGTCGAGCTCGGCGCGAGCCGCCAGCACCATCTTGTCGAAATCCGGACGCTTGAACCGTGTGTCGTTCCAGTCGGCCGTCGACAGATAGGCAGTCGAGTACATCTGGTCCTGCGTCGAGCGTCCGCCCCAGTAGGAGGCGCAGAAGGGCTGCTTGTTCCAGACTTCCGACCAATAGCCGTCGCCCGGTTCGCGCTTGATCTCCAGCGTGATGCCGGCCTTGGCAGCACTCTGCTGGAACAGCTGTGCAGCATCGACGGCACCGGGGAAGGCGACGTCCGACGTCCGGAGCAGGACGGCACCGTCATGGCCCGACTTCTTGTAGTGGAACTTGGCCTTGTCGGGATCGTATTTGCGCTGCTCGATCTCGGTGAATAGCGGGTACGATGCATTGATCGGGAAGTCGTTGCCGAGCGAGCCATAGCCACGCAGCACCTTGTTCAGCATCTCCTCGCGGTCGATCGCCAGCTTCAACGCCATCCGCAAATCGTTGTTGTCGAACGGCGCGGTGTTACAGTGCATGATGAAGACGTAGTGGCCGGGTCCCGAATGGTTGCGGATGGTGACGCCGGGCACGCGCTTGATCAGATCGACGATCTTCGGCTCGACGCGGTTGATCATGTGGACCTGGCCGCCCTGCAGAGCGGCCGTACGCGCCGTGGCGTCGTTGATGACGATGATCTCTATCTGGTCGGCATGGCCCATCTTGTCGCCCTGCCAATAATTGGCGAAGCGCTCGCCGCCATGGCGCACGCCGGGCTCGTTGGTGGTGACCTTGTAAGGACCCGCTGAAATGCCGGCATCGGCCTTGTCCTTGCCGCCATTCGGCTGAATGATCAGGTGATAGTCGCTAAGCAGGTAGGGCAGGTCGGCATTCGGCTCCTTCAGCGTCAGCACCACTTCCTTGCCGCTGGCCTTGATGCTCTCGATGCCTTTCATGTAACCGAGCGCACCGGACTTTGACTTCTCGTCCGAATGGCGTTCGAGGGTGGCGGCCACGTCCTCTGCGGTCACCTTCTTGCCGTTGTGGAACTCGACGCCATCGCGGATCTTCAGCGTCCAGGTCTTGGCGTCGTCCGACGAGCCGATCTCCTCGGCGATGCGGTTCTCGAGCTTGCCTTCGGGAGACAGTTCGACGATCAGTTCGCCCCACATCTTGCCGAAGGCGAACGGCACCTGCGTCATAAACAGCGCCGGATCGAGGCTGTTGGTGGACTCGCCACCGACCAGGCCAGCCTTGAGCGTGCCGCCCTTGACCGGACCCGCCGCGCGGGAAGCGCTGGATAGCAGCGAGTTGGCGAAAGTTGCGGTGACGCCAAGCGCTGCTGCCCGGCCGAGAAAATCGCGACGGCTCAGCTTGCCGGACGCAACGCGCCGGCTGAGAAATTCCAGTTCGTTTGACATGTTGAGTTCCTCACTCTGTTGGTCTGACCTTATGGTCGTTTTTCTCATTTCTATCGGGAGAATAATGACCGTAAGGGAAAGCGGTAAGCAAGACCGAATGCGACATGCCGTGGCGTAAATCGTGCGTCGCAATTGGACCAATCGCTATAAGCGCTCAAAGCAGTGCGCGCGGGATTTTCTCCTCGAAGTTGCGCCCGAAGACCAGTTTCTCGCCTTCATAGGCTTCAATTCTGGCGCTAACTATGAAGCTTTGCGCGTCGGAGCGCATTTCGGCGAAGGTTTCGGTGCGCACCGACCATCCATTTCGCGACAGCGTCTGGGTCCAATGCGTCTTGCCAGAGGCTGACAGCGGATTGTCGGGATGGATCGCCCATGTCTCTCTGGCGACGCTGCCATTGGCGAGGCCATGCTCCAGGTCGCGCACCTCACCGAAATCGTCCACGATGGAAAGCGTGATCATTCCGGTCTTTTCGTCGCGATCGACATGACGCTCGGAATTGGCGGCGCGGACCGTTTCGGTTGCCCAGGGCGTGGCGCTTTCGGGGGCGGGGAAGGTGACCTCGTCGCCTGTCGCCGGCGGGCGTACCGGCAGCATCAATGTCGCGGCCGACAATTCCAGCCGGACCGGCTCCGGCGACGGCCAGATCATCGGCCAGTAGGCGTTCGAAACGGCAACGCGCAAGCGATGGCCGGCCGGCACGCGATAGGCGCATTGGTCGAGCACCACCCGGGCGCTGACGGTCTCGCCGGGCACCAGCGCTTCGGGAAATTCGTGCGAGTTGCGATGCGTCAGGTTGAGCACGCCGTAGGAAATCAGCTCCGATGCTCCGTCCGGATGGACGTCGCACAGCCGGACCGCGATGTTCGCCTGGCGCCGGTCCGACGAGACCCTGACCACAACTTCGGGAGCACCGACAATGTCGACCGTTTCGGTCAGCACCGGCTGGTCGAAGCACACCGACAGCGCATCGTCGGGGCGCTGGTCACCCGGCAGTTCCGGGCCGAAGGTGAAGGGGAAATATTCGCCGCCGGCGAGGCCGCAGCTTTGCGGCGAAGCGACGATAGCGTGGTTGCCTTCAGCGATAAGCTCAACCTCTTGCGTCTTGATGTTAGGTGACGGCCATTCCGATTCAGCGACCCAGCGGCCCGGCCGCTCGGGATGCCAGCGCGCCGGACGCACGCTGTCCATGACATAGGCGCGGTAGGCGGGGTCGGCCTCGACGCCGGTGTCGATGTCCTTCAGCCAGCGGTCCCACCAGCGCAAGGCCTCCTGCAGGAAGCCGATGCGCGGTTCGGGCGCGGCGTAATGCGGGTATTTGTGGATCCACGGGCCGACGATGCCCTTGACCGGCGCCTCGATATTGACGGCGAGATGGGAAATCGTATTGCGATAGCCATCATGCCAGCCGCCGATCGACAGCACCGCGGCATGGATGGCGGAATAGTCCTCGCCGATCGAGCCGCGCTTCCAATAGGCATCGCGATGCTGGTGCTTCAGCCACAGCGGTGCCAGGAAGGGCTGGTTCTCCAGCCTGGTCAGCCACAGGTCGCGCCATCTGTTGTCGCCGGCCAGCAACGGATCCGGCGGCCTTGACGAATAGGACAGCATGGTCGAGGCCCAGCCGAAATTCTCGATCAGCAGGCAGCCGCCCTTGTAGTGGATGTCGTCGGCATAGCGGTCGACCGTCGAACAGAGACTGATGACCGCCTTCAGCGCCGGCGGCTGCTTAGACGCCACCTGCAGGCAGTTGAAGCCGCCCCACGAAATGCCCATCATGCCGACATTGCCGTTGCACCAGGGCTGGTCCGCCGCCCAGGCGATGACGTCGCAAGCGTCCTGCAATTCCTGCTCGGAATATTCGTCGTCCATCAGCCCTTCGGAATCGCCATTGCCGCGCATGTCGACGCGGATCGAGGCGTAGCCGTGGCCGGCAAAATAGGGATGCGTCAGCTGATCACGATAGATCGTGCCGTCGCGCTTGCGATAGGGCAGGTGTTCGAGGATTGCCGGCACTGGGTCGTCGGCAGCATCGGCCGGCATCCACACCCGCGCCGACAGCCGGCAGCCGTCCGGCATGATGATCCCCATATCCGGAAATTCGACGATGTTTCGGGGGAATTCAGTGACGATTTTCATGCGGGCGAACTCCAGGAGCGCCAGATGATGGAGCCTGTGAGAGCGCGTCATGGGCCAGTCAACGAATTCGGCTGGTCAATCCGCGTCAATTCAGCGGAATGTCGTTTTCGTCCTTGCCGGCCTGATAGGCGCCGGACAATTCGTCATAGCGCGCTGATATTGTGTGGATGCGCGCTTCCAGCCGACCGCGCTCGGGATCGGGCAGCGAGCGCACCAATTTGCGGATCGAAAAGCTCTTCCAATAGGCATTCTCGGCATTGTAGCCGCCGGGATCGAGGGTGAAGACCTCTTTCAGGATCTTCAAATCGTGCGGGATGTCGAAGCTGTCGCGCGAGTCCTCGTGGCTGAACAGATAGAAGAAATTGTCGAAGCCGGTCCAGGTGATCGCCGACAGGCAGAGCGAGCAAGGTTCGTGCGTGGCAAGAAAGATCGCGTCCTTGGTATCGACGCGCTCGGCCTTCGGCATTTCGTAGAAGCGCTTCAGGCAGTGCACCTCGCCATGCCAGAGCGGGTTTTCCGTCTCGTTGTTGGTTTCGGCAAGCACCAGCGAACGGTCGTCCTTGCGCAGGATCGCCGCGCCGAACAACTTGTTGCCATGCGCGACGCCCTCGGCCGTCTTCGGCACGATGTCGTGCTCTATGACATCGAGCAGGCGGTCGATCAGCGAAATGTCGGTCATCACCGGCTCCCATCGGGAAGATGTATCTCGTAGGCGTGCGAGAAATGGCACTCTTCGAGATTGGAGTCGTCGCCGCCACGGTCGACGACCAGGAAGTCCTGCGGCTCGCCGATCGGCGTCAGCACGCCGTGCCACAAATTGCGCGGATAGTTGATGCCTTGCCCGGGCGCGGTGATGAAGGCATGCGGCTCGCCCGGGCCCTCCTCGCCGTCATGGCAGACGACGACCAGGAACGGCCGTGGTGACAGCGGGATGAAGGCCTGGCTGCCAAACGGATGGCGCTCCACCATGGTAAGCTTCAACGGCAGCTCATAGTGCGTGCCACGCACCATCGAGATCAGCACGCGCGCATTCGGCCCTCGTGCTTCCGCGGTGGCGAGGTCATGGTAGCGCTCGGCCTTGCCGCCATTGATCGGATAATGGTTGTCGCCGCCCATATCGATGACGTCGCCGAATTCGGCGAAATTCTCGCGGGTCAGCGGCCGCGCGACGATGCGGGTCATGGTGTAGGTCTCGCGACGCCGGCGCTGCCAAGCTTGGCGTGGCGGTTGACGTCCTTGTAGAGGAGATAGCGGAATTTGCCTGGCCCGCCGGCATAACAAGCCTGCGGGCAGAAGGCGCGCAGCCACATATAATCGCCAGCCTCGACCTCGACCCAGTCCTGGTTGAGACGATAGACCGCCTTGCCCTCCAGCACATAAAGCCCGTGCTCCATGACATGCGTCTCGGCGAAAGGAATGACCGCGCCCGGCTCGAGCGTGACGATGGTGACATGCATGTCGTGGCGCATGTCGGCCGGATCGACGAAGCGCGTGGTCGCCCATCGGCCTTCGGTACCCGGCATCGGCGTCGGCGCGATGTCCTGTTCGTTGACGAAGAACGCTTGCGGCGGCTCGATGCCGTCGACTGAATCATAAGTCTTGCGGATCCAGTGGAAGCGGACGGCGGCGCCGCTTTCATTGTGCACCGTCCACCCACTCGCCGGCGGCAGGAAGGCAAAGCCGCCCGGCCTTAAGCTATGTTTCTTGCCGGCAAGCGAAACGCTTAGCTCGCCTTCGACCACGAACAGCGCACCTTCGGCGGCGGCGTCAAGCTCAGGGTGGTCGCTGCCGCCGCCAGGCGCGAGCTCGACGATATATTGCGAAAACGTCTCGGCAAAACCCGACAGCGGCCGCGACAGCACCCAGACGCGTGTCCCATCCCAGAACGGCAAGGCGCTGGTGACGATGTCCTGCATCACGCCCTTGGGGATGACGGCATAGGCCTGTGTGAACACAGCGCGGCCGGTCAGCAATTCGCTCTGGCCGGGATGTCCGCCCTGCGGCGCATAATAGGTTCGCTCGGCCATTTTCATCATATCCATAAATTCAAGCCTGTTGCGGACGCCAAGGCCTATCGCGGCAGCCAAAGCCTATTGCGGAAGCATGTCCTTGAGACGAAGCAGCGCGATGCGCTCGACCTGTCTGCAGGCGGTTTCGAATTCGACATCGTGGCTGTTGCCAATACGCGCCTCGAACTCGGCCAGGATCTCCCCCTTGGTCTTGCCTTTCACCGCAATAATGAAGGGGAAACCGAAACTGGTGACGTAGGCGGCATTGAGTTTTGCGAACAGCTCGCGCTCCTTGTCGGTCAGCGCGTCGAGGCCGGCCGAAGCCTGTTCCCTCGACGATTCCGCCGTCAGCCGCTTGGCCTGCGCCAGTTTTCCGGCAAGGTCGGGATGCGCATTGAGCACGGAAAGCCGATCGGCCTCGCTTGCCGCGCGAAAGACGCGGCAGAGCGCATTGTGCAGGCCGCCGGCACTTTCATGCGCCGGGCCGAGCTCCAGCTCATAAGCGCGCTCGGCAATCCACGGCGAATGCTCGAACACGCCGCCAAATGTATGGACGAAGGCCTCGAATTCCATTTTCGACGGGCGCAGCGCCGGCAACCGGAACGGATGCGTCTCCTGCCAATGTTTTGCGATGTCGATGCGCCGTGCCAGCCAGACCTTGTCGTGTGATTTGACGTAGTCGATGAAGCGCTTCAGTGCCGCGACCCGGCCCGGCCGGCCGACGAGGCGGCAGTGCAGGCCGATGTTCATCATGCGCGGCCGTCCTGCCTTGCCCTCGGCATAGAGCGTATCGAAACTATCCCTGAGATAGGCAAAGAACTGGTCGCCCGAGTTGAAGCCTTGCGGCGTGGCAAAGCGCATGTCGTTGGCGTCGAGCGTGTAGGGGATGATCAGCTGCGGTTTCGCCGTGCCATCCGGCGCCACGTGCTCGAACCAGTAGGGCAGTTCGTCGTCATAGGTGTCCGACACATAGTCGAAGCCGCCCTCTTCCGCCGCCAGCCGCACCGTGTTGATCGAGGTGCGCCCGGTGTACCAGCCGGTCGGCCGCGTGCCTGTGACCTCATAATGCAGCCGGATCGCCGCTTCCATGTCGCGGCGCTCGTCTTCTGGCGCATGGTCGCGGTAGTCGATCCATTTCAGCCCGTGCGAGGCGATCTCCCAGCCGGCCTCCTGCATCGCCGCAACCTGATCGGGCGAACGCGCCAGGGCCGTGGCGACGCCGTAGCAGGTGACCGGCACTTGCGCCGCGCTGAACAGGCGCAGCAATCGCCAGAAGCCGGAACGGGCGCCGTATTCGTAGATCGATTCCATGTTCCAGTGGCGCTGGCCGGGCCAGGGCGCGGCGCCGACGATCTCCGACAGGAAAGCCTCCGAAGCCTTGTCGCCGTGGAGGACGCAATTCTCGCCGCCCTCTTCGTAATTGACGACGAACTGCACGGCGACATGCGCCCCGCCGGGCCATTTCGGATCCGGCGGATTGGCTCCATAGCCCCGCATGTCTCGTTCGTAACGCATTCTCGCTCCTGCCGGAATTGTGATCAGGATAGTCGAAAGGAGTGCCTGCGCATTCCCCCGAAATTTTTGAAAGTGTTTTTGTCGCGCTCCGCTCGACCGGGACTTATGCATCGCCTTTAATTGGCGCACAATTCATGAATAGTGTTCGACTGTGCAGGGAATGGAGCAGCCAGTGGCGGAAACGTCGAAAGCCGAAGGCGGGCGCCTGACGACCCACGTCCTCGACACTGCAGCCGGCAAACCGGCGGCCGGTCTGTCGATCGAGCTCTATCATCTTGACGGTCAGGCCCGGACGCATCTGAAAACGGTCGTCACCAATGATGACGGCCGTTGCGATGCTCCGCTGCTTGCCGGCGCGGAATTCCGTACCGGCGAATACGAGCTGGTCTTTGCGGCTGGCGATTATCTGCGCCGGCAAGGGACAAAACTGCCGGAACCGGCCTTCCTCGACCATGTGCCGATCCGCTTCGGTATGGCCGAGCCGGTGCACTATCATGTGCCGCTGCTCATGTCGCCTTACGGCTATTCGACTTACCGGGGAAGCTGAGATGGCCGGGATCAAGACACGCAACGAAATCCGGTTCATCCTCAATGGCGAGGACGTCGCGCTCGGCACGGTCGCGCCCGACCAGACACTGCTCGACTGGCTGCGGCTCGACCGCTCGCTGCGCGGCACCAAGGAAGGTTGCGCCGAGGGCGACTGTGGCGCCTGCACGGTGCTGGTCGGCAGGCTCTCCGGTGGAACACTGGTCTATGAAAGCGTCAATGCCTGCATCCGCTTCCTTGGCTCGCTAGACGGCACGCATGTCGTGACCGTCGAGCATCTGCGCGGCGACGCAGGAAAACTGCATCCCGTGCAGCAGGCGATGGTCGATTTCCACGGCTCGCAATGCGGCTTCTGCACACCGGGTTTCGTCATGTCGCTTTATGCTCTGTGGATGCGGGCGCCGGAGCCGTCGGACGCCGCCATCGAAAAGGCGCTGCAAGGCAATCTCTGCCGCTGCACCGGCTACGAGGCGATCATGCGCGCCGCACGTGCCATCTCCAGCTACGGCTCGGCGGCAAAGGATCCGTTGGCGGCGGAGCGCAAGGCAGTCACGACCAAGCTCGAAGCGATGAAGGACGGTTCGCGCATCGAGATCGGCTCCGGCAACAAGCGGCTGATCGTGCCGGCCAATGCCGACGATCTGGCCAGCGTGCTGGTCAAGGAGCCGGGCGCCACTATCGTCGCGGGTTCGACCGATGTCGGCCTTTGGGTGACCAAGCACATGCGCGATATCGCGCCGGCGATTTTCATCGGCAATCTCGATGGTCTGTGCGGGATTTCCGAGAACAAGGGCGTCATCTCGATCGGCGCCGGTGTCACCTATAGCGAAGCCTTCTCGACGCTGGCGAAACGCATCCCGGCGCTCGGCCCGCTGTTCGATCGCATCGGCGGCGATCAGGTGCGCAACATGGGCACCATCGGCGGCAATATCGCCAACGGTTCGCCGATCGGCGACACGCCGCCGCCGCTGATCGCACTCGGTGCCCGCCTGACGCTGCGCCGCGGCGACAAGCGGCGGACGATCCCGCTCGAGGAGTTTTTCATCGCCTATGGCCGACAGGACCGGCAGCCCGGCGAATTCGTCGAGGCCGTGCATGTCCCGGTGCCAGGTAGCGAGACGAAATTTGCCGTCTACAAGATCACCAAGCGCCGCGACGAAGACATCACAGCAGCGCTAGGGGCGTTTACCCTGAAGCTCGCCGCGGATGACACGGTGGCGGATGTGCGCATCGCCTACGGCGGCATGGCGGCAACGCCGAAGCGAGCCTTTGGCGTGGAAAAGGCATTGCTTGGCAAGCCGTGGACGGAAGCGACGGTCGAGGCGGCGATGGCCGCGTACGCCGGCGATTTCACGCCGCTGACCGACATGCGGGCAAGCGCCGAATACCGGGCGCTGGCGGCGCGCAACCTGCTGCTGCGCTTCTTTGCCGAAACCACCGGCACCCGGGCGCCGATCCAGGTATCACGGCACGAGGCGGCATGATGAACAAGCACGCCACCCCAAACCTGAAGGCGCAAAAAATCGCGGGCGGCGTCGCCACCGACCAGCGCCATGATTCCGCGCACAAGCATGTCAGTGGCACGGCCGTCTATATCGACGACATGCCGGAACCGGCCGGCACGCTGCACGGCTGCCTTGGGCTTTCGACGGCGACGCATGCCACCATCACCAGCATGGACCTGTCGGCGGTGCGCGCCGCACCCGGCGTCATCGACGTGCTGACGGCGAGCGACGTGCCAGGCGAGAACGACATTTCGCCGACCGGCCGTCACGACGAGCCGGTGCTGGCCGACGGCAAGGTACAATTCTTTGGCCAGCCGATCTTCTGCGTCATTGCCGAAACCCGCGAGCAGGCGCGCCGTGCAACGAGGCTGGCCAAGGTCGAATACAAGGAATTGCCGTTCGTCGCCGATGTCGGTGAGCTCGATCCACGGATGGATAAGCTGGTCACGCCGCCGCTGACGCTGAAGCGCGGTGATGCAGCGGCTGCGATCAAGGCGGCGCCGCGCCGGCTGAAGGGAAAGATGCGCATCGGCGGCCAGGAGCATTTCTATCTCGAAGGCCATATCGCCTTGGCCATTCCTGGCGAGGACCACGACGTCACCATCTATTCCTCGACCCAGCACCCGAGCGAAATCCAGCACATGGTCAGCCACGCGCTCGGTGTTCCGAGCCACGCGGTGACGGTGGAAATCCGCCGGATGGGCGGCGCTTTCGGCGGCAAGGAAACGCAAGGCAATCAGTTTGCGGCATTGGCCGCTATCGCCGCGAAGAAACATCATCGGGCCGTGAAAATCCGGCCCGACCGCGACGACGACATGATCGCCACCGGCAAACGCCACGATTTCCTCGTCGACTACGAGGTCGGCTTCGACGACGAGGGCAATATTCTGGGCGTAGATTTCATGTTCGCGGCGCGCTGCGGCTTCTCGGCCGACCTCTCCGGCCCGGTCACCGACCGCGCACTGTTCCATTGCGACAACACCTATTTCTGGCCGGCGGTGCACGCGCAATCGGCGCCGCTCTACACCAACACGGTATCGAACACCGCCTTTCGCGGCTTCGGCGGCCCGCAAGGCATGGTCGGCGCCGAGCGCGTCATCGACGAAGTCGCGTTTGCCGTCGGCAAGGACCCGCTCGAAATCCGCAAGAAGAATTTCTACGGCACCAGCGACCGCAACATCACGCCCTATCACCAGACGGTCGAGGACAACGTCATCCACCGCATCGTCGCCGAGCTGGAGGCGAGTTCCGACTATGCGAGGCGCCGCCGCACCATCGATGCTTTCAATGCCAACAGCCGCTTCATCAAGCGCGGACTGGCGCTGACGCCGGTCAAGTTCGGCATCTCGTTCACCGCCACCCATTACAACCAGGCCGGCGCGCTGGTGCATGTCTATACCGATGGTTCGGTGCATCTGAACCACGGCGGCACCGAGATGGGGCAGGGCCTCTATGTCAAGGTGGCGCAGGTTGTGGCGGAAGAGTTCCAGATCGACCTCGATCAGGTCAAGATCACCGCGACGACGACCGGCAAGGTGCCGAATACCTCGGCCACCGCCGCGTCTTCCGGCTCCGACCTCAACGGCATGGCGGCGCAGAATGCCGCCCGCCAGATCAAGGACCGGTTGATCAATTTTGCCGTCGAGAGATACCAGGTGCCGCGGGACCAGGTGCTGTTCTTGCCCAACCGCGTGCGCATCGGCAACCAGGAGATCGCCTTCGCCGATCTCGTCAGGCAGGCCTATATGGCGCGCATCCAGCTTTCGGCGGCGGGTTTCTACAAGACGCCGAAAATCCATTGGGACCGCGACAAGGGCGAGGGCCATCCCTTCTACTATTTCGCCTATGGCGCCGCGTGCTCGGAAGTCTCGGTCGATACGCTGACCGGCGAATATGTCGTCGAGCGCACCGACATCCTGCACGAAACCGGCCGCTCGCTGAACCGCGCCATCGACCTCGGCCAGATCGAGGGCGGCTTCATCCAAGGCATGGGGTGGCTGACAACGGAGGAACTGTGGTGGGACGACAAGGGGCGGCTGCGCACCCATGCGCCATCGACCTACAAGATCCCGCTCGCGTCGGACCGGCCGAAGATTTTTAATGTGACTTTGGCCGACTGGGCGCAAGCAGGCGAGCCGACGGTGCACCGCTCCAAGGCGGTCGGCGAGCCGCCCTTTCCGCTCGCAATGTCGGTGCTGCATGCGCTGTCGGACGCAGTGGCGAGCGTTGCCAGCCACAAGATCTGCCCGCGCCTCGACCCGCCGGCCACGCCGGAGCGTGTGCTGATGGCGATCGAACGGCTGAAGCGGGAAGCCAGGACCGGCACTTGAATCCCGGAAAACGTGCAATTCAGGCTGAAAAACTCTATATTTCCCGATAGGGAACGCGAATGATGAACGCGAAAGTGCAGAGCCTGAAAGCCTTTCTTGCCGGTGCCGGCCGGGTCGCCTTGGTTGAGGTGGCCGGGACAAAAGGTTCGACGCCGCGCGAGACGGGTGCCCTCATGCTCGTCTCGGGATCGGCCACTTTCGGCACGATCGGCGGCGGCCAGCTCGAATACATGGCGATCGACAAAGCGCGGCAGATGCTTTTCTCCCCCCTTGAGGGGGAGATGGCCGCGAAGCGGCCAGAGGGAGTCGTCTCAGAAGGCACCGCCAGCGCGTCGAGCACTGCCGCGGCGACCCCACCCGGCGGCTTCGCCGCCACCCTCCCCTCAAGGGGGAGGGATACCCTCGACATCGCGCTCGGCCCGGAGATCGGGCAGTGCTGCGGCGGCAGGGTCGAGCTGCTGATCCGGCTGGTCGACCCCGCGCTTGAAGCCAAGCTGGTTGCGGCGGCGGAAGCCGAGGAAGCGCAGCTACCGCATGTCTACATCTTCGGCGGCGGCCATGTCGGCCAAGCGCTGGCCTCCGCGATGGCCTTGCTGCCGGTGCATGTCGTCGTTGTCGAGACGCGAGCCGAGGCGCTGGAGGGCATGCCGGAAGCGGTAGAAACAAGCCTGACGCCGATGCCTGAGGCAATGGTGCGCGAAGCCCCGGCTGGATCCGCCTTCGTCGTCCTCACCCATGACCATGCGCTGGACTTCCTGATCGTCGCCGAGGCGCTGAAACGCCGGGATGCCGCCTATGTCGGCATGATCGGCTCCAGAACCAAGAAGGCGACCTTCCGGAACTGGTTCCTTAAGTCGGCGGACGGAAGCGACGCGGAATTTGCCCGCCTCGTCTCGCCGATCGGCGGCGATACGGTGAAAGACAAGCGCCCGCAGGTGATCGCCGCACTCGCCGCAGCCGAAATCATGACGGCATTGGCGAGGTATTATTTACCCGTCGACGGGCCAAAATATTCCCAATCACCGGGCGGTGGTCGGTCGACCGCATCATCGTCGCAGACTTTTTGATGCTATGAACGAAAGACTGGAGCAGTTGGCGCGTAAGGCCGAGAAAAACACGAGCAGCACATATTGATGAAACAGCTTGTCATAGCTCTTCTGGCTGCTTTTGCAGTTTTCTTGGCGTCTACAATAGGATCGCGAACGCCCGCTGCGCGACACGCCGGCGGGCAAACACTCCGCGCCACCTGGTTTGTGCATGTGTTTGCGGTCCTGCTTGCGGGCTTTATCGCGGTCGTTGTGGTTGCCGGACACAGCGAAACACCGAGCGAGCAACTTCCCTGGATTTTTGGTCTACTGGTTGGCTTTGGTCTGAGCCTGATCGGGTGGATTTGGTTCTTTTATGTTCGCGTAGTCTTTTGGAATGTCGAGGGAATAGGAATCCGGCAGCCATTCATGCCGCCTCGATTTATTCGGTGGGAAGACATCGAATGGGCTGGTCGCAAATGGACAGGAGATTTCCAGCTTCGTTCCAAGAAAACCAGCATTGGCTACACCGCGTTCCAGGGCGGACACGATGAGCTAAATCGCCGGGTGAAGCTTGAGGTGCCGAAGTTCGAGAGGAATTTCTAATCGAACCCCGGCGCGCCGAGCAAATAGCGCCGTCCAAAAAGAGCTATTCCTTCTCCTGCGTGTGCGCCTCAAGGAACCACAGCAATTTGTCGAGCGAGCGCGAATAGGCGGTGAAGATGTCGGCGGTATCGGCGTCGCCCGCGCCAGCCGCTTCGTCGATCGCGGCGCGTGCCCGCTTGGCGGTCGCGGCATAGCGGTCGATCAGCGCCGCCAGATGGTCTCGGGTCTTGTGGATGTCGGTCGGATAGGCCTCCAGCATAGTCGCCTTCGACACCTCCTGCGAGGTGCCGAGCGCCGTGCCGCCGAGCTGTACGGCGCGCTCGGCAATGGTGTCGACATGGCCGTCGATCTCCTCGCGGAACGTGTCGAGCATCTCGTGGATGGCGATGAATTGCGGTCCCTTGACGTTCCAGTGCGCCTGCTTGGTGATCAAGGCCAGATCGATGGCGTCGGCGAGGCGGGCATTGAGAAGATCGATACACTCTTTCTTGGCATTGGATTGCAGGTCATTGCGGGTGGCGATGGCATCCATGATCGGCTCCTGTGGCGGTTGCGTCCGCGTGGTTTGAAAAGAGGGCGAAGTTTGGGATGGACAATCGAATATGCGCGCAGACGCCCTCATCGCCGCGGCACAGCATCCCAAAACGGCGATCTCCGACTTTCGTTCCGCTCGTCGTTTTACGCCGGCGTTTTCAAGCCCAGATGGTCGCGCAGCGTGCTACCTTCATAATCCTTCCGGAAAAGCCCGCGCCGCCGCAGCTCCGGCACGACAAGCGTGGCAAAGGCTTCGAGTTCGCCGGGAAAATAGGATGGCATGACGTTGAAACCGTCTGCCGCGCCGCCCTCGAAGCGTGCCTCGAGCTGGTCGGCGATCTGGGCCGGAGTTCCGACGACGCGCCAATGACCGCGCGCGCCGGCGAAATGACGGGCAAGCTGGCGAATGGACAGCTTGTCGCGGCGGGATTGCTCGATGACGAGCGCCTGCCGGCTCTGCATGCCTTCGCTGGCCGGCAGCTCGGGCAGCGGTCCGTCGATGGGATAGCGCGCGAGATCGGATATGCTGAGATAACTGGAAAGCAGCGCGACGCCGACATCGTCCGGTATCAGCTCCTGCAGTTCATCATGTTTTGCCCGGGCTTCCGCTTCGCTTGCCGCGACGACCGGCGCGACGCCGGGCATGATCTTGACGTCCTCCGGCTCGCGCCCATGGGGCGCCAGCCGTCCCTTGAGATCGTCGTAGAAGGCCTTTGCCTCCTCGAATGTTTGCGCCGCAGTGAACACCACATCGGCGGTCCGGGCGGCGAGATCGCGCCCTCGTCCGACGCTCCTGCCTGAACCATGACCGGCGCACCTTGTGGCGAGCGCGGCAGATCGAGCGGGTCGCGCACCGAAAAACTTCTGCCTTCGTGTCCACCCTGGCCTCGCCAAAGGCCGGTAACCACGGCAGCGAATTCGCGCGCGCGTTCGTAGCGGTCCGCATGTGGGCGCAGTCCGGTCGAGCCGAAATTGGCGGCCTCGATCTGGCTCGCCGAAGTGACGAGGTTCCAGCCGGCTCGGCCACCGCTCAGATGGTCGAGCGACAGGAAGGTCCGCGCCAGTCCGTAAGGCTCGTTATAGCTCGTCGACGCTGTGGAGACGAGGCCGATGCGCTCCGTCTGGACGGCGAGCGCGGCAAGCAGGCTTATCGGCTCGAAGCCGATCGAGCGCGACGTTTGGCTGGCGATGTTGACATTGGCCTCGCGCACGCCGGCGGCGTCCTCGCAGAAGATCATGTCGAACTTGGCTGCTTCCGCCGTCCGCGCCAACTGGACGTAATGGTCGATGTCGATGCCGGCCGTGACATGCGCCTGCGGATGGCGCCAGGCGGCGATGTGGTGGCCTGTCGCCCACAGGAAGGCGCCGAGCTTCATCTGGCCTCGACCGGCGCTCATTGCCGATCCTCCCCTGCAAGCCCGAGATGGGCGCGCAGTGTCGCCGCGCTGTAGCCGGACCGGACAAGGCCGCGGCGGCGAAGCTCCGGCAGCACGAGACCGACGAAATCGTCGAGCGCCGATGTGAAGGGCATGGCGATGTTGAAACCGTCGCAGGCTTTCGAGCGAAAGCACTCTTCGAGCCTGTCCGCAAACAGGTCCGGCGCGGCGGTTATTTCGGCGCTGACGGTAACGTTCATCAGCACTTTCAGCGCCTCCGGACTGCGCCCGAAGGCAAGCGCACGGCGCTTCAGATCGCCAGCCTTCGCCGGCTCGATCGATGGCTCATCCAGCAGGACGACATCGGCGGTGCGGGCGGCGATATCCGTGTCGGGCTCGGACAGGCCGGACATGACCAGCATCGGCGTGTCCTGCGGCGACCGCGCCACGTTGAGCGGCCCGCGCACGGAAAAATATTCGCCCTTGTGGTCGAGAAGGTGCATCTTCTCGGGATCGAAGAAGCGGCCGCCAACTTTGTCGAACAGCAGCGCGTCTGCGTCCCAGCCTTTCCACAAGCCTTGCACGATGCCGATGAATTCCTCGGCGCGCAGGCGGAAATCGTCGCCGGAAAACCCTTCCGGCCGGCTGAAATTGGCCGCCTCGCGCGGTTCGGGCATCATGCTCGCGTTCCAGCCGGCGCGGCCATGGCTGATGATATCGAGCGAGGCGAAACGGCGCGCGAGATTATAGGGCTGGTGGGCGACCGTCGACGCCGCGGCGGCAAGGCCGATCCTGCTTGTCACCGTCGCCAGCGCCGCCACCAAGGTCGTTGCTTCGAAGCGCATTTGCCGGTTCGGCCCGCCTGCAACCGGTGCGGAATCGCCGAGCAACACCATGTCCAGGCCGGCCGCTTCGGCTTCTTGCACGAACCGCGTCAGCAGACTGAAGTCCGGGCCGGCGTCGGGCGGATGGGAAGGAGCGGCTTCCGGAGACAGTGAAACGGCGAGACACATTGTGGCGCCGTTGGCCATCGCTTTTCCCTGTTGAGCGAGATTCCTTGAGAATTATCTCGCCGGCTGGACGGAAAGCAACCGGCCAGCCGGCGATCATTTGCCGGCCAGAATATCCCTGATCAGCCGCTGGCAGCGCTCGGCCATGAAATCGAGCAGCAGCCGCACCTTCGGATCCTGCAGCTTCTTATGAGGGTAGACGGCGGCGAACTGCACCGGCGTCGGCGGCGTGTTGCTCAGGATCACCTTCAGCCGCTGGTCGCGGATAAACGGCTCGACCTCGAAGCGCGGCTTGTTGATGATGCCGCGGCCGGACAGCGCCCAGCCGGTCAGCACGTCGCCATCATCGGTATCGTAGGGGCCGTGCACCTCGAATTTTTGCGGTCCGTTCGGCGTCTGCAGCGTCCAGACATATTCGCGCGCGCCGGAATAGCGCAGCATCAGGCAATCGTGCTTCTTGCCGATCAACTCCTGCGGCTCGGTAGGCTCGCCGCGCGCTTCCAGATATTGCGGAGCCGCCACCAGAACGCGTTCGCATTCCATGATGCCGCGCATCCTGAGGCTGGAATCCTCGATGATGCCCAGCCGGAAGGCAACGTCGATGCCTTCCTTCATGATATCGACATTGTGATCGGAAAGCCGGAGCCGCACCTCGATATCGGGGTACCTGTCGTGGAAATCCGGGATTCCGGATGCTACCAGCCGCCGCCCGAGGCCGAGCGGCGCTGTCACCTTTATGGTGCCGCGCGGCTGCCCGGATAACGCGCTGACCGCAGCTTCGGCCTCGGTGACCGCCTCCAGCACCTGCTTGGCGCCGGAGTAGAACACCGTGCCGTGCTCGGTCGGCATCAACTGCCGCGTCGTGCGGTTGAACAGCCTGACGCCCAGGTGCTTCTCGAGCTCCTTGATCCGATTGGAAGCGACCGCCGGCGAAATGCGCATGTCGCGCCCAGCCGCCGATAAATTGCCGAGCTCGACGACGCGAACGAAAACGGCGATGTTGTCGAGATAGGCCATGCGGCTTCCGTGGCTCTCATGTGGCTGCGTATGATCAGCCTAGTATTTTCCAATTTTTTTTGAAAGTCATCGTGCAGCTCGGCCCTTTCCGTTTGCGCTCCAGTCCGTAAAGTCAGTGGATCGGCAGGGACGATTTCTTTCATGATGGATTTCGCGATATTCTGGGATTGGCTGAGTTTCGCCGTGCGCTGGCTGCACGTCGTCACCGGTATCGCTTGGATTGGATCGTCGTTTTATTTCGTCGCGCTCGATCTCGGGCTGCGCCAGCGTCGGGGCATGCCTGCCGGAGCCTTCGGCGAGGAATGGCAGGTGCATGGCGGCGGCTTCTACCATGTGCAGAAATATCTGGTGGCGCCGGCTGAGATGCCCGAGCATCTGACCTGGTTCAAGTGGGAATCCTACGCCACCTGGCTGTCGGGCTTCGCCATGCTGTGCGTCGTCTACTATGCCGGTGCGGACCTGTTCCTGATCGATCCGAATGTGCTTGCCATGTCGGTGCCTACAGGCATCTTGCTGTCGCTGGCGACGATCGGCGTCGGCTGGGTGGTCTACGATCTCTTGTGCCGTTCGCCGCTCGGCAACAGCGACACCGGCCTGATGCTGGTGCTGTATGGGGTGCTGGTATTCATGGCCTGGGGACTGACCCACCTGTTCACCGGCCGCGCCGCCTTCCTGCATCTCGGCGCCATCACCGCGACGATCATGTCGGCCAACGTTTTCATGGTCATCATCCCCAACCAGAAGATCGTCGTCGCCGACCTGATCGCCGGCCGTAAGCCCGATCCGAAATACGGCAAGATCGCCAAGCAGCGCTCGCTGCACAACAATTACCTGACGCTGCCGGTTTTGTTCCTGATGCTGTCGAACCATTATCCGCTGGCGTTCGGGACAGAGTTCAACTGGGTCATCGCCTCGCTGGTGTTCATCATCGGCGTGCTGATCCGGCACTATTTCAACACCAGGCATGCGCGCAAAGGCAATCCGACCTGGACCTGGCTGGCGGCCGCCGTCCTGTTCGTCGTCATCATCTGGCTGTCGACGGCACCGAAGCTGCTGACCGGCGAGGTGAAGGCCTCGTCGGCTGCACAGGTCTACGTCGCCTCGGCGCATTTTCCCGCCGTGCGCGATACGGTGCTTGGCCGCTGTTCGATGTGCCACGCGGCGGAGCCGTCCTACGCGGGCATTTACCACGCGCCTAAGGGCGTGATGCTCGATACCGATGCCGGCATCGCCGAGCACGCCGGCGAGATTTACCTGCAGGCTGGCCGCAGCCACGCCATGCCGCCCGCCAACGTCACCCAGATCACCGACGAGGAACGGGCACTGCTGGTGGCATGGTTCGAAGGCGCAAGGAAATGACCGGCACGCTCCTGCGCGGCCGTACGCTGTCGTTTTTGCGCTGGCCCGAAACCATCGACGACCATTCCGCCTGGCGTTACGAGCAAGATGGCGGCCTGCTGATGCGCGACGGCAGGATCGTTGCCGCGGGCGCCTATGCCGAGGTCGAGAAAAAGGCGGGCGAGGGAACAAAAAAAATCGACCACAGGCCGCATCTGCTGCTGCCCGGGTTCATCGATGCGCACGCGCATTTTCCGCAGATGCAGGTCATCGCTTCCTTCGGCGCCGAGCTGCTCGACTGGCTGAACACCTACACTTTTCCGGAAGAGACAAAATTCCAGAACGCCCAGCATGGCCGCCGTATCGCCAGGCTGTTCCTGGATGAAGTATTGCGGCATGGCACCACGACAGTCGCGGCATATTGCTCGGTACACAAGGAATCTGCCGAAGCGTTCTTCGCCGAGTCGCACGACCGCAACATGCTCAACATCGCCGGCAAGGTGATGATGGACCGCAACGCGCCGGACGGCGTGCTCGACACGCCGCAATCGGGCTATGACGACAGCAAGGCGTTGATCGATGAGTGGCACGGCAAGGGACGCCAGCACTATGCCATCACGCCGCGCTTCGCCATCACCTCGTCGCCCGAGCAATTGGAGATGGCGGGCGCGCTCTGCCGCGAATATCCTGATCTGCACATGCAGACGCATCTGTCGGAAAACCACGCCGAGATCGCCTTCACGCAGCAATTGTACCCGCAGACGCGGGACTACACCGATATCTACGAACACTATGGGCTGCTCGGGCGCAGAAGCCTGTTCGGCCATTGCATCCACCTGTCGGAACGCGAGGCGGATGCGCTTTCGGATAGCGGCTCGGTGGCGGTGTTCTGCCCGACCTCCAACCTGTTTCTCGGCTCGGGCCTGTTCGATTATCAGCGCTATAGCCGCCGCGAGAAGCCGCTTCGCATCGCCGCCGCCACCGATGTCGGCGGTGGCACCAACTATTCGATGCTGCGCACCATGGACGAGGGCTACAAGGTGATCGCGCTGAACGGCGAGAAGCTCAATCCGTTCCAGTCGTTCTGGCAATTGACCCGCGGCAATGCCGAGGCGCTGTCGCTTGCGGAAAAGATCGGCACCCTGGAGGAAGGCAGCGACGCCGATATCATCGTGCTCGACGCCCGCGCCACGCCGGCGATGCGGCTGCGGGTGGAGACGGCGGACACGCTCGCCGAGGAATTGTTTCTGCTGCAGACGCTCGGCGACGACCGCGCCGTGCGCGAGGTCTATGTCGCCGGCCGGGCGGCCAAGGCGGATATAGCGGTTTAGCCGTCGTATGCGGCCGGCTTGACCGGGCGGCAGCCATCCGCCAAAGCAACAGGCGAGATCGACAGGGGAACGACATGGCCGTTGCGGACGACATCGCTCTGATCAAGAAACAGGAAGCCACGCTTGTCTTTTCGGCCTTCGATGAAGCCGTCGCTTTCGAGATCGGCTCGGCGATCCGCGACCGGGCTCTCGAGGAAAACCTGCCGATCATCGTCGATATCAGAACTTTCGACCGGCCGTTGTTCTATGCGGCAATGCCCGGCTCGAACGCCTCCAATCCGGACTGGGCGCGGCGCAAGATCAACGTCGTGCGGCGGTTCCTGAAAAGCACCTACCGCATTGTGCTGGAGCAGCAGCGCCCTGACCGCAGCTTCAAGCCCGGCGAGGGGCTGGACGTTGCCGACTATGTGCTGGCCGGTGGCGGCTTTCCCATCACTGTCAAGGGCGCTGGCGTCATCGGCGTGATCGCCGTCTCCGGTCTACCGGAGCGCGAGGACCACGGAGTGGTCGTCGATACGCTGTGTAGCTACTTGGGCGTCGATAGCCAGGAGTTGGTCCTGCCGCCGGAAGCAACATCGTGACGTTGGCGCTGCCCCTCATCCGCCTGCCGGCACCTTCTCCCCGCGTAGTGATGGGGAGAAGGGAAACGCTCCAACGCTGGCGATCCCCTCTCCCCGTCTCTATACGGGGAGAGGGTAAGGGTGAGGGGCAGCGCAAACGCCGCAGAAGCTCGCACAGCGTCCGTGGTAGCTCAGTATGACCGCGCTCGATCCCAAGTCCTTTCTCATTTCGATCTTCAACGCCGCCGTTGCCGCCGCCGATCCCCAGAGGACGATCAAGGATCATTTGCCCGCAAGGCCGAAGGGACGGACGATCATCATCGGCGCGGGAAAAGGCTCGGCGCAGATGGCGGCGGCTTTCGAGAAAGTGTGGGACGGGCCGATCGAAGGGCTGGTCGTCACCCGCTACGGCTATGGAGCGGCCTGCCGGCGCATCGAGATCATCGAGGCGGCGCATCCGGTGCCGGATGCCGCAGGGCTCGAAGCTTCCCGGCGGCTGCTCGAAAAAGTCCAGGGACTGACTGCGGACGACCTCGTCGTGGCGCTCATTTCGGGCGGCGGCTCGGCGCTGCTGCCGTCACCTGCCGAAGGTCTGACGCTGGCCGACGAGATCGCCGTCAACGAGGCGCTGCTCGCCTCCGGCGCGCCGATCGCCGCGATGAACACCATCCGCAAACATGTTTCCACGATCAAGGGCGGCAGGCTGGCGGCCGCTGCCTATCCAGCCAAGGTGGTGTCGCTGGTGGTCTCCGACATTCCGGGCGATAACCCGGCGCTGGTCGCTTCCGGCCCGACCGTTCCCGATTCCGGCAGCCGCGAAGATGCATTAGCGTCGATCGCCGCCTATGACATGAAACTACCGGCTTCAGTGATGGCGCACATCAATTCGCCGGCCGCCGATGCACCGCGCGTCGATGATCCGCGTTTTTCGCGCAACGAGGTACATCTGATCGCCTCGGCCGGCGTATCGCTGGAAGCGGCTGCGGCCGAAGCCAGGTACCAAGGTATCGAAGCGGTCATTCTCTCCGATTCCATCGAGGGCGAGGCGCGTGAGGTCGGCGGCGTCCACGCTGCAATCGCGCGCGAAGTGGCGACGCGCAACCGGCCATTCGCAAAACCGGTGCTGATCCTGTCGGGCGGCGAGACGACCGTGACCTTGCGCGCGAAAGGCAAAGGCGGCCGCAACTCGGAATTCCTGCTCGCCTTCGCCATTGGGATCAGCGGCATGGCGGGCGTCCACGCACTGGCCGCCGACACCGACGGCATTGACGGTTCGGAAGACAATGCCGGCGCCTTCGCCGACGGCTCGACAGTGTCGCGGATGCATAAGGCGGGCGTCGATGCCAAGGCCATGCTTGCCGGCAACAACGCCTGGACGGCATTCAATGCCGTAGATGACCTTTTCGTACCCGGTCCGACCGGCACAAACGTCAACGATCTCCGGGCGATATTGATCAAATAGCTCAGGCGGCCATTAGCTTTTTCACCGCTCTCATATCCTGCAGGAACCGGTCGCGTTCTGCCTGCCTGTCCGCCGGCTCGCGAATGCGCAGGATGAAGGACGGGTGGATGGTGACGAAGACACGCAAGCCATCGTCACGCTCCACGACGGCCCCGCGCATCTTCATGATCGGCACCACCTTACCAAGCAGCGCCTGCGCCGCCGTTGCGCCGAGCGCCACCGCCAGATTGGGCTTGATCAGATCGATTTCCTTGTCGAGCCACCAGCGGCAAGCCTGCACCTCGCCGGCGTTCGGCTTGGAGTGGATGCGCCGCTTGCCGCGCGGCTCGAACTTGAAATGCTTGACCGCGTTGGTGACGTAGACTTTCAGCCGATCGACGCCGGCATCGTCCAGGATCGCGTCGAACACCTTGCCCGCCGGACCGACGAAGGGCTTGCCCGCCAGGTCCTCCTGGTCGCCCGGCTGTTCGCCGACGAAGATCACCTTAGCTTTATCAGGGCCCTCACCGAACACGGTCTGCGTGGCGTCGTGCCATAGCGGACAGCGGCGGCAGATCTTGGCCGTTTCGCGCAGTTCAGGAATCGTCCTGGCGTCGATTTCTGTCGTTTCCGGAGACTTACTTGCAGGCAAGCGTCTTGCCTGCACTTTGGCATGGTGCGGCGTCGGGGTTGTCTGCATCCTGGCGATCATGACTAAGGCGGCCTTGCTCGCTCCTGCAATCAGACACGCAATGAGCAAAGCCCGCCGAAGGTTCCGTTGAAATTATTCCGCATGGGCCTTCACCGGCGGATGGCCGACGATGTGATGCCCTACACCTCGTGCAGATAGAGGTGATAATCCAGTTCGCTGACCGTGCGCGCCACGCGCAGATATTCCGACTGCTTGATCGCCACGAACGTCCGGTGCAGGTCTTCGCCCAATGCGCCCTTGAGGAAGGTCGACGCCCTTGCCGCCTCGATCGCGGCACGCCAGTCGACCGGCATCGTCGTGCGCGTGACGGCCGATTCGTAGCCATTGCCGGTGGTTTCGGGACCGGGATCGAGGCCTTCGTCGAGGCCTTTGACGACACCGGCCAGCACCGTTGCTGCCACTAGGTAAGGATTCGCGTCGACGCCCGATGGCCGGTGCTCGATGCGGCGGTTCTTGGCATCGCCGGCCGGCACACGCAGTGCCACCGAACGGTTGTTGACGCCCCAGGTCGGCGCCACCGGCGCATAGGATTGCGAGACGAAGCGCCGCCATGAATTGGCATGCGGCGCGAAGACCAGCATCGATTCCGCCATCGTCTGGATCAGTCCGCCGAGGCCGCGCAGCAGCGGCAGCGACCAGCTTTCGCCGCCGGTTTCGGCAAAGACATTCTTGCCGGCATCGTCCAACAGCGAGACATGAAAATGCATGCCCGAGCCGGCATATTTCTCGATCGGCTTGGCCATGAAGCAAGCGGTGACACCATGACGGCGCGCCTGCGCCCGCACCAGTCGCTTGAGCATCACGAGATCGTCGGCCGCCCGCATCACATCCTTGCGGTAGTTGAGCGTCAGCTCGTACTGGCCGGGCGCATATTCCGAGATGACCGTCTCGGCCGGGATGCCTTGCACCTTGGCTGCGGCGTAGATGTCGGAAAACAGCGGCTCCATGCCGTGCAGATGGTCGACGGAATAGACCTCCGTCTTGGCCGAGCGGCGTCCGTCAAGCACCGCGTGCGCCGGCTGCACCTTGCCTTCGGCGTCGCGCTCGTTGGCGAGCAGGAAGAATTCGAGCTCGAAGGCGCCGGCCGGATGCAGGCCCTTGGCCGCGAGGATGTCTACCTGGCGGGCGAGTGCCAGCCGCGGGTCGGACGACATCGGCTGGCCATCGAGATGGTACATCGCCATCAGCACCTGGCCGCGCGGCGGCTGGGTGCCGAACAGCGGCACCAGTGTGCCGGGGATCGGCCACGCCCGCAGGTCGCCGTCGCCCGTCGTCCAGATCAGCCCGGTCTCGTGAACATCCTCGCCGGTGATGTCGAGGCCGAGGATCGAGATCGGCATGTGCCGGCCCCCCTCGAAGATGCTCATCAACTCATGCCGGCGCACGATCTTGCCGCGCCCGACGCCGTTGGCGTCGGTCAGCACGATGTCGAACGCTTCGATCTCGGGATGAGCGTCAAGAAAGGCCTGCGCCTCGGCGGGCGTCGAGCCCGAAGGGGATGCCGTGACCAGGTTCAAACTTTGCTTGGGCGCTTGTTTCATGCCGCAAGCTTGTCTCACGCCGTAAGCTTTGCCGCAACCGCGCCGAAGGCAGTGATCAGCCGGTTCACCTGGGCGGCGCTGGTCGCAGGAGAGATCAGCATCATGTTGTGGAAGGGTGCGATCAGCACGCCGCGATTGACCAGCGCGACATGGATTGCCGCCTCGAGCTCCGGCACGTGCGCAGCTTCCGCTTCGCCGCCGTTCCTCAGCGGGCCCGGCGCGCAGATGAACTCGACACGGGCACCGACGCGAGCAACATGCCAGGGCAGACGATAGCGATCGATGACGGCGGTCAGCCCGGCGTCGAGCCGCCGCGCCAGATGGTCCATATGGCTGTAGTTCTCGTCGGTCATGACGTATTCGAGCGTGGCGCGCATCGCTGCGAATTGCAGCGGATTGGCCGACAGCGTTGTCCCCATGCCGGAGTAGCCGGGCTCTTTCCGACTGATATAAGCGGCATAGCGGGCCGCAACGTCTTCGCTCATGCCCCAGACGCTCGCCGGTACGCCGCCGGCAATCGGCTTGCCCAGCACGAACAGGTCCGGCTCCAGCCCGTATTTGCTTGTATAGCCGCCGGGACCGGTCGAAATTGTATGCGTCTCGTCGATTAGAAGCAGCGTGCCGGTCGCACGGGTGAGACGCCGCAAGCCATCATGAAAGCCGGCTTCGGGCAGCACCATGCAGGAATTGGTCAGCACCGGCTCGGCGATGACGCAGGCGACATCGTTGCCCCGGAGTGCCGCCTCGAGCGCCGGCAAATCGTTGAACTCGACGACATCTGTCGCCCGGGTCAGGTCGCGGAATTCGCCGGCCAGTCCCGGTCGATTCACCGCTTTCCCGGCGACCAGCCGCACCATCGTCTCGTCGACCGAGCCATGATAGCAGCCGTTGAAGACCAGTATCTTCTCCCGGCCGGTAACGGCGCGGGCAACCCGCAGCGCGAAGCGGTTGGCATCGGTCGCCGTCGTCGCGATCTGCCACGACAGCAAACCGAAGCGCTGCTGCAGCAACGGTCCGATGGCCAGCGCGTCTTCGGAAGGTAGCATATAGGTCAGTCCTCGTCCGGCCTGCCGGCGGATGGCGCGGGCGACCGGCGGCGGCGAATGGCCGAACATCGAGCCGGTGTCACCAAGGCAGAAATCGTCCAGCCGATTGCCGTCGATGTCGGTGATCGCAGCGCCCTTGGCACTGTCGACCAGGATCGGGAATGGCGTCGGCCAGTCGTTCATCCAATGCATCGGCACGCCGCCGAAGAAGCCGGGCAGGCCATTGCCGATTTTCGCCATCGATTTTGGCCGCGCCCGGCGGAAGACTTCTGCCTCGGTCGCGCGCAACTCGACGATCCGGGCCGGGCCGATGCCGCCGATGCAAGTCTTTGAATGGTTCATGACGTTCATGCCGGCCCTCTCAGTCGCACTTTAGACAATCGGCATCCGCCACCGCAATTGGCCGGGCGGCTGCCCTGTGTTGGGTCAGCGGTCATTTGAATGAAAACAGGCGCTTGACCGCGAGCCGCCTTCGGGCGCCAATGGTACTTCGGCTGGAGGGCATAAGATGGTGCGGGCGATCGTCTGCGCAGCAACGCTGCTGTCGTCGGTTGGTGCGGCTCTGGCGTCCGGCGGCATCTGGTGTTCCGCCGAGGATGCAGCCGTCAAATTTCAGGTCGGTGCCGGGATCACCAGAGGCATGGGCGGGCCGACCTTCAATTTTAGCGGCGAGCTCGAGATTCTGGGCAGGCCGGCTGCCGACAGTCTGCGCGAGACATTGTTCGAGGATCAGAACCTCACGCAATATTGGCTCGACAACAAGGAATTGCGGCTGCTCGTCTACCACGAACGGCAGGTCGAAAACGCCTACGGCTATGTCGAACTGGCGATCCTGACCAAGGCCAGCGACGAAGGCGTCTATGACGGTCGCTATTTGCTCTCAATCCATGATGTAACGGCCGATGCCGAAAAGGACGGCAAGCAGGCTGAATTGACCGGCAAAGTATCTTGCGGAGCCGAGTAAGTAACAGGCTACGCCGAAATATCGATGACGCCGCAGTCGCCCGCAGCGCTGCCAAAGGCGACGCGGCGCTCTTCCTTGTCCCACATCATCGAAGTGACGGCGCCCTTGCCCGGCCGGCGCAACAGCACTTCCTTGGCGTCGGCGAAGCGCACCGCCATCACCATCCCGTCATCATAGCCGATAGCAACGACGTCCTGGCTCGGGTGACAGGCGACGGAGGTGACCATCGCATTGCCGCGCGTGCCGAGTTCCAGCGGCGCCTTGCCCATCGGCCCGTCTTTGCTGGAAAACGGCCAGACGATTGCCGCCGGCGCGCCGGAACTCGCCAGCCATTTGCCCTTGGCGCTCCACGACAGGCTTTTCACCTTGCCGGGGTAGCCGGACATGCGCATGTGCTTGCCGTCGGCGAGCTTCCAGCCATGCAGCGCGTTTTCCTGCATGGTGGTGACGACGAAGCCGCCGTCCGGCGAGAAGGTGATGCCGGTGTGGGCGCCGGCCCATTCGAGCTCGACCGGCTTGCCGTCGGCAGCCGGGAAGTGCAGCGTCGCGCCATTGTAGCGGGCAACGCCGAAGCGCATGCCCTTGGGCGAGAAGGCAAGCCCCTCGACTGAGCGCGGATGCGAGAATTCCCTGGTTTTGCCGTCGGCAAAGCGCACATAGGCAACCTTGCCCGAAGCATAGGCAACAGCGCCTTGCGGCCCGGCGGCGACGCTGGTTATCCATTTTTTGCCTGCGGTAGCCAATTCCGTTGTATTGCCGCCTGGGGTCACGGCAAAGATCCTGCCGTCCTCACCACCGGTGATCAGCCGGTCGTTTGCCGCATCATGGAAGGCGGCGAGCATTCCGTCATTGGTCTGCACCATCTTGTGGCCGTGGTCGAGCCGATGGATTTTGCCGTCGGCCAGCGCAAAATGCGGCACGTCGCCGAGAAACACGGCGGCGAGGCAGTGGCCTTCGAGATCGAGCGGGGCGACTGTCGGCATGAGAGATCATTCCGTTCGAGATTTCTGCTTGTCATCTAACCCCGCCGGGCTGTCGGCGAGGCTCCGCCTTCTCCCCTTGTGGGAGAAGGTGGATTGGCGCGCAGCGCCAAGACGGTTGAGGGGTGCTGGACGGAGTGCCGTCCTTGCCAAGCTGGAACACCCCTCCATCCGACCGAGCTTCGCTCGGCCACCTTCTCCCACAAGGGGAGAAGGAGAGAAGGGCAGCGCTAGCGCTATAAAGTCCGGAAATCAAGCCGCCTGGCAGGCCTCGAAGCTTGTCTTCAGTCGCTCGGCGTCGAGTTCGCGGCCGATGAACACCAGCCGGCTCTCGTGCTTCTCGTCGTCCTTCCAGGCGCGCTGGTGGTCGCCCTCGATGATCATGTGCACACCCTGGATGACATAGCGCTCGTCATCGCCTTTCAGCGCAATGATCCCTTTCAGCCGCAGGATGTTCGGGCCTTCCATCTGGGTGACCTTCTCGATCCACGGGAAGAACTTTTTCGGGTCCATCTCGCCGCCGCGCAGCGACACCGACTGCACAGTCACGTCATGGATGTCGGAAGGGTGCGCATGATGATGCCCGTCATGATCGTGGTGATCATGGCCGTCGTGATCATGGTGATGGTGGTCATGATCATGATCATGATGGTCGTGATCGTCATGCGCCTCGAGGAAGTGCGGATCGTTCTCCAGCGCCCGGGACAGGTCGAACGCACCGCGATCGAGCACCTCGGACAGCGCCACGCTGGCGCGTGTGGTGCGATGGATTCGTGCCGCCGGGTTGATGGCGCGGATCGTCGCCTCCACCTTGCTCAGCTCTTCGGGGGTGACCAGATCGGTCTTGTTGAGTACGACGACATCGGCAAAGGCGATCTGGTCCTCGGCCTCTCGGGAATCCTTCAGACGCAGCGGCAGGTGCTTGGCGTCGACCAGCGCCACCACCGCATCGAGCTTGGTCTTGGAACGCACGTCGTCGTCCATGAAGAAGGTCTGCGCCACCGGCACGGGATCGGCGAGGCCAGTGGTCTCGACGAGGATGGCGTCGAAGCGGCCAGGCCTGCGCATCAGGCCTTCGACGACGCGGATCAGGTCGCCGCGCACGGTGCAGCAGACGCAGCCATTGTTCATCTCGTAGATTTCCTCGTCGGATTCCACGATCAGCTCGTTGTCGATGCCGATCTCGCCGAATTCATTGACGATGACGGCGTAGCGCTTGCCATGGTTTTCCGAAAGGATGCGGTTGAGCAGTGTCGTCTTGCCGGCGCCGAGATAGCCGGTGAGGACGGTTACGGGGATCTGCGTCTGTGCGTCGCTCATATTGTGCCTCGAATAGGGATTGTCGGCTCCATATAGGATGTGTGCTCGGCTTTTGCACGAGGCAAACCGGTGGGCCAAAGAGGGGCTGGTATTGCCGAACTTTCCTCACATTACCGAACTTTCATTGGCGCCGCCTGACAGCGGGCCCTAGATAGGCGGGGTCATTTACGGAGCTGTTCGCGTTGAAGAGGCGCCAGATGTCCGACAAGTCGTTGCCACTAAGCCGTCGGCAGGCGCTCGGTCTCGTTGCGGTTACCGCTGGCGGCATATTCCTGCCCGCCGGTGCAAGGGCCGGGCAGGTTTCGCCCTATGCCGGGCTTGCTTTGTTCGAAGCCGGTGCCGGCGTCTGCGCCATCACGCCCGAGGTCACCGAAGGGCCGTTCTATTTCGACCCGAAGCTCGAACGCGCCGATATCACCGAGGGCAAGAAGGGCATCGGCCTCAATGTGCGGCTGCAAATCGTCGACGCCGCCTGCCAGCCGCTTCCCGGCGCACGCGTCGATATCTGGCATTGCGACGCCCAAGGCAGCTATTCCGGCTATCCCGGACAGGGCGACGGGCAGGATATCGACACGTCCGGCCAGAGCTTTCTCCGCGGCTGGCAGAGAACCGATGAAAGCGGCATCGCTTCTTTCGCCACCATCTATCCCGGCTGGTATCGCGGCCGCACCACCCACATCCATTTCAAGATCTTCCCCGACGACCGCTCGGTGATGACCGGCCAGATGTTCTTCCCCGACAGCCTCAGCGAGCAGATATTCGCCACCGTCGCGCCTTATAAAGATCGCCCCGGCAAACGCGATACATCGAACGCGCGGGACGGCATTGCGCGGCAGGCCGGGCCGCTGTCGCAGGCAGCGCTGCGGGAAATGGCGGACGCCTATCAGGCGTTGATGGTGGTCGCGGTGAAAGCCGGTTGAGAACACCTCGTCACGTCCTCATCCAGCCATTGCGGAAAGTCGTTTGTCATCTAACTGAAATAAACATCTGGCATTAGCCACGGCGAACACCGCGAAGCTTGCCGGCAAAGCTATTTTCCGAGCCGGAATGTTTTCGATCGTCATTGCCAATCGGCGGCCTGCTTCTATGCTGCCCGCTCCGGTTCGGCCGAGGAGGGATGAGCATGGCCAAGGCGGACAAGACTGCAACAATGAGCCGGCTGCATTCGGCGGCGCGGCTGGCGCGCACGGCGCTCGCCGCCCGGCTTCTGGCGCATGGTTTCTATGCCGGCCAGGACCAGATCATGCTGGCGCTCGACCGCGAGGACGGGCAGACGCCCGGCAACCTTGCCGGCCGCCTCGGCGTGCGTCCGCCGACCATCACCAAGACCATCAACCGGCTGCAGGCGCAGGGCTTTCTGGAGAAGCGGGCCTCGTCCGCCGATGCCCGCCAGGCGCATATTTTCCTCACCGACACCGGCCGCGAAATCATCCACGCCATCGAGAAGTCGGTGAAGAAGACCGAAAAGCAGGCATTGAAGGGTCTCGACAAGAAGGATCAGAAAGCGCTGTTCAAGCTGCTTGCCCGCGTCGAGGCGAACCTGTCGAACGGCGAAATGGTGCTCCCGGATGACGAACTCGATATCGAGGACAAGATGCTTGAATAGCTCACGCGTTCGCCGCTGACGGCTGCCGCGTCAGTGCCGACCAGCGTCCCGGTGTGACGCCGAACGCCTTCTTGAAATGCCGATTGAAATGGCTTTGATCACTGAAGCCGGCTGCGATGGCGATTTGCGCCAGCGGCTCGTCGGCTTCGATCATCCGACGGGCTCGTTGAAGCCGGCGCATCAACAGGAACCGGTGCGGGCTGGTGGAGAAGGTGGCGCGGAAATGCCGCGACAGGGCATAACGGTCCAATCCGGTTATCGCCTCCAATTCATCCGAACGTACAATCCGCGCGACATTTTCCTCCAGATAGTCGCGCGCCAGGCTGGCGGCGCGCCACGCAGTTTTCGCTACCGGTTTCGTCGGCTGACCGGCGTGCCGGGCCAAGCTTTGCATAAGCTGCGTCATGAAATCGACGACAAACAGCTCGTCCAGTTCCTGATTCAACGGCCCGAGCGCGGAAAGCAGCGTCGCCCGGAGATCGCGGTCTGTCACCACGGCATTCCCGACGAATGGTAGTGATCCGCCGCCGAGACAATCGAGCATCAGGGACGGCTCCAAATAGAGCATTCTGTATCGCAAGCCGTCTTCGGTGCCGGCACCGCCATCGTGCAGTTCGTCGGGATGAAGGATAATGATCTGGCCAGGCAGGCTCTGATGCGTTTGGCCGCGATAGCGGAAGCGCTGCACGCCATAAAACGTCACCCCGATCGCATAGGTGTCGTGGCGATGGAGATCGAAGGCATTGCCGTGGAACCGGGCCTCGATGCGTTCCATCCCGGCAGCACCGGGTGCCGGTACGATGCAGTTCTCGGCTGCATCCACGCACAAACGTCCAAGACCCTGAAAGGCTTCCCGGTCTAGATCGTGCGCCATCGCTTCACTCGCAGCCTCGGATTGGCCCCCTTTTCGGATTGGAAACTGTCGCATGTTCGATACGAAATTTGCAATCGTGCTCAAGGATGATCTTCCCGTCTGGCAAAAGCTCAATGTCACCGCCTTTCTGACCAGCGGCATCGTCGCGCAATTTCCCGACATTATCGGCGACCCCTACCGTGATCGCGCCGGCAATATCTACAACCCGCTGTCGATCCAGCCGGTCATCGTGCTTTCGGCGGACGGCCAGACGCTCGGCGCGATCCAGCGGCGCTGGAGCGTGGTGTGACGGTTTCGCTCTATGTCGAGGATATGTTTTCGACCGGGTATGATCTGGCCAACCGCGCCGTCTTTGCCGAATTTGCGCCGGAGGATGCCAAGGTGGTCGGCATCGCGCTTCGCGCCGAAAAGAAGCTCGTCGACAAGATCACCAAGGGCGCCCGCATGCACGCCTGAGTCGTCGGCCACTAGGTCGGCCACTGGGAAACAAACTGAGCCTGTCGGCGGCTGTCGTTGTGCCAGACTGTTTTGGCTTGCCCGCAGGCGACAATTGCCGCATTGGTGAGGGACCGCCTTGCTTCCCGTCCGGCCTGAAATTGAATGCTCCCCCAAGACAAGACGAAAGCGCGACATCGCCGGCGGCGATCCTGTGCATGCTTTCCGTCTATGTGTTTTTCACCTTCCTCGACACCAGCAGCAAGTACCTTGTGCTGGCCGGCGTCTCGGCGCTGATCGTCGCCTGGACCCGCTTCGCGGTCCATGTGCTGATCGTCGGCGTCTTTCTGCACGGATGGCGTGAGCCGCTGCGCTTTCGTCCCGCCAACCTGCCGGCGCATCTCACGCGCGGTCTGCTCCTGTTCGGATCGACGATATGCAACATTCTCGCGCTGCGGACGCTGCAGCTGGCGGAAACCACCTCGATCTACTTCTTCGGCCCGATGGTGATCACCGCGCTTGCCGGTCCGTTGCTAGGGGAATGGGCCGGCTGGCGGCGTTGGCTGGCGATCATGAGCGGCTTTGTCGGCGTCCTCATCATCACCCGGCCGGGCATCGGGGTTTTTGGCGTCGGCCATCTCTTTGCGCTCGGCTCGATGCTATCGAACAGTTTCTACGTCATCATGACGCGCCGCATGTCGGCGACGGAAACCTCGGAAAGCCTCATCCTGTTTTCGGCGCTGGCGCCGGCCGTGCTGCTGCTGCCGACACTGCCGTTTTCGCTTTCGTTGCCGCAGGATGGCTGGCACTGGTTCATATTGCTGATGCTGGGCGTCTTCGGCGCCATCGGCCATTGGCTTCTTGTGCAGGCCTATCGCCTTGCCACCACCACGGCCCTGGCCCCCTATCCCTATTCGCAGATGATCTGGATGATCATCTCCGGCCTGATCGTCTTCAACCAGTTTCCCGACCGCTGGACGCTGGCCGGTGCGACAGTCATCGTCGCCAGCGGCCTCTACATCGTCCACCGCGAGCACCGGCTTCGTGTGCGCAACCGCGCGACGCTGGACGCGGAGGCGGAAGCGCTGGCAAAAAAACTTTGATTTGCGCGGGATCGATGGCATAAGAGCCGGCCTTTAAACAGTTTAAATTGCTTCGGGAGCGCAGGGCGCTGGCACAGAAGATCAAGCTTTCCACCATCGCGGATGCGCTCGGCGTGTCCACGGCCACGGTCTCGCTGGCCTTGCGCGACAGCCCGCTGGTCGCCGGCGGCACCCGCGACCGCATCAAGGAACATGCCCGCGCCATCGGCTATATCTACAACCGCCGCGCCGCCAGCCTGCGCACCTCGCGCTCAGGCATAGTCGGCGTCGTCGTCCACGACATCATGAACCCGTTCTTTGCCGAGATATTGCGTTCGATCGAGAGCGAACTCGACCGCAGCCGGCAAACCTTCATCCTGTCGAACCACTACGACCAACTCGAGAAACAACGCACCTTCATCGACACGCTTCTGCAGCTCGGCGCTGACGGCGTCATCATGTCGCCGGCCATCGGCACACCGCCCGAAGACATAATCATGGCCGAGGAGAACGGTCTCCCGGCAGTGCTGATTGCACGCACCGTCGAAGGTGCCGACGTGCCGGTGTTTCGCGGCGACGATGCCTATGGCACCGGGCTTGCTACCAATCATCTGATCTCGCTTGGCCACAAGCGCATCGCAATGATCGGCGGTACCGACCAGACCTCGACCGGCCGCGACCGCTATCAGGGATATGTCAACGCCATGGAGGCGGCAGGGCTTGAGGTCAGGCCGTCCTGGCGCATCGCCGGCCCACGCACCAAGCAGGCCGGCTTCGAGGCCGCCGGGCAGTTCCTGGCGCTGAAGGACAGGCCGACCGCGGCCTGCTGCTGGAACGACCTCGTCGCCATCGGCCTGATGAACGGCATTGCGCGCGCCGGGCTGGTGCCGGGCATCGACATCTCTGTTACCGGCTATGACGACCTCGAGGAGGCGGCGATCGCGACGCCTGCGCTAACCACCGTCTGGAACGGCCAGCGCGAGGTTGGCCGCCGCGCCGCCAGCGCGCTGCTCGACAAACTCAACGGACAGACGGTGCGGCCGTCGCAGGAACTGATCAAGCCGGAACTGCATGTGCGCCAGTCGACCGGCAAACCGGTGGAACGTGCATGACAAAAACCAAACAGCAAGCTGTCGCCATTCTGGTGCCGGGCCAGTTCAACGATCATGCGGTCGGCCGCATCGACGGGGTGTTCAGCCGCGTCCGGATCGAACGCGCCGATCCGTCGCTGGTCACCGACGAGATGCGCCTTACGGTGCGCGGCATAGCCGCCTTTGGCGGCATAAGCGCCGCGTTGATGGACGCGCTGCCAAAGCTCGAGATTATCGCCAATTTCGGCGTCGGCTATGATTCGGTCGATGTCCGCCACGCCGCACGGCGCGGCATCATGGTCACCAACACACCGGATGTGCTGACCGAAGAGGTCGCCGATACGGCGCTCGGCCTGTTGATCAATACCATCCGCGAACTGCCGCGCGCCGAGGCCTGGCTACGCGACGGAAGCTGGCTGCGCAACGGCAACTATCCGCTGAGCCGGCTGACCTTGCGCGGGCGCCAAGTCGGTATCTTTGGCATGGGCCGCATCGGCCTCGCCATTGCCCGCCGGCTCGACGCTTTTGGGCTGCCCATTGCCTATCACAACCGGCGCCGCGTCGAAGGCCTGTCCTATGACTATCACCCGACGCTGAAAGGTCTCGCCGAGGCGGTCGACACACTGATCTCGGTGGCGCCCGGCGGGGCTTCGACGGAAAAGGCCGTCAATGCCGAAATTCTCTCGGCTCTTGGGCGGAACGGCGTCTTTGTCAACATCGGCCGGGGCAGCACGGTCGACGAACCAGCCCTTGCCGCCGCACTTGCCAGCGGCAGCATCGCCGCTGCCGGGCTAGACGTCTTTGCCGACGAGCCGAATGTGCCAGCGGCGTTGCTTGCCGCGCCCAACACCTCGCTTTTGCCACATGTCGGCTCGGCCTCGCAGCACACCCGCCGCGCCATGGCGGACCTGTGCGTCGAAAATCTGGTCTCGTGGTTTTCGCAGCGCAAGGCGCTGACGCCGGTGCCGGAGACGGCAAATGTCAAGGCAAGGCCGTAAGCGGGCTGCCATATCTATTAACTTCAGCTTAACCCTTCGGAATCATTCTGGTCCCTTCGCAGTGTCTGTCCGCCTGACAGGACATGACAGCAAGAGGAAGCGCGCCTCCCTGATCTCTTCGAACCGGCGCGCTTGAAATGCGCGGAGAACCAGGATGAAGACGCTTCCTGCATTGATGGCTGTCGCTGTACTGTTCGGCAGCGCCCAACTGTTTTACGCCGGTAGCGGTGAAAGCCGTGCGGCCAGTGAGTCACCGCCTTCATCCGGCAACTACAGGCTGGTAGCCCATGGCGACGAGGGGTCTTGTGCGGTCAGCCGCGGCGCCGAGATTTCGCAAGGCCTGTCGCTGTTGACGGTCGCAGCAAATTGCCGCCGGGTGTTGCCCGGCGTGGAGCAGGCGAAGTTCTGGCGAGAGCAGGATGACGGCACGGTCACCCTCAGCGCCAACGGCACCGATCCGATCGTCATGTTCTCAGTCGCCGACGGCGATGGTTACGAATCCTACGCGCCGGCGCTGCCGCTGCTGACGCTGGCGTCGGCCGGCAACTAGCGAGCGCGGCAGGACTATTCCGCGGCTGCGCGCGCACCCGATTTCGCCGCCTGATGCAGACGTACAGCATCGCCGAAGGCGCGAAATATCTTTACCGAGATACTGTCCGATTTGACCCAGTATTCGGGATGCCACTGGACGCCGACGGCGAAAGCCCGTGCATCGCGCACCGAAACCGCCTCGACGGTGCCGTCGGCGGCGACCGCTTCGACCTGCAGCTTTGGGCCAAGTCGGCCGATGGCCTGGCGATGCACCGAATTGACCATGATGTCGCCGGCGCCGAAGACCCCGGCCAAGCAGCTGCCGGGTTTTATCGCCACGCTCTGGCGGATGGCGAAGCGTTCGTCCTGATTGTCGCTTGCCGGCGCACGATGATCGAGCGAACCGGCGCGTTCCTGGATTTCGGTGGCCAGCGTGCCACCCAGCGCCACATTCATCTCCTGGATGCCGCGGCAGATGGCGAGCAATGGCACCCCGCGCTCCACCGCCCGGCGGATCAGCGGCAACGTCGTCGCGTCGCGGGCGGAGTCGTAAGGACCATTGGCTTCGCTGGCGTCACCGCCATAGAGCGAGGGATGAACGTTCGATTTGGAACCGGTGACCATGACGCCGTCGACGGCGGAAAGCAGTTCGTCGAAGTCGAGCCGGTCGCCGAAGGACGGTACCAGCAGCGGGAACACGCCTGCACCCGAAAGCGCCGCTTCGAGATATTGCTGTGGCGCGGCATGCCAGGTGTAATTGTCGACCTGGCGGACATCGGTCGATACGGCGACGAGCGGCTGGTGCATTTGGTCCGGATCCCATCGGGTGCAACGAATTATCTGCCTGCAAAATAGGCGATCCGAAGGCGCATTTCCATGGCAAGTTTCGGCGTGTCGCGTAGGCCAGTTAATCGACCTTAGACTATAGTTGCAAGATCTGCCCCAACGCCGTGAATTTCCCCGAAATGCGCCGCTCAAACCGGGCTGCCGTGCTGGACTCGACTCCTTGCCTGTGTATTGTCGGCTCGAAGCCGATCCGGGCGCCGAAGTGTCCCGAATGTCGGTCAGTGGATCCAAAAGGGAGGAACTTCATGGATCGTCGTTCGTTCATCCGCAAGGCCGGCACCGCCGGCGTTGGCGCCGCGGCCGCTGCCGCGACACTTGCCGCGCCGGCCATCGCCCAGTCCAATCCGAAAGTGACCTGGCGGCTGGCGTCGTCCTTCCCGAAGTCGCTCGATACGATCTATGGCGGCGCCGAAGTGTTTTCCAAGATGCTGTCGGAGGCGACCGACGGCAACTTCCAGGTCCAGGTCTTCGCCGCCGGCGAACTCGTTCCCGGCCTGCAGGCCGCCGATGCCACCACTGCCGGCACCGTCGAGGCCTGCCACACCGTGGCATACTATTACTGGGGCAAGGACCCGACCTGGGCGCTGGGAGCGGCGGTTCCGTTTTCGCTCAACGCGCGCGGCATAAACGCCTGGCACTATCATGGCGGCGGCATCGATCTGTTCAACGAGTTCCTGGCGACGCAGGGTCTGTTTGGGCTGCCGGGCGGCAATACCGGCGTGCAGATGGGCGGCTGGTTCCGCAAGGAGATCAAAACGGTCGCCGACCTTTCCGGCCTCAAGATGCGTATCGGTGGTTTTGCCGGCAAAGTGGTGCAAAGGCTCGGCGTGGTTCCTCAGCAGATCGCCGGTGGCGACATTTATCCGGCGCTGGAAAAAGGCACGATCGATGCCGCCGAATGGGTCGGCCCCTATGACGACGAGAAGCTCGGCTTCTACAAGGTTGCGCCCTATTACTACTATCCCGGCTGGTGGGAAGGTGGACCGACTGTCCATCTGATGTTCAACAAGGCGAAGTACGACGAACTTTCGCCGGCTTACAAGTCGCTGGTGCATACTGCCGCTCAAGCGGCCGACGCCAACATGCTGCAGAAATACGACTATCTCAATCCGGCGGCGGTTAAGCGGCTGGTTGCCGGCGGTGCCAAGTTGAGCCCGTTCAGCCAGGAGATCATGGCCGCCTGTTTCGAAAAGGCCAACGAAGTCTATGCCGAGATGGAAGCCTCGAACGCGCCGTTCAAGAAGATCTGGGATTCGATCAAGGCGTTCCGCAAGGAGCATTATCTCTGGGCGCAGGTGGCCGAGTACAACTATGACACCTTCATGATGGTCCAGCAGCGCAATGCCAAGCTCTAGAACATTCTGCGACGCCGAGTGGCTCCACTCGGCGTCGCAGAAATGGGCTAAAACAAAGCGGATGCCCGGTTTTATTTGAATGCATTCCGCTCCAGGAAGACGTGGTTCTTGTCAAAGGACCCTGAGCACGCCCCGTGTTCCTTCCTGTCAGCCTCGGACGCACTGACTTCCACCGGTATTCCCGCCCGGAGCATGGCAATAGAACACTGTCGACTTGATGCGGCCACGCATCAGTTGCTGGACCTCACCCGGTTGTAAGCCGGCGTCGGCATAGGTGGCGGGGTCGCCTTTCCCCGGCTTCATCAGCCCGGCTTTATCAGATTGAGGATGAAGCCATCGATGCGACGCAGAACCGCGAAGCCTGCCGGTGGCAACTGGCCCGATGGATCAGCTCTGAGGCACTGCCAGGACTTTGACCTCACCTGGCGCCGGCGGGTTGGCAATGATCGCCACCGCCTCGTCGAGGCTGACTTGTCGTGATATCAGCCGATCTACTTCGATCGCCCCCGAGGCGATAAGATCGGCGGCCCGGCGATGGGTAAAGGGGTTGAGGAAGGAACCCAGGACCTTCAACTCACGGAACAGCAGATCGAACGGTTCGAACGCCACTTTCATGCCTTGCGGCATCACGCCGACGACGACGACGGTGCCGCCCGCTTTGGCCAGCCGCATCGCCTGCTCAACAGTGTCTTTCACGCCGGCGCATTCGAACACCACGTCGACGCCGCCCGGCATCAAACCCGACCGGCCGACGATCGCATCGGTGACATCGAAGGCGCTGGGATCGAGCGTCGCCGTTGCGCCAAATTGCTCGGCAAGAGCCCGCCGCGAGGCCTGACGGGTCGACAAGATAATGGTCGTCGCACCGGCGAGCTTTGCCAGCTGAACGGTGAGCAGGCCGATCACGCCGCCGCCGAGCACCGCGACCGACGAGCCTGGTTTGATCGCGGCAAGGTCCACGCCATGCAGGCAGCAGCCGAGCGGCTCGCAGAAAGCACCATGCGTAGGCTTCAGATCGCCTGGCAAGACGAAGGCCTGTTTCTGCGGCAGGACAAGATATTCGGCAAAGCCGCCATCGCGATGGATGCCGATGGCCCGTAGATTGCCGCAGAGATTGACCCGGCCGGCCTGACAATGCTCGCATCGGCCACAGGCAATGTTGGGATCGCCGGTGACGCGGTCGCCGACCGAAAAGCCGGATACGGCAGGTCCGACCGCCTCGACGATGCCGGAGAATTCATGCCCGAGCGTCACCGGCGGCGTGCACGGGAATTCACCATGGAAAAGATGCCTGTCGGTGCCGCAGACGCCGCACGCCTCGATGCGCACCAGCAGATCGTTCGGCCCGGCGGTCGGTTTCTCGACCTCGCACACGGCGAGGCTGCCCATTCGCTCCAACCGAACCGCCTTCATGGCTGCCGGGCCTTCCTCAGTTGAAACTCGGTGGTTGCGACAGATCAATTGCCGGCGCCGCCGGTTTCGCGGGCGGCTTTTCGTCGAAGCTCGGCGGCTGCGACAAATCCGGTGTGGAAGGTGAGGCCGGGGCAGTGCCGCCGTTGGCTGGCGGCGTGCCAAGCGGCGACAAGCCGATGCCAGGCGTTTCCGGCACCTGGTAGTTGATGGTGCCAGGATCGACGACAGTGCCTTTGTAGTGCATCACCATCTGCGGGAAGGCGATGGTCAGGCCGATCATGATCACCTGGATGCAGACGAAGGGCACTGCGCCCCAATAGATCTGCCCTGTGGTGACCGGCGCGATCTGCTTGCCGGTGAGTCGGTCGAGATAGGGCACGCGCGCGGCGACCGAGCGCAGATAAAACAGCGCGAAGCCGAAGGGCGGATGCATGAAGGAGGTCTGCATGTTGACGCCCAAAAGCACGCCAAACCAGATCAGGTCGATGCCGAGTTTGTCAGCCGCTGGCGCCAAAAGCGGCACGATGATGAAGGCAAGCTCGAAAAAGTCGAGGAAGAAGGCGAGCACGAAGACGAGGATGTTGACGCCAATCAGGAAACCGACTTCACCGCCCGGCAGCGACGTCAACAGGTGCTCGACCCAGATGTGGCCATTGACGCCGTAGAAGGTCAGCGAGAACACCCGCGCGCCGATCAGGATGAACAGAACGAAGGACGACAGCCTGGTCGTCGACGCCAGCGCCTGCTTGACCACGTCGAGCGACAGCCGCCCCTTCATCGCCGCCATTGCCAGCGCGCCGACGGCGCCCATGGCGCCGCCTTCCGTCGGCGTGGCGATGCCAAGGAAGATCGTGCCCAGCACCAGGAAGATCAGCGCCAGCGGCGGGATCAGCACGATGATCACCTGCTGTGCCAGTCTGGACATCAGGTTGATCTTCAGGCGCTGGTCGACGATCGCGACGACATAGATGAAGATGACGCCGATGGTGGCGCCGAGGATATCGGCGTTGCCGCCATGGTTCGGCGCAAGGTAGCGATACGCCGCATAGGAAACCACCACCGCCGCCAGCAGCGCCGCCAGCAGCGACAGCGCGCCGTGGCCGAGCGTGCGGGCCTCCAGCGGCAGGGCCGGCATCGACTTCGGCCGGAAGATCGACATGAGCAGGATGTAGAGCATGTAGATGCCGGTCAAAATGAGCCCGGGGATCAGCGCTCCCTTATACATATCGCCGACCGAGCGGCCGAGCTGGTCGGCCAGGACGATCAGCACCAGTGACGGCGGGATGATCTGGGCGAGCGTCCCGGACGCGGCAATGACGCCGGATGCCAGCCGCCGGTCGTAGCCGTAGCGCAGCATGATCGGCAGCGAAATCAGACCCATGGCAATGACGGAGGCCGCCACCACGCCGGTCGTCGCGGCGAGCAGCGCGCCGACGAAAATCACGGCATAGGCGAGGCCACCACGGACAGGTCCGAACAACTGGCCGATCGTGTCGAGCAGGTCTTCGGCCATGCCGGATCGTTCGAGCACGATGCCCATGAAGGTGAAGAACGGGATCGCCAGCAGCGTATCGTTCGACATCACCCGGCTGCCATAGAAATTATCCGGCAACGCGTGCAGCAACGGCCAGGCGAGATTGATCGAGCCGCCCGAATAGGGCGACAGAAGCACGCCGATGAAGAAGAACATCAGGCCGTTGGCGGCGAGCGAGAAGGCGACGGGGTAGCCGATCAGCAGGAAGACGACCAGCGAGGCGAACATGATCGGCGCCATGTTCTGGGCGATGAACTCGATCACGAGCGCACCTCTTCGACGAGCGCCTTGGCTTCGAGTTCGGCCTGCTCATGCACCGATATGAACGGAGTGGGATCGTCCATCTGACCGCGCATGATGGCGATTTTCTTGATGATTTCGGAAATGCCCTGCAGCGCGAGCAGAAAAAAGCCGACCAGCAGGATCGCCTTCGCCGGCCAGATGATCAGCCCGCCGGAATTGTTCGACATCTCCCCGCTGCGATACGACAGCGACACATAGGGAACGAAATAGACCACCATCAACGTCACGAACGGCATCAGGAAGAAGACGTGACCGAAAAGGTCGATCCAGTGCTGCACGCGGCGCGAGAACATGCCGTAGACGATATCGATGCGGATATGGTCGTTCTGCTTCAGCGTGTAGGCGGCGGCCAGCATGAAGGCGGCGCCGAACAGATACCATTGCAATTCCAGCCAGGCGTTCGAGGACATGTCGAACACCTTGCGGATGACGGCGTTGGCGGCGCTTACCAGGATCGCCAGCAGGATCAGCCACGAAACCCATTTGCCGATGAATTCGTTCAAACGGTCAATGGTTCTGGAAAGAGCGAGAAGCCCTGCCATGCATTCCTCCCTTGTGTCAGAGCGCGGCGGTTCCCTGTCCGTCGCGTCGCTGTGGACCAACGGTATGCAGTGCGTGGTCCGGCGGGTCAACACGGGACAGCCCGCATAAACACAGTTGTGAGATGACGGGCGGCAAAATGCTGCCGCGTCCTTTGCATGTCCAAGGACATGCGGCGCTTTCACTCAAGCAAAGTCGGGTGCGGCTCAGGCGATCTTCTGTTGGTCGCGGCCGGCGCCGATCAGCACAAGCATGGCGACGAGGAACAGGTACATCCAGCCGTCCCGCCATTCGAGCGGAAAATAGCCGGCCCATAGCGATTCGGCCATGCCGAAAGCGGCGGCGCCCAGTGCCGCCCGCAAAGGCGAAAGATAGCCGCCCACTGCGGTCACGAACAGGATTTTCAACCCGTAGACCAACCCTGTGCCGAAGCTGATGTTACCGTAGTAGAAGGCGGCGAGCACGCCGGCCAGTGCCGCGCAAAGGCCGCCGAAAAGCACCGCACGCCGAAACACCGCACGGACATCGACGCCGCACATCGCAGCCGCCTTGGGATCGTCGGATACGGCGCGCCAGCTCCGGCCGAAGCTCGAATATGCGAAGCCCCAAGCAGCCAGCGCTATGGCCGCCAGTACGGCGGCGCAATCGAGCAATTGGATCAGCGTCAACGTCGCCTTGAAGCTGGCATTCTGCGCGAAGACGATGGTCTGGGCCAGCATTGGCGGCAACCATAGGTCATGGGTATCGGCGGCGATGCGGCTGGCTTCCGACAAGACCAGCAATATGCCGAGCGTCGTCACCACGATGGCGTTGGGCGAGCGGTCGGCCAGCGGTTCGAAGATACTTCGCGACAGGACATGGCTGAGCAGCGCCGCATAAAGGAATGCCGCAGCTACGCCGAGCGCGACCGATGCAAACAGCGTCAGCCACAGCGCCTGATAGCCGAACGCCGCGGTGAGGATCATCGTATGCCCGCAAAAGGCGAACAGCGCGCCATAGGCAAGATTGGTACGGTGCAGGATGCCATTGGTCAGCACGTAGCCGAAGGCAAGCAATGCGTAGAGCGCGCCCGAATGCAGCCCGTTCAGAACCTGCTGGAAGAAATAGAGCATGCAAGACCCTCTATGCATGCCCCGCAATCGGGGCAGAGGTTTGGGACGAACGATATTCTCAGTACGGCGATCGCCTATGACGAGCGTTGCACCCGGAATCTAACTTGTCAAACGCGAGTTATCAGTTAGATTCGCCATATGACAGTATCCTGGACTCCGCACCGCTTTACCGGTGGCATGCTGGCGCTCGATACGGCGAACACCGTCGTTTTGCGGAACGATCCGAAGAAAACTTTCGACCGTTTCGACGATCCGGCCGAGATCGCCCGCTTTGCCGAAGCCGCGAGTGCCTTTCGCGCCGCCGAGCTCGGCGGCAGGCGGCTCGTAGCGCCGGCGCCTGAAAAGATCGCACCGGTGGTGCTGTCGATCCGGGAGACGACCGATCGGCTGTTTCGCGGCGCGGTATCGAAAGGTGCGATCGCGACCGGCGATGTGCCGAAATTCTTGGAAGCCTGCGCCGATGGCCTCGCTCATAGCCGCACCGAAATCGGCATGCCTGGAAAACCGTTCGGTGATCCGGCGACGCCGATTGCCTTCGAGGCCGCGCTTGCGGTCTCGGCGCTGTCGCTGCTGCGTAGCGACACCATCGCGAGGCTGCGGATATGTCCGAACTGCAGCTGGCTGTTTGTCGACAAAAGCCGCAATTCCAGCCGCCTCTGGTGCGACATGGCGGTGTGCGGCAACCGCCAGAAGGCAAACCGACACTATCGCCGCCGGACCGCGGCCAGGGAGGTCACCAATGTCTAGAAGATTCTCACGCGCGATGATTGTCGTCGCGGCGTTGTTCGCGGCGGCCGCGCTCGGCGCCTGCCGTGATTCCGGCAAGGACCAGCTGTTCGCCATTTCCGGGAAGCTGTTCGAGTTCAACTACCGGCTGGGTATCGCCACCTATGTCATCACCCTCAATCCGCTGCGGCCGGTGGGTGAGGGGCAGGTCGCTGTGGTCTCCTTCCAGAACCCGGCCGGTGGTGATCCGATCATCGTCACCCAGAAAATATGGCCGAAGCTGCCGCATGTGACGCTCACCAGCCCGCCGCTTACCTGCGTTGTCAAGGACAAGCCCTATGCGGTGTCGATCCGCATCGAGGATTCCAGCGGCAAGTTGCTGCAGAGTTTCGCGACCACTCTGACGTCCTCGCTCGACCAGTCGGTCCTGCCCGACCGGCCTCTGGTGGTCGGGCCAGTCTACGAGCTCAACAAGGACTTGGCCGGCCATGTCGACGGCAAGCTGCCCGGTGAACCGAAGCCCAGTTGCCCAAAGGCTGCATGATGCATCACCAGCGGCACTGAGCGCCGCCGGAATTTTTCATGCTCGGCCATCCTCCCCGACAGGCGTTTCGTGGCGCCACACGGCCGCGCACGGATCGTTTGTTGCGGACCGCCTGGCACCTTCGATTTTGTTTGACCTCCCCGGCAAGGGAAGAAAGACTGTGGGCACTCGACTCCGACGTTGGCCGCGCACCTCCAGGCGCGGCCTCCGCACAGGAAATGCCTGATGACGCTGCACAATGTCGCGCTCGACGACAAGTTCGACCTGGCAAAGGAGCGCATCTTCCTGTCGGGTGCCCAGGCAGTCATGCGCATGCTTCTGATGCAGCGCGAGCGCGACCGCCGGGCTGGCCTGAACACCGCCGGTTTCGTCTCCGGCTATCGCGGCTCGCCGCTCGGCGGCCTCGACATGCAGCTGTGGAAGGCCAGGAACCAGCTCGCGCAGTCTGACATCGTCTTCCAGCCCGGTCTCAACGAGGAGCTTGCCGCCACCGCCTGCTGGGGCTCGCAGCAGGCCGAATTGCTGGGCGAGGGTACCCATGACGGCGTTTTTTCGGTCTGGTACGGCAAGGGTCCGGGCGTCGACCGCTCCGGCGACGTGTTCCGCCACGCCAATCTCGCCGGGTCGTCGAAACATGGCGGCGTGCTGGCCCTGATGGGTGACGACCACATGGCCGAATCCTCGACCAACGCGCATGCCACCGAGTTCCTGTTCGTCGACACCATGGTGCCGATCCTTAATCCGGCCGGCGTCCAGGAGATCATCGACTACGGCCTCTACGGCTTTGCCATGTCGCGTTTTGCCGGCACCTGGGCGGCGATCAAATGCGTCAAGGACAACATCGAATCGACAGCCTCAGTCGATGCCGCGCTCGACCGGCTAGATATCGTCATCCCGGACTTCGACATGCCGCCCGGCGGCCTCAACATCCGTAACGAGATCGACATGCTCGGCCAGGAGGAGCGGTTGCATGAATACAAGCGCGCCGCCGCTTCAGCTTTCATCCACGCCAATGGGCTGAATCGGATCGTCTATTCGGGCGGCACCAGCGCCAAGCTTGGCATCGTCACCATCGGCAAGAGTTATCTCGATGTTCGCCAGGCGCTGGAGGATATCGGCGTCGACGAGGCGGCCGCCAGTCGCATCGGTATCAGGCTGTTCAAGGTCGGCTGCCCGTGGCCGCTCGACCTGCAACACATCGCCGACTTTGCTCGCGGCCTCGATACCATCGTCGTCGTCGAGGAGAAACGCTCGCTGATCGAGGTGCAACTGCGCGAGAACCTTTACGGCACCGCGACGCAGCCGGTCATCGTCGGCAAGAAGGACGAGCGCGGCGACTGGCTGTTCCCGGCCAAGGGCGCGCTCGACCCCAACGATATTGCCATCGCGCTCGGCGAGAGGATTTTGCGAACGATCGGCCCGTCGGAAGAAATCGCCGCGCGGGTGGCGAAGTTGCGCCAGTTCCAGGCGATGCTGGCCGACACGTCAGACATCGCCTCGCGCACGCCCTTCTTCTGCTCCGGCTGCCCACACAATTCCTCGACCAAGGTGCCGGACGGCTCGCTCGCCGCCGCCGGAATCGGCTGTCATTTCATGGCGCTGTGGATGGACCGCAACACCGTCGGCTTCACCGCCATGGGCGGCGAGGGGGCGCAGTGGGTCGGCCAGGCGCCGTTCTCGAAGCGCGAGCACATTTTCCAGAATCTGGGCGATGGCACTTACAACCACTCGGGTGTGCTGGCGATCCGCTTCGCGCTGTCGACCGACGCCAACATCACCTACAAGATCCTCTACAATGACGCCGTCGCGATGACCGGCGGGCAGCCGCACGAGGGCGGCCTGACGGTGGACAGGATCGCAAGGCAGGTGCGCGCCGAGGGCGTGGAGCGCATCGCCATCGTCACCGACGAGCCGGACAAATATACCGGCAAGGTGGAGTTTCCCGCCGGCGCCACCATCCATCACCGCGACGACCTCGATCTCGTCCAGCGCGAGTTGCGTTCGGTCAAAGGCGTCTCGGTGCTGCTCTACGACCAGACCTGCGCCGCCGAGAAGCGTCGCCGCCGCAAGCGCGGCACCTTCCCCGATCCCGACAAGCGTATCTTCATCAACGAGCTGGTCTGCGAAGGCTGCGGCGATTGCGGCGTGCAGTCGAATTGCGTCTCGATCCAGCCGGTCGAGACCGAATTCGGCCGCAAGCGCAAGATCGACCAGTCGAGTTGCAACAAGGACTTCTCTTGCGTCAACGGCTTCTGCCCCTCCTTCGTCACCGTTCACGGCGCCAAAATCAGGAAAGCCGAAGGCATAGCCGGCGCGGCCGACCCGCTCGCGGGGGTGCCGGCGCCGGCGCAATTTACGCTCGGTGAACAAGGCTGGGCGGCGATCATCGACGGTGTCGGCGGCACCGGCGTCGTCACAATAGGCGCGGTGCTGGGCATGGCCGCGCACCTGGAAGGCAAGGGCTGCGGCATGATCGACATGGCCGGCCTCGCCCAGAAGGGCGGCTCGGTGTTCACCCATGTCCGCATCGCCCGCACGCCGGACGACATCCACGCCATTCGGGTATCGGCCGGCAAGGCCGATCTCGTGCTCGGCTGCGATCTCGTCGTTTCGGGTGCCAAGAAGGTGTTGGCCGCGGTGCGCGAAGGCCATACCATCTTCCTCGCCAACACTGCCGAGATCATGCCGGGCGAGTTCGCCCGTTCGGCCGATTTCTCGCTGCCCGTCGAGCGGCTGAAGAAAGCGATAAGAACGGCCGCGGGCGACGACAGGACGCATTTCTTCGACGCTACCCGCACCGCCACCGCGCTGTTCGGCAGCTCGCTTGGCGCCAACATGTTCATGCTCGGCTTCGCCTTCCAGCACGGCGGCTTGCCGCTGTCGGCGGAGGCGGTCGAGAAGGCGATCGAGCTCAACGGCGAGGCGATAGCGATGAATATCGCGGCATTTCGCTGGGGCCGCCGCGCCGCCCACCAGCCGGATTTCGTCCGCAGCCTTCTTGCCCAGCCGGGCAAGGCCACGCAGCATGGCGCCATTGCCGAGACGCTGGACGATATAATTACTCGCCGCGTCGCCTTCCTGACCGCCTATCAGAACGCCGCCTATGGCAAGCGCTATGCCGACAGACTGGCGGCGCTGCGCAAGGCCGAAACCAATGCTGTGCCCGGTTCGACCGTGGTGACCGAGGCTGCCGCAAAGAACCTGTTCAAGCTGATGGCGATCAAGGACGAATACGAGGTGGCGCGGCTTTATACGGACGGCTCCTTTGCTGCAGAGCTCGCAAAGCAGTTCCAGAGCCACGGCAAGCTTGAATTCCATCTCGCACCGCCGATCATGGGCAGGCGCGGCAGTGACGGCAAGCCGAAGAAGTCGAGCTTTGGTCCGTGGATGATGAACGGGTTCCGCCTGCTGGCGGCGATGAAGGGGCTGCGCGGTACCGCTTTCGACCTGTTCGGCTACAGCGCCGAGAGGCGTATGGAGCGGCAGCTTCTTGCCCTCTATGAAGCCGACCTGGCGCTTGTCGCCGGCGCGCTGGCGCCGGGCAAGATCGAGGCCGCCGCCGCGCTTGTCTCGGTGCCGGCGCTCATCCGCGGCTTTGGCCACGTCAAGCAGGCCAGTGCCGAAAAAGCCGCCGGCGAACGCCAGCGTCTGCTCGACCGCCTCTCGACGGCGCCGCTGCGGCCGCAACTTCAAGCCGCCGAATAATTCAGCGCTGTGATACGCCTTGTTTACCTGAACTGTAGTTTCCCTGCTTCCGCTGCGTCACCAATGAATGCCAATAGAGCCCGAACCGCTGCTCTAAACCTTTCTTAAGGCCAATGTGACACTGCTGGGTTCCCCAGGGTTGGGATCCAGGCGTGAATCTGAGACGAAAAAACGAGATTCCGGTCGACGTTTACATTCCGTTCGTGGAAACGCTGTTTCGCGACGGGTTCACGCTGTCGATCGGCCTTGTTGCGCAGACACTCCTCGTCATTCTGGTCTATTGGAAGACCATGGACTTGGCGTATCTTCTAGTTGCCGCTGGGCTCATCATTGTCGGTACTCTGCGCCTTCGCAACATCCGAAAATACGGGCGACTTCCTTCCCCGACGACGTGGGAAGAAGCCCATGATCGCGAAAACGATTACATAATTTTCGGTTCGATGCATGGTTTCATGCTTGGCGCGTTCTGTTTCGTCAGTATCTATCTGGCAAATGACAGCCACGACAACTATGCCGAAATAGCCTCTGTCTGCGTCACTCTGGCATCGGTCACGTCGATTGCCGGCCGCAATTATGGCTCGCCGCGCATGGTCATGATTTTTATCATAACCACCACATGGCCCATATCGCTTGGCTTTATCCTGCGCGGCGATATCTACCACATCATCCTCGGTCTGATGTCGGCCCCTTTTCTGTTTGCGATCAAGCGGTTCGCCGACATCGTCCGCGAAGTCCTGTTTACCGCCCTGTCGGAGGAAAAGAAGGCGAACCGCATCGCGCAGCGTTTCAACCGCGCGCTCAACACCATGTCGCATGGCCTTGTCATGCTTGGTCCCGACGGCCGGGTGGCGGTGGCCAATGCCGAAGCCGCGCACCTGATGTCGCTCAAATCGGCCGATGCGCTGCTAGGCCGCTCGATCCACGGTCTGCTGATGCGCGGCGCTGCAGGCGGCATGCTGGCGCCGAAAGATTGCCGTTACATCGAAGCCCAGCTGACGCGTGCGTTGCGCGAGGGCCGCGACCGCAAGGTCCTGGTCTCGCTCACCAACGGCCAGCACTATGAATTTTCGGCGCGCGAAGGCAGCCAGGAACTGGGCGTCGTCACTTTCGAGGATGTGACCGCCCGGGTCGAGGCGGAAGACAAGATCCGCTTCATGGCGCGCTACGACAGTCTCACCGGCCTGCCCAACCGCGCCTACTTCCACGAGTTGGTGGTGGAAGCCATGGCCCCAGGGGATCCCGAGCGTCTCTGCGGGCTGGTGGTGCTCGATCTCGATGATTTCAAGAGCGTCAACGACACGCTCGGCCATCCGGTCGGCGACGGATTGATCTACGCCGTTGCCGAGCGGCTGGCGGCAGTCGCTGGGCCAGGCATCACCGTCAGCCGCTTCGGCGGCGACGAGTTCATGATCTTCTTCGAGCGCGTCGAGGATGAAAGCCACCTGACCGGCCAGGTTGATGAGATCTTTGTCAATCTACAGGGCGAGGTCGATGTCGCCGGCCACGGATTACGCATCCAGGCCAGCGGCGGCGCGGTGCTGTCGCGGGTCAAGGATACCGACGTTGACGCCATGATCGTCAAAGCCGACCTTGCACTCTACAAGGCCAAGGAGCTTGGCAAGAACGGTTGGCGGCTGTTCGAGGCCTCCATGGATGCTGCCTTCCGCAGCCGTCAGCTGATGAAGGCGGACCTGCGCAGCGCCGTGGAAAACAACGAATTGCGGGTGGTCTATCAGCCGATCGTGGCGATGAGCACGATGCGTATCGCCAGTTGCGAAGCGCTGTGCCGCTGGGATCATCCCGATCTCGGGCCGATTTCCCCCGGTATCTTTATTCCGCTGGCGGAGGAAATGGGGATTATTTCCGACATCAGCACCTTCGTCCTGCATGCGGCCTGCACGGAATGCGCCAAATGGCCGGCCCAGACCAGCGTGTCGGTCAATCTCTCGGCCAAGGATTTCCGCAACCGTGATGTCATCCAGAAGGTTCGCGACGCACTGGCTGAATCCGGTCTCTCCGCCGGACGTCTGGAGATCGAGGTCACCGAGACGGCGCTGCTCGACGACAAGTCGCTGACACGCCAATATATCGAGGAGTTGAAGCGGCTCGGCGTGCGCATTGCGCTCGACGATTTCGGTACCGGGTATTCGAGCCTCAGCTATCTCCACAAACTGCCGCTCGACAAAATCAAGATCGACCGCTCGTTCCTGATGGATGTCACTCAGAACAGCCGGTCGCTCGAATTGCTCAAGGGCATCGTCAACCTGTCACGGCCGCTGGGACTTTCGGTTACCGTCGAAGGTGTCGAGACCTTCGAACAGCTCAAGATCCTGGCATTGCAGGTCAAGCCGGACCTGGTCCAGGGCTTTCTGTTCGGGTCGGCACTCAGCGCGTCCGGCATCGAGACGATGTCGAGCACCGTCTGGCCCTTCGCCAAGGACATCCAGACGGCAAGGAAGGCGCCGCGGCGCTGACTTCGCGCTGAAAAACCGCGTATTTTAGTATAATTTTATTAATTGTTAACCTTAACGAGCGGTAAACGAGCTCCTACTTATTTTCATCTTTACATCTCATGACCCGTCCGTAGTGTCGGCTGGTGGCCGTAATCGCGGGGAATAGAGTTCATGTGTGCCCAGTTGAGTTCGCTCGGCCATGCGGCGGGCGCTGGTGGGAAAGATGCGTCCGAGACCATGTCCAGCTTCGCGCAACATGTTTATGCGCTGCTTGACCGGACCGAGTACCGACGCTGTGAAAGCGGCGAGGACTTCGAAAGCATTTACAGGCTGCGCTACAATTCCTATCGGATGAACGATCTGGTGCCCGAGAATGCGTCCCGTCAGGTCCATGACGAGTTTGACGAACTGCCCAATTGCCATACGTTCGGAATCTACATCGAGGGGCGGCTGGTCAGCACAATGCGCCTGCATAACGTGTCTGCTGATAACGCCACATCACCAGCGCTCAGCGTCTACAAGGACTTGTTGATGCCGCGTCTGGCGGCAGGCGAAGTCTTTATCGACCCGAGCCGTTTTGCCGTGGACGCCGAATGGTCACGGCTTTACCCGCAGATCCCGTATGTGACGCTGCGCCTTGCGGGCATGGCTTGCTTCCATTTCGGCGCGCCTTATTGCATATCCATGATCCGCGAGGACCATGCGGCTTTCTACAAGCGCATCTATCGGGCGCGACCGATTGGCGATGCGCGGCCCTATGCCGGCGTGATCAACTGTTTCGCGCTGCTTTATCAAGCCGATGTCCTGGCGATCAAGAATGAAACCTACGCTCGCTTTCCGTTCTTCCGTTCGACGCCAATGGAGCAGCGCATGTTGTTCGATACGCCCGGTGCCGGCGAACTCGCCCCGCTGACCATCCTGCCCACCGCCAAGTATTTTCGCGAAGCCGCCTGAACGAGCCCATGGAGCCTTCCGGTCGCTTCGGCGTTCTGGGCAAGGGTGCTGGTGGTAGGTCGGCATGGCCGGCATCCGCCAAGCATCGCTTCGATAGCGATCCGATCAAAGGAACCGATATGACCATTTCCACGCTCGCCCTTACCCCGCTTATCTCGCTGATTGCGGGCGTGCTGATCCTGGTGATGCCGCGGCTGCTCAATTATATCGTCGCCCTTTATCTGATCGTTGTCGGCCTGCTCGGTCTGTTCCCGCATCTCGCCGGCTAACGACATCGGCAATAGCGGACCTGCCATCCATTGTGATTGGTATCGCCGCGCTTCGCGCAGCGATTTCAAGTTTTGCTTGAGATTGTTGGCTGCGGCGATGCGGCAATAGCGCCATTGCCCTTAACGCGGCTTTTCGCTATGTGCCTGAAAGATGTCTTCGAAGGGGTATTCCAATGGCTGAACACACGCCGACCGGTCCTGTCGAACTGGGCGCGAAGATGGACTATGCCGAGCACGACCGCACCTATGCCGGCTTTGTGATGCTGGCCAAATATGGGTCGCTATTTTGCGCCGCCGTGCTTCTTGCCATGGCGTTCGGCTTCTTTGTGGGCGGCTTCTTCTCGGGGACTATCCTGTTCGTGCTGATCCTGGCCATCGGCGCCTTTATTCTCCGATAACTCCTCCAACCTTTGTCGAAGGCGCCGCCGGGGTCGGTCGGTGTCTTGCGGTAACAGGGTTCCGGCCGAAAGGATCATACGGTGGGACAGACGGTTTTCATCCCTCGTGAGCTCGACGCAAACGAGCCGCGCGTCGGGGCCTCCCCCGACACGGTGAAGCGGCTGGCGGCACTGGGTTTCGACGTGATTGTCGAAACCGGCGCCGGCACAGCGTCGCGCATTCCCGACGAGGAGTTCGCCCGGGTGGGCGCCGCGATCGGCAAGGTCGGCGATGCTGCCAAGGCCGATGTCGTGCTGAAGGTGCGCCGGCCCATGGACGCCGAGCTGAAGGGCTACAAGTCCGGCGCCGCTATCATCGCGATCATGGATCCTTACGGCAACGACGCTGCCGTCGCTGCCCTTGCCAAGGCCGGTGTTACTGCCTTCTCCATGGAGTTCATGCCGCGCATCACCCGCGCCCAGTCGATGGACGTTCTATCCAGCCAGGCCAACCTCGCCGGCTATCAGGCGGTGATCGACGCGGCTGCCGAATATGACCGGGCCTTACCGATGATGATGACGGCGGCCGGCACCGTACCGGCAGCGAAGGCGTTCGTCATGGGCGTCGGCGTCGCCGGTCTGCAGGCCATCGCCACCGCGCGCCGCCTCGGCGCCGTGGTCACCGCCACCGACGTGCGCCCGGCCGCCAAGGAGCAGGTCGCCTCGCTCGGCGCAAAATTCCTGGCCGTCGAGGACGAGGAGTTCAAGGCGGCCGAGACGGCCGGCGGTTACGCCAAGGAAATGTCGAAGGGGTACCAGGCCAAGCAGGCGGCGTTGACCGCCGAGCACATCGCCAAGCAGGACATCGTCATCACCACGGCGCTGATCCCCGGCCGTCCGGCGCCGAAGCTGGTCTCGGCGGCAATGGTCGCCTCGATGAAGCCGGGCTCGGTGATCGTCGACCTTGCGGTCGAGCGCGGCGGCAATGTCGAGGGCGCCGAAGCCGGCAAGGTGGTGACCACGGCCAACGGAGTAAAGATCGTCGGCCATCTCAACGTTCCCGGTCGCGTCGCCGCCTCCGCTTCGCTTCTCTATGCCAGGAACCTCTATGCCTTCCTCGAGACGCTGGTCGACAAGGCGGCGAAGACGCTTGCCATCAACCACGACGACGAACTGGTCAAGGCGACGATGCTGACCGATGCTGGCAAGATCGTGCATCCGGCTTTCGCAAAGGCTGAGCAGGAGCCGCCAAAGGGCCAATATGTCGAACCACCGGCCATTCCGGCCAGGACGATGGTTGCCGAGGCTTCGGCGAAGCCGGCTGCGAAGAAAACGGCGGCTTCGAGGAAGCCCAAGACCACCGGAGGGATCGCGTGATGGATCAGACTCTGCAGAAAGCCCTCGACCAGCTCGACCAAGCGACAGCTGCCGTGCGGCTTGCGGTGCAGAACCTGGCGGCCGCGCCCGGGACCGAGGCGGCGGGTGACGCCGCTCACGCGCTGTCCGGCGGTGCCATCGATCCCTTCATCTTTCGCTTCGCCATCTTTGTCCTGGCGATCTTCGTCGGCTACTACGTCGTGTGGTCCGTCACGCCGGCACTGCACACGCCGCTGATGGCGGTCACCAACGCCATTTCCTCCGTCATCGTCGTCGGCGCGCTGCTGGCCGTCGGCATCTCGGCCTCAGGGCTTGCCACCGGCTTCGGCTTCGTTGCGCTGATGCTGGTATCGGTCAACATCTTCGGCGGCTTTCTCGTCACCCAGCGCATGCTGGCCATGTACAAGAAGAAGGAAAAGTAGGCTGCTATGAACGCCAACTTCGCCTCCTTTCTCTATCTGGTCTCCGGCATCCTGTTCATCCTGGCATTGCGCGGCCTGTCGCATCCGACCACCAGCCGCCAGGGCAACATGTACGGCATGATCGGCATGGGCATCGCCATCGCCACGACGCTGGCGCTGGCGACCCCTTCGGCCGGGCGTTTCGGCCTCATAGTGCTCGGGCTGCTGATAGGCGGCTCGGCCGGTGCGGTCACGGCACGGCGTATTGCCATGACCTCGATGCCGCAGCTGGTCGCCGCCTTCCACTCGCTGGTCGGTCTTGCCGCGGTCATGGTGGCGGCCGCCGCCATCTATGCACCGGAAAGCTTCGGCATCGGCACCGTCGCCGACATTCATGCCCAGGCACTGATCGAGATGAGCCTCGGCGTTGCCATAGGTGCCATCACCTTCACCGGCTCGGTCATCGCCTTCTTGAAGCTCGACGGCCGCATGTCGGGCAAGCCGATCATGATCGGTGGCCGCCACTTCATCAACGCGGCCCTGGGCATTGCGCTGATCGTGCTGATCGTGCTGCTCGTCACCGCCGAGTCCAAGGTGGTGTTCTGGCTGATCGTTGCCGCCTCGCTGGTGCTGGGTGTGCTTCTCATCATCCCGATCGGTGGCGCCGATATGCCGGTGGTCGTGTCGATGCTGAATTCCTATTCGGGCTGGGCCGCGGCCGCCCTGGGCTTCACGCTCGGCAATCTGGCGCTGATCATCACCGGCGCGCTGGTCGGCTCGTCGGGCGCCATCCTGTCTTACATCATGTGCAAAGGCATGAACCGGAGCTTCATCTCGGTCATCCTCGGCGGCTTCGGCGGCGAGACATCAGCCATTGCCAACGACGGCATCGAGCGCACGGTCAAGCAGGGCTCGGCCGAGGATGCCGCCTATCTGATGATGAATGCGCAAAAGGTCATCATCGTGCCGGGCTACGGCATGGCCGTCGCCCAGGCGCAGCACGCGCTGCGCGAGATGGCCGACAAGCTCAAGGCCAACGGCGTCGACGTCAAATACGCCATCCACCCGGTTGCCGGCCGCATGCCCGGCCACATGAACGTGCTCTTGGCCGAAGCCAACGTGCCTTATGACGAAGTGTTCGAGCTGGAGGACATCAACTCTGAGTTCGCGCAGGCCGACGTCGCCTATGTCATCGGGGCCAACGACGTCACCAATCCCTCGGCTCGCGACGACAAGTCCTCACCTATCTACGGCATGCCAATCCTCGACGTCGACAAGGCGCGCACTTGCTTGTTCGTCAAGCGCTCGCTCGGCTCCGGCTATGCCGGCATCGACAACACGCTGTTCTACAAGGACGGCACCATGATGCTGCTCGGCGACGCCAAGAAGATGACCGAGGAGATCGTCAAAGCGATGGATCACTGAAACGGCGTCGCTGCCAACTCACTGCCGATCGTCGAATACAGCCCGGCTCCGCGCCGGGCTTTTTCTTGGCTGTTACCGGTTCTGAAGCTACGATGCCGACCCGTCGTCTTGCTAACGGCGTCATCGTGGAGGTGCTGGTGCCCGACCCTGGTTCTACTGCATCGCCGGCTGCCGATCTGACCGCAGCAGAGAAGGCGCCACGCAAGCGCAGCCAGGCGGCAGTGGTCGTGCACGGCATGGGCGAGCAGCGGCCCATGGACACGTTGAGGGAGTTTGTCCAGGCCGTATGGAGCCACGATCCGGCCCGTGCACCGTTCTATGCCCATGTCCCCGATCCGGCCGACCCGATGGGTGCGAAGATCAACCAGAGCTGGATCACGCCCGACAGCCGGACCAATTCGCACGAACTCCGCCGGATCACCACGCCCTATGATGTCGATGGCCGCCGCACCGATTTCTATGAGCTTTACTGGGCCGACATCACCCAGGGCACGACCCGAAGCCGCCTTGCTGCCTGGGTGACGACCCTGCTCTGGCGCAAGCCGGCCGATATTCCGCGCGATGTGCTCAAACTCTATGTCGTCACGCTTTTGGCCACCATCGTCGTCCTCGGCGCGGCGCTGGCGCTCGCAACGTCGACCTGGCAAGGCTACATCTCCTGGACGACCGGTGTGCTTGTCACGGTTCTGGCGTCGTTCGTCATCTGGTCGGTGGACCAGTTTGGCTTGCCTTATTTCGGCGACGTCGCCGCCTATGTGCGGGCCGAAGCGGCAACGGTCGAGAAGCGGGCGCTGGTCCGCGAGCGTGGCCTCAAGCTGCTGAAGCGTCTCATGATGGACGATGCCTATGACCGCATCGTGCTGGTCTCGCACAGCCTCGGGTCGATCATCGCCTATGATCTGTTGCAGATATTGTGGGCCGATTTCAGGCCTAGAAAGTTGGAAGCCATTCGCGACAAAGCGAGGCTGAAGGCGATCCACGCCGTCGACAAGGCGACGCTGGACGCCGATGCTTCCGCTTGGCCCGACAGCCTCGATGACCTCCCCGCATTCCGGCGCAGCCAATGGGAGCTCTACCGGCAGCTTCGCGTCGGCGACGCCGATCATCCGCTGCCGTGGAAGATCAGCGATTTCGTCACGCTCGGCAGTCCGCTGACCCACAGCGAGTTTCTGGTGACCTACAACCTCGCCGAATTCAGGCGCGGCATCGCCGAGCGCCTGTTTTCGGCATGCCCGCCGATCGCCGACAGGGCGGCGGGCGGGACCATGCTCTACCAGGAAGGGCGCAGCCATTCCGGCAAGCCGCAGCGGGCGGTGCATCATGGCGCGGTGTTTGCCGCGACGCGCTGGACCAATATTTTCGACAGGGGCAATGGCTGGCTGACCGGCGACCCGATTTCAGGGCGGATGACGGAAAATTTTGGTCCCGGCGTGGAAAACATCCAGGTCGAGCTGCGCGGCTCGGGCGGCCGCGTCTTCACGCACAGCCTCTACTGGTCGCTGACGGCGAGCGGCGTCGAGGTCAACGCGCCGGCCGGCGTACAGCCGCGCTCGCACCTTGCCGTGCTGCGCGATGCGGTCGATCTCGGCCGCAAACTGGAAGCTGAGCTGTAGGCGGCGAGCAGCGCACGACATGCCGCGGCGGCAGTTCAAAGCAAGGTCCCCTTCGGGCGTAATCTTCCCGAAGCGGACCGAGTTCGCTTAGTCACCGATCAACGATTGGTCAGGAAAATCGCTTCCTCGTCGTCGCGCTGCCTGCCGCCAAGTGCTGCAGCCGCGCTGGCAATGAAGGCCCCGACGACCAGCGACAGCGCGCCAATCAGCGAGAAGGTGGCGCCTGCCTTTCTGGCGGTGTCGGCCGCCTGCTGGGCCTTGACCTTGGCGTCCTGCGCTCTGGCGATTACCGCATCGACGCGAGCGGTGGCATCCGCTTCGGACAGGCCTGTGCGGGCGGCCACCAGCCGCGACAGATAGGTCTTGTCGTCGGCCGATATTTCGCCTGCTGCGGCACTCGCGATCAGAATGCGCGATGCCTGCGCGGTTGCCGCAGCGTCGCTCTCCGGATTGGCGGCAGCGAGCCTTGCCGGATCGGCCGGGCGGAACAGCGTATCGACGAAATAAGACGTGGCGTTGTCAGGCGAGGCGCCACTCGCGTTCGCAGCAGCACCCGCCGAAGCGCCCATTGCCACGCCCGATGCCACAGTCGAAGCAGCCTGGACACCGGTACCTATCGCGGCCGAAAGCGCCGTGCCGAGCACGCCGGCGACGAGCAGCGTCGCCAGCGCCCAGGCCAGGAAGCCGTGAGCGGTATCGCGGAAGAAGACTTCATCGGTGTGGATGCCGACCCATTTGGTGCGCAGGCGTCCGGCGAGGTAGCCGCCCAGGGCCGACGACAGCCACTGCACGACGATCAGCCAGACGGCGGTGGAAACGGCGAAAGTGGTGACTGACGCACCCGAGCCGGACCATGGCGACACCATGCTCAGCCCAAGCCCGGAGCCGAGCAGCATCAAGATGAAGGTAAGCGTCGACGCAGCAAAGGCGCCGGCGACGATTGGCCCCCAGCTGACAGCGGGGGAAGCGGATTCCGTCGGTGCGGAAACGTCGACAGTCGTTAGGGTGGACGGCATGGAAGCCTCCTACCGTGCAAACAGCATGATCAGAATAATAATCGGAATCGGGACTCCGAGAAGCCAGAGCAAAATGCCACGTCCCATGGATGCCTCCTGCGGCGATTGTGATCAACTACAATGCCTTGAAAGACTTTCCGTTCCGGGCGATCCTCAGTGATCTTGTTTGCGATGCAGCAGGCGTATTGGTGCGTCAATGCGCACCAATGCAACTTCATGCCTAGCGGCTGGGCATCTCGGCCTTGGCTCAGATGTCCAGATTGGCGACCGACAGCGCGTTTTCCTGGATGAATTCGCGCCTTGGCTCGACCTCGTCGCCCATCAGCCGCGAAAACAAGCTGTCCGCATCCGTTGCGTCATTGACCTTGACCTGTAAGAGCGAGCGCACATTCGGGTCAAGCGTCGTTTCCCAGAGCTGCTCGGCGTTCATTTCGCCAAGGCCCTTGTAGCGCTGCATGGTCAGGCCCTTGCGGCCGGTGGCAAACACGGCATTGAGCAGTGCCAGTGGCCCCGAAATGGTTTCCGAGACATCCTTGCGGCGCAGCACCGGCGGCTCGCCATAGATTTCCGCCAGGCGCGGCGCATAGCGGTCGAGCTGGCGTGCGTCGGCGGAATTGATCAGCGCCAGGTCGAGATGCGCGAACTCCTTGACGCTGCGCACCGTTCGCTCGAAGACATAGCCGCCGATGCCCTCGTTCGAGGTCGACATGCGGCCGATCCAGCCGCGCTCGGTATCCTCGGCGATAATGTCGAGACGGCGGGCAACACGCTCGGCCGTCTCATTGGCGCGGCGGAGGTCGGTGAAGATCTCCGGGTTGAGCGCGCCGGCAATCGCTGCCTGCTCGACCACGCCTCTGTTATAGCGCGTGTGCAATCCGTTGATGAGCTGGCGGACAGCCAAGGCGTCGTCGATGGCACTGCGCAGGTCCTGCCCGGCCCGCACCTCGCCTGTGCTGAGCGCAAGCGACGCTTCTTCCAGCCCGGAGCCGATCAGGAATTCCTCGAAGGCGGCTTCGTCCTTGATGTATTGCGAGCTCTTCCCGCGCGTCACCTTGTAGAGCGGCGGCTGCGCGATGTAGAGATGACCGCGTTCGATCAGTTCCGGCATCTGGCGGAAGAAGAAGGTCAGCAGCAAGGTGCGGATGTGGGCGCCGTCGACATCGGCGTCGGTCATCAGGATGATCTTGTGGTAGCGCAGCTTGTCGGCGTTGAACTCGTCCTTGCCGATCGAGGTGCCGAGCGCGGTGATCAGCGTGCCGATCATGTCGGAGCCGAGCATGCGGTCGAAGCGGGCGCGCTCGACATTGAGGATCTTGCCGCGCAGCGGAAGAATGGCCTGGTTCTGGCGCGAGCGGCCGCCCTTGGCCGAGCCGCCGGCGCTGTCGCCCTCGACGATAAAGATCTCGGATTTCGCCGGATCGCGCTCCTGGCAATCGGCCAGCTTGCCGGGCAGCGAGGTAACGCCGAGCGAACTCTTGCGGGTGATGTCGCGTGCCTTGCGCGCGGCTTCGCGCGCGGCAGCGGCCTGGATGACCTTCTCGATGACCGCCTTGCCCTCGGTCGGGTGCTCCTCGAGCCAGGTGCCGAGCGCTTCGTTGACAAGCCCTTCGACCACCGGGCGGACCTCGGACGACACCAGCTTGTCCTTGGTCTGCGAGGAGAATTTCGGGTCGGGAACCTTGACCGACAGCACCGCCGTCAGCCCTTCACGGCAATCGTCGCCGATCAGCGCCACCTTTTCCTTCTTGGTCAGGCCCGAAGAGTCGCCATAGCCGGTTATCTGGCGTGTCAGCGCACCGCGAAAGCCTGCCAGATGCGTGCCGCCGTCGCGTTGCGGGATATTATTGGTGAAGGCCAGCACGTTCTCGTGGTAGCTGTCGTTCCACCACATGGCGACTTCGACCGTGATGCCGTCGCGCTCGGCGCGGATCGAGATCGGCTTGTCGAGCAACGGCTTCTTCGTCCGGTCGAGATATCGGACGAACTCTTCCAGCCCGCCATCGTAATGCAGTTCATGGCGCATGATGTCGGCATGGCGGGCATCGGTCAAAACGATGCGCACGCCGGAATTCAGGAAGGCGAGTTCGCGCAGCCGATGCTCCAGCGTACCGTAGTCGAATTCGACCATGGTGAAGGTCTCGGACGACGGCAAAAACGTGATTTCGCTGCCGCTGCGGCCTTCATAGGTGCCGGGGACCTTGTCTTGTTCATAACTGCCGGTGATGCGCAGCGGCGCGTCGGCATTGCCATGCGTGAAGCTCATCTCGTAGATCTGGCCGTTGCGGCGGATCTTCAGTTTCAGCCAGGCCGACAGGGCGTTGACGACTGACACGCCGACGCCGTGCAGGCCGCCTGAGACCTTGTAGGAGTTCTGGTCGAACTTGCCGCCGGCATGCAGCTGCGTCATGATCACTTCGGCCGCTGAAATGCCTTCGCCGGTGTGGATATCGGTCGGAATGCCGCGGCCATTGTCGATGACCGTCACCGATCCGTCCGGATTGAGCGTCACCGTCACCAGGTCGGCATGGCCGGCCAGTGCTTCGTCGATGGCGTTGTCGACGACTTCATAGACCATGTGGTGCAGGCCCGAGCCGTCGTCGGTATCGCCGATATACATGCCCGGCCGCTTGCGAACGGCATCCAAGCCCTTCAAAACCTTGATGGAATCGGCGCCGTATTCGGCTTCAACGCCGTTGGCGATGTCGGTCTGGTCGCTCATGAAAACCTGTCTGATTGATGCCGTGTGCAGAGCGCGAAAAATCGGCTTCGAATCGCGCATTTCTAATGTCGTAGATATAGGCGCAAAAGGCGGTTTTTCCAAGGTTTGCAGGCATTTCGGAACGGAATGACCATCGCGTGAGCCGGCTACCGGCGCCTGGCTTCGATCCTGGCCAGCCGCTCACGTAAAAACTTGATCATGAACTTGTGGCGCGGTGCCAACCGCCCGCTCCGGTCGAGCTCGAGCGTCATGTCGAGCGCCTTGGAAAGCACAGCCTTCGGGTCCTTTGCGACTTGGGCGTAGTCGATATAGGCGACCACCAGGTCGCGCTGCCAGGTGGCGTTGTCCGGATCGGACCGGGCAAGTTTCTCGCGAATGGCCAGGCTGTCCTGAAGGGCTTGCCGGGCGCCCCTGACGTCGCGCTGCCTGAGGCGCAGCGTGGCGACTTCGGACAGCGTTATCGACAAGTCCCGCTGCCAGTCGGAATTGGCGGGATCGAGCTTGGCCAGCCTCTGCGCAATCGCGTAGCTGTCCAGATAGGCTTTCAGCGCGCCTTTGTGGTCGCCCTGTATCGCCAGGACGCCGGCGACTTTCTCGATGCACACGGACAGGTCGCGCTGCCATTCGGTGTTGTTCGGGTCGCCGGCGGCGAGCGCGCTGGCCTGCGAAAGTGCCTCACGATAAGCCGAAAGTGCCGCCGGCCAATTCTGCTGGTCGCTCAGCGCATTGCCGATCTTGGCGTTGCCGACCGACAGGTCGCGCTTCAACTCGGTGTCGTCCGGATCGCGTTTCGCCAGTTGCTTGACGATCGCCAGACCTTCCTTGTAGGCCGCCAGCGCCCCGGCGGCGTCGCCGCGTTCGCGCAGCAGGTCGCCTATCGTATCGTGGCTGACCGAGACGTCACGCTGCCGGTCGGCGTCTCCCGGGTTGGCCGCCGCCAGCGCCAGCCGCACCTTCAGGCTCTCTTCATAGGCCGCCTGTGCGTTGTCCAGTTGGCCTGCGATATGGGCAAGGTGACCGATCTCATCGTAGGTGATGGTCAGGTCGCGCTGCAGTTCGGCACGGTCGGGCTCTCCGGCGGCGAGCTGCTTCTTGATCGACAGGCTTTCCTGGTAGACCTCTGCGGCGCCGGCCAGATCGCCTTGCGTCGCCAATACGTTGCCGATCTTGTCGTCGGCCATGGCGAGGTCGCCGAACCACTCCAGATTGTCCGGTTCTGCCTCGGTCAGGCCCTGCAGAATGGTCTTGGCGGTCTCATAATTCTGCAGCGCTGACGGCAGATTGCCTTGCGCCATCCGCACGTTGCCCAGCTTGACGTGGCTGACGGCGAAGTCGCGCTTCACGTTGGGATCGGTTTCATGATGCGACCGCCGCTCGAGATCGGCTTGCAGCGCCTCGAAGGCACGGCCAGCCGCATCGATATTGCCGACCGTGGTATAGAGCTTGCCGAGCTCGTCCAGCGTGCGGATCAAGCGGTCGGCGTCGTCGAGCGACAGCACCACCTGTCCGGCTTCGCCATAAAGCGCCAGCACGGACTCATAGTCCCTGATGGCTGTGGCGTAGTCGAGGTCGGCGCGCGCGGCCCCGCCGGACAAATAGCGCGTTGCGGCCTCGGAGAGCGTGCGGCTGACGAAATTGGCCTTCAAAGCGTTGCGAGAGACACTGTCGATCTCGGCTGCCTCGGCGAGCTTTTTCCGCGCCGCATCGAACGCTCCCAGCGAAAGCTGCTCTTCGGCCTGCCGGCGCAACGCCGACACTCTGAGATCGTCGGATCCAAGCGTCTGCATTTCGTTCCGCACCTTGACGAAGGCGTCGGCTGCCTCACGCAGCCTGGCGTTCAGACTGTCCGCGGAGAGGTGGCCGGCATCGGAACTGATCAACGCGCCATAGAGCGGTGCCAGCGGCATGTCGGCGTCGCTGGCGATCTTCTCCACCTCGCCGCGCATCTGAGGCGTCACCTCGGCCATGGCCAGCAACAAGCGTTCGCGCTCCGGCAATTTCTCCTTGGCCGAGGCGGCAAAGAACAGCTGCGGCAGGCCGCTCTCGACATAGGGCAATTGCTTACCGCGCGAGAGGTCGTAGACCTCCTGCTGCACGAGCGTCAGCACGGAGCGGATCTCGAGACCTTCGGTGCCGAGGTATTTCGTCAGCGCCGCGGTAAACGGCGAATTCTGGCCCGTCCCATCCGCGGCGGTCTCGCCGGGTGCCGCCGAGAAGGCAAACAGGATGTTTTCTGCCCGCCCGATGCGGCCAAGACCCGGCCGGACCTTGTCGCTGACCTCTTTTACCAGCGCCGTTGCGCCGCGGCCTTCGCCGCCCGTAGCCGCAAACGGATCGCTGCGGCAGGCATCGAGCACGATCAGTCCGACCTTGCTGGTGGCGGCGACGGTCGCGCGGATCTCCTCCAGCGGCAGGCTGGTCCTTTCCAGCGTAGCGAGCGACGACGCGTCTGCATCGACCGGCAGGAGCCGATTCTCGCCGGCTATCTCGACGCCGTGGCCGGAGAAGAACACCAGCGCCACGTCGGCGCCTTTGGCATCCTCGCGGAAATCGTCAAGCGCCCGGCGCATGCGCCGCAGGTCACGGTTGGTTTCGAGGAAGACCTCGAAACCGAGCTTCCTCAGCACCGTTTCCATGATCTCGCCGTCATTGACGGGATTGGCGAGCGGCCGGATCAGCCGGTAGTCGTTCTCGGCGATGACCAGCGCAGCGCGCCGCTCCGCCATTGCAGCGGAGGCCGTCGAGAGGATCAGCAGCAAGGCAAACAGAAAACGCAAATCGAACCGCCCCGGCCCGGTCATTTGCCGGAGCATTCCATCTCTTTATGGCATGAGCAAGTTACGGCATCGGCAAGCCGGGCCGTTCGCGTTGTCAGCCAACCCGCATCGGCTTCAGCGCTTCGCTCCAGCGGAACAGCTCGTCCAGCATGGTCCTGGCCCCGCCGAGCACCTGCTCGCTGGGCAGGAAGGCGCCGGTCTCGTCGAGCAGCTTCTGGTACATCGGCAGCGCCACGCCTTCCGGAATCGGCATGACACCGACGGCGGTCAGCAACGGTTTGACCGCCTGCGCCGCTCGTAAGCCGCCGGAGACACCGCCGTAGCTGAGGATGGCGGCCGGCTTGTATCGCCATTCCCTGAGCAGGTAGTCGACCGCGTTGACGATCGCGGGAGCGGTGAAATAATTGTACTCCGGCGCCACGAAGACGAATGCGTCGGCGGCGTCGATTGCTTTCGACCAGGCTTTCGTGTGGCTGTTTTCGTATTTGCCGAGTCTCGGATGATGCGGCTCGTCCAGCACCGGCAGGTTGAATGCGGCGATGTCAGTGAGCACCGGCTCGAATTTGCCATGCTCGCGCGCAAAGCTCTCCAGCCACTTTGCGAAAGCGGGTCCGGCGCGGCCCGGCCGCGTGCTGCCGATGATGACGTTCAACTGGTGCTTCAAGGCAGGCTCCCGCCGGTTCTGACATCTGTGGTGCTGCCACCTAAGACACGCAGCCGGACACAGCAAGCAGGCACTTTCCGGTGCCCGGGTCACATTCCAGAGAGCGGATGCATCACCTTGTCGTCCGCTCACATGGACGCCTGCCTTGCCCGCCACTACATTGAGGTGTCAGCGGAGCAAGTCATGGACAGTCAGCCCGTCCCCTTCGTCCCGCCGGCGCCGAAGCCGCGCACCGCGCCGCCCTCGACGCTGGAGATGATCCGCATCGTCTACCGCAATCCGCTCGAACTGTGGGGCGAGCCGACCTACAACGAGCCCTGGATTTCGGTGACCGGCATCGGCGGGCCGCTGGTCATCGCCAACGACCCCGGTCTCATTCGCCACGTGCTGGTCGATAACGCCAAGAACTACAAGATGGCGACGGTTCGCCAGCTGATCCTGCGGCCGATCCTGCGCGACGGCTTGCTGACCGCCGAGGGCGAGGTGTGGAGGCGTTCACGCAAGGCCATGGCGCCGGTGTTCACGCCGCGCCATATCTTCGGTTTTGCCGAGCCGATGCTGAGGCGCACGCGGGAGTTCGTCACGCGCTACGAGGGCGGCGGCACGTTCGACATCGCTCACGACATGACGCTGCTTACCTTTGACATCCTGGCCGAGACGCTGTTTTCCGGTGAGATTTCAGGCGAGCCGGGCAGCTTTGCCAAGGAGATCGACCGCCTGTTCGAGACCATGGGTCGGGTCGATCCGCTCGATCTGTTGCGGGCACCCGATTGGCTGCCGCGTCTGACCCGCATCCGCGGCCGCAAGACCATGGCCTACTTCCGCAAGATCGTCACCGACACGGTGCAGATGCGCGAGGCGCGGTTGAAGCGTGATCCGGACACGGTGCCGCAGGATTTTCTCACGCTGCTGTTGAAAGCGGAGGGACCGGGCGGGCTGACCCGGGCCGAGGTCGAGGACAACATCATCACCTTTATCGGCGCCGGCCACGAGACTACGGCCAGGGCGCTCGGCTGGACGCTCTACTGCCTTGCCGAAGCGCCGTGGGAGCGCGAAAAGATCGAGCACGAGATCGATGCCGTGCTGGCGCGTGAGCCCGACCCGACGAAATGGCTCGACGCTATGCCGCTCACCCGTGCCGCCTTCGAAGAGGCGCTCAGGCTCTATCCGCCGGCGCCATCGATCAACCGCGAACCGATCGAGCCCGAAACCTGGAACGGCCTCTACATACCGCGACGTGCCGCGGTGCTGGTGATGCCGTGGGTCGTCCACCGCCATCGCAAGCTGTGGGACAGGCCCGACGCCTTCATGCCGGAACGCTTCCATCCGGGAAACCGCGAGAAGATCGACCGTTTCCAGTATTTGCCGTTCGGCGCCGGGCCTCGCGTCTGCATCGGCGCCAGCTTTGCCATGCAGGAGGCAATCATCGCGTTGGCGATCATGCTGTCGCGCTATCGTTTCGATACCACCGCGCAAACCCGCCCCTGGCCGGTGCAGAAGCTGACGACGCAGCCGCAAGGCGGGCTGCCTATGCAGGTTACCAGGCGCGCGGCGTAGGCAACCCGACGTCCGTTCGTGTTATGCGGCGGACTTGCGTTGGAACTGGCCGGCGGCGCGGTAGCGCCAGAGATAGCTGGGCAGGATGGTTCCGATCGACCGCGGCTGGATACCGAGGCCGGCGAGCGTCCTGTTGTCCTTGACGGCGGCATCCGACACCACATTGTGCTGGCGCAACAGCAGGACCTGGTCCTTGGTCAACAACGGATTGGGCAGCAGTCCGAGAATTGATGCCTGGAGGTTCGCCAGCCACCATGGAACGGGCAGCAAAAACCGCTTGCGTTCGATGATGACAAGCAGCTCTTGCATGCATTCCTTGAAGGTAAGCACCTGCGGCCCGCCGAGTTCATAGATCCGGCCGCCCTGGACCTTGCCGTCGACCGAGTGCGCCACCGCTTCGGCGACGTCGCCGACATAGACCGGCTGGAATTTCGTCTGCCCGCCGCCGATCAGCGGCAGCACTGGGGAAAAGCGAGCCATGTTGGCAAAGCGGTTGAAGAAACCGTCCTCCGGCCCGAAATTGATCGATGGCCGCAAGATCACGGCGTCTTGGACCGTCTCAAGAACGGCCTTTTCGCCGAGCGCCTTGGTACGCGCATAGTCCGATTGCGCGTGGAGGTCCGCTCCCAGAGCCGAGATGTGGGTGAGGCCGGCGCCGACGGCGCGCGCCGCTTCGGCAATAGCGCGCGCGCCGAACTCGTGGACGGCAGTAAATTTCTGCCGGCCGGCCTCATGCGCGATCGCAACCAGATTGACGACATGGTCGGCGCCTTGCACGGCGCGGTCGATCGACCAGCGCACCCGGACATTGGCCTGCACCGGCTGGATCTGCCCGACATTGCCAAGCGGTTGCAAATGACCGGCGAGATCGGGCCGGCGGCAGGCAACCCGGATGCGGTAGCCGCGCTTGGCCAGCGCCCGCACGACATGACGACCGACAAAGCCGGAGCCGCCGAAAACGACGACGAGCTTTGGGGTCTGAAGGATTTCGGTCATGGCTGGCTCCGGCGGGCTATCCAGATGGCTTGATTGAAGCCGTTTCATAGTCGGTTTCGCGCCAAAGGCAAAGGGCGACCATCGGTCGCCCGGCAGTGTTGAAGCATGATTTTCCGGATCCGTTCGAAATGGCAGAAAACGCCGCCGAGGCCCGGCTTTACGGCAACTCCATTAGGAACAGGAACCTTTGTTCGGTCGGCGATTTTAGATGTATGATTTGATTCCGAATGGAGGATATTGCCGATGACGACAAAACGCGTTGCGATCTTCGCTCTGGCTTTCGCAACAGGCTGCAGCATTGGTGCCTCGGCATTCGCGGCAAACCGGCATCACCACCAAGCGCAACCCGAACGCTACGTTCCTGCCAACGGCGACATCATCGACATTCTGTTCGGTGGCCCGCGCTACTATGACAACCACCTGCTCACGACGGCCGCCGAACCCTGCTCCTACAACAGGGTAGGACCGGACGCGAATGCGGTGAACGCGATCAACGATCATCATTGCGGGAAGTAGGCTCGCGCTGCCGGATCGGCCGGCCTCGTCAGCCGCTCATCGGACAAACGAATTTCTTCAGGACGAATAGCGCGCGGCGAATTCGGAAATGCGTTGCACCACGGCTTTCGGCGCGCTTATGCCGCGCGCCGCCGCCTTCTCCGCGGCCTCGGCCCGGGCACGCCCCGGCACATGCACGCCATAGCGCCGCCGCAGCCGGTCGAGCTGATCCTTCATCCGCTTTTCGAAGTCCGGATCGAGCAGCTTGGGCTCGACGGCAAGCACGAACAGGCCGGTCCCCGGACTGTCCGGCCCGCCGCTGAACCATGGCGCATCGAGCGACCAGTTGGCGCCCGACAGGCCCGCAGCCAGCACCTCGACCATCAGCGCGATGTTGGCGCCGCGCTGGCCGCCGAAGGCAAGCATGGCGCCCTTCATTGCAGCTGCCGGGTCCGTGGTCGGATTGCCGCTCGCATCCAGTGCCCAGCCTTCGGGTATCTTCTTGCCGTCCTCGGCCGCCTTGCGGATGTTGACGAAGGCGGTGGCGCTCGACGATTGGTCGATGACCAGCGCCGCCCCGTCCGCGGCGGGTGCCGCAAAGGACATCGGGTTGGTGCAGTAGACCGGCTTGACCGAGCCCGAGCCGGCAAGCACGGCCGGGCCGTTGGTGGCGGCGAACGACACCAATCCCTGCGCGGCCAGCCTTCCGGTGAAATAGCCGAGCGCGCCGCACGTATAGGCATTCTTCTGCGAAAAAATCGCGACGCCGAACAGCCGCGCCGCCTTGGCGAGTTCATCGATCGTGCGGTCGAAACCGGTATGCGCCAGTCCGCCGCGCGCATCGGAGAGATAGACCGCGAGCGCCGGCCTGGTGATCACCGGATCGGCGTTGCCGTCGATGCGGCCGGCTTCCAGCGCTTCGAGATAATCGATGAAGTGCGACAGCCCAACGGTCGACAGTCCTTCCGCCTCGGCCGCGACGATCGAGGCAGCCAGCGACTGCGCCGCCTCTTCGTTGGCGCCAGCGCCAAGTGCGGCCATCCGGCACAGCCCTGTCGCCTGGTCGAGACTGAGTTGCATCGTAGCTGCCCTGAAATTTCAGCGAGTAGCGAATAGGGAGTAGCGAGTAGGGAAATCAGCAAAACTATTCGCTATTCACTACTCCCTATTCGCTAACCGATCTTGTTCGGAATCCGCGCCTCGATCTTGCCCAGGGTGAAGACGAGAATGCCGGTGATCGCCATATAGATCAACGCCAGGAGCAGCAAGGGTTCATAGGTGAGGTAGGTATCCTGACGCGCCTTTGAAGAGACGGCGAATATGTCGATCACGCTGATGGTCGCCACCAGCGGCGTCGATTTCAGCTGCAGCACGATTTCGCCCGTCAGTGTCGGAAGCGCGCGGTAGAAGGCCTGCGGCAGCCAGATTCGCCGGAAAATCCTCCAGCGGCTCATGCCGAAGGCGCGGGCGGCTTCCAATTGGCCTTTCGGTACGCCGGCAAAAGCGCCTCGCATCACCTCGCCCTCATAGCCGGCGAAGGACAGCGTCAGCCCGAGCACGCCATAGGGCCATGCCTGCCTCAGATAGGGCCACATCCAGGACTCGCGAATCCATGGATATTGTGGAAACAGCGAGCCCAGCCCGTAATAGAGCAACCAGAGCTGCAGCAGCAGCGGCGTTCCCCTGATGACCGTGCAGAAGGCCTTGGCGGGCGCCGCGAACCAGAAAGAGCCTGCGGCTTGTGCCAGTCCGAGCGGCATGGCGAGCAGGAAGCCCAGCGTGCAGGTGACGGCAAGAATCCACAGCGCGCGCCAGATGCCGAGCAATCCCATCCCGTAATATTTCGGCAGCCAGTCCCAGCGCATGAAGACGGCCGCCGCCAAAACCAGCCCCAGCGCGATCAGGATCAGCGCGATACGATGCGGCTTCAGCCACAGCGAAGCGCGTGCGGCTATCTCGACGGCCGCTTCGCCAGTCATCACCGGGCCAGCCATCAACGGGCCTCCTTGAGCGACGGCATGCCGCGGCGGGCCCAGCTCTCGATGCGGCCGATGATCAGGTTGGAGACCAGCGTCAACAGAAGGTAGATCGCGCCGGCGGCGACAAAGAATGTCAGATAGGCTTTGGTGACGCCGGCCGCCTGCCGTGTCGCCAATGTCAGCTCGAAAAAGCCGACGACCGCCAGCAGGGCGGTGTCCTTGGTGGCGATCAGCCAAAGATTGGCAAGACCGGGTATGGCGAACGGCAGCATCGCCGGCAGCGTGATGCGCCGCAGCAGCAGGCCGGGAGACATGCCATAGGCGCGCGCGGCTTCGATCTGGCCCTGCGGAATGGCGAGGATCGCCCCGCGGATCACCTCGGTCGAATAGGCGCCCTGGACGAAGCCGAGCACGGCAATGCCGGCCGCCAGCCCGCTAATGTCCATGCGCTGATAGCCCATTGCCGTCAGCATCTGATTGATCAGGTCGGTGCCGGCGTAATAGAGCAGAAGGATCAGCACCAGCTCCGGCACGGCGCGCACGACGGTCGTATAGACTGCCAGGAGATCGCGCACCACCGGACCACCATACAGCTTGCCGGAGGCGCCGCCGATGCCGATCAAAAGGCCGAGACAGGTGGCGCCGACCGCGATCTCGATCGTATGGAACAGCCCGACCATGAGCGTTCCACCCCAGCCCGGTGGCGTGGGCGAGAGAAGCGCGATGGCAGAGGCGGCCCAAGCCGGAACAAATGCGTCGATCAGCGTCGCCCTCGAATTGCTGGCGCTAAAACCGCCGGCGATCTCCGCCCGCGGAAGCACGCGTCGATGGATTTCGACTAACCACGCGGCTCTATCGGGGCCGCGTGGTTAGTCGCTCATGGATGAGGTCGTCAGTTCGACTGCGTGTCGGCGCCGTAAATGTCGAAGTCGAAGTACTTCTTCGAAATCTCGTCATATTTGCCATTGGCGCGGATGGCCTTGATGCCGGCGTTGATCTTTTCCTTCAACTCGGTGTCTTCCTTCCGGACGCCGGCGCCGACGCCGGGCCCGAGAATGGCCAGATCCGGCGCGACCATGCCCTTCAGATCGCAGCATTGCTTGCCCTGGTCCGATTTCAGGAAGGCGTCGAGGGCAATGGAATCGGCCTGCACCGCGTCGACCCGGCCGGCGGCAAGATCCTGGTTGGCCTCGTCCTGGGTCTGGTATTCCTTGATTTCCGCCGCGTCGGCGAAGTGCTTCTTGGCGTAGTCGGCGTGTACGGTCGAGACTTGGACGCCGATGATCTTGCCCTTGAGGTCCTCCGGTGTTGAGCCGAACTTCTGGTCCTTCGGCCCGATGATCGCAGTCGGGGTGTTGTAATATTTGTCCGAGAAGGCGATCGTCTTCTCGCGCTCGGCGGTGATCGACATCGAGGCGGCGATAAGATCGATCTTCTTGGTCGTCAGCGCCGGAATGATGCCGTCCCAGGCGACGGGGGTGATGACGCAGTCGAGCTTCTCCTCGGCGCAGACGGCATCGATGAATTCGATCTCCCAGCCGACCCATTTGCCGGAAGCGTCCGGCGAGGCGAAGGGCGGATAGGGTTCGGCGGCGACGCCGATCTTGACCGGATCGGCCTTGGCCACGCCCATCGCGGCAACGCCGAGCAGCAGCGCTGCGGCAAAGGTCTTGAGAATAATCTTCATCGTCATGACTCCCAGTTTTGTTGTTGTTCCCGGTTTTCGTCCGCCCACAGTTTAACTGATGTTGCGGATGAACTGCTTCAGCCTTTCGGATTTCGGCGCGCCGAAAATCTGTTCCGGCGGCCCTTCTTCCTCGACCAGCCCGTTGTGGAGGTAGACGACATGCGTCGCGACCTCGCGGGCAAACTTCATCTCATGGGTAACCAGCACCATGGTGCGGCCTTCGCGCGCCAGGTCGCCGATCACCTTCAGCACCTCACCGACCAACTCCGGGTCGAGCGCCGAGGTCGGCTCATCGAACAGCATGACGCGCGGATTGATGGCCAGCGCCCTGGCGATCGCGGCGCGCTGCTGTTGGCCGCCCGACAGATAAGCGGGATAGACGTCGCGTTTTTCGGCCAGGCCGACGCGGGCGAGCAATTTTTCCGCCTCGCCGATCGCCACATCGCGCATGACGCCGAGCACATGCACGGGAACCTCGATGACGTTCTCGATCAACGTCATGTGGCTCCACAGATTGAAGTTCTGGAAGACCATGCCGAGCTTGGAGCGGATGCGTTCGATCTGCTTGCGGTCGGCGGGCACGGTGTGGCCGTAGCTGTCGGCCTTCAGCTTTATCTCTTCGCCATTGACCCGGATGATGCCGCTGGTCGGGTTCTCCAGGCAGTTGATGCAGCGCAGCAGCGTCGATTTGCCCGAGCCGCTGCCGCCGATGATGGCGATCACCTCGCCATCGCGCGCCGACAGCGAAACGCCCTTCAATACATGCAGCTTGTCGAAATTCTTGTGCAGGTTCTCGACGTGGATGGCTTCGGCGGCGCCGTTCTGCGCCGTATGCTTCAGGGCGGTGGCCGGCGCTGTCATCGTCGCGGCGCCCCGCGTAGCAGCCGAGGCAGTGCTTGCTGGAATTTTTTACCCATTACCCGTCACTGGACTGCGTTCCGATTCTCAAGATGGACCGTTCCGCTTGCCTCCGTCAACCGCAGTTTTTGGACCATTGATCACGGCCTGCCGAGTGGCTATTGGCAGGAGGGGCGCGTTTCAGGAGAACTTAGTGGGCAAAGCATACGGGTCGCAGTCGATGGCCGGGCCGCTGCAGCGCGTGCTGATGTGCTCCGCTGCCAGCGCCATGCGTCGGGCCGAAGCGCTGGAGTGGCACTATGGCCCCGGCTTCGATCCGCAAAAAGCGGCGGCCCAGCATGATGCACTGGCCAGGCTGATTTCTGTCTCAGGCGCCGAAATCGAATGGCTGAGCGACGCCGATGACGGGCTTGCCGATTCGGTCTTTACCCACGATCCGTCGCTGATGACCGACCATGGCGCGGTCATCCTTGCCATGGGCAAGGCGCTGCGCCGGCCAGAGCCCGGCCTGCACGAGGCAGCCTACCGGCGCATGGGCGTCCCCATCCTCGGCCGTATCGAGGCTCCCGGCCAGGTCGAGGGCGGCGACTGCGTGTGGGTGGATGCAAACACGCTCGCGGTTGGCCGCGGCGTGCGCACCAATCAGCACGGCATCCAGCAGCTCTCCAACCTGCTTTCACCCAAGGGCATCCAGGTCTATGGCTTCGACCTGCCGCTCTGGCAGGGCGAGGAGGCCTGCCTGCACCTGATGTCGGTGATCAGCCCGCTCGCAGACGATCTGGCGCTGGTCTATGCGCCCCTCCTGCCGGTCGCCTTCCACCAGATGCTGCGCGAACGCGCCATTCGGCTGGTCGAGGGCGACGCCGACGAATTCTTCGCCTCGAATGGGCTCAGCCTCAACGTGCTGCCGACCGCGCCGCGCCAGGTTATCGCCGTTGCCGGTTTTCCGAAGACGGCGGCTGCCATGCAAGCCGCCGGCTGTACGGTCTCGACATTCGAGGCCGATGCGCTATGCATTGCCTGCGAGGGCGGCCCTACGTGCCTCACGCGCCCGGTGCTAAGACAATGACGACCATCGGCGAAGCGCTCATCACCTTGCTCGAAGCGCACGGCGTCGACACCGTCTTCGGCATTCCCGGCGTACACACGGTCGAGCTCTATCGCGGGCTTGCGCGATCGAAGATCCGTCACGTCACGCCGCGCCACGAGCAGGGCGCCGGCTTCATGGCTGACGGCTACGCGCGCGCCAGCGGCAGGCCGGGTATCGCGTTCGTCATCACCGGGCCGGGGCTGACCAACACCATCACCGCCATGGGTCAGGCGCGCGCCGATTCGGTGCCGATGCTGGTAATCTCGGGCGTCAACGCCACACCGACGCTGGGCAAAGGCCTTGGCCATCTGCATGAACTGCCGGACCAGCGCGGCATGATGGAGAAGGTGGCGCTGTTTTCGCACCGTGTCACCGAGGCCGGCGAACTGCCCGGCGTGCTCGCCCGCGCCTTTGCGCTGTTCTCATCCTCGCGTCCGGGTCCGGTGCATATTGAGATCCCGACCGATGTCATGACCATGCCGGCCAACGGCATCGTGCCGCTGCTGCGGAATTCAGCGCCGCCCGAGCCGGATGTGGTGGCGATTGCAGAGGCGGCAAGGCTGTGCGCGTCTGCCCGCCGGCCGCTTATCCTCGCCGGAGGCGGCGCCAAGGCCGCCGAAGCGCCGTTGCAGCACCTGGCCGAGAGGCTGGGAGCGCCGGTCGTCCAGACCGCTAATGCGCGCGGCCTGCTCTATCGTCATCCACTTGGCGTGCCGGCCAGCCCCAGCCTGAAGGCGGTGCGTGCGCTGATCGCCGATGCCGACCTGGTCATTGCGGCCGGCACCGAATTCGGTCCGACCGACTATGATGGCTATGGCGACGGCGGTTTTGTCCTGCCCGCCAACCTGATCCGCATCGACATCGGCGCCGACCAGCTTGCCCGCCGGCCTGCGCGGATTTCGATCCAAGCCGATTGCGGAGCGGCGCTCAAGGCGCTGCTTGCCGAAATCGGCACGCACGAGACGCCATTGGATGATGGTTCAGCCCGCGCCGCCGCGACGCGGCAGGCGGCCTTTGCCGAGATTGGCCCGGCCATGCAGGCGCAACTGCGCGCCGTCGAGACGATCCGCGATGCGCTGCCTGGCGCGATCATCGTCGGCGATTCGACCCAGCCGGTCTACGCCGCCAACCTCTATTACGATCATGACCGGCCGGGCGGCTGGTTCAACGCCGCCACCGGCTTCGGCGCGCTCGGCTATGGCCCGCCGGCGGCGATCGGTGCCGTCCTTGCCAGGCCTGAGGCGCCGGTCGTTTGCCTCACCGGCGACGGCGGCTTCCAGTTCACCCTGCCGGAACTGGGCGCCGCGCTCGACGCGGCGGCGCCGGTGATCTTCACAGTCTGGAACAATCGTGGCTACCGCGAGATCGAAACCTCGATGCTCGACGTCGGCGTCGAGCCGGTCGGCGTCTCCCCGGCACCGCCGGATTTCTGCAAATTGGCCGAAGCCTACGGCATTGCCGCCGAGCGGATTTCCGGTACCGGCGGCTTGGCGGACGCGCTTGGGCGCGCGCGGGCGACTGGACGACCTTACGTCATCGAGATTTCGGTTGAGTGATCGCGCGAAAGGCGCGACCTTCCGCATCGGCGGCGCGCAATGACGGAGCGGTCGAATATGACGGAAACACTGGACGGCAGACATATCGTGGTGACCGGCGGCACCGGTGCCCTTGGCGGCGCGGTCGTAGGAAAACTGCTGGAGCAGGGCGCGATCTGCCATGTGCCCAATGCCCACGCTGCCGCGCCTGCGCATTTTCCCTTTCCGGCGCATGACCGCGTCAGGCTGGCGCACAATGTCGACCTTGCCGACCCTGCCAAGGTCGACGCCTTCTATGCCAGCGTTCCAAATTTATGGGCATCGGTGCATCTTGCCGGCGGCTTCACCGCGGCGCCGGTCGAGAAGATCGAACCCGCCTCCTTCGCCGAGATGATGGACACCAATGCCCGCACCACCTTTCTGTGCTGCCGCGCGGCGATACGCTCGATGCTGGGATCTTCCGTGCCGGGCCGCATCGTCAATGTCACCGCGCGAGCCGGGCTCGATCCGCGGCGCGGCTCCGGCAAGGTGGCCTATGCCGCCGCCAAGGCGGCAGTCGCCGCGATGACCGTGGCGATAGCCGAAGAGCTGAAGGGCAACGGCATCCTGGTCAACGCCGTGGCGCCTTCGACACTCGACACGCCGGCCAACCGGGCTGACATGCCGAACGCAGATTTCAGCAGATGGGTCAGCCTTGAAGCGGCGGCCGAGGCCATTGCCTACCTTGCCTCGCCGGCCAACATGGCGATCAGCGGCACGCTGGTGCCACTCTACGGCCGGGCCTGAGCCTGAGGTCCGTCGCAAGCAAAGGTCACAAGCAAAAGCCCCGCCGGATCGTTCCGGCGGGGCTTTTTGTTTCGTTTATAACCCGCGCGAGGCGCGGTCTTGGCTTAGCTGCCCTGCTTCTTCAGCGCGGCACCCAGGATGTCGCCCAGCGAAGCGCCGGAGTCGGTCGAACCGTATTGGGCGACCGCTTCCTTCTCTTCGGCGATTTCCAGCGCCTTGATCGAGACCTGCAGCTTGCGGGTCTTCTTGTCGAAGGCGATGACGCGGGCGTCGACTTTCTGGCCGACGGTGAAGCGCTCGGGGCGCTGCTCGTCGCGGTCACGGCTGAGGTCGGAGCGCTTGATGAAGGTCTCGATGCCGCTGTCGACCAGCCGCACTTCCAGACCGCCATCCTTCACGCCGATAACCTCGCAGGTGACGACTGCGTTCTTGCGCAGTTCGCCTGACGTCGCTGCTTCGCCGACCGTATCCTTGGCCAGTTGCTTGATGCCGAGCGAGATGCGTTCCTTGTCGATGTCGACGTCGAGCACCTGCGCCTTGACCATGTCGCCGCGATTGTACTCCTCGATCACCTGCTCGCCAGGACGGGTCCAGTCGAGGTCGGAAAGGTGGACCATGCCGTCGACGTCGCCTTCGAGGCCGATGAACAGGCCGAACTCGGTCTTGTTCTTGACCTCGCCCTCAACCTGGCTGCCGACCGGGTGGCTGCGCGCGAAGGCCTCCCACGGGTTCTCCAGCGTCTGCTTGAGGCCGAGCGAGATGCGGCGCTTGGCCGGATCGACTTCGAGCACCACCACGTCGACTTCCTGCGTCGTCGACAGGATCTTGCCGGGATGCACGTTCTTCTTGGTCCACGACATTTCCGAAACGTGGATGAGGCCTTCGATGCCCGGCTCCAGCTCGACGAACGCGCCGTAGTCGGTGATGTTGGTGACGGTACCCTTGATCTTCTTGCCGATCGGGAACTTGGTGCCGATCTCGGACCACGGATCGCTCTCGAGCTGCTTCATCCCGAGCGAGATGCGGTGGGTTTCCTGGTTGATGCGGATGATCTGCACCTTGACCGTCTGGCCGATATTGAGGATTTCGGTCGGATGGTTGACGCGGCGCCATGCCATGTCGGTGACGTGCAGAAGGCCGTCGATGCCGCCGAGGTCGACGAACGCACCATAGTCGGTGATGTTCTTGACGACGCCTTCGACCACCTGGCCTTCTTCGAGGTTCTGCACGATTTCCGAACGCTGTTCGGCGCGGCTTTCCTCGAGCACGGTGCGGCGCGACACCACGATGTTGCCGCGGCGGCGATCCATCTTGAGGATCTCGAAGGGCTGCGGGTTGTGCATCAGCGGCGAGACGTCGCGGATCGGGCGGATGTCGACCTGGCTGCGCGGCAGGAAGGCCACGGCACCGTCGAGGTCGACGGTGAAGCCGCCCTTGACCTGGTTGAAGATGACGCCTTCGACGCGTTCGCCCTTGGTGAACTTCTCTTCGAGACGGACCCAGCTCTCTTCGCGGCGGGCCTTTTCGCGCGACAGCATGGCTTCGCCAAGCGCGTTCTCGATACGCTCGACATAGACCTCGACCGTGTCGCCGACCTTGAGCGTCGTGTCCTTGCCCTTGACGCCGAATTCCTTCAGCGGCACGCGGCCTTCGACCTTGAGGCCGACGTCGATGATGGCCATGTCCTTCTCAATGGCGGTGATGATGCCCTTGACGACCTGGCCTTCGCCGGAATGGCCGGCGGAAAATGATTCTTCGAGCAGGCTCGCGAAATCATCGCGAGTGGGATTTGCAACTGACATAGTTTCTCCTGGAATGCCCCGCAATCTGTCGCGGGGCGGGCGCCGTGGGTTAGCGTTGCGTTGGCCTGCCGGCGTTCCGGGCAAAAAGCCCTTGGCCGCCCTTGAGCGGCAATTCCGGCGCATGAAGAATGCTAGCAGGCTGGTTCATACCCGATATGGGAAGTCTTTTTGTCGCCGGCAATCGGCGGCGGCAGGAAAACCCGGCTCAGGCTTCGTTTCTCTTGGCCAGGACATCGTCGATGATCGCCTGAGCTGCCAGAAACGCGGCTTCTATAGCCATTTCCGACGTGTCGAGCAAGTGCGCATCGGCCGCCGGCTTCAAGGGCGAGTCCATGCGGCCCATGTCGCGCTCGTCGCGGCGCACGATGTCGGCAAGGATTTCGTCGAAATTGGCAGTGCCGCCGATGCTCTCGATTTCGTCCAGCCGCCGCTTTGCCCGCACCTCGGCGCTGGCCGTGACATAGAGTTTTACGTCGGCATCGGGACAGACGACGGTGCCGATGTCGCGGCCGTCGAGCACCGCACCAGGCGGTGTTCTTGCGAAGTCACGCTGTTTCTCGACCAGGATGCGCCGCACCGACGGGATCACTGCCACTTTCGAAGCCGCCTCGCCGACCGCGTGTGCCGAAAGCATGGCGCGGTCGAGCTTTGCCAGATCGACCTGCCGGGCCGCGGTTTCAGCGGCCGAAACATTGTCGAGCGGCAGGCCGAGCCGAAGCAGCGCATGCGCCACTGCGCGATAGGTAAGGCCTGTGTCGAGCAGGTTCAGCCGGTAGTGGTCGGCGAGCCGCCGGGCGAGGGTGCCTTTGCCGGCACCGGCAGGGCCGTCGATGGCGATGGTGAAAGTTGAGGTCATTGGCCGCCCACCGGAATCGAAAAGCGCAATGATCCAGATAGGCGTGGCGATCCTTCGCGCCCTCCTCTGTCCTGCCGGACATCTCCCCCACTTGGGGGGAGATCGGCGGCCATCGCGGCTTTCGCCAATTGTCTACGTCGCAGGATTGAGCGGAGCGCCGAAGCTGCCAATCTCCCTCCTTGTGGGGGAGATGTCCGGCAGGACAGAGCGACTGTCTTGGCTGTCAAGCTGTTTGCCATGGTTTTTGGTCCCGGACGATTGCGTTGAGGATCGTGAGAAGCTTGCGCATTGTGGCCACGACGGCGACGATCTTCGGCTTGCCGGCCTTGATCAGGCGGTCGCGGAAAGCCTTGAGCGTGGGGTTATGCCTGATGGCGACGAGGGCGGCCATGAAGAGGACGGCGCGCACATGGCTCCTGCCGCCGCCGATGAAGCTCTTGCCGCGCCATTTGCCGGACTGCCTCGTCCATGGCGCAAGGCCGGCGAGCGCGGCGATCTGGCGGCGATCGAGGCTGCCCAGTTCCGGCATTTCGGCAATCAGGCTGCGGGCAACGACAGGACCGACGCCCGGCACGGAGGAGAGCAGCTTTTCATTGACCCGCCAGACTGGAGACTTGCGGATATGACCGTCAATGTCGCCATCGAGGCTCGCCAGCTCACGCCGAAGCGCGACGAGCAGCCGGTGGATGCTCTTTTGCGCCTGTTTCGCGATGACCGTGCGAGCACGGTTCTCCTCCGCTACGATCATCTGCACGATCTGACGCCGGCGGGCGACGAGCTCGGCCAGGGCCTCGGTTTCGGCGTCGCGCAATGGCCGCAATTGCGGCCTGGTCGCGGCGATGAAAGCGGCAATGACGGCGGCATCGATCGGGTCGGTCTTGGCCCGCTTGCCGAGTGCATTGGCATAGGCGCGCACCTGCGCCGGATTGACCACGACAATCGCCAGGCCGGCGCCTGCCAAGGCGGCGACCGCCAGTCTCTCGAAGCTGCCTGTCGACTCCAATCCGACAACGGCCGGCGAAAGGGCTGCCAGCCGCCGAACCAGATCCTCCACCCCGGCGTGGTCATTCTCCACCGAGAACGCCTCGCCGGACGGCAAAACATGCACGTCGAGCCGATCCTTGGAAACGTCGATGCCAACAATGATTTCCATCCTGTCCCATCCTTGCCTAATCGGGCTTCGCTTGCGGCCCAGGCGACTGTTCGGGTTCGATGGAACGGCGGACGAAGACCCTTGCTCTCCCACGGGCTCGATCACCCAAAGATGCTCCGGTCTCCCGTCCGCCACCGCACCTGCCTTCATAGCAGAGTCGGCAAGAAACAAGTTACAAGGGGGGCGCTGTCCCGCCGACGTTCCAGTTTGGCCCCAACCCCCAAGGCTATTGATTGCTATCAAGTTACTCGATCTCCGCACCCAGCCCCTTCATCAGCCCCATGAACTCCGGAAAGCTCGTTGCGATCATCGCCTGGTCGTCGATGGTTACCGGTTTTTCCGTCGCCAGCCCCATCACCAGGAAGCTCATGGCGATGCGGTGGTCGAGATGGGTCTGGACGACAGTGCCCTGTCCGTTGGGATGCTGGCCGAGGCCCTTGCCGCCGGGTTTTCCGCGCACGACAAGCGAGGCCTCGCCTTCGCTGCAATCGACGCCATTGAGCTTCAGCCCGTTGGCGACCGCCGACAGCCGGTCGGATTCCTTCACCCGCAGCTCTTCCAGGCCAAGCATCAGCGTTTCGCCCTCGGCGAAGCTGGCCGCCACGGCAAGCACCGGATACTCGTCGATCATGGTCGGCGCCCGTTCGGGCGGCACGGTGACGCCTTTCAACTCGGAGTAACGCACGCGCAGATCGGCAACATCCTCGCCGCCTTCGTTGCGCGGGTCGATTATGTCGATGCGCGCGCCCATTTCCTGCAGCGTCAACAGAAGTCCGGTGCGGGTCGGGTTCATCAGCACGTTTTCGATTGTAATGTCCGAGCCCGGCACGATCAGCGCCGCCACCAGCGGGAAGCCGGCCGAGGAGGGGTCGCTAGGCACCGCGATCGTCTGTCCCGTGAGCTTGCCCTGGCCTTCGATGAAAATGTGGCGCACGCCGCGCTCGTCGGTCTCGACCGACAGATTGGCGCCGAACCCCTTGAGCATCTTTTCGGTGTGGTCGCGCGTCATAACCGGCTCGATGACGGTGGTGATGCCCGGCGTGTTCAGCCCAGCCAGCAGCACCGCCGACTTGACCTGTGCCGATGCCATCGGCACGCGGTAGGTGATCGGCGCGGCGTGCTTGGGCCCGTGCAGCGTGATCGGCATGCGGTCGCCGGGCGTCGCCTTCAGCACCTGCACGCCCATCTGGCGGAGCGGTTCGAGCACCCGGCCCATCGGCCGGCCGGACAGCGAGGCGTCGCCGATGAAGGTGGTTTCCATGTCATAGGTGCCGACCAGGCCCATGGTGAGGCGTGAGCCCGTGCCGGCATTGCCGAAATCGAGCGGGCCTTCCGGCTGCAGCAGCGCGCCGTTGCCGGTACCGCGGATCACCCACTCAGTGCCATGCTTCTCGATATGGGCGCCCATGGCCTTCATGGCAGCGCCCGTACGCATCACATCCTCGCCTTCCAGCAGCCCGGTGATGCGGGTTTCGCCGGAGGCCAGGCCACCGAACATAAACGAGCGGTGCGAGATCGACTTGTCGCCCGGCACCCGTGCCGCGCCTGAAAGGCCAGATGATTTGCGGGCGGTGGCCTGCTTCGGGGCGGCAGTGTGCGACATGGTTCTTTCCTGGAAACGCCGGCGGCCGGCCATTTTCTGCTGGTTTGCGGGGTCTCCTATCATGGCGTACCGAAATGGTCATCCCCTTGGTATGAAGGCCTTCGAATTCAAGCTTTTTGGGACGCCGGCTTTTCGCTTTGACAGCGCCGTAAACTCTGGTTAAGGGGACCAAACTTTCATCGACGAGGCTTGCTGTGGCAAAACCCGAACTTGGCACCAAACGCATCGACCCGGAGACGGGTCGAAAATTCTATGACTTGAACAAGGACCCGATCGTCTCGCCTTACACGGGCAAGAGCTATCCGCGCTCCTATTTCGAGGAAGGCAAGATCGCCGCCCTCGAGGAGGAAGAGGAAGTTGCCGAGAAGGAAGTGGACGCCGAGGAGGAAGAGGGCGTCGAGGTCGTCTCGCTCGAAGAGGCGGACGAGGACGCGAAGGCCGACGAGCTTCCCGATCTCGGCGCTGACGAAGACGACGTTGACCTTGGCGATGACGAGGATGACACGTTCCTCGCCGACGAGGAGGAAGAAGACGACGACGTTGCCGACATGATCGGCGTCGGCGAAGACGACGACGAAGTCTGAGCGAACCGCATTCGCCGGCTTTCGCGGCGCTGCCTAGAAAAAGCGGTTCTTGAAGGCTTGATATTGACTGAAGGCGGGGTTAGAAGCCGCCTTCACTAACGGCGCGGTCTAGAACCCGCGCCGGATCTCTTCGCCGGAAACGGCGCCGGTGAACTGCCGGAGTGGGGCCATAGCTCAGTTGGGAGAGCGCTTGAATGGCATTCAAGAGGTCGTCGGTTCGATTCCGATTGGCTCCACCAGTTCTCTCCGCGAAAATCAGCAGAACGGCCGCCCGCCCGTCCGGGCTGGCCGCCGCCTGTCGCAGAACCTAGCTGAGACTAGTTAATCGGCCGCCCGGCTTGGGCTCGCCGATCCATTCAGAAGTAATGAGCCCCTGCCCGGTCTGTGCATGTTTCTGGCTGTGGTTTGAACCGCGAGCACCGGTCTGGACCAGGCAGCGGGCTGAAATGAGGGCTGAGCAAAACTCCGTTACTTATTGCAGTTCTGCATATCCGACGTCATGGCGCCGCTGGGGGTATTGTTGTCGGTATCGCTGCTCGCCGTATCCTTACAGCGGTCCTCCATACCGTTTGTCTGCGGCGTGGTGGCGTTCGTTGCGTTCGGATCGATCGTGTTCGGGGTAGTTGCGCTGCCGGTCCCGGTGTTGCCGCCGGAAGTGCCTGTGTTGACGCCGGTATTGGGGTCGTTATTGGTCCCGGAGCCCATGGATTGTGCCATGGCAGATGTGGCCAGGCCGATAGCAAGTAGGGATGCAGAGAGAATTTTCATCATCTTAGTGTCTCCATCGAGTTGCATCGCTCTATCGCGATCTATACCAACGAGAGTTTTTTCGAGATGTTCCGTTGGACAGAAATAGTGATCGATACAATCACTATGGATCTTTGTTGTTCGTCGTTTCATGAATTCGGCCGCGAAATTCGGGCCGCATCGCGGCAATTTCGTCTGGAACCAAATGGAGCACGCCGCGTTGTTGCGCTTGCGGGGAGTTGTGTCGGCCGCAGGGGACAGTTTCACTAGGACATTCAAGAAATCCGTGAGCTGGGAGGGGCGCTGTGAGCGTGCTTGCATCCACAAGGCAATTGGACCACCGTCAAATACTGAACGCGCTGAAGGCTTTTCGGAGCGGTGATTTCTCCGTTCGTATCGACAATGTCTACGCCGGCCTTGATTCCGAGATCGCCGACACCTTCAACGAAATCGTAGAACTCAACGATCAGGTCACGCGCGAGTTCGAACGCCTCAGCAAGGTCGTCGGCAAGGATGGCCGGATCGGCGAACGCGGCCGTGTCCGCAACGCCACCGGCAGCTGGGAATCGAGCGTCCGTTCCGTCAACGATCTGATCGAGGACATGGTTCAGCCGACGGCCGAAGTGGCGCGCGTCATCGGCGCGGTCGCCAAAGGCGACCTGTCGCAGATGATGATGGTCGAAATCGACGGCCGGCAGCTGCGCGGCGAGTTTCTGCGCATCGGCAAGATCGTCAACACCATGGTCGGGCAACTGGCCTCCTTCGCCTCGGAAGTGACGCGCGTGGCGCGCGAGGTCGGCACCGAAGGCAAGCTCGGCGGCCAGGCCCGCGTGAAAGGTGTGGCCGGGACCTGGAAGGACCTGACCGACAACGTCAACGCCATGGCGACGAACCTGACCGGGCAGGTGCGCAACATCGCCGAGGTGACGACCGCCGTCGCTTCCGGCGACCTGTCGAAGAAGATTACCGTCGACGTGAAAGGCGAAATCCTCGAACTCAAGAACACCATCAACACGATGGTCGACCAGCTCAATTCCTTCGCCTCGGAAGTGACGCGCGTCGCGCGCGAAGTCGGTACAGAAGGCAAGCTCGGCGGCCAGGCGCGCGTCGAAGGTGTCGGCGGCACCTGGAAGGACCTGACCGACAACGTCAACCTGATGGCCGAGAACCTGACCGGCCAGGTGCGCAATATAGCCGAGGTGACGACGGCTGTGGCGCTTGGCGACCTGTCGAAGAAGATCACGGTCGACGTCAAGGGCGAGATCCTCGAACTGAAATCGACCATCAACACCATGGTCGACCAGCTGAACTCATTTGCCGGCGAGGTGACGCGTGTCGCCCGCGAAGTCGGCACTGAGGGCAAGCTCGGCGGCCAGGCTCAGGTGCGCGGCGTCGCCGGCACCTGGAAGGACCTGACCGACAACGTCAATTCGATGGCCGAGAACCTGACCGGCCAGGTCCGCAACATCGCCGAGGTGACGACCGCCGTCGCTTCGGGCGACTTGTCGAAGAAGATCACTGTCGCCGTGCAGGGCGAAATCCTCGAGCTCAAGGACACCATCAACACGATGGTCGACCAGCTCAATTCCTTCGCTTCGGAAGTGACGCGTGTGGCGCGCGAGGTCGGAACCGAAGGCAAGCTCGGCGGCCAGGCCGAGGTGAAAGGGGTCGGCGGCACCTGGAAAGACCTGACCGATAACGTCAACCTGATGGCCGCCAACCTGACCGGCCAGGTTCGCAACATCGCCGAGGTGACGACCGCCGTTGCCCGCGGCGACCTGTCGAAGAAGATCACCGTCGACGTCAAGGGCGAAATCCTGGAGCTCAAGGATACCGTCAACACGATGGTCGACCAGCTCAATTCCTTCGCCTCGGAAGTGACGCGTGTGGCGCGCGAAGTGGGGTCGGAAGGCAAGCTCGGCGGCCAGGCGCATGTCGAGGGTGTCGGCGGCACCTGGAAGGACCTGACCGACAACGTCAACGCCATGGCCGGAAATCTGACCGTGCAGTTGCGCGACGTCTCCAAGGTGGCGACGGCAATTGCGACCGGCGATTTGACCCAGAAGATCACCGTCGATGCGCTGGGCGAGATCCTGCAGATCAAGGACGTCATCAACACGATGGTCGACCAGCTGAATTCCTTCGCTTCCGAGGTGACGCGCGTGGCGCGCGAGGTCGGTTCGGACGGCAAGCTCGGCGGCCAGGCGCAGGTGCGCGGCGTTGCCGGCACCTGGAAGGACTTGACCGACAATGTCAATGCGATGGCCGCCAACCTGACCGGCCAGGTGCGCAACATCGCCGAGGTGACGACTGCGGTGGCGCTGGGCGACCTGTCGAAGAAGATCACGGTCGATGTGCGCGGCGAGATCCTCGAGCTCAAGGACACCATCAATACGATGGTCGACCAGCTGAATTCCTTTGCCTCGGAGGTGACGCGCGTTGCGCGCGAGGTCGGCACCGAAGGCAAGCTCGGCGGCCAAGCGCAGGTGCGCGGCGTTGCCGGCACCTGGAAGGATCTGACCGACAATGTGAATTCGATGGCCGAGAACCTGACCGGCCAGGTCCGCAACATCGCCGAGGTGACCACCGCTGTGGCGCGCGGCGACCTGTCGAAGAAGATCACCGTCGACGTCAAGGGCGAGATCCTGGAGCTGAAATCGACGATCAACACCATGGTCGACCAGCTGAACTCCTTTGCCGGCGAAGTGACGCGTGTCGCCCGCGAGGTCGGCACCGAGGGCAAGCTCGGCGGCCAGGCGCGGGTCGAGGGCGTTGCCGGCACCTGGAAGGACCTGACCGACAACGTCAACTTGATGGCGACGAACCTGACCAACCAGGTGCGCGGCATCGCCGATGTCGTGACCGCGGTCGCGCAAGGCAATCTCAAGCGCAAGCTGACGGTCGATGCCAAGGGCGAGATCGCCTCGCTCGCCGACACCATCAATGGCATGATCGAGACGCTGGCGACCTTCGCCGACCAGGTGACCAACGTCGCCCGCGAAGTGGGCATCGAAGGCAAGCTCGGCGGCCAGGCCCGGGTGCCCGGCGCTGCCGGCCTTTGGCGCGACCTGACCGACAATGTCAATCAGCTCGCGGCCAACCTGACCACCCAGGTGCGCGCCATCGCCGAGGTGTCGACGGCGGTGACCAAGGGCGATCTGACCCGCTCGATCAGCGTCCAGGCCTCCGGCGAGGTGGCGGCGCTGAAAGACAACATCAACGAGATGATCCGCAATTTGAAGGACCAGACGCTGAAGAATGCCGAGCAGGACTGGCTGAAGACCAATCTCGCCCGCTTCTCGCGCATGCTGCAGGGCGAGCGCGACCTGGCCACGATCTCGCGCCTCATCATGTCCGAACTCGCCCCGCTTGTGAATGCGCAATATGGCGTGTTCTACGTGACCAACCGCGACGAGGATGAATTCTATCTGGAGCTCGCCGCCTCCTATGGCGCCGAAAGCAAGGCGGACATCAAGCAACGCCTCGATCTGCGCGAAGGCCTTGTCGGGCAGAGTGCCGCCGACAAGCGCGCCATCATGCTGGACAATGTGCCGCCGAATTTCCTGCGCGTTACCTCCGGCCTTGGCAATGCCGCGCCGGCGAACGTGATCATTCTTCCGGCTCTGTTCGAGGACGAGGTGAAGGCCGTCATCGAACTCGCCTCGTTCAGCGAATTCCGCGACACGCACCAGTCGTTCCTCAACCAGCTGATGGAATCCGTCGGCATCGTTCTCAACACCATCGCCGCCACCATGCGCACCGAAGGCCTGCTCAAGCAGTCGCAGCTGCTGACCTCGGAATTGCAGGCGCGTCAGACCGAACTGACCAAGAAGCAGGAGGAGCTGCACGCCACCAATGAGGAGCTGCAGGAAAAGGCGCAGCTGCTCGAGAACGAAAAGAAGCAGGTGGAGAACAAGAACCTGGAAATCGAGATGGCGCGGCGGGCGCTGGAGGAGAAAGCCGAGCAGCTGGCGCTTACCTCGAAATACAAGTCGGAATTCCTCGCCAATATGAGCCACGAACTGCGCACGCCGCTGAACTCGCTGCTCATCCTTTCAAACCTGCTCGCAACCAACCAGCAGGGCAATCTCAACGACAAGCAGGTCGAGTTCGCGCGCACCATCAATTCGGCCGGCACCGACCTCTTGAGCCTCATCAACGACATCCTCGACCTGTCGAAGATCGAATCGGGCACCGTCTCGATCGATATCAACGATATGCCAGTGGTGCATCTTCGCCAGCATATGGAGCGAACCTTCCGGCAGTTGGCGACCGACAAGGGACTTGGCTTCACCATCAATGTCGACCCCGAGCTTCCGGAGACCGTCCGCACCGACGAGAAGCGCTTGCAGCAGATCGTGCTCAACCTTTTGTCGAACGCCTTCAAGTTCACCTCGCAAGGCGAGGTTCGCTTGAATTTCCGAGCCGAAAAGACGGGCCGTCACAACGGCTCGGTGCAACCGATGGAGGCGCTCGCGATCATGGTCAGCGATACCGGCATCGGTATTCCGCAGGACAAGCAGAAGCTGATTTTCGAGGCCTTCCAGCAGGCCGATGGCACCACAAGCCGCAAATATGGCGGCACCGGGCTTGGGCTCTCGATCAGCCGGGAGATTGCCCGGCTGCTCGGCGGCGAATTGCGGGTCGAGAGCACGCCGGGCAAGGGTTCGACGTTCACTCTGGTCATTCCATTCGACGGACCCCGGATGGCCTTGGCCCCGCAAGCGGCGTTGCTGCCGGCGATGGAAGTGGCCGCGACGACAGCGCAGCCGAGCCCCCCGTCCTCCGAATTGCTCGATGACCGCGACACGATCTCGTCTGAAGATCGGGTCGTGCTGATCGTCGAGGACGACCCGACCTTCGGCGGTTTGCTGCTCGGCCTTGCACGTTCGGCCGGGCTGAAAGGCGTCCTGTCGACTGCGGGCTCCGGCACGCTGGCTTTGGCACGCAAGCTGGTTCCCGACGCGATTACGTTCGATCTCGGACTATCGGATATCGACGGCTGGGTGTTGTTCGATCTGCTTCGCCATGACCCGAAAACCAAGGACATTCCCGTTCATGTCATCTCGGGCGCCGAAGACATCGAGGTGCTTGCCCGCAAGGGGGCATCCAGCATTTCAACCAAGCCTGTATCGTCGGACGAACTGATGAAGGTCTTCCAGGATATTCATTCCAGAAAGCTCCGCGTCCAGAGCCGCGTCCTGATTGCCGATCCCGATCCCGAGCGCCGCCTTTCGCTGATCGAGGTGATCCGCGACGGCGTCACCTCGGTTACGGCGATCGGCCGCGTCGCGGCGAATGCGGACGAAATCGGCATCGCCAACTATGATGCCGTTGTGCTCGGCTTTGGCCGCTCGGCCAAGGACAACGCGCAGATGCTGGATGAGATTGCCGTCCTGTTCGGGCAGTCGGTGTCGCGACTGCTGTTCTTTGCGCCTCATCCGGAAGCGCTGCAACAGTCGCTCGCCTTGCATCCGGCATTGGTGGATGTTCCGCGGGCGGAGAATTTCGCGCAGCTGGCTCTCCTGATGTCGGCAACACTCCCCGGGCGAGGCCACGAAAACGATGGTGCGGCAGCCGAACAGCCGGACAAATTCGACCTCGCCGGCGCAAAGGTCCTCATCGTCGACGACGACATCCGCAACATCTATTCGCTTACCAGCGTTCTCGAGACCTATGACATCCAGGTGCTGCATGCGGAGCGCGGCCGGGAAGGTATCGCGCTTCTGGAGCAGAGCCCGGACATCGATGCGGCACTGATCGATATCATGATGCCGGAAATGGATGGCTACGAGACGATGCGGCAGATCCGCAGCATGCCGGCGATCGCCCATATCCCGTTGATCTCGGTCACAGCCAAGGCAATGAAGGGCGACCGGCAGAAGTGCCTCGACGCCGGCGCCTCCGACTACATCGCCAAGCCTGTCGACCTCGATCTTCTGTTGGCATTGCTGCGTGTCTGGATCGGCCGTTCGCGATCCCGTGTCCATGGTCCGGAAAAGACGCTCATGGCAGTGAACTGACGGCCGCTCGATGCAGAAGCTGTCGAGAAACGGAGCAAGGAAGCTGGAGGTCATGGCGCCGGCAGCGGGGCCGGCAAAGGCGCGCATCCTGGCCGTGGATGACGATGAGCGCAATCTGCTGGCGATCGGCGAGGTTCTGGCCCCTATCGGTGAAGTCGTTTGCGTGCAGTCGGGCGAAGAGGCGTTGCGCGCACTGCTGAAGGAGGATTTCGCGGTCATCCTGCTGGACGTGCTGATGCCCCGGCTGGATGGCTACGAGACCGCGGGATTGATCCGCCAGCGCGAGCAATCCAGGCGAACGCCGATAATTTTTCTCACCGCCATCAACAAGGAAGACGCGCACATGCTGCGCGGCTACGACGCCGGCGCGGTGGATTACGTGTTCAAGCCTTTCGACCCGGCCATGCTGCGTTCCAAGGTTGCCGTGTTCGTGGAACTTCATGAGAAGACGCTCGAAATCCAGCAAAAGGCGGCTGCCGAGCAACGGCTGCTGGCCCAGGCACTGCAAGCGCAGAAGGAAAAGCTCGAGGCCGAGCGGGCGCTGCGCAGCGCACAGGAGCGGCAGCATGCCATTTTGAGCTCTCTTCCGGTCTGCTTCCACGCAAGGGCGGCGGAGCCGCCGTTCGGCGCCAGCTTTGTCACCGAAGGGGTCGAACGCCTGACCGGCTTTCCTGCGGAACGGCTGACCGCCGATCCAGGCTTCGGCCTGAGCCGCGTTCATCCCGACGATCTGCCGAGAGTGAGGGAGGTCCTGCTCGCAGCCAAGGCCACCGGCTCCTACACCTGCGAATTCCGCTGGCAATGCGCCGACGGCAATTACCGGATTTTTCTCGACCAGGGCGTCCTGTCGAATGGCTCCGACGGCCGGAAGCCCGAGATCCTCGGCACATTGCTGGACGTTACCGAGCGGCGCGAGCTTGAGGACCAGCTGCTGCAGTCGCAGCGCCTCGACGCGATCGGCAAGCTTACCGGCGGCCTGGCGCATGATTTCAACAATCTGCTTGCCGCAATTCTCAGCGGATTGGGATTGCTCGAGCGCCATGCCGAGTTCGACGGACAGACCAGGCAGGTTCTGGAACTGACACGCCGGTCGGCAAAACAAGGCGCCGAGCTCGTCAACCGCATGCTTGCCTTCTCGCGCCGCCAGACGCTGAGGCCGCAGGCCGTGCGCCTCGCCGCGCTCGGCGATACAATGAACGGGTTGGTGGCCCCGGTCCTGGGCGGCCTGATCCGTTTCGATTGGCTTGTCGACGACACTGTGTGGCCGGCGCATGTCGATGCCAGCCAGCTGGAGCTCGCGCTGATGAACCTGGTCTTCAACGCGCGCGATGCCATGCCGTCCGGCGGCACGATAATCGTGGAGGCGCAAAATCGAACGCTACGCAGTGCAGCCGAGGATATTTCGGCGGGCGACTATGTCGTGGTCACGGTCAAGGACACGGGGTCGGGCATACCGGCTGACATTCTCGCCAAGGTCGTCGAACCGTTCTTCACCACAAAACCGGTCGGCAAAGGCACTGGCCTCGGTCTGAGCACGGTGCATGGTTTCGTCAAGCAATCGGGCGGCACGCTTCGCATTGAAAGCACCGTCGGCAGTGGAACATCCGTCCAGCTCTGGCTGCCGCGTTCAATCGAGCGCCCGGTCGAAATCCCCGAGAAATCCGATGCCGACGACACCGTCGTGAATGCCGGCGAGGACTATCCATCGGTCCTGCTGATCGACGACAGCAATGTACTACGGGAACTGACGGCGCAATCGCTTCGCCAACACGGCTTTGCGGTGACCTGTGCCGGGGGCGGTGCGGAAGCGCTGGCGATGATCGAGCGGGCGCCGTACGATTTCGATGTCATCGTCACCGATTTTGCCATGCCGCTCGTCTCGGGCCTGGAGGTCATTCGGTTCGCCCGCAATCTGCGGGCCGATTGGCCGGCGGTGATGATAACGGGATATGCCGATGCCGACGCGATCGCCGACCGGCCCCCCGACGTGCCGCTGCTCGGCAAACCGCTGCGCGAAAAGGATCTGGTGGAGAGCATTCTAGCGGCGGCCGCGCGCGCCGGCTCGCAGAAAGCCAGGCAGGCCCAGCCGGTGAAAGGCGGGTACCGGTTTTCGACCTGAAGAGACAAGCCTCATCGAATCGAAACGGTACGTTCCGTATCCTCGATCGTCCGCGACATCCAGCCTGTGCGCAACACGGAGCGCCGGCCATGGCGCGCTCGACGGGCTGTGATGCGGTTGATAAGCCTCTCCGCAAGGAGAGTCGAGACATGACCGTTGCGATCGAGATGGGCCAGACGAGCGCAGGCGCCCCGGCGGCGCTGGATCTTGAGGAACTGCTGGCGACGCGGCTTCTGGTGCAGGGCAATTCGGGCTCCGGCAAGTCCCACCTGCTGCGCCGGCTCTTGGAGCAGAGCGCGCCCTGGGTGCAGCAGACCATCATCGACCCCGAAGGCGACTTCGTGACGCTGGGCGACCGTTTTGGCCATCTGGTGATCGACGCCGAGGAGCATACCGAGCGCGGCCTGCAGAGCGCCGGCGAGCGGGCGCGCATCCACCGCGTCTCCACGGTGCTCAATCTCGAGGGGCTCGACGCCGAGAACCAGATGCGGCGCGCCGCCGCCTTCCTCGGCGGGCTTTTCGAGGTCGCCCGCGACCACTGGTACCCGATGCTGGTGGTGGTGGACGAGGCGCAGCTGTTCGCGCCGGCCGTCGCCGGCGAGGTTTCGGACGAGGCACGCAAGCTCTCGCTCGGCGCCATGACCAATCTGATGTGCCGCGGCCGCAAACGCGGGCTGGCCGGCATCATCGCCACCCAGCGGCTGGCCAAGCTTGCCAAGAACGTCGCCGCCGAGGCTTCCAATTTCCTCATGGGTCGGACTTTTCTCGATATCGACATGGCGCGTGCCGCCGACCTTCTCGGCATGGAGCGCCGCCAGGCCGAGGCTTTTCGCGACCTGGAGCGCGGGCAATTCATGGCGCTCGGCCCGGCGCTGTCGCGCCGTCCGCTCGGCTTGCGCATCGGCCCGACGGATACGAGTCCACGCAATGCGACCCCGCGCCTGATGCCGCTGCCGGAAGCGGCGTTGGAGGATGCCCGCGCGATCATCCTGGCGGCGCCGCCGCCGGAAACCGTGCGGCCGCAGCGCCGCTCGTCGCCGGACCTGCTCGATCAGCTGATGGCAGCAAAATCGGCGGCGCTGGAAATCCGCCCCGAACCGGTGGAGCCGCCGATCAGCGCCGAGGATTTGGCGGAGCGGCGCGAGCGCGTCGACCGGGTGCTGCGCGCCGCGCTGGCGCAACCCGATGCCGGCTTCCGGGTCATCGGCGTGCTTTATCAGGAGTTCGTGGTCCGCTGCCGCATCGAGGGCCTCGCCTCGGTCGTGCCGGACCTGCCCGAGTTCCGCCGCATGCTGACCCGCGCCCGCGCCGGCCTCGGCTCCGACATGGCAGGCGACGACGCCTGGCAGGACGTCTCGGCGCGCGCCTCGCTGCTGCCCGAGGACATGCAAGGCGTGTTCATGATGATCGCTCGCGCCGCCAAGGAGGGCTGGCCCTGCCCGAGCGACGCGGCAATCGCCCGCGCCTACGGCTCGCACTCGCTACGCCGCGCCCGGCGCCTGCTGAGCTATATCGAGGAACAGGGGCTGATCGTCTGCCAGCTCGACGGGGTCGGACGGCGGACAGTGACGCTGGTGGAGCTGGCCTGGGCGACGGCGCCGGGCGATCCGAATGCGGCGGAGGCGGAGCAGGGGAGGGTGGCGGTGTGAGCGGGGACGAACTCACACTGAGAAAGCACCGCTCATCAGGCTGGGGCTAAGTCTGTTTTGCGCCAGGGAACGAACCCGCTCGCGGGAGGGGCGCGGGGTTGAGGCGTGAGCTTCGTTGGCAGCGTCGGTGAGGCTTTAATCGATCAGGGGTGACGGACGGCCATCGGCCTCCGAGCATGAAGTGTCAACCTTCAGCTTGAGAGGAGCATCCGATGACCGTCCCTACGCATCCATC